>CBDUPA010000004.1:0-363050 GCA_965368975.1 uncultured bacterium | reverse complement strand
CTCCAGGCTCCGAGGCGGAGGAGGTCACCCTACGGCAGGTACTCGAGCGCGGTACCGAGCGCATCGAGCGCAGCTTCGCGGACGAACCCGTGGTTCGCGCTCGCCTGCTTGCCACAATGGGGCGAGTCTACCAATCCCTGGGCAACTACAACCTTGCACGCCAACTGCTGGAGGAAGCCGGACAGCTCTATAGCGAGTATCCTCCCGAACCACCACTCGACCGTGTCCAGCGGCTTCGTGCCCTGGGTATGTCCCATCGCTCCCTGCGACAAGCTGACGGAGCAGAAGGCCTTCTACTCCACGCGCTCGAGCTTCACCGCGACCTCTTGGGGCCGGAGCACCCGGATCTGGCGCCGTCTCTCCTGGCGTTGGGTGAGTTCTACAACCTCGCCAACCAGCCGGAAGCTGCAATCCCCTACTTGGAAGAAGTCCTAACCAACCGCGCAGGCATCGAAGCGGAAGGCGTCGCCCAAGCTCAGTCAGAGGCTCTGTGTGAACTCGGCAGCTCCTACCTTCTGCTAGACGAAACCGAGCGAGCGGTGGAGGTCTTGGAGCAGTGCATTCAAGTTCGAGAAGCCCAGCTCGGAGATTCCCACCTGGACCTGGTGGTCCAACTGGCTGACCTGGGAACCGCACAACTACAACTGGAACAGTTCGAACAGGCCGAGGCTTCGTTCAAGCGCGTGCTCCAGATCCGCCAAGCTCGTCAGCCCGATGATCATCCGGAAATCGCGTACGCTCATGTCAATCTTGGAACCGTCAATATCCACATGCAGCGCACCGACGAGGCCGAATCCTACCTACTCGAGGGCCTCGATCGACTCCGCAGCGCACTCGGCCCCGACCATCTGGCGATCGGTTCGGTTCTGGTCAACCTGGCGGCTGTCGCGGAGCTCGAAGATCAGCTCGAGCGCTCGATCGAGTTCATGGAGGAGGCGCTCCGCATCTTCTTGCTCCACATGCCGCCCGAGCAACCGCTGCCACGCCAGTTGATGAGCGCACTGTCGAGCTTCAACCAGCAACTCGGCCGGAATGCACAGGCTGAGTCCTGGGCGGAGAGGCTGGCAGCGCTCCCGACTGTCGAAGACGAAAGGGATCCATTCGGTTCCAAGACCCTCGACCCAGAAACCAGAGAAGATCCCGCAAGCCCAAGACAGGACGGCACAGTTGAGGAGCAGTAGAGCGACACCCTGATAGCTGGATGCCGATCCGCGCGCCGACCAAGAACAACACCGGACCTGTGCACCGCACGGTTACTACGTGCCCTTGAATCGCCCGCACTGTAACCTCCGCCGCGATGGTGGCTCTATGACTTCGGAACCGCTTGCTCCTCCCCACGAAAAGTAAGCGGCATTTCGTTCCAAGTCCTCAATCTCGACCCTCTCGATCCTCTGGATCGGGGGGGCCCCTTCTCTCGGACACGCCCCAGGAGGGAAACGATATGAGCTTTCTCCCACGCACGATAGAGAATCAGATCCGAGCTTTCGCCGGAGTCTTCGTACTGGCCAGTCTCGCGCTCGGCTGGTGGCTCCATCCGGGCTTCTTCCTGTTCACCGCATTCGTCGGCGTGAACCTGCTGCAGAGTTCCTTTACCGGTTTCTGCCCACTGGAGAAGATCCTGAGGAAGGCTCAGTAAGCCACCGGGCTATTCGTGGAACGCGGCTCGCGGGCAAGCAGTTGCCTGTCCTAGACTAGACTAGCAACATCTAGGAACGGCCTCACCCTGTCCGCGTCGTACAGGCGGGAGCAGGTGGCCTCGCACGTAAGTTGGTGCTCATGAAGCCCTCACCGCCTGATGCACGTCTCTTCGAAGTCGTGCACGAGGCACTGCAACTGCCGCGCGCCTCGAGGCGAAACTTCTTGGAGACCGCCTGCGCCAATGACTCCAAGCTGCTGCGCAAAGCACGCTTGCTGCTGCCAGCTTTGGATCAGGACACGACCCTCCTCCAGCCTGGACCTCCCGAACAGACCGCCAAGACGAGGGTTCCACGCCAGATCGGCCCGTACCATTTGGTGGAAGTGCTCGGTGAAGGCGGCATGGGTACCGTCTATCTGGCGGAGCAGCAGGAGCCTATCCGGCGCCATGTGGCGGTCAAGGTGACACGATCACGCCGCCCCTCCGAAGTTGACAAGGCGAACAACAGTCGGCTGCGCTTCGAGCTGGAGCGTCGGACCCTGGCGCGTATGAACCACCCCAACATCGCGCAGATCTTGGAAGCAGGCGACTTGGACGACGGACAGCCTTATCTAGTGATGGAGCACGTACCAGGGGTTCCGATCGATCGCTACTGCGACGAGAATCACCTCGATGTCGAAGCCCGACTACGGCTCTTCTTGCAGGTCTGCGCTGGCATTCACCATGCCCATCAAAAGGGCGTTCTGCATCGAGACATCAAGCCTCTCAACTTGCTGGTAACCGACCAGGACGAGCCCGGAGGCTCTCAGCGAGCCGTGGTCAAGATCCTGGACTTTGGCATCGCCAAGGAACTCGACACCAGTGCCGACGCGCAGTTGACTGTCGGCATTCTCGTCGGCACGCCTGCTTTCGCAAGCCCAGAAATGGCCAGCGAGCGCGACGGTAAAGACAACGTCGACATTCGCTCGGACGTCTACTCCCTGGGAGTGCTGCTTCACCTACTACTGGCAGGCGAGATGCCGCACGATGTTCAGGACCAGACGGTGCTCGACTACTTCCGCAAGCTCACGGAGACAGATCCCACACCCCCGAGTTCCCGCTTCGAAGAGCTGCCAATGCCCACACAGGCTGAGATCGCGCGCGTTCGCAGCATCTCGGCACAGCGGCTACACCGGCGCCTGAAGGGCGATCTCGACAGGATTCTCCTCAAGGCACTGGCTCGCGAGCGCGAAGAGCGCTACGACTCTGCAGCAGCACTCGGCGAGGACATACAGCGCTTCCTGGCCTTCGAACCGGTACAGGCACGACCTCCCGGCCAGATCTACCTGTTCCGCAAGTTCCTGCGTCGCAATCGTGCGGCCGCCGCCGCAGCCACGCTGATCTTGCTAGCGTTGGTTGCTGGCCTGATCGCGCGCGATATTGAAGCCCAGCGAGCCCGGCTGGCCCAAGCCGAGGCCCAAGAGGTGACCGACTTTCTGCTCGAGTTGTTTGAGGATGCCCGACCTCCAGGGTCTGAAGCGGAAGAAGTCACCCTACGGCAAGTCCTCGACCGCGGCGCTGAGCGCATCGACAAGAGCTTTGCGCAAGAGCCAGCAGTGCGCGCCCGCCTGCTCGGCACCATGGGGAGGGTGTACCTGTTTCTGGGTGACCACGACCTGGCCCGTCAACTACTGGAGAAGGTCGAACAGATCTACAGCGAAGCTCTTCCCGAGCCACCGCTCGAGCGTGTCCAGCGACTACGAACCTTGGGCAAGGCCTACCGCTCCCTACGGCAGGCTGAGGCTGCAGAGGAGCTGTTGCTCAGTGCGCTGGAACTCCACCGCCAACAGATCGGACCAGAGCACCCGGATCTCGCTCCATCCCTGCTGGCGTTGGGCGAGTTCTACAATCTTGCCAATCAACCGGGAGCTGCGATCCCCTACTTGGAGGAAATCCTGGCCAGTGGCGACATCCAGAAAGCAGAGTACTCCGAGGCTTATTGGACCGAGGCACTGTGCGAGATCGGCGATGCCTATCTCCTTCAAGATCAGGCCGAGAAGGCTGTCGAAGTACTGAAGCAATGCATTCGGATCCAGGAAGCTAGAGTGGGGGACTCTCACCTGGAACTGGTCGGCGAGCTGAGCGAGCTAGGCAACTCGCAACTACGACTCGGGCAACTCCGGCAAGCCGAAGCTACTTACAGGCGCGTTCTCCAGATCCGTGAGGCTCAGCTGCCGGAGGATCATCCGGATATTGCGTACGCCTATGTCAATCTTGGGGTCGTTTATCTCGAGATGGAGCGTGGACAGGAGGCTGAATCCTATCTGCTCGAAGGTCTGAAGAGAGTCCGTGACTCCCTGGGTTCGGATCATCCCCTGAGCGGTGCCGCATTGGTCAACCTGGCAACAGCTGCAGAGCTCAACAACCAGATCGCAAAAGCTGTCGAGTACCTGGAAGAAGCGATCCGCGTTTACTTGCTGCCCACATCAACCGAGCGAACTCTGATACGTCAGCTAATGAGCACCTTGATCCCTCTCCAACGGGAACTGGGCCAAGACGATCGAGCCGATTACTGGGAAAGGCGCTTGGCGACGCTGCCCCAGGCCACGAGCGAGAGAGACCCTTTCGGTGTGATGGTCTTCGGTGGACCAACGGAGGACGGCCCCGAAGCCGATACGACGACACATGATGGCTAAGCCAGATAACCCTACCGACGACTCCATCATGACTCGCCCGCAGCGACAGGCCGAGAAGCTCTTCGAGCTGGTACACGAGGCGCTGATCCGCCCCCGAGAGGAACGGCAAGCCTTCCTCGAGGTCGCCTGTGCAGACGACGCAAGAGCGGTCTAGGCAGTAGCCAGCTCATTCAAAGCAACCACGAAAAAGCTCTGGGCCTACTGAAAGAAACATTGCGGCAGCCAGCTCAGACGAAGCTCCACCAGACTCCGACGATGACCAAACCGAGCGCAACCCGGTAGACGACAAACGGGGTCATATTCTGACGCTGCAACCAGTCGAGTAGCCAGCCAATGACCAGGTAGGCGGAGACAGCAGCAACCACGAGAGAAACGGCCATCCACAGCAGATCCTGCGATGGTGGTGGTGCTTGCACGATGTCCCAAAGATCCTTGGCCGCAGCCAAGAAACCCACCGGCACGGCGAGCAGGAAGGAGAACCTGGCCGCCTCGGGGCGACGAAAACCGAGCAGGAGACCAGCAGTGATGGTGATGCCCGAGCGTGAGGTGCCAGGAATCAGGGCCAAGGCCTGGAAGGCCCCCATTACGGCAACATCTCTCCAGGTCAGACGACTGAGGTCACGCTCTCTTCCGGAAAGGCGATCGGCCCACCAGAGCAGGAGACCGAAGCCGATCGAAGCTGCGGCGATGATCAGGGGATCACGGCCAGCGGTGGCAATCCAGTCATAAAAGGCCAGACCGCAGATTCCCACCGGAATGGTGCCGACTACGATGGCCCAGGCAAGCTTGGTCTCACCGGGCTCGACATCCGCAGCACCAGCTATGCGACCGAGGCCAACACTGGCCAAACCCGCGCGGGCCAGACGCACCAGATCGTGGCGGAAATACACAACGACAGCCAACAGCGTCCCGGTGTTGACAGCGATGTCGAAGGGCAGGCCCTGGTCCGGCCAGCCGAAGACATGAGGTACCAGGATCAGGTGGGCGGACGAGCTGATCGGCAAGAACTCGGTCACGCCCTGTACGAGAGCGAGCAGGATCGCCTGCCAGGGGGTCAGGGTGCTGTCCACGAAAGGTACTCCAAGAAGGGTTGTCTACACATGAAAGTTACAGTCGCCGGGGCGACGCGGGGTATACTAACCCGACCTCGCCGCGGCGGTTCCCGTTGCGGCCCCACCTGAGCGGCACGAAGCTGCCAAACACTCCTTCAGTTTCTCACCGAGGACAGTCATGGACACCATCCTGGTCACCGGCGGTGCCGGTTTCATCGGCAGCAATTTTGTGCGCCTTCTGTTGGAGCGTACGAACGCCCGTGTCGTTGTGCTGGACAAGCTCACCTACGCTGGACGGCGGGAGAACCTGGCGGACTTTGAGGACAGCCCACGATTTCGTTTCGAACAGGCCGATATCGCCGACCGGGGTACGGTACGCAGCATCTTCGAGCAGCAGCAACCGACAGCCGTGATCAACTTCGCGGCTGAGAGCCACGTTGATCGCTCGATCGACGACGCCTCGGAATTCATCCGCACCAACATCGTCGGCGCCTTCGAGTTGCTGGAAGCGGCACGGCGCCATCTCGATGCGCACGGGGCCGACGAGCACAACGGTGCCACGCTGGCAGAAGCCTTTCGCTTTGTCCACGTCTCGACGGACGAGGTCTACGGCTCCCTGGGCAAAGAGGGACTGTTCACCGAGACGACGTCCTACGCTCCCAACTCACCCTATGCAGCGTCGAAGGCGGGGGCCGACCACCTGGTGCGCGCCTACTTCCACACCCACAAGCTGCCGGCGCTGGTCACCAATTGCTCGAACAACTACGGACCGTACCAGTTCCCAGAAAAGCTGATCCCGCTGATGATCCTCAACGCCGCCGAGGGCAAGGATCTGCCGATCTACGGCGACGGTTCCAACGTGCGCGACTGGATCCACGTGCGCGACCACGGCGAGGGCGTGCTGGTTGCCCTGCAACGGGGACGGCCGGGAGAGAAGTACAACTTCGGTGGCAACGCCGAACGCAGCAACCTGCAGGTGGTCGACACCATCTGCGATCACCTGGAGCAGCTGTTGCCAGCCGCTGACAACGCCGCGCTGCAGGCACGCGACCTGGACGCCTACGCGAGCCTCAAGCGCTTCGTGCGCGATCGACCAGGGCACGACTGGCGCTACGCGATCGACGCGTCCAAGGCCGAGCGCGAGCTGGGCTGGACACCGCGGCACGACTTCACCTCGGGCCTCGAAGACACGGTCCGCTGGTATCTGGACAACCGCGACTGGTGCGCCGCCGTCCAGGCTGACCTCGACGCCCGCAAGCGCATCGGCCTGGGCACAGGGGGCAAGACATGAGTCCGACCATCGAGCCCACCGAGCTGGACGGAGTGCTCCACATCAAGCCGCAGGTGTTCGGTGACGAGCGCGGTTTCTTTCTCGAGACGTACCACGCCGAGAAGTACCGCCAGGCCGGGCTCGATGCGACCTTTGTGCAGGACAACCACTCGCGCTCCAAACGCGGCATCCTGCGGGGCCTGCATGCGCAGTCGCAACAGCCGCAGGGCAAGCTGATTCGCTGCGTCGAGGGTCGGATCTGGGATGTCGTCGTCGACGCCCGCATCGGCTCACCGCAGTTCAAGCAATGGCTGGCCTTGGAACTCACAGCCGAGAATTTCGAGCAGCTCTACGTGCCTCCAGGCTTCCTGCACGGCTTCTATGTCCTGTCGGACTCAGCCCAGGTCGAGTACAAGTGCACCGATTTCTACAGCATCGAATACGATTTCAGCGTGCGCTGGAACGACCCCGAGCTGGCGATCGAATGGCCGCTCTTGGACGGTGAACCACCAATCCTGTCGGCCAAGGACACCGAAGCCCCTACGCTCGACGAGAGCCTGGACCGTTTGCAGCACTACGGCCGATGACGCAGGAGGTGCTCCTCACACCGGAGGACGTCAGGCAGCTGGCGGCACAGGGCATCGACGCGGCCGAGGCTCATCGGCAGCTCGACCTGCTGCTGCAACCACCGGCGCCGGCGCAGCTCGACCGGGCCTGCACACCGGGCGACGGCGTGCTGCAGTTGGACGCTGAGGACCTCGACACGCTCGCAGGCACGTGGGACGCCGCAGCCGCTGCAGGACGCGCCTGCAAGTTCGTACCCGCTTCCGGTGCCGCCAGTCGCATGTTCCGACGCCTGCTGCCGTACCTGGAGGCGAACGCCGACCTCGACACTGATGCGCCAGAGGCCGGTGAAGAGCTGGAGCGACGAGCCGCCGAGGGCGAGCAGGCAGCAGCCGACCTGCTGGCCTTCTGCAGTCGTCTGCGTGACTTCGCCTTCTGGGATGCCCTCAGCCCGGAGCTGCAACGGAGGCTGGAAGCCGACCTGGCCCGAGGAGCGTATCGGCAGGTCGTCTCCCAGCTGCTGGGTTCCCAAGGCCTCGACTACGCCGTGTTGCCCAAGGGACTTCTCCCCTTTCATCGCTATCGCGACGGATGCCGGAGCGCCCTCGGCGAGCATCTTGTAGAAGCGGTGCACACGCTGGCCGACCGCGAAGGGCGCTGTCGCTTGCACTTCACCGTGCCGGCTCGCTTCGAGGCGCGATTCCGCGAGCACCTGGATGCGGTCGCGGCGCGGCTACACGAGGAGCGCGGCGTGCACTTCGACATCGGCCTTTCCGTACAGGCTCCGTCCACAGACACGCTGGCTCTGAGCCAAGAAGACCGCTTGCCGTTCCGCGAGACAGATGGCCGCCTGCTTCTCAGGCCGAGTGGGCACGGCGCCCTGCTGAGCAATCTAACCGCACTCGAGGCCGACCTGGTCTTGATCAAGAATATTGACAATGTGCTGCCGGACGCGCGCAAGGCGACCACACTGCGCTGGAAACGCGTGCTGGGCGGCTACCTGGTCCAACTGCAGGCACGCATCTTCGAGCTGCTCGAGGAGCTACACACGCGGAACAGCGAGGCGGAGATCGACGCGGCCCGCGAGCTGTGCCGGGAACACTTCGGCCTGCCGATCGACGCCTGGCCCGAGAGCCGGGCGGCTCGCCGCGAGTTCGCCATTCTCCAGCTCGATCGCCCGCTGCGGGTGTGCGGCGTGGTGAAGAATGAAGGCCAGCCGGGTGGTGGCCCGTTCTGGGTCCGTGCTCCCGAGACCGGCGCGGTGACGCCACAGATCGTCGAAACCGCGCAGGTCGACCTCAAGAACCCCAAGCAGCGCCAGATCCTCACCGAATCGACTCACTTCAACCCAGTCGACCTTGCCTGCGGCGTGCGCGACTGGCGCGGCGCGGCCTTCGACCTGCAGCGATTCGTCGACCCACGCGCCGTTTTTCTGTCGATCAAGTCGCACCAGGGCCGCGAGTTGCGTGCGCTGGAGCGTCCGGGTCTGTGGAACGGCGCCATGGCGCACTGGAACACAGTCTTCGTCGAAGTACCAGCGGAAACGTTCGCACCAGTAAAAACGGTGTTCGACCTACTCAAGGCCGAACACCGTCAAGACTGACTGCGCTGTACTTGCGGCGCGTTACGACCGCATCACGGTCTTACCAGCGGTAACCGACCGCGATCTCGGTGATGTCCGCGTCGTAGTCGTCGAAGTTGAACTGCGCCTCGTTGTAGTCCACCGTGCGGTAGGCCGCGTAGAGCAGATAACCACCGGGGCAGGTGTACTCGGCAAAGACACGCGCATCCTCGCGGTCGAGCGCGAACGAGCCATCGTTCTCATACTCACGGTAGCTGGCACCCAGCGACAGATCGTCTCGGGTCCAGCGCATGCGGGCATCGAAGAAGTCGGAGTCCGCCTGGTAATCGATCGGTAGCGGAATCAACTGGCCGCCGCCGAAACCTGGCAGAGTCACCACAACGCGGTCGACCGCACGCTCGATCTCGATGTTGCCGTAGCTGATCGAAGCGTCGAAACCGTTCTTGCGATAAGCGAGGCCCACCTGGACCTGATCGTAGCTCGAGGCATAGCCCGAGTTACTGTTGTCCATCTCGTTGGTGCTGTAGGTACCGTTGAGGGAGAGGCCGCTGGCCAGGCGATAGCGGCCACGCAGCGTCAGCCGCTCGCGATCCGTGGGAGACGCAAGCGTGAAGGGATCGTCAATGCTGAAGTCTTCCCAGCGCAGCGACAAGTCGAAGGCGCGCGTCGGACGCCAGGTCAGGTTGGCGTAGAGGCCGTCCTGCTCGGTGGTCTCAGTCTCCGGATCAAGGGGATCTGTCACATCATCCTCGGTGAAGGCGTGCGTCACATCGCGCTCTTCAACGCGGAATCCGGCCGCAACCGTCACCTTCGGGGAGACCGCAAACTGCAGTCCACCCTGGAAGCCGGAGGTCTCGACCTCCCAGAGACCGGCATGCAGATTGCCGGACCAGAAGAAATCGCCTTCTTGATCCAACTCACGCTGCCAGGCCTTGCCGACAAGGGCGAAGCGGTCGTTGACCAAGTAGTTGATGTCGAGGTCGAACATCTCGACATCGCGCTCGATCTCGCCTGCACCGCTCAGGTTCGTAGTGAACGGATTTCCGTTGAAGGCGACACCGATCGAGCGTTCATCGCCGACGGCTTCCGTCTCGGTCTCCTGGATGACACCAGACAAACGCACCGTCAGCTTGTTGTTCGGCTTGGCGATCAAGCGCAGCGTGTGCTGAGTGGTCTCGGTCTCATACGGCTGGTTGAGAAAGAAGGAGGACAACGTGGTGGCGTCGGCCGGATCTTCACCCAACGAGAAGCCGGGCAGGAAGAGATGGACGTCATTCTCGAACTCGCGCTGGCTCTCCTCGAGTACCAGGGTAACCTTGTCCCAGGAGTAAGAGAAGCCGACTCGATATGAGTTCAGGGACTCGTCCACCGGCTTGTCGAACTCGAACTCGTCGCGGCTGATGTCCAGCGTCGTGGTGCTCTCTCCACGCTTCGTATAGCGATCGAAACCAAAGCTCAACTTGGCCCGCTGGTTGAGATCGACATCCAGAGAAGCGGTGTCATGCACGCGCTCGTAGTCGAAATGGTGGAAGTCACCTGCAAAGGCCAGCGCAGGGTTGCTCAGGCCTACGGGTTCGATGATGTCTTCGTAGAAGTACTCGGACTTCCGACGATCGAAGCGGAAGCTGTACGAGCCGAACTTGCGAACTCCCAGGTGCAGGGTCTCGAAGGGATCGCCGCCATAGTTGTCCATGTCCAGCCGAACCTCGTCGACCATGCTACGTAGCTCGCCGCTAGGCACGAAGTCGAGCTTGAGATTGAACAGGCGGGGACCGTCGTCGAGATTGATATCTTCCTTGTACTTGTTCTCGGAACCATCCGTGCTCACGGAGCGGTAGCCGATCAGGAACTCACCGCTGACGGAGCCAGTTTGGGCCAACGCCGGAGCCGGCACCAGAAGCGGCACCAGCGCAGCGAGGGCGATCAGTTGGATTGCGCGTCTCATGGCCGGTCTCCTCACTTCAGGAAGTACGGATCGAAGTTCGAGCCGTGAATGGTGGAATGGCAGTTGGTGCAGTTGGAGTCCAGCGTGAAGCGGGAATGGAAGCCCGGTACCGCCGCGTGGCAGCTGTAGCACTGCTCACCCACGGCCTGGAACGTCAACATGTGGCGGTTGGGCGAGCCGTGCGGCGTGTGACACGAGGTGCAACCATCGACCATGCCACTGCCGTGCTCGAAGACGAACGGACCTTCTTTGTCCGCGTGGCAGTCCGTGCAAGCCTGCTGCTTGAAGCCCCCTAGGGCCAAGCGCGCTTCCGGTTCGTGCGGATTGTGGCACGAGGAGCAGGACAGGATACCTTCCTGCAAACGGTGGCGTTCGTTGAACTCGAACTGTGTCAGCACGTTGGCGTGGCAGCTCGCACAACTGGCCGAAGCAGCGTCGATCCGGTTGCGCCCCACCTGCACGGGAGCATCGGCCAGCTGCAACATGGCACCGCCAACATGGGCGTCATGCACCGAATGGCAATCGGTACAACCAACCGCCGCGGCAGCGTGCGAACTCGCCATGAAGTTCGGATGAGAGTCCGCATGGCAGGTCTGGCAGACATCGCTCTTGGCGCGGAAGCCGTCGTCCGCGGTGAAGGCAAAGATATTGCCCTCGCCGCCACCGGCGTCCATATGCGCGCTGGCGTCGCCATGGCAATAATTGCAGCTGCCGAGGCTAGCTCCCCCGGCCCAGTCGTCTGAATCGAGCAAGGAGTGCGGGCGCCGAGCCAGGATCGTCGCCTGGTCTTCGTGGCACGTGGCGCACATCTCGATGTCTGTGCCAGCAGAGTCCTCGGCCCCGACTTCGGGCGAACCGATGGCGCCAAGCACCATCAGGCCCCCGATCAAGGGCAGTAAGAATAGGAATACGCGTTGTCGCATCACCGGCCTCCCCACAGAGGGTGATTGTTCGTTCCGGGTGTCATTCTCCGACGTCTAGAGCAAAGCTAACGGCTTCGCAGCACAGCCACACCGCCCACGAGGGTAGGACCGCGAGGTGGGCAAGATGGGCTTCGGGGCCCACCTTTTTGAGTGGCGGCTGGCTACAAATAATAGTAGTTCCGCGAGCTCGCTGCAATCGGTATACAGTAATACAGAAGTGGAGCCTGTCGATGGCTTCGAGACTATCCATCAGAATCAGGAGGCAGAAATGCGGCAACCCAAGACTCGGATCCACGAGGCATTCCTTCTAGCACTGGCGATCGCCGCCGGACTGCTGTTGATCAGTTCGGCAGCCGTGGTTCCAGTATCCGTCGCCGCCGCTGACGGCGAGCCGGAAGGCAAGCAGATCTTCGTGGCTCAAAAGTGCGGCAACTGCCACGGTATCGAGGCCGAGGGAATCGAGGCGAAGTTCACCACCGGCCCGATGGCTGGCCCTGCACTCGACGATGTTGGCAGCAAGCACGAAGCGGCCTGGATCGTCGACTACGTCCAGCGCGAGACGCAGATGGACGGCAAGAACCACAAGGGCCCCAAGCCGAAGGGCTCGGAAGAAGAGCTACAGACGATGGCGGACTGGCTGGTCGGCCTGGGCGACTAGCCTCAGAGCCGGAGCCTGACTGTCGCTGAGTTCGTGAGGGCACCCACCCACCGGTGGGTGCCCTTCGCGATTCTGAGCCAATCTCAGGGACAGGTCGCGAATGCCTGAGTATCGGTGATCGGTTCTGCCGCCTGTAGATCTGGGTTGGTGTAGACCTTGACGGCACCGGTTTGGGTGTCTTCGACCGTCAGCTCAAACCCAACGGTGGTGGTGGCGGCGTAGAAAACCCAGAAGTGACCGTTGTTGTTGCAGCCGTTGAGCACCTTCAACAGCATTTCCGGATTGGTGGCGTTGAAAAAGCTGAAGATGCCACCGCGGGTGATGCCCAGCGGCGCCAGCGGTGTCGCGGTGGCGTCACCTTCACGGCCGCCGCCGAGGGTCGTGTCGAAGCTCACCGTGGCCTTGAAACGCTGATCCCCCGGCTCGACGTCGATGCAGAGGGTCGTGGCGTCGGGCACACAGGTAGTCGGGTTGCTGCCGGTCAAGGCGCTGGCGATCAGCTGGAACTCACCCTGGCCGGCAACGCGCTGCACCAGCAGGCTCCAGGTACCCGACTGAGGGCTTAGGAAGTCGCAGAACTCGAACGTGCCGTCGTTGCGCGACTGGCAGTCGAAGTTGCTGGTGCTGACGCTACCGCCTTGGTTGACGTAGAGGTCGAAGTTGTTGGGCGAGACGAACGGGCCGTCCTCACCGTTCAGCGCGACACGCAGCACCGCCGTATCGGCAGGTACATCGAACTGGAACGAGTCGCTGGTGTTGCCGGCGCTCAGCGTGCCGCTGCCGACACCGACCGTCGACTCGTAGGGATCACCACAGACAGCGGTCCCCAGGTCGCCACCTGCTCGGTTCTGGATGAAGTTGCGATCGAAGAAGACCTCGGCGTCCCAGCTGCTGTCCGGCGCCGTACAGTCACCACTGATACCCCCAGAGGTCACGCCACCGACCACGACGTTGGACCCCGAGGAGACGAACAACGGACCGCCCGAATCTCCCGAGCAGGTGTTGGAGTCCACGCCCACCGCACCCACCGGATTCTGGAAGCGCCAGCACACGTGCGGGTTGTCCGGCACCACCGTGCACGCCGAGGTGACGACCCCACCGACGCGCAGGATGCCGGAATCGTCGTTGTTGCCGTTGGTGAGGCCGAAACCACTGATCACGGCGTTGGTGCCGTTGGCGACGGAGCCAGCCGTGTTGATCCCGAAGGGGCCAACGCCGGTGACTTCGTCCGCCAGATGCAGGACGGCGACGTCACTGCGATCACCAAACACGAAATTTGACGGCACGTCGATCGACTGCACGTCGAAGATGCCGCCGGTCTGCAGATACACCTGGATGCTACTCGCCGGCACCAGCTCGCTGCCGCCCGCCTGGCACTGGTCGCCGTCGCCGAAGCACACGCAGTGCGCGGCGGTCAACACCGTGTTGCACCCGATCAGCGTACCGGTGCAGAAGGAAGAACCGGAGGACTTGTCGAGAATCGCGGCGACACCGGCAATGACACTGCTCTCACCGTTGACGATGCGCGGTTGCAAGAAGCGCAATCTCGAGCTGACTGGGCCTGAACTCGCGGGCGTGCTCCACGGCGTGATCACCGATGGATCCGCGGACTGCAGCGAGGTCTGGGAAGAAGCTGGCGGTACCAAGAACGCGGTCAGCAGAGCGGCAATGGACAGTTGGCAGACGAGAGCAAGTCGACTCGACATGGATGTTTCTCCTCAACAGGTCGCGAGCGGTAGTCAGGCCCGGGAGCCCGATTCGGGGTTCAAGCGTATGACGCTACAGCATTCTGCCATCGATTGCGAATCCGGCGTTGGGTCAGACCGAGCCCTGATCCAGCGCCCTCAGCGCCAGCATGCCGCAGCCAGCGACGAGCTTGCCGAGCCCCGCGAAGCGTTCGTCACGCGTCAGACCGCGGCGATACCGCGCGTAGATCTGCTGTCCGATGACCGCCAGCTTGAACAGGCCGGTGACGTAGGCGAAGAGCAGCGGACCGAGATCCGCACCGGTGCGCGCCGCGTAGCGCTCGGCCAGCTCGCTACGGGTCAGGCTACCCGCCAGGTAGGTCGGGCCGAAAGCCTGGGCGAGAAAGGCATCCCCGTCCGCGGCCTCGATCCAGTAAGCCAGACTGGTGCCGAGGTCCAGCAGCGGCGTGCCGACGGTGCACATCTCCCAGTCGAGCACCGCACGCACGCGCGTCAGATCGTCAGGATCGAGCACCAGGTTGTCGTACTTGTAGTCGTTGTGCAGCAACGCGGCTCCCGCGCGTGCCGGACTGAGCGCGTGGGCCATCGACGGCAGCTGCTCATCCAGCCAGCCGATGACCGCCTCGACCGGTGTCAGTTCATCCGTCTGCGCCTTGCGGTAGCGCTCCGTCCAGCCCTTGACCTGACGTTCCACATACCCCTCGGGACGACCGAGGTCGCCCAGGCCGGCGGCCGCATAGTCGAGGCCATGAAGATCGGCCAGCTGGTCGACGAAAGCCTCGCTCAGACGTCGCAGCTCGCCCTCACCGAGGCACCCACCCGGCCCTGGAAACCCGTCTCGCCCTGTTACACCGCCGCGCCGCAGGATGACTCCCTGGCACCGCTCCATGACATAGAAGGGGACTCCCAAGACGTCGAGGTCATCGCAGTACAGATAGGCGCGGGGAGCCACAGCGTAAACCGGCGCCAGCGCGTCGAGCACACGATACTCGCGGCCCATGTCATGGGCCCCCTGCACCTGGTTGCCTACGGGTGGTCGTCGCAGCACGAAGTCCAGGCCACCAAGGGTCAGCAGATACGTGAGATTGGAGTAGCCACCGGGAAACTTTCGCACTTCGAGATCTGCCTGTGCCGGCAGAGCAGCTCGGAGGTCAGACGGAAGATGAGAGCGCAAGTATGCGTGCAACCGCGGTACATCCAGCTCTTCGCCTCCACGCACCTCGACGGTCTCGTCTCTGCTGAGGGAGCTCCTGGGGTTCAGGGAATTCACGCTTCGACTTCCTGGTCCGCCCCCGATGCCTTTCGCCGATAGTCACCGCTCCGGCCGCCACTCTTGGCGTCGAGGCGTAGGTCGGTGATGACCGCCTGGCGCTCGACTGCCTTGACCATGTCGTAGAGCGCCAGGGCCGCGCCAGAGCACGCGGCAAGCGCTTCCATTTCGGCACCGGTGCGGGCGGTGACCACCACGCGGCTGCGGATCTCGACGCCCTCGGGTACAGCGGTCACGTCGACCTCGACCTGGTCGAGTGGCAGCGGATGCGCCAGCGGAATCAGCTCGTCGGTGCGCTTGGCCGCCTGGATGCCGGCCAGCCGGGCGATGGTAACGGCGTCTCCCTTGGGTAGATCGCGCAACCGTGCCACCGTCGACGCGGAGAGCACAACGCGGCACGATGCCTCGGCGACCCGGCGGGTGACGGCCTTGGTGGAGACGTCCACCATCTGGGCGCGCCCTTGCGTGTCCAGGTGACTGAATGGAGTCTCGTCAGAACGGCTCTGGGTCGGGGCCATGGGTCCTCCTGAGTGGCGTATCTACCGGGATTGTCTCTAATCCTGAGGGGTTGGCGCTCGAACGGCCCAACCCGCGCGCGTGCTAGCATCCTCCGACTTTGCGAATCGCCGTCGTCATCCCAACTCTCGACGAAGAAGTCGCCCTGCACAGCACCCTACCGCGGCTGCTCGAGGTTCTCGAGGGGCCTCAGGAAGCGATGATCGACGACATCGTGCTGGTCGACGGCGGCTCTCGGGATCGCACGCTGCAGATCGCCGCCGAGGCTGGCGTGCGCGTCGTCCATGCACCACGCGGCCGAGGCCCACAGCTCAACGCGGGCGCCGCGGCTACCGAGGCGGAAATCCTCTGGTTCTTGCACGCCGACAGTGTACCGCCTGCAGGGGGCGCGGCGAACATCCGTCGGGCTCTCGACATCAGCAACAGCACGGAGGGCGGCGCGGTGGGCGGCGCCTTCGTTTTGCGCTTCGATGGTCGAGCCCGGCTCTACCGGCTGGGCGAGTGGGTAGTGGCGCAGCGCAGCCGCCGCTACGGCATGGCGCTCGGCGACCAGGGCCAGTTCGTCCGACGCGACGCCTTCGACGCCATCGGTGGCTTTCCAGACTGGCCGATCCTCGAAGACCTGGAGTTCATTCGGCGCCTGCGCCAGGTTGGGCGCCTAGCGATTCTGCAGCCACCAATCGTCACCAGTGCCCGGCGCTACCGCCAGGGAGGCCTGATCCGCACCACCGTGCGCAACTGGCTGATCTTCGCGCTCTATGGCCTCGGTGTGCCGGTTGCGAGCCTGGCTCGCCTCTACCGCGACATCCGTTGATGCCTGCATGCAACTGCGCGGCAGGCGAGTAGAAACAGAAAGCCCCGCGAGGCTGGCATTGGAACACCAGACCGCGGGGCCTCTTCAGAGCGGAACTGCCGGAGCAGAATGCTGGTCGAAACCTCAGGCGTTGAGGGTTTCCTTCAGCTCCTTGCCTTCCTTGAAGCGCGCCGTACGGCGGGCGGGAATCTGAATCGTGGCACCCGTCGCCGGGTTGCGGCCCGTACGAGCAGCGCGGTCGGCAACCGAGAAGCTGCCAAAGCCGGATACATTGACCCGCTCGCCATCGTTCAACAGATCAGTAATGGCATTGAAAGTGGCGTCGAACGCTTCGGCGGCCTGCTTCTTGGTCAGTCCCTCGACGTTATCCACCAGATGATTGACGATGTCAGCCTTACCAGCCATGACTCCTCCTTTTCCGGTCTCTTTCCGGTACTTTCCCGGGGGGTTATTTAGCAGTGTCGGGAAGATACGGTATCACTTCGGCCGTGTCAATGGCTTTTCGTGCCCCGGAGCACTTTTTGCCGGCCATCATAAGCCCGATCTTGAAACCTCGACTTCGTAACTTGAACGATCTCTCGCAGCCGCAACGAAACTCACGGCCCTCTAGGGATCACGCGTTATTCAGTGCCGCGACGGCTCATCACGTGTACCGTGAAGCCGTCGTGATCGTCGCCGGGGAGCATACGCCAAAACCCTGGCCCAGCGATAGCCGTTTGGAGCGGCTGGGGAACTGTCGTCTCCAAGGGATACGGACGCCACTCGGGATGCTTCGAAAGGAAACGCGAGACGACCGCCTCGTTCTCCTCCGCTTCCACCGAACAAGTGATGGCCACCAGGAGCCCCTCGGGCCGCACCAAGGGCGCGCAACCTTCGAGCAAACGCAGGCCACTGCTCGCCAGGCGACCGATCTCACCAGCACTCAACCGCCACTTCAGCTCCGGCTTGCGCCGTAGCGTGCCGGTGCCGCTGCACGGTAGATCGAGAACGACGCGATCGAAGCGGTCGCACTCTCTGGCGCCTGGACCACGCGCGAACGGCGGTGCGCCGGCATCGGCGACCAGCACTGGCAAGTCGAGCTCGAGCCGTCGCAGGTTGGCGCGCAGGCGGCCGATGCGGTCAAGCGACACGTCGGCCAACAGGACGTCGACGTCCGGCTCCCAGGCCTTGAGCGCGAAGCTCTTGCCACCCGGCGCCGCGGCGGCGTCGAGAATGCGCTCCCCGGGCTTGGGCGGCGGCAGCAGGGCTGCCATTTGGCTGACTTCGTCCTGGATGTAGAACTCACCGCGCCGGAAGGCGTCGGTGTTCAGCGGGTTGCCCCGACGCACGGTCAGCCCGACCAACGACAAGGCCGACGGCTCCACGTCGAGGCCAGCGTCGATCAGAGATTCAGCCAGCAACTCACGCCCGCCGCGATGGCGGAACGCGAGCAGTTGCAGCGGCTTGGCTTGGTTGTTGGCGCGCAGCAAACGCTCCGTCTCCTGCGCACCGTACGTTTCCAACCAGCGAGACACCAGCAAGTCCGGGTGACTGAGCTCGATCCCCAGCCGGCGCACCGGGTCGGATTCCCGTACCGGCCAGGCCGAGAGTTGCGATTCGCGGGCGATACGGCGCAGGACGGCGTTGACAAAGCTGGCAGCACCACGATGACTCAGCGCATGCGCCTGTTCGACCGCTTCGTGCACGGCTGCATGCGCGGGCACACGATCGAGGAACAAGAGTTGGTACACTGCGACTCGTAGCGGCGCATGTAGCACCGGTTCGATCTTGTCCAGGGAGCGGCCAGCGGCGATCTCGATGACGTGGTCGAGCCGCCGCATCCAGCGCAGGGTGCCGAAAACCAGCTCACGCAGCAGCCCCTGGTCTCGCTCGTCATAACGCTCGAGGACGGTACCGAGGAAGGCACCCACCGGTGACAATGATGCCAGGGTCCGCTCCAGCACCCAGGCCGCCGCCACGCGCACGTTGTCCTGAGGCGTGCGGCCCCGCACCGTCTGGCGACGATTGGGGCCTACTTGGCGTGGCACGCGGCCACCCCGCGAGGCACGGTTGGAAGCACGGCGCGGCATGCTACGTCAGCCGTCCCCGGCCGGCGCCTGGGAAGTTCCGCTAGCGGGCACGTCGAAGCGATCACCGGCATGCAACCGTTCGCCGTTCCAGAAATCGGCGGCCGGCAAGGCGCGTTTACCTGGACGCTGCACTTCTTCCAGACCCAGCACGCCGCGCGCGCTGGTGCCAGTACCGGCCGGACCGCACACGACTGCAAGACACGGTGGATCGTCGCCGCGCAGACCGAGGAGCGTGCCGGCGGGAGCCCCGGCCATATCGCTGGGGATCACCGCGTCCTCACCGGTCAAGACACGCGCCCAGCCCAGGCGTACGGGCTTGTCCCCGAGACGCGCGGTCAGTCCCGGCCAGGGAGTGAAGGCACGAAGACAGTTGAACAACTCGCGCGCCGACAGGTTCCAGTCGACGACTCCATCCGACTTCTGGATGCGCGGCGCGTAGGTTGCCCGCGCGTCGTCCTGCGGCTTTGGTGTCAGGTCACCGGCTTCCAGGGCGTCGAGCGTACGCACCGTCAGTTCGGCGCCCAAGCACGCCAAGCGCTCAGAGAGTTCCTCGGCCGTCTCGGAGACACCGATCGGCGTCTCGGCGCACAGCAACGACGGGCCGCTGTCGAGCCCCGCCTCCATCTGCATGGTGCACACGCCAGTGGTCGCATCCCCGTGGGCGATGGCCGCTTGGATCGGTGCGGCACCACGCCATGCCGGCAGCAACGAGGCGTGCAGGTTGATGCAGCCGGCCTTTGGCAACGCCAACAGGCGCCGCGGGAAGATCTGCCCGAAGGCGACCACCACCGCGACGTCCGGCTGCCAGGCTTCGACGGCGGCCAGGAACTCCGGGGCCTTGACTTTGGCCGGCTGCACCACCGGCAACTCCAGTCGCTGCGCGGCGACTGCCACCGGCGGCGGCTGCAGGCGCTTGCCACGACCAGCACGGCGGGACGGCTGCGTGATCACCTGCATCGGCCGGCGGCCAGCAGCAACCAACGCCTCCAGGGTCGGTACCGCGAATTCCGGGGTACCGAAAAAGAGGATTCGCTCGATGTTCACGGATTGTAGTTCTCGTCGTCGTGGCGGGCGCGGTCGATCTCTTCGAAGTAGCCAGGCGGCACCAGAACTTCCCGCGGCTTGGAGCCTTGCGGCGGCCCGAGCAGGCCGTCGCGCTCCATGATGTCGATCAGGCGGGCGGCCCGCGAGAAGCCAACACGCAGGCGACGCTGCAGGAAGCTCGCTGACGCCTGCCCCTCGGCCACCACCAGGCGGGCGGCCTCGTCGTACAGCTCGTCGTCGTTGTCTTCGCCGCCGCCAGCGCCACCCTTGCCGTTGTCCGTCCCCTTCAGGACGTCCGGATCCAGTTCCGGCTTGCCCTGCTTCTTCAACCAGCGGATCAAGGCCGCCGTCTCCTGCTCGCTGATGTAGGCGCCGTGGAGGCGCCGCACGCGCGAGGTGCCGGGCGGCATGAACAGCATATCGCCTTTGCCCAACAGTTTCTCCGCCCCCACTTGGTCGAGAATGGTTCGCGAGTCGTGGCGGGTGGCCGTAGCGAAGGCAATACGGCAGGGGAAGTTGGCCTTGATGGTGCCGGTAAGCACGTCGACCGACGGCCGCTGCGTGGCGATGATCAGGTGGATGCCGACGGCACGCGCCATCTGCGCCAGGCGCGCGATACAGGTCTCGACCTCGGAGGACGAGACCATCATCAAGTCGGCCAGCTCGTCGATGACAATGACGTAATAGGGCAGCTTCTTGAGATCCTGCGGCGTCGGCGCAGCCTCGTCGTCGTCGGACAGCGACAGACGCTTCTGCACTTCCGGATCCTGGATCGCCTGGTTGTAGTAGGCGATCGAGCGCACGTGCACTTCGGCCAGCAGACGGTAGCGACGCTCCATCTCGGCGACCGCCCACTGCAGCGCGTTGGCTGCCTTCTTGGGATCGACCACCACCTCGGTCTTGAGGTGCGGAATGTCAGCGTAGACCCCCAACTCGATGCGCTTGGGATCGATGAAGATGAACTGCACGTCTTCGCGCGTGGCCTTGTAGAGGATCGACGTGATCATGGTCTGCAGGCCGACGCTCTTGCCGGCGCCCGTGGCACCAGCGACGATCAGGTGCGGCATGGTCGCCAGGTCGGTGAACACCGGGCGGCCACCGATGTCGACACCCAGTGCCAGGGTCAGCGGCGAGTGCGACTTGTGGAAACTCTCGTTTTCCAGCTGCGGCCCCAGGTGGATAATGGCGCGCTGCTTGTTGGGCACCTCGATGCCGAGCGTCGAACGGCCGGCCAGGCGATCGATACGTACGGAGTCGGCGCGCAGAGCCATCGCCAGCTCGTCCTGCAGGTTGACGATCTGACTGACTTTGACGCCCGGTGCCGGCTGGAATTCGAAGACGGTGATCACCGGCCCCGGATTGATGCTGACCACCGTGCCCTCGACCCCGAATTCGGCGCAGCGGGCACGGATCGTCTCACCCTGGCGGACCAGCTCGTTCTCGTCCACCAACGCGTCTTCGTCCGTCAGTTGCAGCAGGTTGACCGGCGGCAGACCGGGCTCGGCACCGTCCTTGGCGAACACCAGGCGCTGTTGACCCCGCGGCTTGCTGGTCGCAGGCGCGGCGGCCGGCTGACTCGATCTCCGTGGACTCGGCGTCGGCATTCGCGGCGGCGGCGTGTCTGGTGCTCGTGGAGCGCTGCCCTCCTCAGCCGCGGGGATTCGCGCTGGCGATGTCGACTCCGGCACCGGGAACGGCACGACGCGATCGGCACCATCGCCCTCGAACCCGTCGTCGACGTCTCCTACGCGTACACGCCGTACGGAGAAACTCCCCGGCCCCTTGCGCTCGGTGACGCGCAGCGGCATTACCGGCGCTGGTGCACGCAACTCGACGGGAGAACCTTCGAATGGGAAACCACCCTCCTGGGCGCCTGCCTCTTCCAAGCCCAACTCCGAATCCGCTTCTTTCCCATAGCGCGCAGGACCGCCCGACGCCGTGCGCTGCAGGTGCTTGCGCAAGACGCGCTCGCGCGCCTGCTCCTTGTGCTTACGCTCCTGGCGTCGTTCACGAGACAAGTGCCAGTCCTGGAGCAGGTCCTGGCTGCGTTGCCACAGCCGCAAGCACATCTCGTTGAGCGTCGTCTGCACGACCAGCGAAACACCGGCGGCGAGGGTCAGGACTAGCAACAAGAAACCACCGAGGAAGCCGACCTGAGCCTGCAGGAAGCGATCGAGCAAGGTGCCCAGCGCACCGCCAGTCGCGATGTCCCGGCCGCGCCAGCTGATCTCACCTAACAGCAGCTGCGTCAATCCCGGCAGCGACGTGAACAGCAAGACCAAGCCGCAGATGCGCCACAGGTCGGTCTCCGCGCTACGTTGCCGCCAGCGGCGAACCCCCGCCACCAGCAACAAGACCACGAAGACGAAGGACGTCAGACCCACCAGTTCGAACGCCAGGGCGGAAACTTGAGCACCGACCGGTCCGATCAGGTTGGATGTACCCTCGCTCGTTCCCCCAGCACGGAACCAGCTGGCGTCGTCGGGATGGTAGGTCAGCAAACTGGCCAAGAGCATGACGCCAGCGACGAGCATCAGGATACCGAGGAGTTCGCGTCCCTTCTCGGGTGCCAGCGGCCGCACCCGCGGCGAACCCTGAGGCGATCCCGCGCCAGCCTCATTGGCAATTCTCTCGCCACCGGCTTTGCGCGCACGCGTCCCAGCCGTGGCGCCCGCCTTCTTGCGGCGCTTCGGCTTGACCGCGGTGTCGGCATCACCAACGCCGTCGGTAGCTGTGGGAATCTTGTCGTCGTCCGGGTCGGCCATGCTGTGATCGTTCTTGTCGTCGTCTTCGGCAACCGGCGATCTCCGTAACCGGCCCTTCTAGAGAATCGGACTGCCGGGGAAGTCGTGTCGAAGGAGTTGAAAGGTTTTTAGCATGCTCAGGAAGCGATAGCTAAATGTCGGCATATCATATCATTGATCGGCTCGACGCACCAAGCGCAGCTCCTGGTGCAGGCGCACGAAGTCGCGCAAGGACAGCTGCTCCGCCCGTGCCTCGGCGTCCAGACCCGCGCTGTCGAGCGCTTGTTCCACTTGCGGCTTGCTGCAGCCTGTGACCGCCAGGGCGTTGCGCAACTTCTTGCGCCGCTGCGCAAAGGCAGCGTGCACTGTAGCCGTGAAGGACCCCATCTCGAACTCCGGCAGCGGTGGCTCCTTGGGCACCAGGCCGACAAACGCCGACTCGACCTTGGGCGGTGGTCGAAAGCTCCCAGGCTTGACACGGCCCAAGATGCGCACGTCCGCGCGCGCCGCCACCAGTACACTGAGCGCACCGTAGTCTCGACCGCCCGGCTCGGCGGCCAGTCGCTGGGCCACCTCGCGTTGCACCAGCACTCCGGCGCGCGCGACGCGGGTGCCGGCCTGCTCCAGCATGCGCCGCAGGAGCACCGTCGCGACGTTGTACGGTAGATTGCCAGCCACCAGCGTCTGCGCCGGCAACCGCGTCCACGGCAACTCGAGAGCGTCCGCGACCACGAGCTTCAGCCTGCGGCAGAGCGTGGCCCCCAGGCGCCGCGGCAGCTCGGCGGCCCAGGCGGCGTCCAACTCCCAACCGACCACCCGGGCACCGGTCGCCAGCAACTCGCGCGTCAGAACACCGCCACCCGGGCCGATCTCCACAACCAGGCCAGGGAACTGCCTGTCCTCACCGAGAAACTCGACCAGCGGGCGGCACAACTTGCCATCCACCAAGTGGTGCTGCCCTAAGGACTTGCGCAGCACGGGCCCGCGACCTGCGCGGACACGGCGGGCCATGACGGCATCGCGAAAGTGAGGTGAAGACGCCACGACGGCAACCTATCAGACCTTTCCGTTACAATCAGCGAACTGCCGACCGCGACCCGCCGGAGGATTTCCTTGAGCCAGCGCCCCGCTACCCGCAAATCCAAGACCCAGCCCAGCCCCGACGCCGCCGACCTCGAGATAGAGGCATCGGCGGAAGCCCAGAGCCGCGAGCTGGAAGACAAGCTCGAAGAGCACATCGAGCAACTGCAGCGCGTCGAGACCGAGGTGCGGCGCGTCCTGGTCGGCCAGGACTACCTCCTCGACCGCCTTTTCGTCGTCTTGCTGGCGCGCGGCCACGCCCTGATCGAAGGCGTGCCCGGCCTGGCCAAGACGTTGACCGTCAAGACCCTGGCCGCCAGCCAACACCTCGACTTCCAGCGCATCCAGTTCACTCCGGACCTGTTGCCCGCCGACCTCGTCGGCACCCTGATCTACGACCAGCGCAAGAGCACCTTCAAGCCGCACAAAGGACCGGTGTTCACCCACCTGCTGCTGGCCGATGAGATCAATCGTGCTCCCGCCAAGGTACAGAGCGCGCTACTCGAGTGCATGGAAGAGAAGCAAGTGACGCTCGGGGACACCACGCACACCTTGCCCGAGCCGTTCCTGGTCATGGCGACGCAGAACCCGATCGAGCAGGAAGGCACCTACCCGCTGGCCGAAGCGCAGGTGGACCGCTTCATGCTCAAGCTGCACCTCGACTACCCGAGCCGCGCCGAAGAAGCCGAGATCCTCGATCGCCTGCTGGTCGAGCGGCCGGCCAAGCTGCAAGTCGAGGCGGTGCTCGACGCCGAGGGTCTGCTGACGCTGCGACGGGCTGCCGACGCGGTTCGCTTGGATCCCAAGATCCGCAACTACATCCTCGACTTGGTGCTCGCCACCCGTAATCCGGAGCGCGCCGGCCTGGCCGACCTCGCCGACCTGATCGCTTTCGGCGCCTCGCCGCGCGCGACGCTGTTCTTGGCGCGGGCCGCCAAGGCGATGGCGCTGGTCCGAGGCCGCACGTTTGTCTTGCCGGAGGATGTCAAGGAGATCGCGCCGGACGTGCTGCGCCACCGCCTCGTCCCCACCTACGAGGCGGAGGCGGACGAAGTCACCCCTGACCAGTTGATCGAGCGGTTGCTGCAGCGCGTGCGCGTGCCGTGACGTCCGCAGCGAGCCGCACGACCTCGAGGAGCTGGCCATGAGCTGGTGGAGGAACTTCTGGGGCTCACCGACAGTACCCCAGGCAGAGGACGACACCGCGCCGCTGCCGCGCGACCTGATGCGCAAGGTGCGTCAGATCGAGCTGGTCACCGACCACCTGGTCGAGCAGGGCCTGGCAGGGGACTACCACTCAGTATTCCGCGGTCGCGGCATGGACTTCGCCGAGGTGCGCCCGTATCAGCCAGGCGACGACCACCGTACGCTCGACTGGAACGTCACCGCCCGCATGGGTGCACCGTACGTCAAGCAATACGTCGAAGAGCGGGACTTGACGCTGTTCCTCGCTCTCGACGTCTCCGGCAGCCTTGGTTTCGGCTCGCGCGCGGTGCTCAAGCGCGAACTGGCCGCCGAACTGACCGCCCTGCTCGCCTTCGCCGCTCTGCGCAACGGGGATCGCGTCGGCGCGGCGCTGCTCGACGACTCCTTGCGCCAGCTCCTCAAGCCCAAGCGCCGCCGCAACCATGTGCTGCGCATGGTGCGCGACGTGCTCGCCTACCGATCGCAGCCGGCAGCTTCGCTCGAGACCGGCTCCGGCAGCGAGATCCGCGACGGTGTCGGCGACGACTTCAGCAAGGGCCTCAGCGACGCCCTGCGCCAACTGCGACGGCGCGCGGTCCTGTTCGTCATCTCCGACTTCCTACCCGCTCCCGGCAGTCCGGAACTACCGCGCCGCGCCCTGCGCGCGGCGGCGGCGCGCCACGACCTGGTGGTAGTCGAACTACTCGACCCGCTCGACGACGATCTCCCCGCCGTCGCGCCGGTCCTGCTGCGCGACGCCGAGGACGGTCGCACCGCCGTCGTGCACGGTCGAGTCCTGGCGCGCGAGCACGCGGAGTTGCGGCGGCAGCGGCGCGGCGAGCTACGACGACTGACCCGGCGCCTCGGCGCCGACCATATCGAGCTGCGCACCGACCGGCCGTATCTGCCCTCCCTGTTGGCCTTCTTCGAAGCCCGGCGCAAACGCATGCGACGGAGGCGCTGAGCATGGCCACTCGCTCCGAGACCCCGCAACACAACGCCGCCACACACGGCACGACTGACGACAGGCTGCGGGCTGCGATGCTGCCGTGGGCCATCCTGGCCGGCCTGATGGCCGTGTTGCTCGGCGGCGTCGCGATGGTCGCGTACTTCGGCCTCGGCACCGGAGCCGCCGGCACCAGCACCAGCAGCACGACGCGCGGAAACGCCGGCCCGCGACCAGCAGGCCCCCCCGCCGACGGCTCGGAAACGGCAGCGCTTGCCGCCACCACCAGAGGAGACCGCGAGGAGGACACCTCGACGATCCGCGCCGTGTCTACCGGACAGAACGGTGTGCGCCTGCGGCTCGAGGCCGAGCCGGATGCCCCCACCGTCGGTGACCCGATCCCTGTAACGCTGACACTCAGCGTGCCCGAGGCGGTGGCGGACAGTCTCGAGGCCGACCCGTTCGAGACCGAAACCTTGCACGCCGGCAGCTCCTGGGGCGACGCCGAGATCCTGCGCACCGGCTCCACCCGTCGCAGCAGCAGTGAAGGCCGCATCCGCCTGAGCCGCGAAGTGACCATCACCGTTTTCCGCAGCGGCAGTCTCGAGCTGCCACCGCTGCCGCTGCCGCTCGGCAACGTCGAGCTGCTGACCCCACCGGCGCGCCTGGAGATTCGCTCAGTGCTCACCAGCGGTGACGAGCTGGTCGACACCAACGCCCGTCCCGCAGACGGAGCCGCCAGTCTCGAAGCGCGCCCCTATCACCCTCCGGTGCAACTGCCGCTGGGCCGACCCTTCTGGTGGACCGCCGCCGTCCTCGCTCTCGCGTGCCTCCTGCTGGCCGGGCACCTGTGGCGCCAAGGCCCCGTACCCGCCGAGTCCGCGGCGACGGCTGGCGGCGCCCTCGCCGACCTGCTCAGCCTGCTCGACGCGCTGCGCCAGGAAGCCTCCGCCGAGGCCTTTCACGTCAAGCTGAGCTGGGGCCTGCGTCAGTACCTCGGCCGGACCCTCGACTTCGCCGCCACCGAGTGCACGACGCGCGAGGTGGTTCACCACCTCGACACCCAGCGCCGGCGCTTGCGCCGACCGAGGCTCGAGACCAGCCGCGAAACCATCGACCTCTTGCACGCCTGCGACCGCGTCAAATTCGCGGCTGCTGTCGTCGATCCCGCGGACCTGCGACGCCGCCTCGGCGAGACCCGGCGCCTGGTGCAGAACCTGGACCGTGAGCTGCGCCCCCCCACGCGACCCAAGAGCCCCGCGGCAGCGGTACCCAGGAGGTCCGAGGCATGAACCTGCTCGCGCCCAGCTCCCTGCTCGCCGCGAGCCAACCCCAGCTCGCCGATCCGGCGTGGTTGCTACTCCTGCTCGCCGTGCCATTGCTGCTCTGGCGTCACCATCGACACGCCACCCGGGACCGACTGCCCGCCCTCACCTACAGCCGCTTGCCAGCCGGCAGTGGTGGTGCTTGGCGGCTGCACCTGCCCATCTACTGCCGACTGCTGGCGCTGGCGCTGCTCATCATCGCCCTGGCGCGTCCACAACTGGGCCAGACCTGGGAAGAGATCACCACCGAAGGCATCGACATCCAGATCGCGCTCGACGTCTCCGGTTCGATGGCTGCCGAAGACTTCCAACCACGCAACCGCCTGGCGGTGGCCAAGGACGTGGTCAAGCAATTCGTCGCCAGCCGCACCGCCAGCGGCCGCGGCCCCAGCACCACGGCCGCGGACCCCGGCAGCCGGACACCACGCTTCGCCCCCGACTCACGGCGCGACCGTGTCGGCTTGGTGATCTTCGCCGGCAGCGCGGTCACCCGCTCACCGCTGACCACCGACGGCCCAGCGCTGCAACGCATGGTCGATGGTGTGCAGCTGGAAACATTGCCGGACGGTACCGCTATCGGCGTCGCTCTGGCCACCGCCGCGGCGCGCCTACGCACCTCCGATGCCACTTCCCGCGTCGTCGTACTGGTCACCGATGGCGCCAACAACGGCGGTGAGATCGACCCGCGATCGGCAGCCTCGCTCTGCCGCGGCCTGGGCCTCAAGGTCTACACCGTCGGCGTCGGCACGGACGGCCAGGTACCGGTTCCACGCACCTACGTCGACCCGCGCACCGGCCAGCGCCAGGTCGAGCGCGTCTACACCCGCATGGAGGTCGACGAGGAACTACTGCAGCACATCGCCGACCACACCGGTGGCCGCTTCTTCCTCGCCAGCGATCCCGACGCCCTACGCCGCATCTTCGCCGAGATCGACCGTCTCGAGACCACCGAGCGCACGGTGCGCGAGCACGTCGAGTACCGCGAGATCTTCCCGCCCTTCGCCCTCACCGGCCTGGCGCTGCTGCTGTTGCCACTGCTGGCTTCGGCCGTGGGCTGGACGGTAGAGCCCTGAGAGTCGAACTGTTGAGGCTCGAGCCCTGATGAACTTCCAGCAACCCTCCGCGCTCTGGCTGCTGCCGCTGGCTCCCCTGGCAGCGCTGACCGCGGTGCTGCTGTGGCGGCGCTGGATGCGCGCCAGCCGTGCTTGGGCAGCGCGCGGACTGTGGCGACGCCTCGACTACTGCATCGAGCCCTGGCGCTTGTGGACGGCGACAGTGCTGCTCACCGTCGCCGTCCTCGCCATCGTGATCGGACTGGCGAGACCGCGCTGGGGCCACGATGGCTCCAGCCGCCCAGCGCGCGGAGCCGATGTCGTGCTGTTGCTCGACGCCTCCCTGTCGATGGCCGTCGACGACGTCCTGCCGTCCCGCCTGGACGCTGCCAAGTCACTGACTCGACAACTCCTGCCCGAACTGCGAGGCGGCCGTGTCGCGCTGGTTCTGATGGAGGGACAAGGCCATGTCATTTCGCCGTTGACACCCGATCTCGACGGCCTCGACTTGATGCTCGACAGCGTCCATGCCGGCAGCCTGATCGTCCCCGGCACCTCGCTGGCGGCCGCTCTGCCGCAGGCCGCTGCCTTGCTCGCCGACACTGGCGACCGCCAGCGCGTGATCCTGCTACTCACCGACGGCGAGGACCATTCCGGCGAGCTCGCGATGCAGCTGCAACGGCTGCGCAATGCTGGCATCACCGTCTATGCGGTGGGCATCGGCACCCTCGAGGGCGCACGGGTTCCAGCCGCTGTCGGCGACAGCGATTTCAAGCGCCATAGCGACGGCAGCCCGGTCATCAGCCGGCTGCGGCCAGAACCGCTGCAGCAACTCGTCGACGCCACCGGCGGTCTGTACCTGGAAGCACAGCGTGCCGGCATCGATCCAGCACCGCTGCTACAGCACCTCGACCAGCTGCGCGGCCAGCCCCTGCTCGCCGATACTCGACCCGGCGCGCGCAACGAGACGCTGCGAGAGCGCTTCCAGCTGCCGCTCGTCGCTGCCGTTGTCGCCCTGCTGCTGCAGCTCTTCCTGCGCCCCGCTCCGCCCTCGACTCCTGGCGCCAGCCCCCCTCGGCCACGGCGCCGCCCGCGAATCACCGCGGCTCTCGCTGGGCTCTTGCTCGTCCTGCCGGGCCCTGTACCGCACGCGCAGGATCGCCCGACCACGCCAGACGGGCCTTCGTCGGCCGTCGGTGCGACCTCGGATCCGGCACTCGCCGCGGCCCCAGCCACCAGCGACGACCCCAGCTGGAATGAGCGCCTGTGGCACAACCCGCGTGCCGCCACCGGCAGCGGCCTCGCCGCCTACCGCGAGGGCAACTTCACCAGTGCCGCCGAAGACTTCGAACAAGCACGCCGCTGGGCGCCGGACGATCCGCGCGTCCTCTACAACGCTGGGACAAGCCTCTCCGCCTCCGGTAGCGACATCGAGGACGCCATCGAGTTGCTGCAGGCCGCCGCCGACGCAGCAATGGCTGCTGGAGCCACGGCAGGGAGTGACCTGGCCGCCGACGCCTGGTACAACCTCGGCAACGCCCATCTCGACGCCAACGATGCCGCGGCCGCTATCGAGGCCTACAAACAAGCGCTGCGCGTCGACCCCGGCCACCAGGACGCCAAGTTCAACCTCGAATGGGCCTTGCTGCAACAACAGCCCGAGTCGCCCTCCGCACCACCGCAGCCACCACCGCCACCAGCGCCCGAACCGCCTCCACCACAGCCACAGCCACAGCCATCGGACGGCTTCGAGGAGCAAGAAGAGATGACGCCCGAGCAAGCGCAGGCTCTGCTCAACGCGGTCGACAACCTGGAACGCCAGCAGCAACAGGAGCAGTCCGAGCCTCAGCGGGCCCGGCCCAACAGCGGTGCACCTGACTGGTAACGCTCCATGCGGGCGAGTCCGGGTCGGTGTCCAGCTGAAGACACGCCTGCTGGTCGCCATGCTGCTCCTGGCCGTGGTCGCGAGTGCGGAACGACCCGTGCACGCCAACAGCGACCTGCGCCTGCAAGCCGTCCTGGAACCGGCACTGATCGGCCTCGACGAAGAGGTCCAGTTCCAGATCTTCGTGCACAATCTGGGCGGCCGGGGCCTCGCCACCCACAAGCCGATCGTCGACTTCGAACTCGACAACCTCGAAGTTGTTCGTGGCCCTGAGCGCCGCCGCGGTGACGCTCTGCGTCGCCAGGGCCTACAGTCCAGTCTCGACGCCTGGGTCTGGCACCTGCGACCGCAGCGAGTCGGCAAGGCACGCGTGCGTAAAATCCGCGTCCGCCTGGGCAGTCGCACCTTCGAACTTCCCAGCCAGTACATCGACGTACAGGTCGAGGCGCCGCCGCGAGCGGCTGGCGTGAGTCCCCGCCGCACCCTGCCTCGTGCCACCACGCCACCACCGCCGTCCCCTCCTCCCCCGCGTTCACCACCGCAGGTGCGGCTGCGCGCCACCATCACACCCAGCCAGCCCTACGTCGGTCAGCAGATCCGCTACCGCCTGTACCTCGACTACCAGAGCAACATCAGTGGCATTCGCCCGCGGGCCCTGCCCGAGTTTCGCGGCTTCTGGGTGCACGAAATGATCGTCGGTCAACGCCCCGCCCGCAGCATCGAAGACGGCGGCGAGCGTTTCAGTCGCGCCATCCTGCTGCAGCGCGCCCTCTTCCCGCTGCAATCCGGTGAGTTGGTCCTCGAAGCCGCCGAGGCGCAGATGAATATCAAGCTACCTTCCGCTCAAACTCCCGATAGGCCACCAGGTGCCCCCACCGAGGAACAGGTTCGCCGGCGCAGCAACCGCCTCGCCCTCCAGGCCCGCGAGCTGCCCCCCCTGCCGGACGAGGTCGACGGTGTGTCCATCGCGGACTTGACCGCCCAAGGCGTCCTGCGTTCGGGACAGCTCGGCCAGACCCTGGTAGGCGAGGTCGACTTCAGCGCGACGCTGACGCCAGCTAGCGTCGCCGCCGGCACCGCCACCACCTGGACGCTCACTGCCGTCAGCAACGGCCACCTGCAAGTCCTCCCGGCTCCAACCTTCACGCTGCCCGAGAGCTTCCAGCAACTGCCGCCAGAACAGCGTACCGAGCAAAAGATCGAGAACGACGTCGTCTGGCAAACCCAGAGATGGGGCTACGTCCTGGTGCCGGAGCACGAGGGCACCTTCACCGTCCCCGCGGTGCGCCTCCTCTACTTTGATCCCGAATCCAAGGCCTACCACCTGGCGACCACAGACGAGTTGCAGCTGGTCGTCGATCCGGCCAACCCTCTCCCCAAGACAACGACCGGCGAGGAGCCGACCGCCGAGACGCAAACCACCGGAACGCAAACCACCGCCGAGCCACAGCACCTCTCTAGATGGTGGTGGCCCATCCTCGCCGCCGTCTCCATCGCTTTCACGCTACTCAGCCGCCGCGAACAGATCCAGACCCGCCTGGCACGTCGACGCCAACGGCGAGACCAGGTCGAACACCTCGTCCACGAGCTCACCGCCGCCTTCCGCCACCGTGCCGCTCGCCGCGCCGTCAGTGAAGCCGTCGTCGCCTGGGAACACTTCCTGATCACGCGCGAGCTCCTCCCCAAGGACACCCCACAGGCAGACTGGGGACGCTTCCTGCGCCACCGCAAGGTGCAGCAAGCGACCATGGCGGAACTCGAGAAGCTGCTCGACGACATCGAGTATCTGCGTCAAGTGCCGAAGCTGACGGACGTCGAGGCGATGGTCGAGGAGTTGGTCCAGCGGTCGAGAGAGATCGCGGAGCTACTCTAGGTCTCGCCCTCGGAACCCTCGACGTCAGCAGCTTTCTGTGTGGCCAGCCGCTTCCGATTCCCCAACACCACCGCCGACACCCCGACGCCGAGCAGGTAGAGCGCCAACGTCGGCAGCGCGAACAAGCACAGATTGAAGATGTCCGGCGTCGGCGTGATGATCGCCGAAACGATGAAGATCAGCAGCACCGCCCAGCGGAAGTGCCGCATCAGGAAGCGCGGGGTCACGATGCCGATCCAGGAGAGCAGGAAGATCAGGATCGGCAACTCGAACATGACGCCGAGGCCGAGCACGACCGCCATCATAAAGTGGAAGTACGTGGTGGCTGAGATGAGCGGCTCGAACTGCTCGCTGCCGAGGTCGACCAGAAACTCGAGCGCGAACGGCAGCGCGACGTAGTAGGCGAAGACGCCACCGGCGAGGAAGAAGACGCTGCCAAAGAAGATGAAAGGGATGGCGAAACGCTTTTCCTTGCGGTACAGCCCGGGAGAGATGAAGGCCCACAGCTGGTAGAGCAGGAACGGAGCCATCAAGAAGATCGACACCAAGAGCGACACCTTGATGTAGAGCATGAAGGCTTCGGTGGGGGCGAAGAAGGCGAGCTTGCGATCGGCGGGCAGCAGAGGCGTGATCGGCCGGCTGAGGATCTCGACGAACCAGGGGGCGAAGGACCAGCAACCGAGGAAGCCAACGATCACCACGATGACGCTGCGCAGGATTCGCTTGCGCAGTTCGTCCAGGTGATCGAGCAAGCCCATGCGGGGCAGCTCTTCGGCGGCGGCCTGACCCTTCGAAGCCGAGCCTGGCACAGCAGCGGAGCCCGCAGAAGCAAGCCGCCCGTCAGGGTCTGGCTCGGACGGCGGCAGCGCGCGGTCGGTCACGGAATTCAGGCCTCCCGCGACGACTCGGAAGCGGCAACCTCGGCGTCAGGATCTTCCCCGTGAGCCGGCCGGCGAGGTGACTCGTCCTGCTGATGTGGCTCTTCCGACACCGCTCGCGACGACAAGCCCTGCTGCGGCTGCGCACCACTGGCGACGGCGATGCGCGGGGATGGGTCGATCGTCGATGCATCGTCTTCGGGTAGCTGCGCCTGTTTGGGCGCCATGCTCGGCCGTCGCTCCGTGCGCGGAGCTTCGTCGGGATCCAGGGCCAGCTCGGTGTTGAACGTGCGCTTGACCTCGTCGGTCGCCCGGCGCAGTTCCCCCATGGCCTTGCCCGCCGAGCGAGCCAGCTCCGGCAGCTTGCGCGGGCCGAAGATGAGCAAGGCGAGGAGGACGATGAAGGCGACTTCTGCGAAGCCCAGGGAGCCGATCATGGATTCAGGAGGTCGATCCGGGACTCACCGGCCTGGGAGGTGCTGCCAACGAACGGGTTCGCAGCGGAATAATCCAGCCTGACCAGCGGTACGTAAGTTCTAGAAACACGCTCCGGCGTCGAATGCACGGCGTCGGATACGGCACAGGCCGAATGATACACTCCATCTATGAGAAAGTCCTGGCGCAACACGACCGTCCTCCTCTTCGTCCTCGCAGTTGTGGCCGGCGGCCTTTACGGCACGCACATCCAGGCCATGACCGACGAGGCCCGCTCCTCGCTCCGGCTCTACACCGAGCTGATCACCGCCGCACACCAGCACTACGGCGACGAGGTGACCTACCAAGACCTGGTCTATGCCTCGATCAACGGCATGACCCGCACCCTCGATCCTCACACCAACTTCCTGCCGCCACGCGCCTACGACGACATGCGCGACCGTCAGCGCTCGCACTTCTACGGTCTCGGCATCATGGTCGGTATCCGTAACGGACGGGTCACAGTGATCACCCCGATCGAGGGCGGACCCGCGGCACGGCTGGGCATCCAAGCTGGAGACATCATCGACACGATCGGCGGCGAGAGCACCGAGTCGATCACGCTCGACGAAGCCGTGAGCAAGCTCAAGGGCCCGAAGGGCACCGAGGTCGACATCACGGTCCTGCGCGGCGGCGTCGACGAGCCGCTGGCGATGAGCGTGACGCGAGCGGAGATCCCGCAAACCACCGTACGCTACGCCTACATGCTGACACCGGAAACCGGCTACCTGCGCATCACGGACTTCAACCGCAGTACCGGCTCGGAAGTCGCGGACACGCTCGACAAGCTCAAGGAACAGGGCATGCAGCAACTGCTGATCGACCTGCGCAACAACGGCGGCGGCCTGCTCGACCAGGCGATCGAGGTCTCCGAGCAGTTCGTGCCCGAAGGCACCAAGATCGTCGAGACACGAGGCCGTACCCGCAACAGCTTCCAGGCGTTCTACGCTGGTGAGAACTACGAAGATCTCGACTTGCCAGTGGTCGTGCTGGTCAACAGCGGTACCGCATCCGCGGCCGAGATTCTCGCCGGCGCCATCCAGGACCACGACGTCGGCGTCATCACCGGCACCCGCACCTGGGGCAAGGGGCTGGTGCAGACCGTCTACAGCCTGTCCTACGGTGCTGGCCTGGCACTGACCACTGCGCGCTACTACACCCCCTCGGGACGCCTGATCCAGCGCGACTACACCTCCTTCTACGACTACTACGCCTACGATGGCGGAGCCCCAGAAGAAGAAGCGGGCGAGACGGAAGCAGCCAACGAAGCCGCTAGCGGCACCAGCCCGGAGATCACACGCGAGAATCTGGAGCTGGGCGAGGACGTCGAAGTCTTCGCCACGGACCTGGGCCGCTCGGTGTATGCCGGTGGCGGCATCACACCGGACGTTTCCGTGCGCTCGCAGACCATCCCACGCTTCGGTCAGCGGCTGTTGATCAACAACGCCTTCTTCAACTTCGGCATCGACTACCAAGGCAAGAAGCCCGTGCGCAACGAGGCCTGGCAACCCAACGGGGGCACGCTGAACGCCTTCCGTGATTGGGTCGTGAGCGAAGAGATCGCCACCGCCGAAGAATGGGACGAGGCGATGCAAGAGCCCAAGAACCGCGACTACGCGATGCGTCAGATCCGGGCCGAGGTATTCAACGCGGCCTTCGGCCAAGACGCCTGGCACCGCGCATTGGCAGAAGGTGACAACCAGATCCAAACCGCGCTCGGCCTCTTCGACGAAGCCGGGGACCTGCTCACGCGCCGCCACCAGTTGCGTGAAGAGCGGGCCCAGCTGGCGGAAAAGCAGGCCGTCGAGAAACCGAACTGATCCCAGGACGAGTCCAAGCTTAGAGGGCCGACAGGCTGATCACGCTTCTCGTTTCCGCTGAGGAATTCCACGCCGCGCACCTCCAGGTGCGCGGCGATGCGTATCGGCACCTGTTTCGCTCGCGCCGGCTGCCCGTTGGTGCCGAGCTACGACTGGTCGATGGAGCCGGTCAAGCGCGCTCCGGCCTCGTCGAGCACGTCGGCAGCAAGGAGGCCCGCGTCGGTACGGGAGAAGCCCTACCCAACGGCGAGCCCAATCTGCACCTACACCTGCTGGTCGCGGCTCCACGCTTCCAGCGCGCCAGCTGGCTGGTCGAGAAGGCGACCGAACTCGGCGTCACGACGATCCGCTTCCTGCGAACCGAGCGAGATCCGCGGGGCTACGGCGACGGCAACCTCGAACGCCTGCGCCGCGTCGCGGTAGCAGCGCTCGAACAGTGTCAGCGCTCGCGTCTACCGACGCTCAGTGGTGTCCACGACTGGCACGAAGTGCCCGCGTTGCTCACCGCCGTACACGAGCCGCGCTCCGTTTACCGCCTCGACCCTGGTGCTCCTGCCCTGGCCGCGCCACGGGTCGACAGTCCACCGAGCGCCATCTTGCTGGTCGGCCCAGAAGGTGGCTGGAGCAACGACGAGCGCGCGCAACTCGACCAACTCGGCACGCAACCGCGCGGTCTTGGCTCCACCGTCCTGCGCATCGAGACGGCTGCTCTGGCCGGTGCCGCGATCCTGCTGCAGCCGCCTCGAGAGCCCTTCCAAGCCCCAGGTGCGGCGCGTTGACACCTCCGCCGCGCACCAATACGATCACTGAGCCCCGACCCCTTCTTCCACGCCAAGAGTGACAGCCCCAGGAGTGACCGATGAACATCAATGAGCTGCTCAACATAGCCGTCGAGCGGAAGGCTTCCGATATCCATCTCAAGGTGGGTTGCCATCCGATGTGCCGTATCGACGGCGAGTTGCAAGAGACCCGTGACATCAAGCGCTTGATGCAAGAGGACACCATCCAGATGGCGTTCTCGATGATGAACGGCCGTCAGAAGCAGCGCTTCAAAGAAGAGCTCGAACTCGACCTCAGCTACTCCGTGCCGGGGCTCGGTCGCTTCCGCGTCAACGCCTTCCAGCAGCGAGGTGCCGTGGGCCTCGTCATGCGTGTCATTCCGTCCAAGATCAAGACCATCCGCGAACTGATGATGCCGGCGGTGGTCGAGAAGATCTGCGAGGAACGTCGTGGCCTGGTACTGGTGACCGGCACCACCGGTTCCGGTAAGTCGACCACTCTGGCCGCCATGGTCGACCACATCAACACGCGCCGCGCCGAGCACATCATCACCATCGAAGATCCGATCGAGTTCCTGCATCGTGACAAGAAGTCACTGGTCAATCAGCGCGAGATCGATGTCGACACCCGTACCTTCCCCTCCGCCCTGCGCGCCGCCATGCGCCAGGATCCGGATGTCGTGCTGGTCGGTGAAATGCGCGACTTCGAGACCATCGAGACGGCGCTGCACGCGGCCGAGACCGGCCACTTGGTGTTCTCTACCCTGCACACCATGGATGCTGCCGAGACCATCAACCGCATCATCTCCGTCTTCCCACCGCACCACCAGAAGCAGGTGCGTATTCAGCTCGGGCAGGTTCTCAAATCCGTCATCTCGATGCGCCTGGTACCTCGCTCCGATGGCATCGGCCGTGTACCCGCGGCCGAGATCATGATCACGACGCCCTACATCCGCGAGTGCATCGAGCAGAAAGAAAAGACCAAGTACATCCGCGAGCAGATCGCGCTCGGTACCAGCCAGTACGGTATGCAGACGTTCGACCAAGCCCTGTACGTGCTCTACAAGCAGGGCCTGATCACGCTCGAAGAAGCCCTACGCCGCGCCACCAACCCGGACGAATTCAAGCTCAAGATCGAGGGCGTCCAGTTCACCGCCGACATTGCACGCGAAGAAATGGACTCGAACCTGGAAGCCGGCTCTGGCGACGACTTGCTCGACGGTGGCGACCTCCTCGGCAGCGATCAACCGCTGGAGCTGAAGATCGGCTGATCCCATGGCCACCTCCTACCGGCGCTGCCGGTATCTCCTGCCGGCAGCGTTGGAGGAAGCCGTCACCGCCCAGCTGTGGGCCGACGGCATTCTCGGTCTGGAACAGCGTGAGCGCCCGGGCGGTCAGCTCGAAGTCGACGCCTTCGTCGACCTGGAAACTTCGCCTCCACAAGCACCAGCAGGCGCAGAGTTTCTCGGCAGCGAAGAACTGCCGGCCGACGATTGGATGGCCGCCTACCGGCGTCACGTCCAGCCGCTCGAGATTGGTGAGCGCTTCCGCATCGATCCGCGCGAGCCCGACGAGAGCGCGACGCAAGAACCTTCCGACGGTCGAATCCTGCTCCGCCTCCCGGCTCGCGAAGCCTTTGGCACCGGCAGTCACGAGAGCACGCGCCTGGCGCTGGAGTTGATGGAAGGCCTGGCCTTCGATGGCCGGCGCTTCCTGGACGTCGGCACCGGCAGCGGCATCCTCGCCTTCGCCGCCCTGCGCCTGGGCGCCCGAACCGCCGTCGGCTTCGACGTCGACCCCGTCGCCATCCTGCACGCCGGTCAATTCCGGGCCTTGAATCCGGGCCCCGAACCAACGTTGTTCGCCGGAGATCTCGCCGTCATCGCCCCCGGAGCCGGCTTCGACGTCGCGCTGATCAACATCCTGCCCGAGAACTTCCTACCCCACCTGCCGTTGCTACCGTCGAGATTGCGCCGAGGAGGGGAAGCGGTGTTCTCCGGCATCCTGGCCACGCGTGGTGCTGAGATCAGCGATCGCCTGGAAGACGTCGGATTCCGGGTCGAGCAAGAGCGTCAGGCAGGAGAGTGGGTCGGGTTCCGCTGTCTCCTAGGATGACCGCATGGTTCTGTCCTCGCTGTCGAAGTCGCGAGAGGCTTGACACATTGATTCGATGATTCTAGAATCATCTAGTCATGAGCAGGAAGCACCACGAAGAAGACGCCAAACAGTTCGCCAGCATGTTCGCCGCTCTGGGCCACGAGGCCCGCGTCGAGATCCTGCGCGCGCTGCTGGCGGCGCATCCGGTGGGGCTAGTGGTCGGCGAGATCAAGTCGGAAGTCCAGATCCCGCCCTCGACGCTCTCGCACCATCTCGACGCTCTGCGCCAGGAAGGTCTGATCACCCAAGAGCGTGAAGGCCGCTTCCTGCGCTACCGCGCCGGCACCGACGCCCTGCGCCGGCTGCTCGGCTTCCTCTACGCCGAATGCTGCACCCGCCAAACCGTTCTTGCCCCTCAAAGTGTCACGTCCCCCGGTCTGCCGATCGGGGTCGATGAGGGAACGTGCGGACCGGGCTGCGGCTGAGTTCGTGACGCACTCCGGACTCGATCCATCCAACAGTTGCGAATTCATAATTCGACCCTGCTAGAAACACAAACACAAGGAGACTCACCATGAAGACCCATCTCGCCCTCAACACCGCCCACTTCCAGACCTCGGTCGATTTCTACCGCGCCTTCTTCGGTCAGGATCCCGTCAAGCTGAAGCCGGGCTACGCCAAATTCGACATCGAAGACCCCGGTCTCAACCTGACGCTCAACGAGAACACCTCCACCGAACCCACCGCCATCCCCGAAGCCGGCGAACACGGCGCCCGTGTCGGTGCCCTCAACCACCTGGGCATCCAGGTCGACAGTACCGAGATCGTGCGCGAGGCGGCACAGCGGCTGAAAGATGCCGGCATGGCGACCTTCGAAGAATCCGACACCGACTGCTGCTATGCCCTGCAGGACAAAGTGTGGGTACGGGATCCGGACGGCAACGGCTGGGAGGTCTTCGTGGTCAAGGTCGGCGACACCGCACCAGAGCTGCAGACTCAGAGTGCGACCTGCGGTGACGGCGCCGCTTGCTGCGCCTGAGTCCTGGAGTGGCAGGTTCAACGGTGGACCTGCCACGTCTCTCGACTCCGACTCACTGAGGCGATGACCAGCATCTCCTCCATGGTAGATTCTGGTCAATTCCCGAATCGCACAGAGCCTCGAGTGGACAACGGCATGGACTTCAGCAGATACCTCGAGATTCTCACCTGCCACCAGTGCACAGGACCTCTGACTGCCGAGGTAGCCATGGCGGTCTGCATGCAATGCGAGCGAAACATGCCGCTCCGCAGCGGCGTGCTCGACCTTCTCAACGAACCTCCGCAGCTGTCGCTTGCAGCTCGCTTCCTGCATACCTCTGGGCTGGTCCGCATCTACGAAGACTACTGGCGACCGTCCCTATGCCGGCTCGTGACCCGGTCACGCTTTGCCGCACAGGCGGAGCTCCTCAGTAGCTGGCATTCGCCCGAGCCCGGAGGCTTCCTGCTCGATGTCGGGTGTGGCACGGGAAACTTCACTCGCGCCCTGGCCCAGCGCCATCCTGAGACGACGGTGATCGGAGTGGACATCTCCCAGACGATGCTCTCCAGAGCGCATCATCTCGCGACGGCGCAGGGGATCACCAATATCGCCTTCTTGCGAGCATCTGCGCTCGCCCTCCCCTTCGTGTCCGCAGCCTTCGATGGCGCCAACTGTTGTGGTGCGATGCACCTCTTCACTGACCTCGGCCAGAGCGTTTCTGAAATCAGCCGCTGCCTTCGACCGGGTTCCGTCTTCTCCGGCCTGAACTTCACGCAAGGCCCCGGGCGTCCCCTCACCTCGCTCCGGAACGGCCGCCCGCTCGAAGGAATGCACTTCTTCGCCGAAGGTGAGATCGAGCGACTCCTGGAGAGCTGCTCCTTCCAGGACTACAGCGACAGCCGGGAGCAGCTCGTGCAGCTGTTTCGCGCGCGACGCTCGGCCACCAGCGAGGCACGAGACAGGACTTGCTCCGTGGTATCTTGACAGGAGATCCCCTGACCGCTATCGGTCTTCAGACTAACGGCCAGTCCCGCCTCGAAACTGGTTAAGAAGAACCGGCAACTTGAAGTCTATGAGTCTTCGTACCAGCAGCTACACAATCTACGTCGACTTGCCCAACCAGCAGGACGAACTCCTCCTGGTGCAAACGTATACCGGTGCCTTCGACAAGGTATCGAGCCGAGTGGCCTCGTACCTGCGCTCGCTGGAGGTCGGACCACGCCCCAAGCCTCTCTACGGGAAATGGGCCGAGGAGGCAGCCTTCGCTTCCAAAACCACCGAAGTCCCATCGGAAGAGACACTTCGACGCCTCAAGCAACGCGGCTATTTGACCACCCTGACGCAGGAAGAAGAAGAGGGCTTCTTGCGTCGCTTCGTCGAGAAGCTACATGCCACCTACTCGCGCTCCTGGCCAAAGTACCTCTTCATGCCCAACTATGATTGCAACCTCCGGTGTCCGTATTGCTTCCAGGATCACATGCGGACCGATCCCAGCTTTCGTCGACTCCTGAAGCGCATGAGCAAGGACATGGTGAATCGGATCTTCACCGTCATGCCCAAGATCGAAGAACGCCATGGCATACCAGAGACCGAACCAAGAAGGATCGATGTTGGCTTCTTCGGTGGAGAACCTCTCCTGGCGAGCAACCGCGAGATCGTTCAGTACATCATCGAGAGAGCTGAGCAGCGTGGAGAGGCTCACTTCTGGGCCATCTCGAACGGGACCGAACTCGAAGCCTACGCCGACCTGCTGCACCCGGAGCGGTTGAGCAGTATTCAGATCACACTCGATGGACCTCCGGACGAGCACGATGCCCGCAGAAAGTATGCTGATGGCAGCGGCTCCTGGGAACGAATCCAGCGCAACATCGAACTGTGCTTCCAGCGAGGTGTCTCCATCACGATTCGAACCAACGTCGACCGTTCGAATCTGCCCAGCCTCGTAGCGCTAGCAGAAACCTTCGAGCTATTAGGGTGGCATGAACAACCACTCTTCAAAGCCCAGGTCGCGGCCATCCGTGCCTCCAACGACCACACGGATACCACCAGCGTACTAGGTAGCTGGGAACTGGACCGTTCTCTGGCAGAACTGCGTGAAAAGCATCCGGTACTGAGGATCCTGGGGACCGTTGACGACCCAATCCGACAACAAGCGCTGCGAATTTTCAGCGGCCGCGGCTTGCCTGCCCTCAGACCCAGCTTCTGTTCAGCTCACCTCGGCATGTACATCTTCGACGCGTTCGGAGATATCTATGCTTGCTGGGAGAGAACCGGTGACCAGCGAATCCGTATCGGTCACATTGATGCGCACGATCACCTGCAGTTGAACGCGCGAATGCACGACCACTGGCGGGGCCGCACGGTGACGACAAACTCCGTCTGCATGAAGTGCCGGTACAACCTCCACTGCGGCGGCGGTTGTGCTGTCCTGGCACAGGACAACAACGGCGACTTCTATCGCAACTACTGCGACGGTTACGCAAACCGGTTCCGCAAGGCTGTCGCTGAAGCCTTTCTCGACTTCTCCGCGGGAAAGCCATCGATTGCCGAAGCCGCTACGGCTTGTGGCCTCTAGGTCAAACCAAGGACCAACTCTGAATGAGGAAGATGCGATGAAGAAGAAAGAGCCTGCAGAAATGGTCAGTCTGAACGAGAGCCTGTTCAGCCTGGATGATGAGAACCTGACCGTCGAAGTACTCGATCAGCGGCTTGAGATGGTAATGGTCCAAGATTCCTTCGACTGCGGAGTGTTCACTTGCAGCAGCTTCGCGACTTGTGCTGATTTTGGCTGCACGACCTTCGAGGTGGGCTGAGAGTCGACCCGCTTCATGACAATGTCCATTGCCAAGGATCCGGTAGGCTCCCTCGATCTGACAGCCCTGCGAGGGCTGGATCGGGAGATTCCGCTCGACTCGCGAGACCATGGACAACACTTTTTGCTGGTGACCCGGAACGGTAGTCATCTGAAACTCGCTTCAGGCGCCTATAATCTCGTGCAGCGAGTGTACGAGGGACACACCTTTGAGGAGATCGCTTCGGAGTTCAGCGCGTGCGGGCCGAAGAACGTCTCTGAGACGGAAGTTCGCGAAGCCTACGGTAAGGTCGAACGGTCCCTGAGGGCCCAGTTGGAGCAAGCAGACAAGAGACCTGCTCTACCCACTGGTTTTTGGTTCACAGCATCTCTGGTTCCAGCTGAGATCGTCACCCGCCTGGCCAACCTCCTACGCCCGTTCTTCTACCCCCTGCCTTGCGTATTCATGCTGACCTGGTTTACCGCTACGGTCGCATGGGCTCTCCAAGTGGGTCCGCCAGCCACCCTGTCTGGAACGATGGCTTGGCCAGGCTTCTTGCTCTTTCTGGGTTCTCTCCTGGTGCACGAGCTCGGACATGCGAGTGCTTCTGCTCATTTCGGTGCCAAGCCGCGTGAAATCGGCTTTGGAATGTATCTGATCTATCCAGTTCTCTACAGCGACGTCACAGCAGCCTGGCAACTTCGCCGCTGGCAACGCGTGATCGTCGATCTTGGAGGTCCCTACCTCCACATGCTCACAGCAAGCATCTTCTTCACTGGATACCTGACTACCGGCTGGCCTGGATTTTGGATGGCTGCCACCTTGGTCTTCTCGGTACTTGTTTTCTCTCTCAATCCGATCTTCCGATTCGATGGCTATTGGGTGCTGGCAGACAGTCTGGGGGTCACGAACCTGTCCCGGCAACCAGCAACCATCCTGCGCCACTTAGCACAACGACTCCGCGGCAAGACCGAGAGTGCCCTGCCATGGCCTACATGGCTTATCCTGCTGCTCAGTGCTTACTCGCTGGGCGCCATCCTGGTCTGGGGTTACTTTCTATTCCATGCTATTCCCGCTGTAGCCAGGCAGATCGCGCAGTTCCCCTCGACGTGCGCCATGGTCTTGCAACTGTTGCACCATCCCCAAGGAAGCCCTCATCTGTATTCAGCATTGGCCGACCTATCAGCGCAGCTCGTCATGCTACTCATGGTTGGAACGCTGGCTTGGAAACTGAGCAAACCGCTGTTACGGCGCTCTCAACATGGAACCCAAGACCCGCAACTCACTCCCTTGGCACACTCCACCTGACCCAGGAACAAGCCCTTGCCCCTGCATCAAGACCTATACCGCATGCTGCGGCGCCCTCTCCTTGCACTAGGCTTGGTGCTCTCCTTGGCGCTGGGACTTGGCTTCGCGACGACCATCGGCACCCTGGTCCAGTCGACACTCGAGGGATCTCTCCCCTATCCCAACGCTGGCCTGTTGATGCTGTTGTGGGAGCAAGAACCTACCGCGACTGGCGAAGGACGTGTTGCCTCGCTGCCCAACTTTCAGGACTGGCAGCAACGCCTGCGCAGCTTCGAGCAGCTAACCGCTACCTTCATGTGGCAGCCTACCTGGCAAAGTACCCGAGAACCCCTGAAGCTTTCAGGACTCCTGGTGACGGATGACTTCTTCGAGGTTCTCGACATCAAAGCCTCAATGGGCCGACTGTTGGGCTCACCCGATCACAAGAGCGGTGCGCCACCCGCTGCAGTGGTGAGCTACAGCTTCTGGCAACGACAGCTGGGAGGGGAGCCGGAAGCGGTCGGAAAGAGCTTGACGCTGGATGGGGAAGCGATCACCGTGGTGGGGGTCTTACCCGCTTCCTTCTCCCTCGGTACCCCTGTCAGCGAACAGCGAGTCGATGTGATCGCCGTCCTACCGCTGAACTTACCCTGGTTCCTGCGCGGCAATCGCATGCTACGCGTGCTGGGACGTCTACGGCCAGCTGTAAATGAGCAGCAAGCGATGGCGGAACTGGCGGCAGTGAGTGAGGCCCTGGCACGGGAACATCCGGCTGACAACGAAGCGTGGCGGGGCCGCGCGGCCTCTTTGCATGACTTGACAGTCGCGCCGGTGCGACCGGCGCTGCTGTGGTTGCTCGCTGCCAGCGCCCTGGTCTTGCTGCTTGCCTGTGTCAACGTCGCAGGCTTGCTGACGGTGGACCTGGAACGGCGACGTCAGGAGTTGGCGCTACGAGCGGCCTTCGGTGCCGGACGTGGCCGTCTGCTACGGCAGCTGGTGGTCGAGAACCTTCCCTGGCTCCTCGCGAGTGCACTCTTGGGCTGGTGGCTGGCAAGCCTTGCGCTGGACATCTTGCCCCGCTTTCTTCCGGCGCAGGTGGCCTGGCTGGTGCAACTGCGACCACGGGGGGCGACGTTCGCCTTCGTCTTGGGCCTGACCCTGCTCGCGACTTTCTTGCTCCACCTGCTTCCCTACGGCCGCCTGTCTCCGCTGCGTCGCACCACGCTCCTTCGTCCCGGAGCACGGGACGGCTTGCCACCCGCGCTGCGAGGGATCTATACGGGCATCATGGTCGTCGAGGTCGCCCTGGGAACCGCGCTTTGCCTCGGTGCCGTCCTCCTTGTGAGCCACTTCGCAAGACTGGCCTCGACGCCACTCGGCTTCGAACCCGACGCGGTCTTGACGCTCCAGATGGAGCTACCGAGACGCCAGCTCACGGAGGCTCAGCGCCTCCAGTTTCTCGACGCCCTGCCGGCTCAGCTCGAGCAAGATGCTCGCATCCTGCACGCCGCAGTGGTCAGCCATCTCCCTTTGACCGGCGCACTCTTCCAAGTGAAAGGCTCCAGGGTCGGGGAAAAAGCGCCCGACGAGCACTCCAGCGACCGTATCGCCTTGCGTGGCATCAGTCCCGGGTATCTCTCGACCTTGGAGATCCACCTACTACAAGGTCGAGGCTTCGAAGTGCGAACCTCACCCGCCGGTAGCGATGGCCACGTGACAGCCACAGAGGTCGTCCTGCTCAACGAAACCGCGGTACGGCAGCTGGGCCTGGACCTGAAACCGGGCAGCCAGCTAGTCGGCAGCCAGGTCCAGTTCAACTGGGCCGACAAAGCGCCGAAGCGTGTCATCGGGATCGTCGCCGATACCCGCCCTGGAGGCCCCACCGCACCGGCGATCGCGGAAGCGTACCTGCCGTTCTCGGCACTACCACATCTACGCATGACCCTGGTGGCCCGGACCCGCGTGCCGCCCAGCGTCCTGGCTGACGAGGTGCGGCGGCGAGTGCGCGCGCTCAATCCCTACCTCCTGCTGTCCGACGCCGTGCCCCTGCAGCACTATCTCGACACCGGCCTCCAGCGGCAGCGGCTGCTGGCAGGACTCTCGTCCCTCTTCGCCGCCGTGGGCTTGTGCCTGGCACTGTTCAGCGTGGTCACGGTCACGGCCGCGGCGGCACAGCGGCGCCACTTTGATCATGCCGTGCGTTTGGCCTTGGGTGCGCAGCCGGGAGACTTGCTGCGGCAAGCACTCTGGCAGAGCGGGCGCGGGATCGCCGCTGCGCTCCTGGTCGGGGTCGGCCTCGCGCTGCTGCTCGACTCCTATCTGCAGGGGACGACCCCGCTGGCTCCCGATCTCAAGAGCTGGCAGCTCATTGCAGTCCCCCTCTTGCTAGGCGTACTGGCGCTGCTCACCATCTATCGAGTGACACGTGGCGCAGTCGATCTTGACCCAGCGCAGACTCTGCGGCAACCCTGAGCGGCGCCCACCTTACAGGCTCTCGCCTCCAGGCAGCCCCCGGAACCACGACGCCTCTTCGTCCGTCAAGGGAATACCCTTCTCTCGACGCTGTGCCGCGTAGCGGGTCTCCGGATCGCCCGGCACCATCACGTCTCCCCGCTCCCCCGACTCGGCGCGCACGCGTTGCAGCATTTGCCGCAGGCGAGCACGGAACACCTGCTCATCCGTAAACAGCGGCAGGTGCAGACCGAGGAAGAAGTGGGCGACGCGGCGTGGTTCATCGTAGGGTTCGCCGTAAAGGTGACTCAGCTCGTGGTCGTAGGGTTCGCCGGCGAGCAGGGGGCACAGGATCTCGACCATCAGCCCGAGACACTCTCCCTTGTAACCACCCAAGGGCTGTAGCGCTGCCACATCCCGATCCTCCGACCTGGCCACGTCGACACCCTCGGCGTTGACGGCCCAACCGGCTTCCAGGTCTCGACCGTGGGCGCGATAGTGCTTGACCTTGGAGTAGGAGACCTGGCTGGTGGCGAAGTCGGCACAGAAGAGGTCGTCTTCATCGGCTTCGACCGTCATGCTGATGGGATTGGTGCCGACGAGAGGGCTGCATCCACCGAAGGGCGCAACGAGGGCATCACTGTTGGTGCAGGCGAGGCCGAGGACACGGTGGCGCGCCATCTCCAGGGTGTAGCAGGAGGCGGGACCGAAGTGGTTGGAGTTGCGCACCACGACGACGCCGACACCGTGCTGCTTGGCCAGATTCACGGCTTCGGCGGCGGCACTGCGACCGGCGACCATGCCGAGTGCGGCACCGGCGTCGAGGACGCGGGCTGCGGTGCCGGCTTCGTGCCACTGGAACTGCGGATGGGCCTTGGCTCGGCCACCGTCGAGTTCGTTGAGGTAGGTCCTGAACAGACGCACGCCATGGGTATCGACACCCCGCTTGGACGCCTCGACGAGACCATCGACGACGAAGCCGGCATGCTCTTCGCTCAGGTCGCGCGCGGTGAGCGCACGGTGCATGACAGCCGCCAGGGCGTCTGGATCGACCCAGACGCCACCGGCGGTTCCCGTGGACACCACGTCAGTTTCCTGCCGCGGCGGTCACCTCACCCGAACCACTCAGAGCCTCGACCGCCTCGGCGCTGGCGTCGAGCAGGGGCTGCACGGAGAGCGGGGCGCCGAGCCCTTGGCGCAGCCAGGCATCCGGAGTGATCTGACCGAGTTTGCACAGGCGCTCGTACTCGACGCCGAGCGGCTTGTCAGAGCCGCGGAAGTAGCTCTCGATCTGGAAGGCGATGACATGACCGAGGGGGTAGTCGGGGGTGTACATGGCGCCGTCGACCATGTGCGAGTAGACCGCCAGCAGGGTCTCGTCGCGGCTGCCGAAGATGTCCGCGTAGTAGCGGTTCCAGATGTCGCGCGCGATGGTCAGGACGGCGTCGCGGAACTCGCTGGCCGTGGCTTCCGGGTGCTCGTAGAGCCAGTTCCAGGCGGCCATGTCCACCAGGGCGACGCCCATGATCTCGCGGCTGTTCCAGAAGTTGTCGAGCGCGGCAAAGTGCTCAGCGGAGGCGTCCGGTTCGGTGAGGCCGAGCAGCTCGAGATCGCGATCCTGGAAGACGAAGGCCAGCGCTTCGGTGAAGGCGGTGTTGGGGACGCCTTCGAGCAGGGTGTGGTCGATCGTAGTGATCGAGAAGACTTGCTCGACGGTGTGCCCCATCTCGTGCACCGCGATGTTGAAGCCCTTGTAGTTCATGCCTTCACCGGCAACGCGGGTGCGCAGGTACGCCTTGTCGTCGCGGCGAGCCGCGCCGAGCGCGTGCCCGGCACCGCGCGAGCGCTGGACGACGATGTTCTCGGCCAGGAACTGAGCCTTCTCTTCGGTGAAACCAAGATCCTGCAGCAGGCGCGGCATGTCTTTGGCGTAGGCGTCGACACTCGGGTAGCGCGCTTCCGTGACCTCGTCGAGCTGCTCTTCAGGGTAACCACCACCGGGCTTGAAGCCGGTGTACCAAATGTCGAAGGGTTCGAGCGGTCGGCCGAGGCGCTGGGAGACCAGCTCGGCAACCTGCTTACCCACCGGCGCAGCCAGCAGCGTCTCGAACAGCTCCTGGACCTCTGCCTCAGGGATCTCACGACCGCGTTCGAAACGACGATCGATGAAGGTCATGTCACCGGGGTAGTAGGGATCAGCCAGGCGGACGGCCTGGAAGATACCCAGCCAGTGCTGGTAGCGCGTGTCCGGCTCGCGCGCCGTAGACACCTTGGCATCTAGCCGATCCTCGGACTGCAACGCCGAAACCCGTACGTCGTTGGTCACCGGATTCCAGTCCAGACTCGGATTGTCGACCACGGCGGCGGGGATCTCCTGGCGCACAATGCGGTCGAAGACGGTCTTGATGAGGCGCTGCTTCTCCAGACCCTGCGGGTCGGCGTAGCGCGCCTTCAGCTCGTCACGCAGCCCCCAATGGCTGATCAACCGCAGCCCTTCGGGAAAGGGACGCCTGCCGTCGTCCGTGAGCAGGTTGTGCATGTAGATGTTATAGGCGTTGATGTAGGAATCGGCGTCCGACATGGTCTGGCTGATGCGCTGGCTCACCGACGCCGGTACGCGGCTCGAGAAGTACTGCGCCAGGCGTGCCTCGGCCCACTGGCGACGCGACCACTCCATGCCCTCTTCGAGGCGCTGGTCGAGGCTGCTGAGCGGGAAATTGAGCAGCGCGATGAAGGCCATCTGGTTCTGGAACATGTCATCGAGCACGTGAGCACCTGGGTTGTAGGCGGCCAGGCGATGGTCGAGCGACAGCAGAGGCCCGCGGTCGAGATCGGCTTGCAGGCTGAGGTCGCGGCCCATCGAGTTGAAGTAGCCGTCGATCCGTTCAAGGGCGAACTCGAAGCGCTCGAAGACCTCGTCCAGCTGCTCGCCTTGGGGCACGAACTCGGCCTCGACGAAGGCGCGGAAGGCATCGGCATCACCATCCTCACCCAGGCGCCAGAAATCGCGCACCTGGGCGACACCGCGGCGGATGCGCTCGGCTTCGGCATCACCGTGCTGCTCAACGAGCGCGTCGATGGCGGCTTGTACCTCGGCATCGGCCACGTGGGCGGGCGAAGGCGACACCTCGGAAGTGCTGGCACTGGCGACACGACCGGCGCCGAGACCGAGGGCGAGCGCCAGGATCATGACCAGCACGGCGATGACGGGTCCGCCGTCGACGGAGCTATCGAGCCCGGACGAGCCGAGGGCTGGGGAAAGGCTGAGATTGAGCATGGGTTCCTCCAGGAGCGAGACACGGAAGTCATGTACTGTCATCCCGAAGGATACGCGCCGACTCAGCGCGACACAATCCCCTGAGTTCCTGGGTTCGCGTCCCGCAAACATGTTCCTGGGTTCGCGTCCCGCAAACATGTTCCTGGGTTCGTGTCCTCGCGGGACCGGCTCAGAAGTCGGCGCGCTGCAAGTGTCGCAGGCCGAGGCGCAGGGGCAGCAGGCACGTGACGCCGGAGAGCACCGCGACGACCACGACACCGATCGCCAGCACCTGCTCGTAGGGCCACGTCCAACCGCCGACGCGACTCAGGAAGGGCCACTGCAGCAAGACCGTCAACACGCTGCCCATGAGCACAACGAAGACCATGCTGAGGATGAACGTGAGGGTGCCGCCGAGACCGGAGACGATGCGCGAGGGGTTGTCCTCGCGGAAGTTCGGATAGAGCGCTCCAAGGCCCACGGCCAGCCCGGAGAGCGCCAGGTTGGCGGCGCCGATGCCGTAGAGGCTGAGCCACATGGCGCCGGCGTCGAGACCGAGGCGCAGGCTGGTAAGCGTAATCAGGGCGACGGTGAAGGTCGAGGTCAGGCCGACGCTCAAGAGCAGCTTCTGGCGCACCACCTGCCGCAGGGTCAACGGTGCCAAGCCGAGGATCCAGAAGCGGCGACCTTCGAGGCTGATCAGCGGGAAGATGAAGCGTGTCGTGAGCGTCGCCAGGATGAGCATCGAGACGACCAGGTTGAGCAGGGTGATCAGGCTCTGCCACAGCTCAGGGTCGAGCGCGGGCGACGTGCTGCGCAGGTTGGCGGCGTAGAGAATCAGGACGCCGAAGAAGAGAACGAATTGCGTCCACTGCGCCGGGTCGCGCCAGAAGAGCTTGATGTCCTTGACCAGCAGCGAGCGCAGCGGCTCGGGCAGGGGCGACAGAGCGCGTTCGAACCAGGCCAGGGGCCCCTTGCCCAGCGGCTTGAGACGTTGACGATCCATGCCGATCAGACCGGACCAGCCGGGATGGAACCAGCGCGCGGCAAGCTCGGCCACCAGGAAGACGACGAAGGCGGCGTTGGCGACCAGCAACAGCCAGCGCCCCGCCAGCGTCATCCAGTCTCCGGCCGCCGCCGCGAGCACGGCGTCGACCGCCCACTGACTGGGCAGGAAGGCGCTCTGACCGCTGCCCATGAGATCGAGGATGGCCGGCAACGTCGCAACACCGGTGAAATCGGGCAGCTGCAGTCGCGTGCGGAAAAGCACGTAGAGGCCACCGAGCGCCAGTACGGCGACGGCGAGCAGAAGCGCTGCGCGCTCGCGCAACCGTGGCAGCCAACGTACCAGTATCAACGTGACGGCAGTCCCGGCTGCCGCCGGCAGGGTGACGAAGGGAACGTAGACCAGGAGCAGGGCAAGGTAGAAGCCGACGGGCGCGTCAACGTGCAAGCCATAGGCGAGCAGGAGCGGCGAACCCAGGAAGGCGGAGGCCCAGGAACTGAGACTGACGCACTCGGCGAAACGGCCAAGGAAGATCGTGCGCCAACCGAGCGGCGCATGGATCAGGTAAGCCACCTCGCGCGAGCGGTAGAAGGTGGCGTAGGCGACCAGGATGTTCGAGAACACCAGCAAGACGAGCAACGCCAGCGCCGCCAGCGACAGCAGCCGCGCCAGCACCAGTTCATCGAGCGGGATGTCGGCGCGGCCGAGACCGAGAATCTCACCGCCGATACCGTCCAGCCAGCGCAGACCACGGCGGCTGAGCCAGAAGCCACCGCTCCACAGCAGCAACGTCGACACCGACACCAGCGCCACCTTGAGCCGCGACTCCCGGCGCACGGACGCGATGGCATGGCGCGACTGCCGCAGCTTGGCCCAGAACAAGGCGGCCAGTGGACCGCCCCAGCGTCGCCGCATCAGGCGGCGTCCTCCGTCAGGCGCAGGAAGATCTCCTCCAGCGAGCCGGGGTGCTCGGCCAGCGCTTTGATCTCGTCGACCGTACCGACGTGGCGCAAGCGGCCTCCGTGGATGATGCCAACGCGGTCCGCGACCTCTTCGGCAATGCTCAGCGTGTGCGTCGACATGAAGATCGTCAGCCCGTGGCGCGCCTGCTCGCGCAGGTAGGCCTTGACGCTGTGGATGTTCTTCGGGTCGAGGCCGACCCATGGCTCGTCGACGATCACCGCCCTTGGCTCGTGCAGGAAGGTGGAAGCGAAACTGAGCTTCTGGCGCATGCCGTGGCTGTAGTCCTCGACCAACTGATCACCGACGTGACGGATCTCGAACTGCTCCAGCAGTTCCTCGGTGCGCTGCTCAGCGCGCGCGGCGTCGAGTTGGTAGAGACCGGCGACGAAGCGCATCAGCTCGCGACCGGTGAGCTTGTCGTAGAGAAAGGGGTGATCCGGGATGTAGCCGAGCAGGCGCTTGGCCTCGACGGGATGCTCACGCACGTCAAAACCGCCGACCACCGCGCGCCCCTCAGTCGGGTGAATGAGCCCGGTGAGCATCTTGATGGTGGTGGTCTTACCGGCACCGTTCGGACCGAGGAAGCAGAAGAACTCGCCCTCGTCGATGCGCAGGTCGAGATTGTCGACAGCCGTCTTGGCACCGAAGCGCTTGGTCAGACTCTGCAGGTGGATCATGGCGTGGTCTCCGGAAGTTCTGCCTCCAGAACGTCGATCTGCAAGCGCCCGAGGTGAGGGAGCAGGCGGGTCCAGGTCTCGATGCCACCGTTGAGCAGCTTGACGTGGGTCGCGTCGGCCAGCGGCTGACCGAGCGTCGGATCGAGCCACAGCCAGCCGTCGGCGGTCAGAACTTCGGGCCAGGCGTGGTAGTAGAAGCCACCCTCTCCTTCTAGCCCAGGCGCCTCGTCGCTCCAGACGAGACCAATCGCGATGCGCGACGGAATGCCGGACGCCCGCGCTAGCGCGGTGTAGAGCACTGTGTGCTCGTTGCAGTCGCCCTCGCGCGTGGCCAGCACGTCGAGCGCCGACGGCACGCTGAGCACAGCTCGCTTGTCGAGCGCTGCATAGACCCAGTCGGCGAGGGCCCGCGCCCGCGTCCACGGATCGGCGTCGCTGACGCCGGCGTCGGCGAGAATGCGCGCGGCCTGCTCACGGATGCGTGGATGGTCGCTCTGCACAAAAGGCGCGGCGGCCAGCCAGGCGGGCTCCGGATCCACCGCGGCGGCCGTGCTTTCGCCGTTGGGTGGCGACGACACGGGTATGTTGGGAACTGTTATGTCGAGGACAACGCCTTCCCGCCCGTCCGCCGCGCGGCGCTGCACTCGATCTCCGGGAATCGCCGCCAACGCCTCGGCAGCCCCGCGTAGACGCAGCTTCAGATGCCGCATCCCGCGCTCGACACGTTGCCCCTCAGGTGGCCCCGTCGGTCGGATCGCGGTCAGCTCTAGGAGGGAGCCGTCCGGTCCGCTGGCGATCTCGACATCACCTTCCACTGGTGCGGCGATGCGCTCCAGCGTCAGTCCGAGCGGAGTCGTCGCGCGCAGCACGTCACCGTTCGCCGAGACCCAGGCGGTCGAGCTGAGACCTGCTGTCGTGACCTCGACCACAGTCGCCTCGACCTGCTCATCATCGATCTCGACCATCTCGACACGCAACGCCCGCAGCCTTGCCTCGCCGCGACCGAGCGTCATCGGATCGAAGCTGTCGAGCCGCACCTCCTCGCCGACGGCCGGCACCGGCAACTGCAGCGACGCACCAAAACCGCCGGCCAGCAGCAGGTCTCCGTCGACCGGAAAGTCGAGCGGCGTCTCTTCCCCACCCGTCTCCACCGTGCCCCGCAGCCGCCCTTCAGCCACGCGGGCGCGGGCGTTCGTGCTCTGCCCGCGCGAGGTCAAGGCAAAGCGCAACTCCACCGGTTCACCATCGAGCGCCCGCCACAGCTGCCCGTCGAGCTGCAGCTGCGTCGCTTCGCCGAACAGGGTCAACGCCAGCTCAGCGGTCAGTTCGGTGCGCTGGCCCTCTTCGGGCCGGCCTCCCTCTCCGCTGCGCTCCTCCGGCTCCTGCACCACATGCAAGCGACCGATCTGCTGCCGCTCGGCCGTAGCCAGTTGGTCCGGCGTCACGTCTCCCAGGTAGAGCCCGTACCAGCTGTCCGAGGGCGCGGCGATACCCCCGGCCGGCAGCGAAGCCGTGCGGCCGAGCTGACCGGACAGCCACCAGCCCATGACGAGCAGCCAGAACACCACGATCACGCCACCGAGCCAGCGCCGGTGCCGCGCCGAGGCGCCAGGGGCGGCAGGTGTGGAGGGTGTGGAACGCTGAGAAGAAGAGCTTGGACTGTGCGTCATGAAGTCTCCGCCGATGAGGATTGCGCGGCCGGCGCCGGAACGTCGCACATCTCGACGGGTAGCGCCCACGTGGGGGCCTCGTCGAAGGACGGCCGGCCGCTCAGCAACTCATACGGACGGTAGCGCGCCTTGTACCGCATGCTGGCGTTGCCTTCCACCAGAAAACCCAGGTAGACCCGAGGCCTTTGTAGCTGCCGCGCCAGGGCCACCTGCTGCAACACCGAGAAGACACCGAGGCCACGCTGCCGCTGCTCCGGCGCGTAGTAGCAGTAGACCGCGGACAGCGCCTGCGGCAGCAGATCGACCAGCGCCACGCCGAGCAACTCGTCCTGCAGACGGAACCGCAGCTCGTAGCCAAACTCCTCGTAGCCCTCGACGAAGGTGTGAAAGTAGTCCAGCGGTCCCGAGCGCGAACGCGGCCACTGCTTCCGCTCGCTCATGTCCGCGTGGTAGCGGTGATAGAGGTCGAGGTGCTCCGGCGTCACTCCGGGCCGCGCCAGCTGTACCCGCAGGTCTCGATTGCGGCGAGCCGTGCGGCGCATGGAGCGATCTGGCTGGAAGTCCTCGACGCACACTCGCAGGCTGCGACACTCGGCGCAAGCCTGGCACTCCGGCCGGAAAAAGCCCCGTCCGAAACGCCGCCAACCCCGCTCCAACATCTCCTGGTAGGTCTCGGCATGGCAGCCCTCGATGTAGCGGTAGTGCAGCCGGGCTCGCTGACCCGAGAGGTAGACGCAGGGCTCTTCGGCCACCGTCAGGTCCCGGATCTGTTCGTCCATGCCTCAACTCTACCGCATCACCCAGCACGGAGCCCTGCGGTCTAAGATGGACCTGAGCAGCCAGCAAGGTCAGAACTCTGGCTGGCGTCTTCGTAGAGCGATGCGTCTCTGGCAGGACGGACCTAGAAGCAAGTTCGTCAGCCGGATTCGCAAGCAAGATCCCAACGTCCCTAATCCAGCTTTGAGGAATTCCAGTGCTTGAACTTCGACCGACGTGCGAAAACTGCAACACCCCCTTGCCTCCCGAATCTACAGAAGCCAGAATCTGTTCCTTCGAGTGCACCTTCTGCAGGTCTTGCGTCGAGGGAGCTTTGAAGAATGTCTGCCCAAATTGTGGCGGCGGTTTTTGGCCCCGCCCTATCCGGCCGCGGCAGGATCTGAAGGGCGGAAACTTCCTCGGAAAGTATCCCGCCTCGATCGAGGTAACGCACCGGCCCGTCGATGTCACGGCACATGGGATCCTTGCGAACACCGTCGTGGACACGCCACCGACAGAGCGGTAGCGGAAGCGTATGCAGCCAGATCACTCATAACGACGAGAACCTACATCCGCGCAAGCCAGTGGAGACCTTCATGAAAGCAACCTTGCTACTCAGCCTCAGCCTAGCTCTCATCATCTTGATCGTGGGCTGCGGCGGCCACCATGAGGCCACGGACGCCCATCACGAGAGTCACGAAGACCACGAGAGTCACGAAGACCACGCAGCGCCTTCGAGCTCCGATGCTGCACCGCTAGCCCTATCCCTCAACGGCGAGGAGAAGTGGCTCATGGACGACCACACCCGATCCATGTTCTCGACCATGGCAGGTAGGTTCGAAGGCCTCGAGGAAGAAGAAGCTTCGCCGGAAGAGTTGGCCGCCCTTGGTGCTGCACTGCGCGAAGATATCGACGCCTTGATCGCGGGCTGCACGATGACCGGTGCCGGACACAACGAACTGCACAAGTACCTGGGAGCGTATATGCCGGCCGTGAGCTCACTGCAAGAGAGTGGACAACTAGCCAGTGCACAGAAGGTGCACGGGCTCCTGGAGGAGTATCAGAACTTCTTCGAGTAGGGCTCAGTCCCATGGTGGCGGTTTAAGATGACCCCGTCATGGCTTCATCCCGTTCCTCTCGCAGCAGGTCTCGCCGACCTACACGCGGCACCAAAGCCAGTGATCCTCGCCGCCTGTTTCTCGACCGCCTGAGCCAGATCCTCGGCTTGCCACAAGGCGAGAGCGAGGCACGCCTGTCCAAACCACCGGGGCGCAGTGTGCGCATCAACCGGCTGGCGGCTCGACCCACGGCAGAGATCGTCGACGACCTGCAGCACTTGGCTCGACAGAACGATGTCGAACTCACGCCCATTCCTTGGTGCCCAGATGCCTATCAGTTGCACGGCGACAAGCGGGCACTGTCGGGATCCAGCCTCTTCGAACAGGGCGAGATTTACCTGCAGGTCGCCTCCAGCCTTGTCCCTGCACTCGCACTCGCACCCGTACCCGGCGACACTATCCTGGACGTCTGTGCCGCTCCCGGTGGCAAGACGGCGCATCTGGCAGCCATCGTCGAGAACGACTGCCAGATCTGGGCCAACGATGCCATCAAACCACGCGCACAAAAATTGCGTGAGGTCTTAGAACTGCTCAACGTCACTTGCGCCACCATCACCGAGCATCCGGGGCAATACCTCGACAAGTACCTCGATCCCGCAGAACTACCGGCATTGGGCTTCGATCGAATTCTGCTCGACGCCCAGTGCAGCGGCGAAGGCCACATCGATCTGGGGCATCCGCAGGGCCTGCGCTTCTGGTCCCTTCCCCGCATTACCAAGAATGCGCGTCTCCAGAGCAAGATGCTCACCGTCGCGTTCGACCTGCTGAAGCCAGGTGGGGTGCTCGTGTATTCGACGTGCACCTTCGCGCCGGAGGAGAACGAAGCTCCGGTGGATCGGCTACTGCGTCATCGTCCTGAAGCGGACGTCGAGGAGGTGCCGGTCGATGTCGCGGCTACGTCACCGGATTCAGTCGCTAGCGGCCTGAGCAGCTGGGACGGCCAGATCTTCGATCCACGCCTACGACGGGCACTGCGACTCCTGCCAGGAGCGGCAATGGAGGGCTTCTTCGTCTGCCGAGTGCGGAAAAGCACTCCTACATGCTAAACTGCCTTCTCATCGCCATTGCGGCATTAAACCAAGGCATCGATATATCCTTGAGCGATGCTGCATTCTCTACTGAAAACTCATCCATCCTGAGGAGGAGCCCTGATGAAGAAGAGAGCGTTTACCAAGCTACAACTGAAGAAAGACACCCTCAAAATGCTCCAACTAGCCCGCGGCGGTGCCTTCACGAACAACTGCTCTGTCACCAACTGCGCCGGCATGGAGTGTGGCACCGGGAACTCCATTGGCGAGATCCTGTGCCACGCTCAGTAGCTTCCCCCAGAAATATTCAACAGACATTTGCCGCTCCTACACACCGAGCGATCACTCGGTAGATCCCCGAGTTGAAGTTCAGCCCATCCGAACCAGAGAGGAGACACCGATGAAGAAGAGAATCACCCGTAGGCTGCAGCTGAAGAAGACCACTATCACGGCTCTGCAGAACTTCGATGCGACCGAACTCGAGGTCGCCCGTGGAGGCATCGTCACCGAAGCCTGCACAACCAGCCAAGGCTGTCCGAGAACCAACATTTCTCTGTGCCTGACCTGCACAGTCTACTGACAGTTCGCCCTCCCTACGGGGATGCGCGGCCTACGCTTCGTCGGCGTAGGCCGCGAGCCATCTCCCTTGCCAGTTGTCGACCTTTCACAGCACAGACAGAGGATTCAGCAGTCCCGACCGACCTCTTCCCGCAACTGGATCAGCATCCTGTCAAACGGGTTCGAAGACCCAGCAGCCGTCGCGGTTCAGTCCCGCAGTTCCAACACTCGCTGATACACCTCGCGCCGCGGTAACTCGTACAGGTCCGCGACGACGTCGCGCACTTGCTTGACGCTCAGCCCTTCTGCCAACAAGCGCCGGATCGCCCGATCCACCGCCTCCTGCGAGGCCGGCACCTTCTCACCGCCAGACACCACGACGGTGAGTTCACCGTAGATACGCTCCTGCGTCTCCAATCGCTGCCGCAACCGCGCGATCAACTCGCTCAACGAGCCACGCAGAACCTCCTCGTCATCCTTGGTCAGACTGCGCGCGAGCGCGGCTGGCCGGTCGCCGAGGACCTGTAGCGCATCTTCCAAGGTTCCCACGATACGGTGCGGGGACTCGTAGAAGACGAGCGTGAGAGGCAGCTGCTTCAGCTCGTCGAACCAGGCTCGACGATTGCCGCCCTTGCGCGGTGGGAAGCCGAGGACAGCAAAGCGGTCCGGCGGCAAGCCAGCGACGGAGAGTGCGGTGACGGCAGCGCAGGGACCGGGGATGGGAACGACAGAGATCCCGGCATCCAAAGCGGCGCGTAGCAGGGTGAAGCCTGGGTCACTGACCAGCGGGGTGCCGGCATCCGAAATCAGGGCAATATCGTCGCCGTTCTCCAAGCGCTCTAGCAGCTGCGGCGTGCGGCCTTCTTCGTTGTGATCGTGGTAGCTCAACAAGGAACGCTCACCCCGCCCCTGGCCCGCTGCAGAGAGGCCGGTGCGTTGGAAGAGCGTGCGCGCGATGCGGGTGTCCTCAGCGGCGATCACGTGGACGCTGTCGAGAATCGAGCGAGCACGCGGGCTCAGGTCGGCGGGGTTGCCGATCGGCGTGGCGACGAGGTAGAGGGTGCCGGGCATATCTCTGGGTCGGGCGCTATGGGCGGGCAGCTAGAAGAGTTCCAGCTGCCGATCGTCGCCGATGACCTTGGCGAAGTCCAGCCCCAACTGTTCGAGCACCGGCTCGGCGACAGGCCGAATCTGCTTCTCGACGTAGTGCTCGTGGTCGAGGTCACCAGGAATATCCAGCTTCGGCCCCTGCTCGTCGACGGGTTCAGGGCCACGCTTGGTGATGACGTAGGCGATGCGACGACCCGGCTTACGACGCAGCTTGCGGGCGGCGACGACCTGCGGGCTGGAGGCAGCGTACTCGCTCAGATCCTTACGCAACGACTTGCGGTAGATCAGCTCGGCGTCGTGCTCGCCGGCCCGCAGCTCCTCGACCACACGGGCCAGGTAGTCGTCCACGGGGCGATCATGGAACAGGCGCTCGTAGAGTTGGCGTTGCACCCCGCGCGCCAGGTCCGTCCAGTCGCGACGCACGACTTCCATACCGGTGAACACGACCTGTGGCTCGCCGATCTCAGAGGCGTCGTCCTGCACCAGTCCAGCATAGCGCTTGCGGGCGCCAGCGCTGGACCCGCGCATGGAGGGCAGCAGCAGGCGCAGGTAGAGGTGCTCGAACTCCATCTGCAACCGGCTCTCCACACCCCAAGTCACCTGGATGTGCTCGGCCAAGTCGGCGGTCAGACGGGCGGCGATGTCGGCACCGAGGGCGCGAGCTTCGCGGGCTCCCTTCGCCTCGTCCGGCTCCTCGACACCGGTGGCGACGAAGAGACTGTCGGTATCGCCATAGAGTACACGGTAGCCGTAGCCCTCGATCCGCGCCTTGGACCACAGCAGCAGCTCGCGGCCGAAGCTCGTGATGGCGTTGGCGATGGCGGGATTGTGGAAGCGGCAGGAGGAAGTACCGAGGACCCCGTAGAACGAGTTCATCAAGATCTTGATCGCCTGGCTGGCGACCTTGTCCCCGGCCTGCTTGGCAGCCTGGCGGCGCGGCATCAGGTCGTCGAGCAGGGCAGGCAGGATGCCTTCGCCACGGCGGAAGGCGGCACCGTTGGGGGCGACGATAGGATCGTCCTGTTCACTCGGAGCCGCCAGGAAACCCGCGGGATCGATCTGGAAGGTACGGATCAGGCTCGGATACAGGCTCTGGAAGTCGAGCACCAGGACGTAGCGGTAGAGACCCGGCTCAGGTTCGAGCACGTAACCACCGGTGGTGACGGTGGTCGTCGTCGGTACCGGGGGCACGGTCGCGGAATCTATAGCGGCGAAGTCCTCGTCAGCCTCCTGCTCCGACGGGTCGGCGTCCGACGAAGTCCAGGGTGATTCCTGCGCACCGGAGTGCACTGGCAACGGCGCTTGCACCGAAGGTGCCACCCATCCGCGACGATGTAGAGCCGTCATGTACAGGAAATCGAAGGCAGCGACGGAGCTGGAGACTCGGTCCATGGGCATGCCGGTCAGCAGGCTACGCTGGACGGCCAAGCGCACCAGACCGAGACGCTCGAGAATGTCGATCACCAGGCGAGCATCGGTGAGGTTGTAGGCGACGAAGCGTTCCCGGTCGTGCTCGAAGGTGCGCAGAATCTCGTCGACGTGCTGGCGGCCACCCCCTTGACTGCTGCCGTGTTGTCCTCCGAAGACTTTCCCTTCTCCCAGCACCTCGCGCGCCACGAAGTCGAGTGAGTAACGCTCCATGCGGATGAAGGCACCGCGGAGCAGGGCCGGACCATCCAGCACGACGCGGCCCGGCAGGCGTACCTGCGACGGCTCGAAGCGCGAGCGGCCGGGACGCACCTGCAGAGCACCAGGGGCGCGTCCCAGTTCCAGCGGCACCCCCAGGTGCTGCGCGGCATCGGCGAGCACAGTGAGGTCGAAGTCGACGACACTCCAGCCGGTAAGGACGTCCGGGTCGAGTTCGCGTACCCGCCGGGCGAAACATTGCAGCAGTTCACGCGCGTCGCGGCAGGCAATGGCTCCCTCGGGGCAGGCTACGGTGTCGCGGAAGCCTTGATCGGGCGGTGTCAACAGTAAAACTTCTTCGGCGCCGCAACCATAGAGTGCGATCGAGAGCAGACGTCGGTGCGCTGGGTCGGTCTCGATGTCGAGAGACAACACACGCGGCTCGGGCGCCCACTCGGCGGGGCGCAGGTCGGGATTGACGAACAACAATTGCGCACCGCCTTCGGCGGCGAACGGCCCCGGCCGCGCCTCGCCGTGGATCTCGGCGCTGCCGCGCAGACCCCGCTGCATGAGATGACGCATGGCGAAGCGCACGTCGGCCTCCCAGGTCGGAATTCCCATGCCATGCAAGCGGTCGCGCAGTGGCGGTGTTTCCGGTGGCACCGGCACCTCGACACGGAGCGCCTCGTCGCCGTCGCCCAGAGTGCGCAGCTCGGTGGCGGCCAGCGGCGACGCACCCAGACGGCGTGCCCGTTCCTCGTCCTGGCACCGCACGTAGAAGGTGGGCACGTCGCGATCGTCGCGCACCAGGAACGTCTCACCGCTCTCCAGACGGCCGAAGAGCTGGACAATGGGCCGCTTGGCACCCTGGATGTATTCGATGCGGTAGCCGGACTGATAGATGAAGCCTCGGGTCACAGATCCTCCTCGAAATGGCCCTTCCTGCCGCGGATTGTATCGACCACGAGCGCTTGACACATCGCCCATGCCCTAATAGCATAAACACTGAATTTCGAGCCACCAGGCTCCATGTCACAGGACCATCGCTCCTCGACGACCACGACTCACTCCGCGGACTCACCAGCAGAGAGGCTCCACCGCATGCTCACGCACCGCCCGAACATCTTCGTCTCCAGCCTGTTGCTGCTCGCGGTCCTGCTGGCCACCGGCGTGGCTCCCGCCACGGCCCAGAGCTGGCAAGACGACCTTTCCGGCGCTGGCGCAAAGGACTTCGGTGACCCTGACGAGGACAAGCAGCCGGATCCAGCCGAAGGCTTCCTGCTGCGCGTCCACGAAACCGTCACCTACCCGAACGGCGTCGGCGAAGTGCTCGCGTTCGTCTTCCGCGACGGCCTGACCGTGCTCTTCAACACGACGCCGAGCGGCAAGCTCAGCGTCTTCCGGGCCCATGCACGGCCCACAGACCTCGCCGACCTGCACCGCGAGCTGCGCCGGGTTCAGATCGGCATGCAGCTGGCCGACTGTGACCTGCCCTGGACGCTGGCCCCCGCCTTCGACCTGCCCCACGGTGCCACCGGCCGCAGCGGTGTCCTCAGCTGGTTCGGCAACCGGAGCCGCAGCAACCACTTGCGCTTCGGCTATAGCGATGTCGCCGACAACTTCGGCAACATCTGCAGCGACGACCTGACGTCGCTGAGCCTGAGAGTCTCGGGCCTGATTCAACGTCCCCTCGATCCGCCGGTCACGCCCCCCCAGCTGAACCGAGCCGACGACGAAGTGCTCTACTTGGTGCAGAACAGCTTCCAGGAAGATCCCGTCTGTGGCGACGATGGCTTCATCGACGACTACCTCGTCTTCCGTGATGGTCTGGTGATCCGCAACGCGCAGGCCTACAGCGGCGGCTACGGCCTGATGCGCGGCCAGGCGACCGGTACCGCCTTGCGCGAACTCAACACGGCGCTGACAACCAACCGGGTGGGGTTCCAGGGTGGCGAGTGCAAGGTCTGGTTCTTCCAACCTTTCACCGTCAGCGGCGGTTGCGGCGACTACACCTGGCAGTCCGGCGCCACCTGGTACGGCGCCAAGAATCGGCGCTCGACCCTCTACGGGTCACAAGCGTCCGTGCGACGCTGCACCTTCGAACAGAAAGAGATCGCCGGTGCCGTCACGCAACTCCTGCGCAACACCGGCGCCCAGGACCGTACGCACCACGTCACCGGCTACTTGCCCGACCGCTGAGGTCCCTTCTCCGCATGCTGTCTCTGCACATTGTCCAACGTAGACTTGACACCGTCATTATGGCCAAATAACATAGTCCAAAAGCTCAGTAAACAGGCTCTGCATGACAGATGCCCATTGCATAACCCCTGAAACGCTTGAGGACAATGCCCATGTCTACCCGTCGCCTGCTGTCGTCACTGACCGCCCTGCTGACTACCACCCTCCTGCTCACGCCTACCAGCGACGCTCGCGCCACGTCTCTCGCGCCAACGCCTGCCGTGACTCCAACGGTCGCCGATGCTGCGCCGCAAGGCGAGCGGCTGCTGCTACGTCTACACGAGGTACGTGCCTACCCTGAAGGCACCGGCGAAGCCCTGGCCGCGGTGTTCCGAGACGGCTTGGTGGTCCTCTTCAACACAGCTCCGGACGGCACCCTGACGATATTCCGTCACGATCTCGGCCCCGGTGGGCTGGCCTTCCTCCACCAAGAACTCGCGGCGACTCGCGTGGCGACCTTGGAAGGAGCCTGCGACGTCTTCGCGAGTATCGCCCCGGGTATTGATCTGCCGTCTGACGAGATCGGACAGTGGGGCACCTTCAGCTGGTTCGGACTCAAGGGTAACCGCAGCAACCACATGGTGCTCGGAAACGCTAACGTCACCGACAATTTTGGCACTCGGTGCAGCGACGAAGTACTCGACATCACTCACACCGCGTGGAATTTCGTCCGCGGCTTGTTCGCCCCACCCATAACGCCACCAGTGATCCAGCGCGCGGATGACCAGTTCCTCTACGTGGTGCACAACACACTGCAGGAAGACACCGACTGCGGCGACGGCGGTTTTGTCGACGATGCCTTCATCTTCCGCGATGGCCTGGTGATCCGCGACGCCCGTAACTCGGATGGTCGCTTCATCTTCGAGCGCGGACAGGCGACTGAGACGGCGCGCCGTGAACTGAACCTAGCCTTCGCCGGCAACCGCGTCGGCTTCCAGGCGGGACAGTGCAAGACCTCGTTCTTTCAACCGTTCAGCGTCGAAGGCGGCTGTACCGACTACAGCTGGCAATCCGGCGGCACCTGGTTCGGCGCAGGCGAACGCCGCGCGACACTCTTCAGCACCGACATGACCGAGGATCTGTGCGTCTACGAGCAAGACGAGATCGCTGGCGCGGTCACCCAGTTCGTACGCAACACCGGGGCGCAGCCCCAGACCCAACGAGTCACTGGACAGTTACCCACCTTCTAACGTAATCCTCCGACCCGACCTTCTGACCGACGCCCTCCGAAGGTCGATTCTCCTCTCCTCATCGCCGCCCACCTGGTCTCGGGCGGCTTTCTTGTGCACGGCTGGCTTTCTTGTAAGCGGACTGGCGGGGACTAAGCTGGTACTCGGGCGGGCAACACCGGCCTCGCACCTCGCAGAGAGAGCGCGAACATGTAGCAGTAGCCCTGCCAGAAGAGAAAGAGGAACGGCAACGAGAACCACATCTGATAGTAGATAGCCGCGACGCAGCAGGCGGTGAGATAGAGCGCGAGCAACCCTTCGACCCACTCCGACACGTTGCGCCGAGCTCGGTACTGCACCGGCGCCTTGGGCACAACTCCCGATGCAGCGCCGCTGCTACCGTCCTGCAAGCGATACTTGGGCGTGCGATGGAACACTCCGCCGCGCTGGAACAAGCCGCCGACCACGGCTCGCGAGTTGTTCACGGACAGGCCGATCCCGATTCCCATCAGCGACGGCAGCTGCCACAGTCGCCGAGCCCAGCCGTCTCCGCGCGCCATCTGGCTGACCATGTAGAAGAGAAGAACCGAACCCGTCGCGGCGACGAAGAGTGGCAGATCGATCCACAGCAGCACGTCCAGCGACTGTCCCCGGCGCAGGTACATGGCCGGAAACACCAACAAAGACAGCAACAACATCAGCAGATAAGCACCGTTGTTGGTCAGGTGCACCAACGCCTCGGATTTGACGCGCCAAGGCAGCGACGCACGCAGCACCCGCCAGACCAACTTGCGACCGGTCTGCACCGAGCCTTTGGCCCAGCGGTGCTGCTGACTCTTGAAGCCCCGGATGTCCGCGGGAAGCTCCGACGGCACCGCAAGATCTGGCAAGTACAGGAAGCGCCAGCCCGCCAGCTGCGCGCGGTAGCTCAAGTCGAGGTCTTCGGTCAGCGTGTCATGCTGCCAGCCGCCGGCCTCTTCGATCGCTCGGCGACGCCAGATCCCAGCGGTACCGTTGAAGTTGAAGAAACAACCCTCACGATTGCGCGCCGTGTGCTCGATGAGGAAGTGGCCGTCGAGAAAGATCGCCTGAACGCGGGTCAGCAGACCCGATTCCCGATTCAGGTGCTCCCAGCGTGCCTGTACCATACCGATCTCGGCGTCCTGGAAGTACGGCACCGTGACTTGCAGGAAGTCGGACGTCGGCACGAAGTCGGCGTCGAACACCGCGATCAGCTCACCGCTGGCTGTGTCCAGGCCAGCCTCCAGCGCTCCCGCTTTGTAGCCCTCGCGATCCCGACGGTGCAGATGCTCGATGTCGACGCCACACTGCCGATGCCGGGCGACGCATGCCGCGACGATGTCACGGGTCTCGTCGGTCGAATCGTCGAGCACCTGGATCTGCAACCGGTCTGTCGGATATTGCAGCGCACAGACGGCATCGATCAGGCGCTCTGCGACGTACATCTCGTTGTAAAGTGGCAGCTGCACCGTCACTTTCGGCCACTCGGCGGGCTGCGGTGGCAGCTCGACCCGGCGGTGCCGATGCCGCAGATACAGCCACACCAGGTAGGACCGGTGCACGCCGTAGAGCGACAGCACGCCGAGCACCAAGTAATACAGTGCCAGCACCACAGCCCCCAGTTCCAGATTCGCCTCGGGCATCATCCACTGCATTGCGTTCGCGGCTCTTCCTCTTGCTCGGCGTCGCGGCAGTGCTGCGTCTGCTGGCCCTGAGCCTGGACCCGACGCTGCTCTCCAACGACATTCTGCGCTACTTGTGGGACGGACGGTTGGTGGTCGAGGGCTACAACCCGTACCTGCTGGCGCCGGAAGATCCGGCTCTGGCGCCGCTGCGGCAGGATCCATCACTGGACGCCTTGTGGCAGCGCCTGCACCACCAGCACGTCCCGACAGTCTACCCACCGCTGGCCATGGCCATGTTCACCGTTGCGGCCTCCGCGGAGGGATTCTCCACTGCAGGTCGTGCGGATTCCGAGGCAGAGCTGTGGGTGCTCAGGGTGCTGTTGACGCTGTGCGACCTCGGCACCTGCATGCTCTTAGTGTACATCGCACGGCGACGTGGCTTGCCGCTGAACCGTATCCGGTGGTACGCGTGGAACCCCCTCGTCAGTTTGGAAGTCTCCGGTATGGGCCACGTCGACGCGCTCGGCGTCTTCGCGGTCGCTGCCACCGTGGCTCTGCTGCAAGCGAGTCGGGACGCGCGCCTCGGCCGCAGAGTGCGACTCGTGGGGCTCGCCGGTATCGCGGCGGCAGCCGGCGTGCTCGCCAAGCTGGCTCCGGCACCGCTGATTCCGATGTGGAGCCGGCAGAGCGGGCGGTCACGGTGGTTCCTGGCCGCCGCCGTGCTGGCGCTCACCGCCGGCCTGCTGCCGTTGCTTCTCAGCGTCGGCGGCGTGCCCCCCGGCTTGCTGATCTACGGCGTCTCCTGGGAATTCAACGGTCCACTGTTCGAGCCCCTGTGGCGCTTGCTCGACGCCCTACACATACCGGCTGCTGTCGAGGCAACGCTCGACGGCATGAAACAGCTCACCGGCCACCACAACGCCTGGAATCGCCTCTACCCCTTCAACTATCCGCAACTGCTCGCCAAGTTGCTGCTCGCCGGGGTCATGGGCCTGTTGTTGCTGCGCACCCTGACCCCCTGGCCGTTGCGGCGCAAGCCTCCTTGGTTCGACGATCCCGTAGCCGCCACCGGCTGGCTTTTCGGCGGCCTGCTGCTGTGCTCGGCCACCGTCTACCCCTGGTACCTGCTGTGGGTGCTCCCGTGGGCGGCGCTGTGCCGCCAGCAGGCCTGGCTCGCGCTGTCTTTCTTGCTACCGTTGTCCTACCTGCCTCAGCTACCCGTGCTGCAGAACGCCGGCATCGAGCTGTGGCCCTGGATCTACCTGGCGATCTGGCTCCCGTTCGCGGTGCTCTTGCTGCGCTTTCCCACCTGGCGCGCAGCCGAGGCGGGGCGCTCATACCCGGGAAAAAACTCATGACCTACCGCCTCACCGTCTCCTACCTCGGCACCGCCTACGCCGGCTGGCAGTTTCAGAACAACGCGCTGAGCGTGCAGCAGGTGCTGGAGCAAGCACTGCTGACACAGCTCGCGACACACGGCATCGACGCCCGCCCGCGCACCATCGGCTCCGGCCGCACTGACGCCGGCGTCCACGCACGCGCCCAGGTCGTCCACTTCCGCTTGCCGGACGCGACGCCACCGCTGCCGCTGCCAGCCCTGGTCCACGGTCTCGACCACCATCTCCCCGCCGACATCCGCGTCCTCGCCGCCGCCCGCATGCCCAGCGACTTCCACGCTCAGCGCTCCGCCATCTCCAAGGAATACCGCTACCGTCTGGCCCAGCGCCGCCTCCTCTCGCCGCTCGAGGCCTTCACGACTGTCTCCGCCACCGGCTTCACCGCCGGCCGCGATCTCGACCTCGACGTGCTCCGCCGCGTCAGCGCCATCCTCCCCGGCCGTCACGACTTCACCGCCTTCGCGCGCATCGGCGGCAATCACGACTGCCCTGTGCGCCGGCTCGACAGCGCCGAGTGGCACCAGGACAGCGACGATCCGGCACTGCTGGAACTGCGCATCCGGGGTCAAGGCTTCCTGCGAGGCATGGTGCGCGGCCTCGTCGGCACGCTACTGCAAGTGGCGAGCGGCGAGCGCACGCCCGAGGCCTTCGCCCAGCTCCTCACGGGTCGGCCGCGTCGGGAGGCCGGACCGAACGCACCGGCTCACGGCCTGGTGCTCTACGAAGTCAGCTATCCAGCATCCTGCACGCCGCTCGAGGTCTACGACCCCGATGCCTGGGGCCCCACTCAAGAGGAGTGCGACGGTGTGATACCCTCCGGCAGCTCCGTATGAACCAACTGACGCGAACCTCACCCACGCCTGCTTTTCCAGCCGGCCTTGCACGGCTGAACTGAGTCATGGCGCGCCTGCTGACTGGCATCTTTGGCAGCATCCTGGTCGTCGCCGGAATCTTCTGGCTCCCCAGATCCGCCTTCTTTGCCCTGATCGCGCTGGCCATGGCGGCTGCCGCCGTCGAGTACGGCCGCATCGCCCGGCACTGGAGTCCAAAGGTTCCGGTGTGGTTCGTACCGGTTCTCATTCCGCTACTCGCCTACCCGCTGTGCATGCCGCTGCCGGAGCTGACGCCCCTCGAATTGCACGAGGGTGTGTTCGCGGGCCTCCTGGTGCTCTCCATGGTCACCGCCTTCGCAGCGCTCTTCCGGCAAGCCGAGATGAGCGAATCCCTGAGTCTGGTGGGTGCCCTGAGCTTCGGCGCGGTCTACTTCGCGCTGCCGGTTGCGAGCGTCGTGCAACTGCGCGAGCTGGGGCCCATGATCGTCATCCTGCTGCTCGCCATCGTCTGGCTGGGCGACGCCGCCGCGTTCTACGTCGGTCGCCGCTTCGGCAAACACAAGATGGCCCCCGTCACCAGCCCCAACAAGAGCTGGGAAGGCGCCGCCGCCCACCTGGTGACCGGCTGGATCGTGACGGTGATGTGGAGCTTCTGGCACCTCGACACGCTCGAACCGAAGCTGTTGATCATCGCCTCGGTCACGGCCATCGCCGGGCAGCTGGGTGACCTGGTCGAGTCGATGTTCAAGCGCGGCGCGCGGGTCAAGGACTCGGGCACCTTGCTACCGGGACACGGCGGCTTCTACGACCGCCTGGACGCCCTGCTCTACGGAGCGCCGGTGATGTTGCTGGGCATTTGGTTGCTCGATCCGGCGTTGCCGGTGGCCGAGGCTCTCTAGCCTGGAGCCCACCAGCGCGGAAGCCGGCCAACTAGCTGCCGTGCGCTTGCAGCAACTGCCGCGCCAGCTCCTCCGCCCGCGCCTTCTCCACCTCGCGCCCTGACGGCACCGGCGCGGCGATCAAGGCCCGCAGCATGCCCAGGCCTTCCTGCTTGCGCCTAGGCCGAAACTCCAGCAACGCCTCAGCTAGGAACAACCGGTTGTACGGGTGCTCCGGCACCAAGCGCATCGCCTCTTCCAGGTGCTCGATGGCCTGATCGCGATCGATCCAACCGGTGAAGAACGGCACCTTGGGTGCCAGCGCGTGGAGCCGTCCCAACAAGCGCAACGGACCGGCGTCGTCATAGCTCGGATCTAGTTCGACGACCGCCTGAGAGTAGTCACGAAGGCGTCCCGCGACGCCTTGGCGCACCGCTGCCAGAGCGCCGAAATTGTCCCCCCACAACCCCCAGTTGACAGCCCCCCAGAAGAAGACCTCGAGTCCGTGGTCGACGCCGCGTAGCGCCTTGGCCAGGTCTACCGGCCTGGCTTCCTCCAGGTCGTCCTCTGCGGCCTGCGCTTCGACCAGCACCACTGCGGCCTGGAACACCTCGACGGCGCGGGCGAAGATCTTCTGCTTCTCGTCCTTGCCCCGGACCACGAACTCGCCTTTGAAGTAGATGGCGCGCATCAGCTTCCAGTGCGCTTCGAGATCGCTGGGCGCGCCTGCAACGGCTTCCTCGTAGGCCTCGATGGCCTCGGTGATCGCAGCCGCGGCAGCGTAACCGTCTGCCAGACCTTCGGCACGGCGCTCCCAGGCGGCATCGCCGCGTTGGAGTGCGGTAATGCCCTCAGCGAGTTCTTGTGCTGGTCGCTCTTGTGCTGGCAGGCCGGCCGTCGAGAGCATTGCCGCGAGGACGCCGAGGAAAAAAGTCAGGAGTCCCAGGTGCCTCATACCAGTTTCAGGAGATGGCCCAGCTTGTCGCGCTTGGTGCGCAGGTAGTCGCGGCTGTTGTCGGTTGGCGGTACCTCCAGTGGCACCCGCTCGACGATCTCGAGACCGTACCCATCGACACCGACATACTTGCTCGGGTTGTTGGTCATCAAGCGCATCTTGCAGACCCCCAGGTCACGCAGAATCTGGGCACCGATGCCGTAGTTGCGCTGATCCGGACGGAAACCGAGGCGCTCATTGGCCTCGACGGTATCGTGCCCTTGATCCTGCAGCTCGTAGGCACGCAGCTTGTTGACCAAGCCGATGCCGCGACCTTCCTGCAGCAGGTACAGCAGCACACCTCGCCCTTCCTCCGCGATGCGCTCCAACGCCAGACGCAGCTGCACGCCGCAGTCGCAGCGCTCGGAACCGAACATGTCGCCCGTCAGACACTGGCTGTGAACGCGTACAAGCGTTGGCTCGTCGGGCTTGATCTCCCCCATCACCATGGCCACGTGCTCTTCACCGGTGACCTCGGCACGGTAGGCGTGAATTCGGAAGTCGCCGTAGATGGTAGGCATCCTCGGAGCAGCTACCTGACGAACCAGCGTCTCGTTGTGCAGACGGTAGGCGATCAGATCGCGCACGGTGATCACCTTCAAGCCGTGCTCTTCGGCGAACTTCATCAGCTCGGGAACCCGTGCCATGGTGCCGTCGTCGTTCATGATCTCGCAGATCACGCCTGACGGATGCAGCCCTGCCAGTATCGCCATATCGACAGACGCCTCGGTCTGCCCCGCTCGCTTGAGGACACCGCCGGTACGCGCGCGCAACGGGAACATGTGGCCGGGGCGCAGCAGGTCGGTCGGCTCGGTCTGAGGATTGATCGCGGTCAGCACCGTCGCCGCGCGATCAGCGGCCGAGATGCCGGTAGAGACCTTGCCACGCGCTTCGATCGAGACGGTGAAGGCCGTTTCGTAGGTCGAGGTGTTCTGCTTCACCATCAATGGCAGATCGAGCTCGTCGCAGCGATCCTCGGTCATCGACAGGCAGATCAAGCCGCGCCCGTGCTTGGCCATGAAGTTGATCGCTTCCGGCGTCACCTTCTCGGCCGCGATCGCCAGATCACCTTCGTTCTCGCGATCCTCGTCATCGACGATGATCACCATCTTGCCCTGGCGATACTCCTCGATGGCTTCTTGGATGGACGCGAAATTGGCGTCGCGCCGCTCCTGGCTCAAGGTGCTCATTGGATGGGGGTACTCATGGCTTGGGGTTCCTTGTACACGCAGTCCGATCGGTGAGCCCGATCTCAGGGAGGTCGAGCTGGTGGGACAGGCGTACCGGCCTGGCGCTTGGTGCTGCGAGTGTCGTCCTGGACGGCGGTTCCAGGGAGGTTCGAGAACGTGAATTCAGGTCCTGAAATACCGGGCGGATTCCGGCGAAACCAGTGTAGCCGGGAGGTGGAAAGGGGTCAACCAGCGTTCTAGTAGCCCATGACGCGGCACACCGGATCGAGCAGCGCCGCCGTGCTACTCACGACACCGGTACAGAACCCAGCCTCCAGTGCAGCTCCGCCGCGCGCGCGGAATCCACCACCGGCCTCTTCGACCACCACCTTGACGGCGGCGATGTCGTGCAGAGCCACTTCGGCCTCGACCATGGCGTCGCAGCAACCTTCGGCGACCAGCATGTGGCCCCACCAATCGCCGAAGCCCCGCGACCGATACGTCTGATCGATCAGCTCAGTGGCGTTGTCCCAGAGCCCGCGCTTACGGAACCACTTGAGACCACCGAAGCTGACGAAGGCCTGCTCCAGACTGGACGTCGAGCTGACCTGTAACCTGCGCTCGCGGACGCTCTCGACGTCCGTGCCGGCACCGGCCCAGGCACCCTGACCACGGATCGCCCACCAGGTCTCGCCTTGCTCCCCGAGCGCGGGAGCATGGACGGCACCGAGCACCAGGTCGCCATCCAATCGCAGGCCGATCAGCACCGCAAAATAGGGCAAGCCAGCAACGAAATTCTTCGTACCGTCGAGCGGATCGATGATCCAGCAGTCGCGCACGTCACCTTCCTGGCCAAATTCCTCGCCGAGCAGTCCAAGTTCCGGCGTCGCCGCGGCGAGCACCTCACGGATGGCGGCTTCAGCTTGGCGGTCGGCCTGGGTGACCGGTGAGTCGTCGGCTTTGCGATCGACCTGCAGGCTAGCGGAGCGAAAGTGACGCCGCTCGATGTCGCCAGCACGGGCGCAGGCGTCGAGGACGGCGTGGAAGAGATGGTCTGTGTCGCGGCGAGACGGCGTCTTGGTGGCAGCTTGGCTCATGATGAAGTCAGCCTACACTGATCAGCCGACACGGAGACGCCGGCCCGAACACGATGCTGCGATTCTCTCGAGGCGAGGGGCGCACTGGCAAGCGGTACTTACGAGCACGAGCAGCCTACGGGCAGGTCGCGAAGGCCTGAGTGTCCGTCACTGCGGGTGACGGCACCCCCTGATAGTTGAAGTAGATCTTCTGCACGCCGTGCGGAACGTCCAGAACCTCTAGCCGGTAGAAGACGTTCGTGGTGGCGGCGAAGAAGACCCACCAGCGACCGTTGTTGCCGCAGCCGTTGACCATCTTGACCAGCATCTCCCAGTTGTCCGGGTTGAAGAACCAGAACAAACCGGAACGCGGCGAGAAGAAGGGCACAACCGTACCGATACCCTCGACGCCGTTGGGACGCCGGAACTCGACGCGAACGTTGAAGCGACCATAGAGGCACAGGTTGGTCGAGTTACCGACACAGCCTGGGGCCACCGGGAAGGTGAGGAAGGGCGTCGTGCCCTGCAGAATGCCGTCGTGGATCCCGACCTCGTCCTGGGCTCCGTTCATCGCCCAGACGGCGACCAGACCAGGCATCGGCGTGGTCATGCGCTCGTTGAGCGCGTCCCGGATCTCCTGCGTGCTGCGCGCGACGTTCCACAAGCGAACCTCGTCGAGAACCCCTTTCGGAGTGAACGGCCACTCGACGTCACTGCCGATGCGCAACGGCGCGAAACCACCCGGCAAGGAACCACTCTCGGCCCAGATACCGACCAGCTCGCCATTGATGTAGTGGCGCCGGTGAGCGCCGTCGTAGGTCACCGCGATGTGATTCCACTGGTTGTCCAGGTCACCAGCATCGCGCACCGTCGTTTCTCCTTTGAGGAACGAGCGCAGCCTGTTGTTGCACATGCCGACCCACCAAGTAGTGCGCCAGTTCTTGCCCACGAAGCTGAAGCAACCGCTCTGGTTGGCCACGGCAACCCAGGCCTCGAGCGTGAACTGGCTGTTGGGGTGCAGCTGTGCGTGATGCGGCACTTCGATGTAGCCAGGGTTGCTGGGATCGAGAATGATCCAGGCTCCCCAAGGCTGTGCCAGCAGTGCCGGTGTCGCCAGCAAGGCGAGCACGGCGAGACTCAGGATGCGACGCAGAGTGTGGACGTTCATGTCGTACCTCCTTTGCTGTCCGGAGTCCGACACGTTCAAGAAGACCGGCTTGTCGAAAAGAGCACATGCATCCACATCCAGGATAGCAGAGCCGAGATCCACCGACACGCAAATCCTCGTGCACGAAGTAGACAGCTTCCGGCCCCCCCTGCTACTGTGCCGAGAACGCTATCGATATAGGGTTGGACTTGCCCAAAGATGAACGGAACAGCATTACCGGCGTCTATCGGAAAGTTTCAGGTAGTGGAGTTCCTGGGCCAGGGGGCCATGGGCCGTGTCTACCTGGGCGAAGACCCACACATCGGTCGCCGTGTCGCCATCAAAGTGATGACCACGGCTGGCGACGACGAGACGCGCGCCCGCTTCCACAATGAAGCCATGGCCGCCGGCCGACTGTCGCACCCCAACATCGTGCAGGTGTACGAGTACGGCTCCTTCGAGGAGCAGCCGTACCTGGCGATGGAATACCTGGAAGGCGAGCGGCTGGACGAGTGGCTGCGCGCGGAGCGGACGCCGAGGCAGAAGCTGAGTGTCCTGCTGGGCCTGTGCCATGCCGTCGAACACGCGCATGCTCGCGGCGTCTTGCACCGCGATATCAAGCCTTCGAACCTGCAGATCCTGCCTGACGGCAGCTGCAAGCTGATGGACTTCGGCATCGCGCGGCTAGAGAGTTCGAAACTGACGGCCACGGGCATGATTCTGGGGACACCGGAGTTCATTGCACCCGAGGTGCTGCAAGAGTGCGCGTACTCACCGCAGGCGGACTGCTACGCGGTCGGACTGGTGGCGTACTGGACCCTCAGCGGCCACAATCCCTTCTCCGCCGACTCGATGCACAGCTGCCTCCACCGCGTCCTGACCGTGCAACCGGAACCGCTCCAGGCCCTGTGCCCGGACTTGCCCGAGGCGCTGTGCCAGGCGATCGACGCCTGCCTGTACAAGGACCCGAATCTGCGCCCCACGAACTTGCAGGAGCTGATGCAGGCGCTCGAGACGGTGACGATCGGCTCCGATCCGAGTTTGACGGCAACGCCCACGCGCGTCCTGAACGTGCCTGAGGAAACGCTCGAAGCGGAACCTGCCCCCGCAACGATCTTGGCTCCACCGCCGAAGCGGACACGCCTGCCCGGGATTCTTGCCGCACTGGTGCTGCTGCTGACGGTGCTGGGTGTCGGCTACTGGGGCTGGAGTGGCTCCCACACCGAGCCGCATCCGACCGTAGAGGAGGAAGCTGATCTCGGCGACCCCATCCGAGACACGCCAGTCAGGACCACGCCAGTCAGCAGCACGCCAGTCAACAGCACGCCAGTCAGGACCACGCCAGTCAACAACACGAACAGCAGCGATACCGACAGCCAACTCGCCGATGCCGGCGAACAGCCCCAAATCCAAAGCCAGACCGCGGAAGCCAGCACGCGTGAACCTTCCGGAGGCGCCTCTACTGAGCGCCCCCCCAGGCAAGAACCGCCCAGGCAAGAACCGCCCTCACCAGAACCGAATCTCCCCACCCGCACCGAGACACAGCCACCGATCTCGGCCATCGCGCAGCCGGAACCAGCCACAGACGAGGCAACCCGGCAGCAGGGGGAGGTCGAGCCGGCTACCGCTGCTGCGCCGCCACCGACTGCGCTGGCGGACTCCACATCGGGGCCCGGGACCCAGCCCTCGGGCGATGTCGACGCCGCGCCTGCACTCGAGCAAGCGCCGCGGACAGCATCACAGCCGCCGGCATCCCCGTCATCTGCGTCACCGTCCTCTACTTCACAGTCCCCAACAGTACAGCCCCCAGCAGTACAGTCCCCAGCAGTACTGGCGCCGGCTGAGACCGCCGAACCAAGACCCGCCCTGACCCTGCTCCAAGTGACCCCCGCCGCTGTACGCCGGGGACAGAGCACCGCAGTGGTGCTGTCGGCGACCGGCTTCGACGCCAACCCCAATGAAGCCAGCCCCAGCGCGGTCTTTCGCCGCGGTCACCGGGAGACACGCTTTCTCAGCCTGCGCGGCGTCCGCCTGCGCCCAGACGGCAGCCTCACGGGAACACTGTTCGTCGGCAAGGAAGCGCCGCTCGGGCTCTACACGGTCACCGTTCGAGACGACAGCGGCCGCGAGAGCAACGCGGTCCAGGTGGAGGTGCGCCTGTGAGACCTCAACGATCAGCAACACAGAGAACCTGGAAACCCCGTACGACGGGCGCGATCCCGGCTGTGCTCCTCGCGCTGCTATGTGGCACGGCGGGGCTTCTCGCTCAGGAGTTGCCAGCTCAGGAGGTAGCAGCTCCGGATGTGCCCGCTCCGCGACAAACCGCGACCACGGAGCAGCGCATCGAACGTCTAGAGGCCGGACTCGATCAGCTGAGCCGGGATGTCCAGGAGCTGCGCGCCCTGATCGAGACACTGGTCCGAGCACAGCCGGAGGCCACCGCAGTCCCGGAGCAGCAACAGGCAATGCAGGAGACACTGGCGCACCTGGAGGCACAGGGCGAGGCGCTACGATCCGAGCAGGAAGCGCTGGCGACCTCGGTCCAGTCGGCCGAAGCCTCGCTCAGCTATTTCTCCGACGCCGAACAGCGACGGACGCAGGTGACGGTCTATGGCACGTTGAACTACATCGACGGTCAGGCCCAGAACTCTGCGTTCGACGCCGAAGCCTTCGAGCTGGTGCTCAGTGGCCGGCCGCATCCCCGGCTCGGTTTCTTCGCCGAGATCGAATTCGAGCGGGCGGCCACCGTGGGTGGCGGCCGCGGCGGCGAAGTGCTGCTAGAGCAGGCGTACGCCGCCTACGAGATCACGCCGCTCTTCAACCTGCGTGCCGGTGTGCTGCTGGTGCCGTTCGGCAACTACAACCTCAACCACTATAGCCCCGCCCGCGACGTCATCACTCGTCCGCTGGTATCCCACGTCGTGGCCCCGGCCGACTGGACCGACAACGGCATCGGTCTGACCGGCGAGACGTTCCTCGGCGACCTGTGGGGCTTCCAGTACCAGCTGTACACAGTAGCGGGACTGGGTGACGGCATCACCGCCATGGGTTCGAGGGCCGGTCGCCAGTCCTTCGGCGAAGACAACAACAACAACAAGGCGGTCGTGGGCCGGTTCGCCTGGAATCGTGGCAACGGCCTCGAGCTGGGACTGTCCGGCTACTCGGGCAAGTATGACGACGCCGGGCGGCTATCCCTGGACGGCTGGGCCGGAGACATCGTCGTGCGGTTCCCCCGCCTGGAAATCGCCGCCGAGTACAACTACCTCGAAGGCGAGCGGCTGGTGGGACCACCGGCGGTCCTGGACGGCTACTACGGCCGTGTCGTCCTGGACGTCACCCCCGGTGCCTGGCGCCGCGACAGCTCCTTCGGTCGGCTCTTCCCCGACGCCTCCCTCGACCTCGTCGCCCAGTTCGACAAGGCCGAGGTCGAGGGCCCCCTGGACGGTAGCTTCGAACGCAACGAAGAACGTCGCACGACGTTCGGCCTCAGCTTCCGACCCAGCCACCAGTGGGTGTTGAAGCTCAACTGGGAAGAGAACGAAGCGACCAACCGCCCCTTGCAGCGCGGTGACTTCCGGGGCTGGTTGGCCTCGATCGGCTTCCAGTTCTAAGGGACTCCCGCGAGGAACCCCCTTGCGCCGTCTGATGATGACTCTGCCCCGGAAGTGGAACATCTGACAGCTGAGCGACGTCCTAGGTAGTGAAGATCTGATCACGACCCGTGGAGATGAATCCTCATGAGCTACCTCACCGACGTCCGCTATGGCCTGCGCATGCTGCGCAAGCAGCCCGGCCTGTCCCTCATGGCCATCCTCGCCCTCGGCCTGGGCATCGGCCTGCCGACCATCATGTTCAGCATCGTCCAGGGCGCCCTGCTGCGCGGCCTGCCGTTCCCGGACGCGCACGAGCTGTTACACCTGGAGCGCAGCAACGAGACGCAGAACGCGGTCAGCATCGAAGTCCCGCAGCACGACTACCTCGACTGGCAGGCGCAGCAGACGTCGTTCGAACAGCTGATCGGGTTCGACATGGAGTCCTACAACCTCAGCGGTCCCGAGGACCTGCCCGAACGCCTGAGCGGTGCGAGTGTCGATGTCGAGACCTTTCGCATGCTCGGCATTCAGCCGCAGCTGGGACGCGACTTGACGGCCGAAGATGCCGAACTGGACGCCGAGCCGGTGGCACTGCTCGGCTTCGACCTGTGGCAGAACCGCTTCGCTGGCGACGACGGCATCGTCGGCCGCAAGGTACGCCTCAGCGGCCAGGACGTCACCGTGATCGGCATCATGCCGCCCAAGTTCAAGTTCCCGATTTTCCAGGAGGTTTGGCGGCCGCTACAGATCGATCTGAGTGACCTGCAGCGTGGTGAGGGCCGCACGCTGGAGGTCGTTGGTCGCTTGCGCGACGGGGTCTCGACGGCTCAGGCACGCGCAGAGATGAACGCCATCGCCAGCCGCCTGGCACAGCAGTACCCGGATACCAACGAAGGCGTCGGCGTAGTGGTCAAGAGCTACGTCGAGGAGTTCATCGGCGGCGAGACGCCACGCTTGCTCTACGTCATGCTCGGTGCGGTCATGTTGGTCTTGTTGGTCGCCTGTGCCAACGTCGCCAACCTGCTGCTCAGCCGCACCGCCGCGCGCACCAAGGAAGTGGCCCTGCGCTCAGCGCTGGGCGCTTCGAAGGGACGCGTCGTAGGTCAATTGCTGACCGAGACGCTCCTGCTGGCGATCGCCGGTGGCGCCCTCGGCCTGCTCATCGCGCACATCGGCATCACTGCCTTCAGCAGAGCGATCATCGACACCGACCCGCCGTTCTGGATCGACATTCGCCTCGACCCCACAGTGCTGCTCTTCGCCCTCGGATTGGCACTCGTCTCCTGCTTGGCCGCCGGCCTGGCGCCAGCACTGCAAGCAGCAAGTACCGACGCCAATGCTGCGCTCAAGGACGAGGGCCGGGGTTCATCGAGCCTGCGTATGGGCAGACTCAGCCGCGGCCTGGTGATTGCCGAGATTGCCCTTTCTTGCGCCTTGCTGGTAGCCGCCGGCCTGATGATCAAAAGTGTCGTGCAGCTACAGCAGCTCGATTTTGTCTTCGACACCGAGGAGGTGCTGATCGGTGACGTGACGCCGGAAGCCGGCGACTACGCCGAGGACGCCGACCGGAACCGCCTGCAGGAGGAGCTGCTGGAACGCCTGCGCCATCAACCCGGCGTCGCAGCGGCGGCTCTGACCTCCGCCGCGCCCGCCCAGGGCACCAGCCGCTACTACTTCGGCTTCGAGGGCAAGACGTACGCCAACGATCACGACCACCCCACTGCCCGCCGCGCCGTCATCGCCGGCGATTTCTTCCAGGTTCTCGGTGTACAGCCCATCGCCGGCCGGGTGTTTCGACCGTCAGACACGGCGGACAGTCAACCGGTCGTCGTGGTCAACCAGAGCTTCGTCCGCAAGCACTTCGAAGACCGCAGTCCGCTCGGTGAGCGCCTGCGCATCGGCACCGGCACTAGCACCGGCGAGTATCCCTGGCGCACCATCGTCGGAGTCGTGCCGGATCTGATGATGGGCGGCTTGGAAACCAAGGACTTCCCCGAAGGCATGTACATGCCAGCAGTACAGAATCCCGACCTGCGCTTCACGATCCTGCTGCGGAGTGCCGGGCCACCACCTTCGGAGCTGGCATCCATGGTACGCCAGCAAGTCAGCGAGCTCGACGCCACCATGCCTGTATCCGGCCTCAGATCACTGGCCGCAGCGATCCTGGCCAGCGGCTGGTTCTACAACGTCTTCGGCTCGTTGTTCACGGCCTTCGGCGCCGCCGCACTGCTGCTGGCCGCGGTGGGTCTCTATGGCGTGATGGCCTTCTCGGTGCGTCGACGGACCCAGGAGCTGGGCGTGCGCATGGCTCTCGGCGCACGCGGCGCCGACGTGGTGCGCATGGTCCTCACCCAGGGCCTGAAGCAACTGGCTCTCGGCCTCCTCGTGGGCATTCCCGTGGCTCTCGGCCTCTCGCGGATGATCGCCGCCCTGCTCTACCAGGTCGAGCCCTGGGATCCGGGCATCTTCGCCCTGATCGCGATCACGCTGACCACCGTCGCAACGCTCGCCTGCCTGGTACCGGCCCGCCGCGCCGCTCGGGTCGACCCCGTGACGGCGCTACGGACAGAGTGAAGGCCGCCGCCGCCCTAAGGCCGTTCCAGCAGATAGGCGAAACCCATTCCGCCGCCGACGCACATGGTGACGATACCGCGCCGTGCGTCGCGGCGGCGTAGTTCGCCGAGCAGCTTGCAGGTCAGGATGGCCCCGGTGGCGCCCAGTGGATGGCCGCACGAGATGGCGCCACCGTTGACGTTCACCATCTCCGCATCGAGCCCCAACTCGCGCATGCAGGCGAGCGACTGGCTGGCGAACGCCTCGTTGAGTTCGATCAGGTCGATGTCATCCAGGCTCAGGCCGGCACGCTGCAGCAGCTTGGGCACCGCCTTGATCGGGCCAATACCCATGACCTCCGGATCGACGCCCGCCACCGCCCAGTGACGTACCGTGGCCAGCGGTTCGAGCCTCAGCTCGCGCGCCACATCATCCCCCATGATGGCGACAGCAGCGGCACCGTCGCTCATCTGCGACGCGTTGCCCGCGGTTACCGTGCCGCGCGGCGAGAAGGCCGGACGCAGCTTGGCCAGCACCTCCAGTGAGGTGTCCCCGCGTGGTCCCTCGTCCGTGTCGAAGACGTGCTCCTTCCAGCCCCCACCGTTGAGGGTGCGCACCGGCAGCGGCACGATCTCGTCGCGGAAGGACCCGCTCTCGATCGCCGCCACCGCACGCTGGTGCGAGCGCAGGGCGAACGCGTCCTGGTCTTCACGCGAAACGTCGTAGCGCCGCGCCACCGCCTCGGCAGTCGCACCCATGGCATCGTAGGCAGCGGGCATACCGTCCATCAGGTCCGGATCGGCAATCATGGTGTAACCACCCATCGGCAGCATCGACATCGACTCGACGCCACCGGCGAAGACGACATCAGCATTGCCACTACGGATGCTGTCGGCAGCCCAGGCGATGGTCTGTGAGCCCGACGAGCAGAAGCGATTGCTGGTCGTCGCCGCGACATCGACCGGTAAGCCAGCGTCGAGCGCGGCCAGCCGCGCCAGATTCATACCCTGCTCACCTTCCGGCGTCGCGCAACCGAGGTTGACGTCGTCGACGCGTGCGGGATCGAGTCCGGGTGTGCGCTCGAGCAGCGCTTTGAGGACGGCAGCTCCCATGGCCACCGGAGTGGTGTCCTTCAAACTACCCTTCTTGGCCTTGCCCACCGCGGTGCGGGCACAGGAGACGATGACAGCTTCTCTCATGGTGTTTCTCCTTGGTTCCGCTCGCACTAATTACGGAGTGGCTTGCCGGTCTTCAGCATGTGTTCCATGCGCGCCTGGGTGCGCTCTTCGCCGCACAGCGAAAGGAAGACTTCGCGTTCCAGGTCGAGGATCTGCTGCTCGCTGACCGGGTGGGCGATGGTGGTGTCGCCGCCGCACAGGATGCCGGCGATGCGACCGGCGATGTGTTCGTCGTACTCGCTGATCCAGCCCGTGATGCGCATGTTGTGCAGCATCATGCGCAGGGTTGCGGCCCCCTTCTTGCCCGGCAGCTGGAAGGTGCGCGGCAGCGGTGGACGGTAGCCGAGGTCGGCGGCGGTGCGCGCCATGCGCTTGGCGGTCCAGAGTTGACGGTCGCGGTTGAGTTCGACGTGATCGCCGCGCCGCAGGAAACCGAGTTCGCGCGCTTCCACGCCAGAAGCAGCGACGGTCGCCTTGGCGATCAGCTCGAAGGCACGGCGTAGCGGATGCAGGTTCTCGGAGATCGGGTCGGTGTGCTCGTCGAGCAGGCGGTCGAGCAGGAAGAGGTGACCGCCGCCACCGGGCACCACGCCGACGCCAATCTCGACCAGGCCCATGTAGGTCTCCGCGTGGGCGCACACCAGGTCGCCACCGAGCGTGATCTCGGCACCACCACCGAAAGTCTGCCCGAAGGGCGCCACGACCACCGGCACTGGTGCCCGCCGTAGCCCGACGGTGGCCTGCTGGAAGGTGGCGATCGCCTTCTCCAGCTCCTGCCACTTTCCCTCGCGCGCCAGTTGCAGGACGGCGAAGAGGTTGGCACCGACGCAGAAGTTCTCGGCCTCGTGGTGCAGAACCAGAGCATCGAAGTCCTGGTCAGCGATGGCCGGAGCCCGCAGCAGCCCTTCGACGATCTCATCGTCGATCGGGTTGAGGCGCGGCTGGTGGCGCGAGTGGAACTCGAGGCACGCCACGCCATCGCCCAGGTCGACGAGCGAGGCACCGCCGTTGTGCCAGACGACGGCACCGTCGTGGCGCTTGCACTGCAACAACGCGAGGAAGGTGTCCGGTCGTGCCTCGGCGTGGTAGACGCCGTCGCGCGGGTCGTAATACTCGCGGCCACCACTCTCACTCTGGCGGTAGAAGCTGGCATGTCCGGCGTCGAGCATCTCGACGACCCAGGCCGCCGGTTCGACGCCCTCACCGCGCATGCGCTCGACTGCGGTCGCGACGCCCACCGCATCCCAGGCCTCGAAGGGACCGAGGTCCCAACTGTAGCCCCAGCGCATGCCGCGGTCGATGTCGGCGATCGTGTCGGCGATCTCACCCAGGCGGTACGAGCTGTAGACCAGCGTGTCGCGCAGCAGCCGCCAGGCGATCTCGCCGCCTCGGTCCTCCGCTTCCACCGTCGCTCTCAGGCGCTCGGCTGGGTCGTGCAGCTTCTTGGACGCCTTCAGCGACGGCCAGTCGGGCTTCACGACCGGCCGGTAGTCACCGCTCTTCCAGTCGAGCACCAACTTGGTCTTCTGGCCGCCGGAGCGGTCCAGGCGGTAGAAGCCGGCGCCGCTTTTTCGGCCCAGCGCTCCAGCATCGGCCATCGCCTGGACGAAAGTCGGTACCTCGTACAGAGACATCTCTTCGCCCGCCAAGGGCTCGCCCACGTCGACCGCCGCCTGCACCGCCTCGCGCGAGGTGCGCATGACGTGCAGCATGGTGTCGAGGCCAACGACGTCGGTGGTGTCCAGGAAGGCACTCTTCGGTCGCGCCATCGGCTGGCCGGCGATGGCGTCGAGTTCGTCGGCCTGCACGTCGAGGTCGATCATCGTCCGGAAGGCCGCGGCGGTGCCGTAGATGCCCAGGCGGTTGGCGACGAAGTTCGGCGTATCCTTGCCGTAGACGATGCCCTTGCCGAGGCGGAAGCGGCCGAAGTCGGCCATCGCGTCGAGCACCTCGGGCAGCGTGTCTTCGCCCGGCACCAGTTCGAGCAAGCGCATGTAGCGCACCGGGTTGAAGAAGTGGGTGACCAGGAAGTGCTGGCGGAAACCCTCGGAGCGCCCCGCACTCATCGCTTCGACCGACAACCCGGACGTGTTGGACGAGACGATCGCGTCCGCCCGGCGCACCTTGTCCAGCCGCTCGAACAGCGCCTGCTTGATATCGAGCCGCTCGACCACTACCTCGACGATCCAGTCACACTCGGCGAGACGGTCGAAGTCGTCTTCCAGGTTGCCGGCCTCGATCAGCTGCGCACCGCGCTGGCTGTAGAGTAGCGGCGGCTTGGACTTGGCCAGGCCCTTGAGCGCACCCAGCGCGATGGCGTTGCGCTGCCTCTTGTCCCCGACACTGGGATCCTGAACATTGGGGTCCAGATCGCGCGGCAGGATGTCGAGCATCAGCACTGAAATGCCGGCGTTGGCCAGATGGGCGGCGATGCCGGAGCCCATGACGCCAGAACCGAGCACAGCGGCTTTGCGGATTTTGGGAAGGGATGTGGGCATGGACCAGGACTCCTCTCACGTAGCGTGGATGGTCGTAGGACGGCGTGCGCTGCAGCGTCAACCCAATGGGAACGCAGAGCAGCTTCGGGAATCTGGGTTGGGCGCACAGCCCTGGAAACGATCAGGCCGCCAGGCGTGTCACCAGGGACGCTAGCGCACCGTCGGCATCGGTGCTCTCACCCTTGAGCAGCAACTCGGTCTGCAACACCTGCCAGGGCAACTCGGCGACCAGCGGTTCGGGCAGGCGGCAGGCCGCCAAGTAGGCCTTGTGCAGTCGGAAGGGGTGCAAGCGAGTGATCGGATTGTCCCCGGCCGGAAGCGCGGCTTGCAGCTGCGGCGCGACTTGGGTCTTGAAGCGGTTGTAGTTGCGCTCCCCGGCGCTCACTCGCTTGAGGCGCATCATGCCGCGCACAGCAGTCAGGTGGCGGCAGAAGCCGCACAGCAGGGCGAAGAAGGATAGACGGGCCGCCATCGGGTCCTGAGCGCTGTGCAGCATGCGGCGCAGGCGCACGACGGCATCCTGAGCGCGACCAGCACCGATGGCGTCGAGGATCTCCCAGCTGTCCTCTTGACCGCGGTCGAGCACGTTGGCCTCGACCAAGGCACGGTCGATACGCCCGCCGGGGACCAGACTGGCGAGCTTACGGTATTCACCAGCGAGACGGGCCGTGGAGTCGGCCTCGATGGTCTTGTTGGAGCCCCACCCAGTTTCGCGCAGGGTACGCCGCGCCAGCTCCTGTAGCGCGTCGCGGGCGATGGCGACACCCGTCTCACGACCCAGCTCTTCGGCGATCGGATCGAGACCGCTCCAGCCCTGTTTGCCACTCGCAACTTCCCCGACCTCAATCACCGCCTTGCGCTCGCGCAGCAACTGGACCACCGGGTGGTCCTTGGCGGCGGTGGCTTCGGCCAGCACCAGGCAATGGCCCTCGGGCAGTCCCTGGCGCACGATGTCCGCCAGTTCGGCGACCTCGCCCTCGGCAAAGCCCGTGAGGTCGGCTCGGCGTGCAGCTTCGAGCAAAGCGGCAAGATCTTCCCGCAGCGCACCGATCTGCTTCTTGGTGCGCCCCTTCTTCTTGCCGCCCTTACCGCTCTTGGCCCCCTGCAGGGCCCAGTCCGGCAGCTCGGCAAGTAGGGTAGGAGCGTCGTGGGCTTGCGGATCGAGGTCGAACAGGTGCAGTGCCTGCACCAGGCGTGACGCCGCCAGGCGCTCCCGGCTGTTCAGCTCGCGATCACCGTCCACATCCGCCAGAGGCAAGACCTCGGCCGCTTCATCGATCAGCAGCGCGGCACCGGCTTTGTCCGCCAAGGCGGCACTGCCGACCACCAGCAGCACCTTCGCACCACCGAAGAGCGAGTACGTGCGCAGGTCGGCGAGCAGGGAGCCGAGGCGTGCCGGCCGTCGATGCTCCTCGACTTGCCCCGCGTCTGCCGCGACGAGCTGCGCGACCGCGTTTGCCAGACGTTGGGCCGCAGGCCGGGCCAGTACCAGGTCGCCATGTACCAGGTACACCGGCTGCAAGCTCTCCTTGGAGAGCGTGCGGATCAGCGGTGCTGCGGCGTCGGCCACGGGATGGTGCTATGCCGGAAGGACGGCTCAGTCGTCCTTCAGCAAGCCTTTTTCCGCCAACTCCTGGAACTCGGCCCGGTAGCGCGCCCACGGCACGGCTTCCAGCCGGCGCGTCGGGATCGGCTCGTCGGAATGCTGGCAGAGCCCGTAATCCCCTTTCTCCAGGCGGTCCAACGCATCGTCGACCAATTGCAACTGCTCTCGCTCGTTGTCGGAAAGGGAAAAGAGAAGCTCGCGGTTATAGGCCATGTTCGCCTTGTCTACCAGATCCTCGGTACCTTCCTCGAGGCTATCTTGGCCGGCCCGAACGTCCTGGCGATACTGGTCCATGATGCTCGCCCGGCGCTCTTGCAGCACCTGGTAGAGGCTGCTGACTTCGGCCTGGGTCAGCTCCTTGTTGGCCTGGGGATAGGGCAAGTCGGCCATGGAAGGCTCCTTTCTGGTGTCTCGTGGAGCGCCCGATGAGTCACGCGGGGGCGGGCGGGCGCATCAAGATTGGCCGCGATGGTATTTGATTCCCGCGTCGATGGAAAGCGCTCGGTACAACTGTTCGTACAGAACGAGGCGCGCCAGCTCGTGCCGCAAGGTCATCGGACCGAAAGAAAGGACCTGCCGGCTGCCCTCCAAGACCGCCTCATCGAGACCCAGATCAGACCCCAGATAGAACACCAGGGGGTGGGGCCATTCCCGCTTCAGGCGACGCAAGTGGCGGGCCAACTGGACCGAACTCATGGACTCGCCGCGCGCGTCGAGAGCAATACCCCAAGCAGGTTGCGGCGTCGCCGCCAGCAGTGCCGCGCCCTCGGCCCGCTGGCGCGACGCATCATCGCCGCGGGCCCGCACCTTGACCGGCTGGTCCTCGACGCTCACCCAGCGACGCAAGCGCTTGCGGTAGTCGGCGCACAGCGTTTCCCAAGCGTCGCGCTGGTGACGGCCCGCCCAGAGGATCCGGTATTCGCGACTCAAACTTCGACTCGCCGGCCTCGCTCGACGCCTCTACTCGACCGCTTCGTCGAGGGCATCGCTGTCCTCGGCTGCCAGAAACTCGCGCCACTCGTCCATGAAGGCGAGCGAGCGGAAGTCCCGCATGCGGTCGAGAAAAATGACGCCGTTGAGGTGGTCGAATTCGTGCTGAATCACGCGAGCCTCGAAGTCATAGGCGACGTAGTCGAGCGGTTCGCCGTGGCGATCCAGTGCACGCACGCGCACTTCGGCATGCCGCGGCACCAAGCCGCGAAGATCCGGGATCGACAGGCAGCCTTCCCAGTCTTCTTCCAGCTCGCGCACCGCCGACTCGACCATCGGGTTGACCACCACGGTGAGTGGAATCTCGACCTCGGGATCCTCCGAGGGCAGTTCATAGATGAAAATCTGCCAACCCCGCGCCACTTGCGGAGCCGCCAGGCCGACACCACCGGCCTCGCGCATGGTGTCGATCATGTCGTCGATGAACGCTTGCACCTCGGGCGTAGCCAGGTGATCTGGTTCCAGAGCCTCCGCGGGGGTGCGTAGCTGAGGGTGTCCGAGGCGGACAATGGGTACTACAGCCATGATTGTCTCCAGGGGACGGCATCGTGGACCGCCCGCGGTTCCATTGTACAGGCCCCGCCACGCAGAACTCGGGAACGGCCGCCGACGCGTGATAATCTTGCAGGAGTCATGGCGCAAACACCGGAACAGATCCAGCGCAGCCGTCAACGCAAGGGCTTGACTCGCGGCTTGCTGATCGGAGCCGCCGCCGTCGGTCTGCCGGCGCTGGCCAATGCCTGGGTGCAACGCAAGGCCGGGCGCCTGGAACCCAGCACCTGGGGGCGAGCCCACAGCTACTCCGGACCGCACGGTGAGTTGACCTTTCAACAACTCGGCGAAGGCCCACCCTTGCTGCTGCTGCATTCGTTCGGCCCCGGCTTCGACAACAACGAGTGGCGCCGGGCGAGCGAGATTCTGGCCGCCCACCACCGCGTCTACGCCCTCGACCTGCCTGGCTGGGGCCGGTCGCCACGCCCGTCGAGCCGCCCCGCGAAGCAGCAGGCGAACCCACACAGCAGCGGACGTCTCGATGGAGCCTTCTACGCAGATGTGGTGCTCGACTTCGTGCGCAACGTGCTGGCCGAGCCGACCGTCATCGTCGCATCGGGCTTGAGCGCCGCCTATGCCCTGCACGCAGCGGCCGAAGCACCTCGTCTGGTGCGTGCCCTTGGACTGGTGTGCCCGCGCGGCCTCGACGCCAGAGGCACGGGGCACAAGGGCCTGGGACGCTCGGGATCGGGGAGAGGACGCGACTTCAAGGACGTGCTGCTCTACGCCCTGCTGCGCGTGCCAATACTCGGCACAGCGGCACTCAACCTGTTCACCAGCCGTAATCAACTGCGCACGTACCTGCGCCAGGAAGTCTATGGCGCCCCCGACCGGGTGGACGCGGCGCTGGTCGAGCACCACTACCGTTCCAGCCACGAGCCTGGCTCGCAGGCAGTGCTCGGTGCCTATCTGACCGGCGCACTCCAATTGCCACTGAAGGGCGTCCTGGAAGACTTCGACCTACCCGTGTGGCTGGCCTGGGGCCGGCATGCCGGCAGCCCGGCGGTCCACCGCGCCGACCGTTGGCTCAAGCACCTACCGCAGGCCGACCTAGAAGTCTTCGAGGGCAGCGCACTCCTGCCACACGCCGAAGAGCCCGTGGCCTTCTGCCGCAAGTTGGAGGCCTTTCTGCAAGGCCAGGTCCAGGCGGCCTCGCCCTGATCACCGATGCCCATTTACGAGTTCTACTGCCGCGACTGCCACACCGTCTACAGCTTCTTCTCCAACCGAGTCGATACCGAGACGCGACCGAGCTGCCCCCGCTGTCAGCGCCCCGAACTCGAGCGCAAACCCTCGCGCTTCGCGACGCTCGAGCACGCCGGCAAGGATGACGCTGGTGCACCGAATCCTCTCGACGCGCTAGAAGATCCGCGCATGGAAGCCGCCATGGAGCAGCTGATGCACGAGATGGAAGGGCAAGAAGAGGACGGCGATACTGCCGAAGATCCGCGGCAGATGGGGCACTTCCTGCGTCGCTTCAGCGAACTCTCGGGCTTGCAGCTGAGCGACCGCATGCAAGACATGATGCAGCGCCTGGAACGCGGCGACGACCCGGATGCGCTGGAAGCCGAATTGGGCGAGCCACCAGAAGACGATGCTGACGCTCTGAGTGAGCTGTTCCAGCTGAAGAAGCGAGCGCTGGCGCACCGACGGAAGACACCGAAGGTCGACGAGACGCTGTATTTCCTCTGATCCTCGGATCAAGAAGGCAGCCACATGCAGCTGCCTCGGCAGAAACTGCCTCGGAAGAAAGAGGGAACAGGTGGTCTCCCTCTGGCTCTGAGCCTCTAGACTGTTTCCGCGGGTATGTCGAGAAGGAAGGATGGTCGGGGCGAGAGGATTCGAACCTCCGACCTCACGGACCCGAACCGTGCGCTCTGCCAGGCTGAGCTACGCCCCGATGAGTGGCTGAAGGACATCGTCAAAGTCCTTCTTCGTGAGAGCCGGGAGGATACCCCTTCACCCGAGCCTCGTCAAGCCCCCCGCCGCCGAACCATGCATCAAGCTATTCCGACACTCGCCTGAGCGGAGTGGAAGGAGTTGGCAAACACCCCGATTGCAGTACAATCAGTCTCCGACCTGCACCCGCGCCCGATCCCAAGTTGTGCCCCGACTGCAGCGGCCCAGAGCCGTTTCAGGGAGCGGCGCAGAGAGACCGGGCCGCAATGAATGAGGGGAGACCTCGAGTGATGCCGATCAAGACTCTGGCCGAACTGTTCCTCGTCGTCGCCGAACGCGACCGCCCCGTGCTGCTGCAGCACAAGGTCGACGGCACCTATCAGTCGATCTCGACCCAGGAGTTCGCCGACGGGGTGCGGCGGCTGAGCAAGGCTTTGCTCGATGCCGGCATCGAGCAGGGTGACCGCGTTGCCCTGATGGCGGAGAACGGTCCGCACTGGCCGACCATCGACTTCGCCACTCTCTGCATCGGCGCCGTGCTGGTCCCCATCTACCCAACCCTGACACCGGACCAGGCCGCCTACATCGCCCGCGACAGCGGCGCCAAGTTGGTCTTTGCCCAGGACCTCGAGCGCTACCACGGTCTGGCCGCCGAGAAGGGCGACATGCCGCACGTCGAGCAGCTGATCTTGATTGGCGACACGGGCGGCGACGCCGAGATCCAAACGCTGGCGGCACTGCAGGCCGCTGGTGAAGGCTACGATGCGGCCGACCTCGAGGCGCGTGCGCGCGCCGTCACGGGCGACGACCTGGCGACCTTCATCTACACCAGTGGTACCACCGGCAATCCGAAGGGCGTCAGGCTCAGCCACACCAACATCGCCTCCAACGTCACCAACTCGATGGACGTCATCGCGTTCGAGGACGACTTCGTCAGCCTGTCCTTCCTGCCCCTGTCGCACTCCTTCGAGCGCACGGTCGACTACATCTACTTCCTCAAGGGCTGTGTCATCGCCTACGCCGAGTCCGTCAACGCGGTAGCTCAAAACCTGCAGGAGGTGAAGCCACACGTCTTCGTCTCCGTGCCGCGCGTCTACGAGAAAGTGCTGGCGCGCATCCACGAGAACATCGCGCAGGCGCCGGCGCTGCGCCAGAAGATCTTCCACTGGGCGGTCGGCGTCGGCCGTCAGGCGCTCGAGTACCGACTGCGTGGCACCGCTCCTCCGGGGCTGCTCGGCTTCAAGCTCGCTCTGGCCGACAAGCTCGTGTTCAGTAAGATCCGCGAACGCCTGGGTGGCCGCTTCCAGTTCGCCATTTCCGGCGGCGCCCCGCTGGCGCGCGAGGTCGCCGAATTCTTCTGGGGCGCCGGCGTGCGCATCTACGAGGGCTACGGCCTGTCTGAGACGTCGCCGGTGCTGAGCGTCAACCGCCAGGGCCGCCTGAAACTCGGCAGCGTCGGCGCCGCCATCCCGGGCGTCGAGCTGCGCATCGCGGAGGACGGCGAGATCTTGGCCAAGGGCCCGAACATCATGCAGGGCTACCACAACCTGCCCGAGGCCACCGCCGAGGCGATCGACGACGACGGGTGGTTCCACACCGGCGATATCGGTGAGATCGACGAACAGGGCATCTTGACCATCACCGACCGCAAGAAGGAAATCATCGTCAACGCCTACGGCAAGAACGTGGCGCCGGCACCGATTGAGAACGCGCTCAAGGCCAGCACCTTCATCAACCAAGTCATGGTGATCGGCGACAAGCGCAAGTTCCTCTCCGCTCTCATCGTGCCCGACTTCGAAGCGCTCGAACCCTGGGCTGTCAAGCAGGGCGTGCAGGCGACGTCGCACCAAGAGCTCATCACCCACGGTGAAGTACAGAAGCTCTTCCGTCACGAAGTCGAGGCGGTCAACGACCAGCTGGCGCGCTACGAACAGGTGAAAGCGTGGGATCTACTGCCCGGGGAGTGGACGATCGAGAGTGGCGAACTGACACCGACCATGAAGGTCAAGCGGCGGATCGTCGCCAAGAACTTCGCCGAGCAGATCGACGCCCTCTACGAGCGCGCTGGCGGCTGACGCTCGACGCGGCCTCGCGGTGAACATCTTTCGGCTGCACACGGGTGATGATGGCCTGGCCACCCTGGTCTTCGATCATCCAGGGCACAGCGTCAACCTGTTCGACCGGCCAGCCCTCGAGCAGTTCGACGCGTTGCTCGACGAGCTGGCCGGGCGCACCGACATCCGCTGCTTGGTCCTGCTCTCGGCCAAGCCCGGCTCCTTCTGCCACGGTACCGATATTGCCCTGTTGCGAGCTGTCACCGAGCCGGAGCAAGGTGCCGCCGGTGCCCGCGCCGGACAGCGCCTGTTCCAGGCCTGGGAAGACCTACCGTTCCCGACCCTGGCCGCCATTCGTAGTACCTGTATGGGCGGCGGTACGGAACTGGCACTGGCGTGCAGCGCACGCCTGCTGAGCGATAGCAACGACTTGCGGATCGGCCTACCCGAGGTGCGCCTGGGGCTGGTGCCAGCCTGGGGCGGCTGCGTGCGCCTACCGCGCCGCATCGGCATCCGCGACGCCCTCGATGTCATCCTGACGGGTCGCGGCCTGACCTCGACCAAAGCACTGCAGCTAGGCCTGGCAGACGCCGTAGTGCCAGACGCCTCCTTCCTGCACCACGCCCGCGACTTCGGCACCCGGCTGCAGCACGGGGAAGGTCCGGTGCGCGAAGAGCACCAGCTGCGCGAGCTGCTACTGGAGAAGAACCCGCTCAGTCGCCGCATCGTCTTCGACCAGGCACGCAAGAAGACGCTGGGCAAGACACACCGCTCCTACGCCGCCCCCCTGCGCGCCATCGAAGTCGTGCAGGTGGGAATCGAGAAGGGTGCGGACGCCGGTTTCGACGCCGAGGTGCGCGCGGCCGCCGAACTGCTGACCGACTCGGTGACGCAGAACCAGATCCACGTCTACCAGCTGACCCAGGTATCCCGGCGCCGGCGCCGGGCGGAAGCGAGGCAAGGGCAGCCCGCCGCGGCAACCGGTGTCTCGGTTGAGCGACTTGGCGTCGTGGGTGCCGGCGTCATGGGTGGGGCGATCGCCTTGCTGGCAGCCGAGAAGGGAGGCATCCCGGTACGCCTGCACGACCAGGACCCACGGGCGCTGGCTCGAGGACTACGGCGTGCCGGCCAACGCTTGTACAACAAGCAGCAGCGGCGCCGTCTGAGCGCCGAGCAGAGCCGCACCATCCTCGGTCGCATCCAGCCGTGCCTGGACTGGAGTGGGTTTCGTCACACCCAACTGGTGGTCGAGGCCATCGTCGAGAGCCTGAACGAGAAACAGCAGGTCCTGGCGCAGCTCGCCCAGCGCGTGCCCGAGACCACCGTGCTGGCCAGCAACACGTCGTCTCTGTCGATCGACCACCTCGCCGAGGGCCTAGCGGTACAGCAGCTGCACCCCGAGCGCGTCGTCGGCTTGCACTTTTTCAACCCGGTCGCGCGCATGCCACTGGTCGAGGTCATCGCCGGCAGCCACACCAACGAAACCACCTTGGCTACGGTCTCGGCCTTCGTTGAAGGGTTGGGCAAGACGCCGATCCTGGTACGGGACAGCCCCGGCTTCCTGGTCAACCGCCTGCTGACCTTCTACCTGCTCGAAGCCCTGTGGCTGCTGGCCGAGGGGCGCACCCTGGACGAACTCGACGCCCTCATGGTCGACTGGGGAATGCCGGTCGGCCCGTTCGCGCTGCTCGACGAGATCGGCATCGACATCGCCATCGAGGTCGCCGCCATCCTGGCCGACACCTTCGGCTCTCGCCTGCCGATGCCCAGGGCGGACTGGCAAGCAGCCCTGATCGACGCCGGCCGCCTGGGCTCCAAGGCGCAACTCGGCTTCTACCGGTACGAGAATGGCCAGCGCTGCGGCATCGACACCGAGGTCTACAGCCTCTTGGGACTGCCTGGCGGCGGCCGAGGAGATCGAGACGAGCGCGGCGAGAGCAGCGACCGCCAGCAGCTCGTCGACCGCATGGTCATGCCCATGGTCAACGAGGCGGCGCGCTGCTTGCAGGAAGGCGTCGTGTCACAGGCTGCAGACATCGATCTCGCCCTCATCCTGGGCGCCGGCTTCCCGGCCTTCCGTGGCGGCCTGTGCCGCTGGGTCGACCAGCTCGGCTGCGGTGAACTGGCGCGTCAGATGGAACGCCTGAGCACCGCCTGTGGTGATCGTTTCCTCCCCAGCCAGGCCTTGCTCGACATCGCCGCCAGGGGCGGCTTCTACGCCGCCTACCCCTAACGCTCGATCGCTCGTCCGCGAGGATGGCGGCCCATCTCGAAGAGGACACTGGCGTCGCCGTCGCAGGACGGGCACGCCACGGCCACAGCACCACTTCCATGGCCAGGGCCCCCGGCCGCGGGCTCCTGTGACCTCTGGCATACCCCTTGCTTCTACTTCAGGTGTCTGTGAACTTCGGTAGGAAAGGAGAATCCCATGTCTCGTAGCCTCATCCCCCTCCTCGTTCCTCTGTTGACCGTCTTTGCCCTGCCTCACCTCGCCTCGGCCCAGGAACCCACATCTCGGTTCGGCGAGCAGTTACAGGTCAGCGAGGTCGCGCTCGACGTCCTGGTCAACGACAGGGACGGCAACGTCATTCTGGGTCTGACCAAAGAGGACTTCGTGATCGAGGAAGACGGCAAGCCTGTGCAACTCGAGAGCGTCACCTTCTACAGCAACCGCGCCCTCGTGTCCTCGGCCGACGAACTCCGTTGCCAGGGTATCAACTTCAACGAGGTTCCCCAGGATCGCCTGTTCATCCTCTTCTTCGACGATCAGCGGAGCCGCGCCGGCGAAGCCCCCGGCATCCTCACACAGCAGATGAACGCGGCCCAGAAGAGCAAGCAGTGGGTGGAACAAGAACTCCTCCCCGGTGACTATGTGGCGGTAGTCAGCTACAACTACAAGCTCAAGCTACACCAGGACTTCACCCAGGATCGCACCGCCTTGACCGCCGCCATCGATCGCGCCATGCAGGGCAAGGACCCGAGTAACTGGCCATCGCGCATCGACGAAGATGCCCCGCTCTCCCTAGCCCGTAACCTGCCCCAAGGCCGTGAACTGCGGGACGCGACACCCACCATCTACGAAGCTCTGCAGATCCTTTCCGAGGCCTCGGGCAGCGTCCAAGGACGCAAGAACCTACTCCTCTTCACCCTCGGCTTCGGCCAGGTGTCGAGCTTCGGTCAGTACCGCCCGGACACTCGCTACTATCCACCGATGGTGCAGGCCCTCAACGACAACAACGTCGCTGTCTACGCCATCGACCTGGCTCCACCCGGCGTCGATCACACGATGCAGGATGCCATGAACGTGCTCGCCCTCGACACCGGCGGCGACTACCTGTTCAACTTCAACAACTTCATCAAGCCGCTACGCCGGGTTTCCGAGACCACCAACGGCTACTACCTGCTGACCTATCGCTCCGAGCATCCGCAGGGGGACGCGGGCTACCAGAAGGTCGAGGTACGGACGGTGAACGACGAGTTGAAGGTCAAAGCACGCGAAGGGTATACCTTCGGCGACCCGAGCTAGTCTCACCGGCGGGCGGAAGCCGACCCGGGGAGCTCAGGCTTCCTGGGTCACTTCGTCGTCGAGCAGTTCCTCGACCTCGAACAGCAGCACCGTGATGTTGTCGACGCCGCCGCGATCGTTGGCCTCCTGGACCAAGGCACGGCACACGTCCTCGAGGCTGTTCTCTTGCTCGACCAGCTGGTGAATCTCGTTGTCCGTGAGCATGGTCGTCAAGCCGTCAGAGCACAGCATGTAGAGGTCACCAGGAACCAGATTGACCTGATCGACATCGACCTGCACTTCGCTCTCGCCACCCAGGGCACGCGTGATGACGTTCTTGAGTGGGTGCACCCGCGCCTGTTCCTCGGACAGGAAACCAGCCACGACCTGTTCGTTGACCCAGGTGTGGTCCTGCGTGATCAACCGCATCTCGCCGTCGCGGATGCGATAGGCGCGGCTATCACCGACGTGGGCAATCGCGGCGACACCGTGGCGAACCAGGATACCGACCAAGGTCGTGCCCATGCCGTAGAGGGAACCATCCTCGCGAATGGCACCGAGAACGCGATCGTGGGCGCTGTGGATAGCCTTCTCGAGCGTCTGACCGGGATAGGCGTCATCGAGATCGATGTCAGTGGTGTCTTCCTCGGTCAGCTCAGAGTGGGTGGTTTCCATGTCCACCGTAGCCATCCGGCGGCGACCTTCCGCGGAGCGGCGGCGGCGATTGCGCGGAGAGGTCCGTTCGATGAACTCCTGCACGGAATCCACCGCAATGCGCGAAGCGACTTCGCCATGGCTATGCCCGCCCATGCCGTCGGCAACGACGAACAGGAGGTTCTCCGGATCGATGCCGAAGCAATCTTCATTGTGGCTCCGCGCCATCCCTACGTCGGACAGCCCGCAAGCCTTGATCCGCAGCATCAGGTATCCCTTCCGAACAGGCGTGCCAGCCCACCCTTGCGCGCGCCTCCACTCAGCTGCTGCAGCGCCTCGCGTATCGATGGATCGTCATCGCCCCATTTCAAGGCTGCATTATAGTATCGGGTCGCTTCTTCGGCTTGCCCGGCGCGCTGGAACAACACACCAGCAAGCTTATAGTAAGTCACATTCATCTGATCAAGTTCACAAGCTCTACGAACCGCCTGCAGACCGCGCTCGAGGAACTGTTCCTGCTTGCTGCAAGCCAAGGCCAGATGGTACCAAGGCTTGGCTTCTTGCGGTGACTCCTTGGTGGCTCGAAGGAAGTTCTCGGCCGCAGCCGAAAAGTTGCCATCCCTGTATTCCTTGACCCCGCGTTGCATGTAGACGCGTGCCGCCTGCTTCGGGTCTGGACCGGTGCTCGCTGGACGCGCCAGGAGTACATCGTGCTCGCGCCGGCGGTCGGGATCGGTGAGGACGTTGAAGGCCTCCGTGACTTTTTGGAACTCTGTCTCTGCCTGCGCCTTCTCCTGCGCCGGGAATCGGTCCGGGTGCATACGCCTCGCCATTTCCAGGAAGCGGCTCCGGATCTGCTCGGTCGTAGCATTCTGCGCCACGCCGAGAACGTCGTAAAAACTCGTTTTCATCTCTCGATTCGGGTAGAAGGAAGGTCCATTTGGCTAGTCTAACGCATCATAGCCACAGCAGATAACAGCTCGCCCCCGAACTTCTCACACTCGCCCCGCCAACCCACCTGGACGAAGGCGACTAGCGCATCTTGGCCTTGTAGAGACGATCGGCCATCTTGCGCACCGCATCAGCGGCATTGCGATCCTTGCGCAAATCTCTCAGATCGCGCATGGACAGCCGCGGCACCAGACGTAGCGTCTGGTTGATCGGCGCCTTCGGATTGCGGGTGACCGCAGCCATGATCGCGTACTTGCTCATCCACTGACGATTGCGCAATATGGCCTGCAGGACATCTTCTTTCATGTTGCGATTACTGGCGACGCCCTCAATCTCCGGTTCCGAGAAATTATTATTCTCCAGGGTCGACAGAGCAACCGTCGAATTGGTATCGCGAATCAGGATGGAGCGCAGCGTGCGCGTGTTGGCCTCGCGGCTCAACTTCATGCGCAACGGCAAGGGCAGCGAACGGATCTGGACGTCTGTCAGGTTCGCCGGATCGCTGATGTCGGGCTCTTCTCCTTTAGAGCTTTCTGCAACCGCAGCCTCGGCGACGCTTGCGGCTTCGTCAACCTCGGCATCCCTTTCGGCGGCCGGCTGGGGCACTGCCGGAGAGGCTTCCGGGGTGCGCACGAGATGCTCACGATACTCACCGATCCGGCGGCGTGCAAAGCTGCTCAGCTGCGGGTTGCGCTCCAAGGCATCGAGAATGGCTGGCTTCTCACGGATCGCGTCCTGCCGCAGAAGCAGTACCTCTTGCAGCTCTGCCGTCAGGTTGGGGGCGATCGCGACTAGCAGCTGTCTCGGTATGTCGCGACGCCGCAGGATGGCCTCGAGCGCCGGTGCGGCTTCGATCTCGAGCGCGAAGTAGGTCAGTACCGACGGCGGGGCCTCGCTGCCCAGATACTGAGCTGCCAAGCGAGGATCCAAGTCTTGCAAGGCCTGAGTCGCCGCTTGCGAGACCTCAGGATCCCCCCCCTGTGCCAGCATGACTTGCAGTGGAATCAGCTCGTTCGGCGGAATCGGCACCAGACCTTGCGCGGCCATCACCGTCAACTGCCGATTGGCCCCGGAGAGCACCTGCTGTACTAGGGGATTCTGGCTCTGGATCACGCCCCTGCTCCCGGATTCGAGAGACTGGATTCCAGGCGCCGAACGGTTTCGAGGTCGATCCGAACGTTGCTCAGCACCTGCCCCGGAGCCGCTTCCAGTGGCATCGGGTAGCCATTGACGTGAACACGAACGCCTCCGGCGTTGCCCAACTTGCGCAGCAGCACGACGCGCCGGGCTTCCAACAACTCGGCCTGGGTCGCCTGGTAGGTCTGCGAGATCCGGCGTCGGCCGTTGTCGAGCGAGATCTCGACCCAGCAGTCTTGTTCGAATTCGAGGGTAACGCGCAGCGGAGCCGTAGAAGCCTCGGCGGCGCGGCGCACAGTTTGCGCCGGTGGCACCTCGGTTTCACCACCTGCCGCGGTCACGTCGGCGAGGGTGACACTCTCCGCGTCTACGGTGCCGTCTGTCGACGCGCCATCTCCAGGACTTTCGGTCGACGCACCCTCTCCGTCCTGGCCGGCCACCGTCTGCGTCCCGGTCTGAACACCGGCCGGCGTGCTGACCGCAGGCGCCGGAGAACTCACAGCCCCGGAGGTGGGCGGCAGAAAAGGTTCGCGAGCACCGGCTTCGTCGTCATCACCCGAGCGCCAGTAGATCAGCGCCACGACCAGCGCCGCGAGCAGCAACAAGATCACGACGATCATCAGCCACGGCGGCGATTCCCGAGACTCGTCGGGAGCCATCTCGGGAAGTTCCTCTTCGCCTTCCGGCTCCAGAGCCTTCTGAGCCCAGATGAAGTTGTTGACCACTTCCTCCGGGTCGAGGCCGACGTAGCCGGCATACTGACGCAGGAAACCGCGCGAGAAGACGCGGGCGGGCAGCAGGTCGTAGCGATCCTGCTCGAAGGCCTCCAAGTAGCGCAAGCTGATCTTGGTGCTGTCGGCGATTTCGCGCAGACCGATCTCTCTCACCTCGCGCTGCTGGCGCAGCCAGGTGCCAAAGGACAGACTGCTGGAGGCGGGATCACCACCCCACGGAGGCGTCTTGGCTTCGTTGCGTTTCGCGGTGCTCATCTAGTTTGATTGTCGGCGCGTCGCTTCAGCTGCATTTATAGCACTCTGTCCCCCCGAAGCGAAGCCTTCTGACGTCCTTGGAGCAACTCTCTTGCCCGTTGGCGGACCGGCATCGCCACGCGGAGATCCTTCGATAGTCCTTGGAGGTCACCGCGCTTGAAGCCACGCAGCAGTTTCAACGATACGGAAGCGGGAGTATTGGAGTTGCGGGCCAAGGCCAGTCGCACCGAGTAGCGCACACCCCAACGACGATCTTCGGCGATGCGCGTCAGGACTTCGGGCGGTGTGCCGGCACGGCTGACCAGGGGCAGAATCGTCCCCTCGGTCGACCGCGGGTTCTCGAGCAGAGCGGTCAGCACCCGCAAATTGGGTTCGGCGCGCAGCTGCGTCAAGACTCGCGTACCAGCTCGGCGAGCGAGCGAGATCTTCTCACCCAGCGTCAACGCCGGCAGGCGCTCCACCAGATAGCGCTCCGCCGTGCGACGGAGCACCGGGGCCAGCCGATAATCCAAGCTGACCTCCAACAGGTCACGCCAGAACAGACCCGGCGCCAAGCGCAGCGACGCGGCCTGCGGCGTCGCGGGATGACGCACAAGCGCTTGTCGGACCTCGTAGGCCGCCGTCAGTCGCTGACGACCGAGCAGCAGCTCGATGACCTCGACGCCGGCGAAGGGATTGCGCAGGACGGCGCGCGCATCCCGGGCGTCGAGATCGGGCAGGTGCGCACGCACCAGCGCCAGTAAGGTTTCGGCGTCGGCCTCCCGCAGATGCTGCGGTAGCTGCTGCTTGGCATCCATCACAGTTCGTCGTCAGTGTACCAGCCGTGGCTGCACTTGCCAGTATGGCGTCGCCCCGGCACCAACGACGATCGCCACAGGATGCACCGAGCGCCTCGGACTTTGCTATCGTACGACCCATGAGTATCGACCGCACGACGAAGAAGAATCTGGAGAAGGGCGACTTTCAAGCCATCGAAGACGAGTGGCTGAACCGCATCGGCGACGAGCCGGAACACCTCGACTATTTCATCGGCGTCGCCCGTGCCCTGGTCGGCAACGGAGAAGACAGCCGTGCACGCTCGCTGCTGGAGTTGCTCGACGATCAGCTGCGCGAACAGGAGATGTGGCCCGAGCGCCTGGAGATGCTGCACAAAGCCGGCCCCCTGCTACATCCCAAGGCCGAGAAGCTGCACCCCATGATCGTCGCCACCCTCCGGCGCATCTATGAAGACCGACCGAGCTTCGACGGGCTCGCCGAGAAACTCGGCCTGCACAAAGCGCCACAAGACACCAAGAAGACCTGGGACAAGGTAGAGCGAATCCGAACACTGATCGACTTCGACATCGGCTTGGTCGTGTGGATGCAGGGCAAGGGTGTCGGCAAAGTAATCGAGGTCAACCTCGACCTGGAGGCTTTCCGCATCGACTTCGAGAAGCACAAGGCCCTGGCGGTCGGCTTCCGTGCCGCGGCCAAGCTGCTCAAGCCACTGCCACCCGAGCACGTACTGCGGCGCAAGCTAGAAGACCCCGAGGGCATGCGCAAGCTGGCGACCGAGGATCCGCCGGAAATGCTACGTCTGGTGCTCGAAAGCAACGGTGAACCGATGAGCGCCGGCGACATCCGCGCCGACGTGTCCGGCGTCGTGCCGGACGCGAAATGGGCGAGCTGGTGGACAGCGGCGCGCAAGCATCCGCAGGTGGTCACCCACAGCAAGGGACGCCAGACCTACAGCTGGGCAGCCTCCAGTGAAGACGCCGAAGACGCTGCCTGGCAGACCTTCCAGCGCTCCGATTCGCGACGCCAGCTGGACCTGCTTCGGCGCGAGGGCGACCGGGCTCCCAAGCTGCGCGAGAAAATGCGCGGCGCCTTGCTGCGTCTCGGCGCCAACTCGCAGCAGGATCCGAGCTTGGCGTTCGAAGTCTGGTTCGCCCTCGAGCGTAGCGGCGGCGCACCCGAGGACGCTGCCTGGAGTGCTGAGAACCTGTTGCAAGGCGACACCGTCGTGGCGACCTGCGCCGGCATCCAGGACCGCCTGTTGCGCGAGCGCGCCTACACGATGGTGCACGAGAAGCGCGACGACTGGGCCGCCATCTTCGCCGAGCTACTGACCAAAGAAAACGATCCGCGAGCGCTCAACGTCCTCTACGAGGCGCTCTATCGGCAAGATCCCGACACCGTCTACCGCTTCGTCGACCAACTGCTCGCCAAGCCCCGCAACCAGCCGGGTGCCTTCGTGTGGCTGGCCGAGCGCGCGGGCGAGGACGAACAGCTGCGCCAGCGCAATGCGCTGCAGCTGCTGCAGCAGACGCTACACGCGATGCAGGACGAAGTCTTCGCGTCCTTCCGTGCCGCTCGCCTGGTTCCCTTGGTCGAGTCCGGCGGCTCGGTGCCGCGCCTGCTGTCCCACCTCAGCGAAGAACAGGCAGAGGCGGCAGACCGTGCCATCGAGCGCGCACCAGCGCTCGAGGACTACCAGCGCGACGCACTGCGCAACGCCCTACACCTACGATTCGCGGCGCTGCAAAGGAAGGACGAAGAGATGGGGCTCTATGCCCTGCCGGCTTCGATCGAGGCCAAGCGCGAGGAGTTCAATCACCTCAAGAGCGTCGAACTCCCTGCCAATCGCAAGGCGATCGAAGAAGCCCGCGCCATGGGCGACCTGCGAGAGAACTTCGAGTACAAGTCGGCACGACAGCGCCATGAGTACCTGTCCTCCCGCCTGGCCGCGCTCAACTCCGACCTATCCAGAGTTCAGCCAATCCAGCCGGCTGGATTGGATCTGCAGGACGTGCGCATCGGGACTCGCGTGCATCTGCAGGCAGATAGCGGCACGGCACGAGTAATGACCATCCTCGGACCGTGGGAGAGCAAGCCCGAAGAAGACATCATCTCCTACGAGTCCGAGCTGGCCTCAGCCCTGCTAGGTAAGAGTGCCGGCGACGCAGTAGAGGTCGCCGGCACTGCCTACACAATCAGGGAGATCGAGCGCTACGACTGACAGGTGAACGCTCGAAGCCGCGGGTGGGTCCTCGAGGTCGCGCGGGCGCGGACCTCGACGCCTGCCCCTACTTCGCCATATTCTTGGGCGCCAGAATCATCACCATCTGACGACCTTCCAGGCCGGAACGCGTCTCGATATCGGCGACTTCTTCGACCTGCTCGGTGACGTGGTCGAGAATCTTGCGCCCGAGTTCCGGACGGCGCAGCTGGCGCAGACGGAAGAAGACCGTGATCTTGACCTTCTTGCCCTCGGACAGGAAACGGCAAGCGCGCTTGACCTTGATGCCGAAATCATGGTCATCAATGGTCGGCCGGAACTTGACTTCCTTGATCTCGATCGTCTGCGCCTTCTTGCGGGACTCACGGGCGCGCTTCTCACGCTCGAACTTTGTCTTGCCCCAATCCATGATCCGGACCACCGGTGGATCCGCGGCTGCACCGACCTCCACCAAGTCCAGACCCTTGTCCCGCGCACGGGTCCGGGCGTCATCCAGGGGCACGACACCCAACTGGGTGCCATCTTCGTCAATCAGTCGTATGGGACTCTTGCGGATCCGATTGTTGACCCGCGGCCCGGGATCTCTCCTGGCTATGACCAACCTCCTTTGTCGAGGGCAGCGCACGAAGTGGCGAAGCCCTGATTCTCGAAACCGGCGATTCCACACTCACCACCCCACCTCGCGGGCCCGCCGGGGCTCGCTCGAATGCGCCTGCTTTGAGCGCTAGAGCTGTCGACTAGTTTACGCCACCTGCGGTGCCGCTTGTCCAGTCCACACCGGATCCGACCCCGAAAGAGCTACGAAGATGGGCCGCGACAACTGATAGGCTGCCGCTCATGGACAAGCTCGGTGACATTGCTCGCGAGTACGTGCAGCTGGTACTCGCTCTGGGAGAACACGACCCAGACTACGTGGATGCCTACTACGGGCCGAGCGCCTGGCGGCAGCAGGCACGCGACGAAGCTCGGTCGCTGGCAAAGATCCGCAGTGGCGTCAGCGAGCTTCGCCAGCAGCTGTCGGAGCAAGAACCCGCCTCCCGCGCTGCGACCACCTGCGACACCGATGCCGGAGCTCGTGCCCAGCGCACCAGCTTCCTGCGCCAGCAGCTACGAGCCCTAGCGGCTCGCGCCGACCAGCTGACTGGTACACGTCTCACCTTCGACGAAGAGACGCGCTTGTTCTATGGGGTCACCGTCGAGCGCGAGCCAGAGCAACGCTTCCTCGACCTGCAGCAGCGCCTGGACCGTAGCTTGCCCGGCGTCGGAGACCTGGCCGAACGGTTGGAGAGCTTCCGCGCCGAGTTCACCATTCCCGCCGACCACCTGCCGGCAGTGTTCGAGGCCGCCCTCGAACACTGCCGCTCCCGAACAAAGCAGCACCTGCAACTACCGGAGGACGAGGACTTCGACGTCAGTTTCGTCAGCGGCCGACCGTGGAGTGCCTACAACTGGTACCACGGAGGCTTCCGCAGCTCGATCGAGGTCAACACCGACCTGGCGATGTACGTCGACCGTATTCTCGACCTGGCCAGTCACGAAGGCTATCCGGGACATCATGTGCACAGCGCCCTGCAGGAACGGGAACTGGTGCGCCGACGCGGCTGGACCGAGCTGTGCATCTATCCACTCCTCAGCCCGCAATCCTTGATCGCCGAGGGCATCGCCAACTACGGCATCCAGTTGTTGTGGCCCGGTGACGAACGCATGTCCTTCGAAGCCGAAGAGATCTGGCCGCTGGTCGGGCTCGACCCTCGACGCATGCCGGAGTATTACGAAGTCCTCGGCCTACTCAACGGCCTCAGCTACGCTGGCCACGAGGCAGCGAGACGGTATCTCGACGGCGAGTTGAGCACGGATGAGACCATCGACTGGCTGACCGTCTACGCGCTGACGCCTCCCGAGCGCGCGGCTCACCGCCTGCAGTTCATCGACCGCTACCGCTGCTACATCGTCAACTACAACCTGGGTGAGAGTTTGGTGCGTCGGCACGTCGAGGCCAGCGGCCCGGCTCTCGAGACGCGCTGGAGTAGCTTCAGCGACCTGCTGTGCTCAGCCCGGCTGCCGGCGGACCTACGCATCCCAAACGACACATGACGCAGGCCAGTGAAGCAGGCGCCATGACGCGAGCGCCGTCTACCGACGCGAGCCCGCAGTCTCGACACAGCTCGAAATAAACGCACCCAGGCGCCTGGCGTAGGCCGTCCCGCCAACCTCGTGCAGGTCGTTGTGCCCAGCCCCTTCGACCAGATACAACTCCTTGGAACCGCGAGCGGCCTGCCACAAGCGCTCACTGTGCCGCGGCGGCATCACGTGATCTGCAGTGCCGTGGACGAAGAGCTGCGGACAGCGTACCTGCGCCACCTGCTCGATGTTGCGATACGGATCCTTGGTCAGCAGGTGCAGCGGCAGGAACGGATAGCGCTGACGCGTGACTTCGTGCACCGAAGTGAAGGCGCTCTCGAGAATCAGACCGGCCACCGGGCGCTCGCCCTGCATGGCGAGCGCCGCTTCGAGCGCCAGCGCGGCACCCAGAGAGTGACCGAAGAGCACGGTGCGCCCGGGGTCTTGTCCCAACTCGCGGTGCAGGTGGGCGGCGGCGGCACGCGCGTCGAGCCGCAACCCCACGGCACTCGGCTTGCCGGTACTGCGACCGTAGCCACGGTAGTCGAAGGCGAAGACCTGGGCAGGGAGGTCGTAGAGCGTCCGCAGGACATCCAGACGTCGGCCCAGACATCCGCTGTGCCCGTGACAATAGAGCACGGTCACAGCCGCCCCGGAACGGGGCAGCCACCAGCCATGTAGACGTACCCCGTCTCCGCTGTCGAACCACTGATCTTCGGCCGGCAGCCCCTGTTTGCGCGGTGCCCAGTCGCCCGCCGGATAACGCTCGGGCAAGAACAGCTTACGGCGCTGCAGGGGTCCCCGAATGTAGGCCGTGGCGCCGCCGGCCACCGCGAGCAGAGACAAGAGGAAGCGGAAGTGACTCTTGGGTCTCTCCGTTCCCTCGTCTCGGTTCACGGTCTCGGCTCTCGTCAAAGCTGGGCGGCGGTCCAAGACAGAGCTTCGAGCGCCACGGAGCGAGGCGGCCTTCCCGGCTCCAGCTCGATGACGTAGTTGGCCCAGAACTGCAACTCACACGAGGTCGCCGCACCGGCAATGGCCGATCCGCCGGCACCGAGACCACCGACACTCCTGCCGATGCCGAAGCTGGCCTCGACGCCGTCGTCATCGGCAGCGCTCCGTACCGTCCGTGGAGCCGTGGCGTAGACCGGTAGTACCAGTTGGTGCACTCCTGGAACATCCAGGGTATGAACCCGACCGGTGCAAGTGCTGGTCAGCTCCAGTCGGGGTTGATCACCAGCACCGTCATCGAGCACCCGAATCGTCCCAGCCGTATCGGGTTCCGGCACGCGCAGGCGCATCCACAGGCTGCCCGGAACGTCCAGATCGCCGACCGTCAGTTGCCCTTCACCGCTCAACCAGCGACGCGCCAGGATCTGCCGATCGGTGCCCGGGGCCGGTGAGGTCCAGCCGGTCGAGAAGGTCAGCCGCGGTGCGTCGGGTGTCGCTTGTGGCACGTCGAGCACCGCGACCTGGTACGCCTGACGGTCCAGCGGCTCGACGCCGTGGCCCTCGATCTGCAGCGGCCAGCGGTCCCCGCTGGCTGGATCGTACAACCCCAGCTCGACCCGGTAGGCGCCTGGCGCCAGCCCCGGCGCCAGGATGGACTGGAAGAGCGTCAGCTCGTAGCGCAGCTCCTCACCAAGCTGCCAGTCCCCACGCACCTCGTGATCGAAAGTGCGGACCACCTCACCAGCTTCGTTCTTGAGATGAACGAAACACCAGACCGACGGCGCGGGCAGTTCCTGGCGCGGCGTCCAGACGAAGGTCAAGGTACGCCATTCCGGATAGGGCAAGCGCCACTCGGCTTCTTCCAGCCGCAACTCGGCGACCGGCTCCGGCGGCGGCCCCGCACAGCCAGCGACGAAGAGAAGCGTGAAGCCGGCCACGACCAGGACCGATGTAACAGTGCGAGAGACTCCGGAAAAGCCGGAGCCGGAGCGGCCAGAAAACCTTGCATTCATGGCCTCAAGCTAGCGGCTTCGACGAGCCACGTCAAGGATGAGACGCGTTGCGCCCCGCAGGCGTGGGCCTACCGCGATAAGCTCGCCGCGCCATGAGTATCGCCCTCGACTATCTATCCCCTCTGCCACCGGTGCGTTCGGGTATCGCCGACTATTCGATCGACCTGCTACCCGAATTGGATCAGCGCACCGACCTGCGCGTCTTGCGCGTGCCCGGGCAGCCGGTCGCCGACGAGGTCGAGACGCGCTGGCAGCCGGTAGCGGCCGAAGCGGCATTGGCCCAAGCAGCACCGGCAGAAGAGGCCGCGTCAGGCCGCCTGCCCGTCTACCATTTGGGCAACAATCCCTACCACGATGACATCGAACGTCTGGCACGCCGCTACCCAGGCGTGGTCACCCTGCACGACCTGGTGCTGCACCACCTGCTGTGCGAACAGACCTTGCGCGGCGGCGACTACCGTCCCTACCAGCAACGACTCCTGCAAGATCACGGCTGGGTTGGGGGGCCGATCGCCCGCGCTCGCCGCTGGGGCGAGCCGAGCGAGGCGGCTCTCTTCTCGCTGCCGGCACACCGCAGCCTGCTGCGTGCGCAGCGCGGCGTGCTCGTCCACAACCGCTGGGCAGCAGCACAGATCCTCGAATTCCACCCGGACGTGCGCGTACGCGTGGTGCCCATGGGCATCCCTCTACCTCCCGCCGCCGACGCCCACGAGGGGCGTGAGTTGCGCCGTCGCTTCGGCATCCCCGATCACACCGCCGTCCTTGGCTCCTTCGGCTTCCAGACCCCCATCAAGCGCACCGAGCGCGTGGTCGAAGCCCTGGCGCAGCCGGGACTCGAAGATGCCCACCTGTTGATCGTCGGCCAGGTGAGCGCCGCCTGCCAGCTGCAAGAAGCCGCCGCCGCCGCGGGTGTCGCCGAGCGCGTCCACATCACCGGCTTCGTCAACTTCGACGACTTCGAGGCCGCCATCGCCGCCACCGACCTGGCACTCAACCTGCGCTATCCGACGGCCGGTGAGACCTCAGCTTCCCTGCTGCGGGTGCTCGCCGTCGGCCGGCCGGCGGTGGTGTCGGACTACGGTCAGTTCCATGAATTGCCAGACGCCTGTGTGATCAAGGTCCCGCTCGGCGACGGCGAGGTCGAGGCGCTGGCCGAGCAGCTGCGACAGCTACTGGCGGCGCCGGAGGAGCTGCTGCGGATGGGCGCAGCAGCGCGCGCCCACGTCGAGCAGCATCACCATCCAGCCGCCGCCGCCGAGGCCGTGATCGAAGCCTGTCGCGAGTGGAAGGACTTGGAGCCGCCAGCCGCATCGTCTCCGGACGCCGAGCCGTGGGAGAACACCGTCACGGTCACGACGCGCACGGCCTCCGAGCTGCCCGGCACGCTCGATGTCACCTGGCAAACCCCCTGGCCCGCCGGCAATCGGCGCACGCTGCAGTTCCACCTGGCCAACACCGGCACTACAAGGTGGCTCGCCGGCCTGGACGGTCCCGGCGGCGTAGCGCTCCAGGTCCAACTGCTACGCCCCTGCGAGGACGCCCCCCGCGCAGAGGGCACCATCGACCTGCTCGCTGGCCAGCCGTGGATCCCGCTGCCACGCCCGCTCGATGCCGGAGAGACCTGCGAGCTGAGCGTCGAGATCCGCCGTCCCCCCGGCGTCTGCACCCTGCGCGTCGAGCCACACGTCCTGGGGAGCGCCAGCTTCTCGCGCCTGGGTGGCCCGGTCTTAGAAGCAACCCTCGAGATGTGACAACCTAGGTCGCACAAGGAGGGCCAAGGACCCATGACGGAGTCGGACAACATCGCCGCCAAGATCGCCAACAGTTGGCTGCCGGAGATCCGGCAGCATCTCGCCAATCCCGCCCCCAAGCGCCTCGGCCCTTCCGAGAAACGCTCCGCGGCCGTGCTAGTACCGTTGTACGTCGAAGGTGGCCAGCTGTGGACACTGCTGACCCGTCGTGCCGACGATCTGCCGACACACCGTAGCCAGATCGCCTTCCCCGGTGGCAACACCAAGGCGAACGAAGAACTCTGGGACACCGCCCTGCGCGAAGCCCACGAGGAAGTCGGTATCGATCGCGGCAAGGTGCTCAAGCTGGGGCAACTCGACGAGCTCGACAGCACCACCGGCTTCCGCGTCGTGCCGTGCGTCGGCGCCCTGCCGGCACAGTTCGAAACCAGTATGAACCCGGGCGAGATCGCCGAGATCTTCCGCGTACCGCTCTACGCCCTGGCCAACCCGCAGCTGATCGAGGATCGCCTGGTATCGATCGACGGTAAGGAGCAGGTGATGCGCGTCTACCACGTCGGCTCGCGCCAGATCTGGGGCCTGACGGCGCGTATCTTGCAGAATCTCCTGCAGCGCCTGGGACTCGAGGCCACTGAGAGCGAGTAGCGGCACACAGATCAACATACACTTGCCATTGCATGCGGAAAGAGTAATATCTTTGACGGAGGTACCTCATGTCCAAGACCCGCCGTCCCCGCACGCTGCCCGCGGCCGCCCTGTTTTGCTCTCTCGCGCTGACCGCGCTGCAGGGTCGAGAGCTGCAGGTGCGAGCCCAGCAGGCTCCACCACTCCCCAACCCGATTCTCTTCGTCACCCAGGTGCCGATCCCGGCCGACTTTGCCACCATTGGCTCCGTCTTCGCCAACCACCTGGCCGAAATGGAGACCGCCGGCCGCGGTGGCGACCTGATGCTCCTCTACCCCGATGGCACGCTGCGGAACCTGACAGCCGAGGCTGGCTTCGGAGTCGCCGCAGTAAACCCGGGCCCCGTCTTCCAGGGAGAAGATGCGATCGCGGTGCGGGATCCAGCCGTGCACTGGAACGGCACCAAAGCCGTGTTCAGCATGGTGATCGGTGCCCCGGCGGAGCAATTCGTCTACGAGGACTTCCGCTGGCAACTCTACGAGGTCAGTGGCCTGGGACAAGGCGAGACGGCACGGATCACGCGCGTACCTCGGCAGCCCGCGGATTACAACAATGTGCAACCCGTCTACGCTAGCGACGACCGCATCTTGTTCATCAGCGACCGCCCGCGAGACGGTGAGCCCCATCTCTACCCCCAGCTCGACGAATACGAAACGACGCCGACCAATACCGGACTGTGGAGCCTGGATCCGCGCAGTGGGGACTTGTACCTGCTCGACCACGCGCCCTCGGGCGACTTCACGCCGATCGTCGACAGCTTCGGCCGCGTGCTGTTCACGCGTTGGGATCACCTGCAGCGCGACCAGCAAGCCGATGCCGACGCCCTCGACGGTGACGTCTACGGCACTTTCGACTTCGCCGATGAGGGCGCTGGTGCGGCGCGCACGACGAACCGCGTCGAGGTGTTCCCGGAGCCACGGGCCAGTCGCGACGACCTGCTGGCGGGTACCAACCTCGAAGGTCACCGCTTCAATCACTTCTTCCCCTGGCAGATGCGTCAGGACGGCAGCGGCCTGGAAGTGCTCAACCATCTCGGGCGTCACGAGCTGCACTTCTACTTCAACCGCAGCCTCAACGACGACCCCAACCTCGAAGAATTCATCGACAGCATCTCCGGCCGCGTCAATCCGAACTCGGTCGAGAACCTGCTGCAACTGCGCGAGGATCCGACGCAGCCTGGGCGCTACGTCGCGGTCGACGCGCCGGAGTTCGAGACCCACGCCGCGGGCATGGTCGTCCACCTCGACGCACCACCGTCACGCAACCCGGACGCGGTGACCCTCACCTACCTCACGCACCCAGACACTGGCGACTATGTCGACGACGGCGAGGTTCCGTCCACCAACCACTCCGGCTTCTACCGCGACCCGCTGCCGCTGAGCGACGGCTCGCTCCTGGCCGTCCACACCTCCGAGACCCGCGCTGCCGGTAACGACGGCACGCGCGCCAACCCGGTACCGCGCTACCACTTCCGTCTCACGCGCCTGGTCGCGGCCAGCAACGGCTACCAAGAAGCCGGCCTCCCCCTGACCGACGGCATCTCGCGCCATCTGAGCTACTGGGACCCGGACGTGCTGGTCAACTACTCAGGAGATCTGTGGGAGCTGAATCCAGTCGAGGTGGTCGCCCGACCGCGCCCCGCGGTCCGGTCGTCGGCACGAGCGATTCCGCACCTGGAAGCCCCCGAGCGCGCCGCCTTCGAAGCTGCCGGCGTCGATCCACTGGCGGTCGCCGAGGACCTGCGCCAGCGCGGCCTGGCCTTGATCTCCGTGCGCGACGTCACCCGCCGTGACGATGCCGACGAACAGCAGCCGTACAACCTGCGCGTCCCCGGTGGCGTCCAGACGCTCGGGAGTGGTGGCAAGATCTACGACGTCGCGCACCTACAGTTCTTCCAAGGGGACCAGGTCCGGGGCATCGGCGGTGTCGACGACCCGGAACCCGGCCGCCGTGTGCTCGCCCGGCACATGCACATCGCCGCCGGCGGCAACCCCGCCAACCCCGCCGGCCCCCAAGCCAGCGTCCATGTCGCCGCCGATGGTTCCGCCGCCGCGCTCGTCCCAGCCCGCCGCGCCGTCAGCTGGCAGCTCACCGCCCCGGACGGTGAACCGGTGGTGCGCGAGCGCTACTGGCTGACCTTCCAACCCGGCGAGATCCGCGGCTGCGACGGTTGCCACGGTGTCAATGACAAGGCCCAGGACGGCAACGGCCCGGCGACCAACACGCCGCAGGCGCTGATCGAGTTCCTGGAGTTCTGGGCGGCGGGTCAGGGGACTAGGTAGCAACCCCTCAACCATGCAGATTGCAAGCTCAACTTGCAATCTGCATGGTCAGAATCGACCTCCAGGCTGTGACGAGAACCTACAACCGATCCGTCTGGAAGGTGTCGCAGCGGTTCGGGTCTCCGGTCTGCAGGCCCAGGCGCAGCCAGCGCTGGCGCTGCTCGGACGAGCCGTGGGTCCAGGACTCGGGCTGCACCCAACCGCCGCTCTGACGCTGCAGGCGGTCATCGCCGATGGCGGCAGCGGCGGCCATGCCTTCCTGGACGTCGCCCTCTTCGAGCAGGTTGCGGCGATTGGCGTGGTGGCCCCAGACGCCGGCAAGGCAGTCGGCCTGCAGTTCCAGGCGCACGCTGAGCTGATTGGCCTGTGCCTGCGACATGCGCTGCTGCTGCTGCCGGACTTGCTGCGAGATCCCGAGCAGGGTCTGCAGGTGGTGACCGACCTCGTGGGCGACGACATAGGCCTGGGCGAAATCGCCGGGAGCACCGAAGCGGCGGTCGAGGTCATCGAAGAAGCTCAGGTCGATGTAGACCTTGCGGTCACCTGGACAGTAGAAAGGACCCACCGCGGCCGAACTCATGCCACACGCAGAGCGCACCTGACCCGTGAACAGGACCAGCTGCGGTTGCTGGTACTGCCGCCCGAGGAGCTCGGGGAACACGCGGCCCCAGGTGTCTTCGGTGTCCGCCAAGACGACACCGACGAACTGTGCCAGCTCGTCCTGTCGCGCCTGATCCAGCGACGGCGCGGACGCTCCCGGTGCGGCCGGCTCCGGCCCCTGTGTGCCCACCAGCTGCAGCAGCTGCAGCGGATCGGTACCCGTGAGCATCGAGATCACCAAGACCAACACAATCGTGCCACATCCCCCAGCGGCGACGCGGCGCCCAGGACGCCGGCCTCCACGGCTACGGCGGTCTTCGACGTTGGCGCTCACACGGCGGCCTCTCCAGCGCATAGGTCTCTCCTTCGGTGCCCAGCCCGCCAGATCGCGCTGTTCAGATCGCGCTGTTCAGAAGCGGACACCAGTGCTACAGCCCACCAAGGGCCAAGTGCTGCACTCAGTGCGGTACTCAGTGCGGTGGCACTGAGTATAATGCGGCCGACTGCATGGATTCTACGGGTTCCGTTCGTCCCGACTGATCGTCTGTATTTCCGAGGAGGCCTTGCCCATGTCCGAGATTCTCGACACTGAAGACAAGAGAGAGATCGCCGCCATCGAAGACCGGATCGCCGAGGCCTTCGCCAACAGCGACGCCACGGCCCTGGCTTCGCAGTACACCGAGGATGCGATCTTGATGGGCCCGTTCCGGCCACCCACCGTCGGCCGCGGCACCATCGAAGCCCACTACGGCGCCGTCTTCCAGCAGATGCGGTCGACCCTGAAGACAGAGGTCGAGGAGGTCGAGGTAGCTGGCGACTGGGGCTTTATGCGCGGTACCTTTCACCAGACGATCCTCGACGGCGGCGGCAACCCTGTCGCCACGATGAGCGGCAAGTATCTGCTGGTGGTCAAGAAGGAAGACGGGCGCTGGAAGTTCCACCGCGACTGGTTCTGCCCGGTCGATCCGCCGCCGCAGCCAACACCTTGGGGCTTGATCAAGATGGGACTCGCGGGTTTGTTCGGTAAGGGAGGCGCTTGATGGAAACTCTGCTGCAAGACATTCGCTTCGGCCTCCGCTCGATGCTCAAGACGCCCGGCTTCACGCTGGTGGCGATCTTCACGCTGGCACTGGGCATCGGTGCTACCAGCTCCATCTTCAGCGTCGTCAACGCCGTCCTGCTGTCCTCCTTGCCGTATCCGGAGGCTGAAGAGCTGGTGATCGTGCGTAGCGTCAAGACTGATGGTCCCGAGGTCCAGGACTGGCCGATCGGCCATCTGGACTTCACTGACTGGCAGCTGCAGAACGACGTCTTCGACGAAGTGGCCGTGCACACTCAGCTGCGCTCCTACACCCTGGTCACCGATGGCGAGCCGGAGCGCATCCAGGGCGAGATGAGTAGCTGGAACCTCTTCCAGCTACTCGGCGTGCAGCCGGCTCGCGGACGCCTGTTCACCGCGGAAGAGGACACCATGCCCGGCCCGCACCGGGTCATGATCTTGTCCCACGACTTCTGGCAGAGTCGCTTCGGCGGCGACGAGGATCTGATCAACAACACATTGATCCTCGAAGACGAGAGCTATCAGGTGATCGGCGTGATGCCGCCCGGCTTCAAGGGCATGACCGACGGCGCCCAGATTTTCCTGCCGGTGACGCTCGCGGCGCACATGTACATGGAGCCCTACATCACCCTGCGGCCGTTTCGCTGGCTCAATGCCGTCGCTCGCATGAAGGACGGCGTCAGTCTGGCGCAAGCACAGGCCAACATGGACTCCGTGACGCACGCGCTATCCGAGCAACACCCGCAGTTCAACACCGGCATCGGTGTCGAGCTGGATCCGCTGTCAGACAGCTGGCGCGGCGGCCTGCGCGGCGCTCTCTGGACCTTGTTGGCGGGTGCCGGACTGGTACTGCTGATCGCCTGCACCAACATCGCCAACCTGCTGCTGGCCCGCGCCACCGCCCGCCAGCGCGAGATCGCCCTGCGCGCCGCGGTGGGTGCCGGCCGCGGACGCCTGATCCGCCAGCTGCTCACCGAGAGCGTCTTGCTGTCGATCGTGGGCTGTGTCCTCGGCCTCGTGCTGAGCACGCTGCTGACCTCCCGCCTGGTGGCACTCAGTGACGTCGACCTGCGAGGCTTCATGGATCCGTCGACCGACCGCCTGGTGATCCTGGTGATCATCGGTATCGCACTGCTGTGCGGCATCGGCTTCGGCCTGGTACCGGCACTGCTGTCGTCGCGCGCCAACCTACAAGAGGTACTCAAGGAAGGCACCAAGAGTTCCGGCGGCTCGGGGCAGCATCTGCTACAGAACGGCCTGGTCGTGACCCAGGTAGTCCTGGCGTTGCTGCTGTGCCTGGGTGCCGGACTGCTGTTCAAGAGTTTTCAGGAACTGCGCAACACCGATCTCGGGTTCCAGCCAAACAACCTGTTCACCGCTCGCGTCGACGTCAAGGCAAAGAAGTACGAGGCACCGCCAGCCCGCGTCGAACTGGCGCAGCGACTGGCACAAGAGCTGAACCAGGTTCCGGGCATCAGCGAACTGGCACTGACCGGCCCGGACATGCCGACCGACCCATGGAACAGCTCGCAGTTCACCATCGAGGGGCAAGAAGAGAACGGGCCGATCGAGATCCCCTACCACACGGTCACACCGGGCTACTTCTCGACTCTGGGTATCAAGAAGATCGAGGGTCGCGACTTCCTGCCCGAGGACGCCGGCCCGTCACCGCAGCCACCGGTCGTGATCAGCGATCGACTGGCCAAGCTGCTGTGGCCCAACGACAACGCCAGGGGAAAGCGCCTGAAGTTCGGCGGCCCCGAGTCAGGGGCCCCCTGGATGTCGGTCGAAGGCATCGTCGGCCACGTCCGCCACGAGGGTTTCCGCGGCGATGAGCGCCCGGCACCCGATCTCTACATCGCCATGTTCCAGTTCCCGCCCAACACGCCGCCTCAGATCAACATCCTGGCGCGGCCGGAAGGCAACCGCGACGCTCTACAGCTGCAGGCACCTCTACGCGAGGCACTGCGCTCCATCGCCCCTGACTTGCCGTTGTTCGATGCCCGCACGATGAGCGACCGCCTCGATGAGCAGGTGGCCAGCGACCGCTTCCTCGTGCTGCTGATGACCTTGTTCGCCTGCCTGGCGGTGCTGCTGGCGGCGATCGGTATCTACGGCGTCATTTCCTACACCGTGACGCAACGCACGCGCGAGATCGGCATCCGCATGGCGATGGGCGCGGACACCGGCAGGATTCTCAAGCTGGTCGTCGGTCGAGCCCTGACGCTGGCCGGCATCGGCATCATCATCGGCCTCACCTTCGCTGGTGCCACGCTGGGTAGCTCGGATATCCAGCGCCTGCTCGAGCGTTCGCCGCTGCCGATCTCCACCGAGAGCCTGCTCGACCCGATGCTGCTGGGTGCCGGTATCTCGGTGCTGCTCCTGATCACCCTGGCTGCCAGCCTCGTGCCGGCGCTCCGTGCCATCCGCATCGAGCCATCGATCACATTACGGCAAGAGTAGCGGCCAGCATCGACCGAGTCGCCCCCTACCGTGAAAGGCAGAGCCCGCGGAGCTTCAGTTCCGCGGGCCTTCTTCTAGATGGGCCAGCAGTTGCTCGCGGCTCACCTTCTCACCCACCTGAGCTTGCTGCAGGCCTTGCATGACCTGCGTCAGCAAATAGATCTGGTACAGCACATCCTCGACACTGCAGTCATCCGGTAGCTGCTGGATTGCCTCCAAAGCCGCCTGTTTCGGGTTTCGCATCCGTCACCTCCTCCGGGAGAACCTACTCAATGAAATCCGAGTCCCCCTCACGGTAACCGCCAGGGAACAACTCTTCCAGTAACACTGTGGCATAGCTACCGGGAGGTAGCTCGAAATGCAAGTCCAAGATCTCTTCCGCAGCCAGATACTCGGCCTCACCAACGCTGACCCGCGCTCGCAACGGCCGTCGCTCTCCGGGCAACCGTAGCCCCTTGGGCAGGCTCAGTTCGGCCAAGGAAGGAACACCCAGATCGGCCTGGGCTCTGCGCTCGACTTCAGCCATCACGCCGTGCGGTCGACGCACTTTGAAGCCGAACAGCGGTCCGGCAGCGCTGATCTGGAAGCGCTCCGCCCGTGCCTTCTCACGCTCCAGGTCTTCGACCCAGAACTCCCAGCCGGTCGAGTGCTCGATCGCTACCTCGCCTGCCAGAACCTGCTCGACCCGCGCCGGCCGCAGCTCAAGCACCCGGTTGAACACCGCCGACTGGATTGCCGACACCATCAACCACTGCTTCCGCTTGTGCCTCTGCTGGCGTTCACCGGTGAGCACGCCGAGTCCCAGGCGCACGTTGCCGCCATCACGGCCGAAGCGCTGACGACCAAAGCGATTGGGCATGCCAGTCTCGACGATCTCGGCCAGCCGGCCCCGAGCTTGCCGCGCGCGCTGCTCGTCCACAGCCCGCACACGGATGCGGAAACGATTGCCGTTGAGCATGCCGGTACGTAGCTTGTGCTGGTGACGCTCGGCTCGCAGAACGCGCGCGCCCTCCAACTCGAGAGCCAGCGCCGTGTCCGGGTCCAAGCCAGGCACCGAGAACCACTGCCGCGTCACGGCACGCCGATCCTTACGTCCCGCGTAGCCGATCTGCCACAACTCACGGCCGGTCGCAGCTGCCAGCTGCTGGAGAACCTCTTCGGAGTTCCTCAGCCGCTTCTCGATCCACAGATACGCGTGCTCCCCTTCGCCAGAGGGCTCCAAACGAGCGACCTCCTCGACCTCGAAATCCTCCGGTAGTACCCGGATCTGCGGCAGGGTGTTGAGCGACTCCACCCTTGGAACTTTACCACGCTCAGCTGCCATTCTGATTGGCCGCCAGGCGGTCGAGCGCGGCTTCCAGTCGACGCTGGTGCCAACCCGCGGGTGCCCGGCTGAGCGCCTGGCGATAGGCCTCGAGCGCGCTCGCCGTATTCCCCATCGCCTCGTAAGCACGGCCCTGGAAGTTCCATCCTTGCGATGGTGCCTGGGTGGTCAGCGCCTGCGCGTGCTCGAGTGCGACGCGCAGCCAGACACGTCGTGCGGCGGCGTCACCATGCCAGCCGGCTGCTTCCGCCAGGGACAGCGCGGCCGGCGTGCTCTGCTCGAAGCCATCACTCGTGGGAAGCAGCTCCCAGCCACGCTCGAGTGACTCGATGGCTTCGGCCATCAACCCCAGTTCGGCGAGCAACCGACCGCGACCCAGGTGCGGTGCCGCCAGGTCCGGCTGGCGCTGGACGCAGCGCTCCGCCAACCACAAGGCCGCGCTGGTGGTCGAGGCCTCGTCGAGCCACAGGTGCGCCGTAGCCAACAGCACTTGCCAGTGGTCGGTCCAACGCTCGACCATGCGGTCGCTCCACTCCAGCACCAGCACCTCGTGGCCGGTCTGCGCCAGCACCCGACTGGCCAACAGGTAGCCGTCCGGATCGTAGGGATCGAGGTGGTAGACGCGCAGCAGGGCTTGCGCCGCTTCCCGCGGCTGGTCGAGCAAGTCGCACAGGCGGGCATACCGGCGCCAACCCTCGGCGTCCCCGGGATGGCGCTCGACATGTCCGCGCAGTTCATCTTCGAGCGCCAGCCGTCGGCCACGCGCACGTGCGCACAAGGCTCGGCACAGCATGGTGCCCGTCCACTCGGGCAGCAGACGCTCCAGGCGTCGCAAGCGTCGACTCAGGAGCAGATCGTCGTCACCGTCGAGGCGACCGGAGAGGCACAGGTCTTCGATCCACAAGGCGAGGGCCAGCGGGTTGCGTTTGTCGATCTCCAGCGCGCGCTCCAGGCGGAGCCGTGCCTCCAGACGACGCCCCACCAGGCACAGCGACGAGTAGCTCAGCACCAGGGACGGCATATCGTCCGGGTCGAGGCTCAACGCCGCGTCGAAGGCCGCTGCCGCCTCCAGAGTACTCCCCGCTCGGTCCAGACTGCGCGCCATCGCCAGGTGGTGCGCCAGCGCTTCTGGCTGCTCCTGCGCGGAGCAGCGGAAGGCCTCTGCCGCCTCGTCCCAGCGGCCCGTACACAACGCCTCCAACCCCACCACGTGACGCTCCATCGCGCTGTCCATGGACACGCGTCGACGGGCACGACGGAGTACCCGCCCAGCCTCTGCCGGATCGCCGAGCTCGAGCTCCGTTTCGGCGAGCTCGATCCACACTTCGAGCCGCCGCTCTTGCCGCTCGACCACGTGACGATACTGCTCGCGGGCCGCCTCACCGAGCCCCAACTGGCGATAGACGCGAGCCAGCTCGAGGCGCTTCTTCCAGCCCGTGGGATGCCGCTGCACATACTCCATCAGGCGTTGCTGACGGCTCTCGGGACGCCGCACTTCTTGCACGTGCAGCAGAACCGTTTCCTCGCGCCAGGCCGGCTGACCGCCACCATAGGCACCGGCGGCATCTACGCTGTGGATACCCGACTGGCTGCCGTGAATGCCCGAGGAACTGCCGGTCTGCATCGGCGTCGTGGTGCTGCTCGGGAAGCTCGCCGGGTTGGGCGGCAAGAGCCGCATACCGGGCAGTAGACAGCGACGGCGCGGCATGCTCGGAGCGTCGGGTAACCAGGCCTTGCTCGCCTCCGCCATGCCATCGCCCAAGGTCTGCCGGCGCAGCAATTGGACCGCATCGACCGAGCCGTCGAGGTAGGCCTCGAGTTTCGGGCGCAACGCCTGCTTGGCCTCCTGCATGCGCTTGCGCACGTTGACCTCTGTGAGACGGAGCGTGTCGGCGATCTCGCGGTAGGGCATCTCCTTGAACACGTGCAGCGCCATCGGATCTCGTAGACGACTTGGCAGCTGGCCGATGCACCAGTGCAAATAGCTGCGCAGCTCGCGCCGCAGTGCCTGCATCTCTGGACTCTTGCCACGGCCGGTGATCAAGCCGTCGTGCAGCACCGAGCCCCTGTCTTCCATCTCGTCGAGACTGCTCTCGCGCTTGCGCTTGCGCTCGCGATGGACATCCATACAAGCGTTGTGGCCCAGTCGCAGCAACCAGGCACGCTCGCTGATCAGGCCATCAGCAGCGTTTTCGTAGTGGCTGTACGCGGCCATGCCGGCACGGCTGAACGCTTCTTCGGCGTCCTCGTGCCGGCCGCTCATCCAGCGCAGGCAGTTCTGGTACAGATCGTTGGCATAGCGTTGCCAGAAACGGGCAAACCTCTGCCCTTGCTCACCGCCGTTGGCGGCGGCAAGCCGGGCTTCCGGAGCTACCGGATGGATGGACTGCGACAGCTGCTCACTCAAGAAACTCTCCGATCACTGTGCGCGGAGAGCCTCACTGGCAGCCCTCACTCCGAGCCGGGTGGCCCCTGGATGCGCTTACAGATGCGCCGCCCCAGAGAGCGACCTGCAAGGCGCGTCAAGACATGGAGAAAAGTGAGTAAGCCGCCGGCTCTGTCGGCTGTGCCGACGCGGTACCGATCGGCTTGAAACTCACCGCGCTCGATGCTCAGACGTCCCAGGAGAAGCTGGAGTGAATTTTTACTTTTGGACTACTTGAAGCCTGGTAATCTAATGTTTATTTAGGTATCTATATTTATTTGTACATCCGTTTATATTGATGGCAAGCATATATTTGCTGTGTGCAGCAAAAAGGAGTCGAAGTACCAAGAAACGCATTTCTAGCCATACGGAAAATCGAATCAGGCATCACGGCAATCCGTAATAGAAGGGTAGGCTTCAAGAAGCTAACCCCTCCAAACGTAGTGCAGGCCAGCACCGAGAGCGCGACAGATTTCTTTTGATAGCAGTAGTAGGTTACGGGAAGGGATGAAGACTCAGAACCCTTTTTCCACCCCACCGGAGCGACCAACAAGCAACAGGAGGCTACCGTTGCAGCTCAGATGCATTGGAATGGTGGCGATTCTTCGCGGGCAACCGTCTGGAACCCGATACCCGAGCCCCCGCTGGAAGCTCCTGTTCGACCCGACGGTTCAGTCTTCCGGCTTTTCACCAGCAGGCGCCATTTTTACCAGGCGAGGGTGGAAGCGAGCGAGAACCTCGACCAAGTCCTGTTGTGCCGCCATGACGGCTTCGATGTCCTTGTAGACCATGGGTACTTCGTCGAGGTCGGCAGAGAGGAGGGTGACGCCACGCTCAGCGAGCAGCTTGCGGGCCTCGGACCAAGTGAAGGTGTTGCGTGCTTGCTTGCGGCTCATGATGCGGCCGGCACCGTGCGCGGCCGACTCCAGCGATGTCGGCTCCCCGCGGCCGCGCACGACGAAAGCGGGCGTCGCCATCGAGCCCGGGATGATCCCGAGCTTGCCTCGGTGCGCCGGAGTAGCACCCTTGCGGTGCACGATCAACGGGCGGCCCAGGTGCTCTTCTTCCCAGGCGAAGTTGTGGTGGTTCTCCACGTCCGCCAGTACATCGACGCGCAAAGCCCGGGCAATGTGAGAATGAATACAAGCGTGATTGGCCTCGGCGTAGCGTCCCATCAGCTGCATTGCCTGCCAGTACTCCTGGCCGGGCTCGGAATCGAGGTCGAGCCAGGCCAGGTGCTTGAGTTCCTTGGGCAACTCTGGGTGCAATTCCATGGCCAGACGGCTGTAGTGGTTGGCGACACGCGCACCCACTCCGCGGCTGCCACTATGGCTGAGCAGAGCCACGTAACGCCCCGGTTCGAGCCCCAGATCGGGTTCTGCCTGCGCGTCGGCGACGGGTGCCGCAACCTTCAGTTCGCCAAACTCGACGAAGTGATTGCCACTGCCGCTGGTTCCCAGCTGTGCCCAGGCCCTGTCTTTGGCCCTCTGCGTCACCGGTGACACGCTCCAATCGTCGTCCAGCACCGCATGCTCACGTCGGTCTTCGAACTGCGCTCCGATCCCGAAGCGGGTCTCGCCTTCCAGGATGTTGCGCAGACGGTCGACCTGGCCGTCGATCGCGTGCAGCGGCAGATCGAGCACGGTCAGCTTCATGCGGCAGGCGATGTCGACGCCGACGGCGTAGGGAATCACCGCGTTGTCGGTCGCCAGCACGCCGCCGATCGGCAGGCCGTAGCCCAGGTGAGCGTCGGGCATCAGGGCCGCGGCGACGGCGACGGGCAGCTGGCAGGCGTTGGTCATTTGCTGCACGGCATTGGCATCGAGGTCGTCGCCCCACTGCCTGTAGGGCACCGGCTCCTGGCGCGGCTGGAACTCACGCCGCAAGCGCTTGCGGTCCAGCAGGACGCGCGCCAGGGAATCGAAGTGCGGCTTGTCGACGAAGCTGCCCGGATCGTCCAGCAGCTCGGTAATGCGCCTGCGCAGCACACCCTTCTTGAGGCCGCCGCGGCTGGCATCGCGGATCGCAGTCTGCGCCGCACGCACGGCAAACTTGGGAACACCCAGCTCGATCAGGTCCTTCGGCCGCAGATTGCTCACGGCCCCAGCGCCGCTCCCGCATCCTCGAGGGGCAGTTCGACAGCACCGCCGCCACAGCCGCGAACTCGCACGCAGCGATCGTCGACCCGCACGGTGACGTCGTTGCCGAGCCACAGCAAGTACTCGTGCCCCTCGTCACTGACCACGAGCGGGTAGTGGCGTGCTAGCTCCAGTCTGGCCGCCAGATCCTGATACTCGGCCCCCATGTACGGCCAGGTCAGCTCTTCAGGCTGCTGTGAGCATGAGGTGTCAATCCAACGACCGACATCGCGCAGGAAGGTGCGACCGAGCAGAGGTAGCTCGCGGTGCATGCGGAAGTAGTCCTGGTGCGAGGTGTACTCGCCGGCCTCGCGGCTGGTGACACGAATCTCGACACGCCGGTTCTCTGGCTCGCCACCGGCGTCCCCGGACGGCGACGACGCCATCAGGAAGTTGCCGAACCAGTCGAGGCGCAATCGCTCGATCGGCAGACCCAGGTCGACCAGCAGATCGCGGGCGGCCTCGGCGCGCTCCTGCGACAGTTGCCGGTTGCGCAGTGCCGACAGGCAAGCGCCGCCCGGATAGGTGACGCTGTCTGCATGGCCATCGATGAACACCAGGTAATCGAAGTCGCGCTGCGATGCGTCCAGCAGAGCTTCCGCAAGGCTGCGGAAGTCCGCCGCTTGTGCCGGCACGACCTCGGCACGACCGAGCTGGAACTCGAGTCGGAAGGTGCGACTGGAGAGCAGCGCCGTACCCAGGTTGCGGTCGCGCTGGAACTCGGTCACCAGTTCGTGGAAGCGCTCTCCGCTGATGCCCTGCGCGCTCAACGTCGCGTCGCGCGCATCGATGCGCTCCTGGTACAGACGGGTGAACGCCTCCTGCTGGCTGGGCGAGGTGATGAAGCTGGCGGTGCGGTCGATCAACTGCTGGTAGATCTCGTTTTGCAGCTCGGTGGCGCGCCGGTAGAGATCGTCGGTCTCGAGCCGGAAGAGGGCTTGGCCGTCGAGATCGCGCACCGACTCGAGCCGCTGGCGCACCTCGTCGAGGCGCCGCTCCTGCCGCTGGCGCTCGGCTTCCAGCTCGTGCCGCTCGACCTCGAGCGCGTCGAGTTCGGTGCGCAGCGCTTGCAGTTCCTCTTCGGACAGACCTGCTTCGAGCTGACGCTGCTTGAGGCTGCGCTGACGTTCGAGCACGTCGATCTGCTCCAGGGCGGCATCGAGACTGCGCGCCAGGGCATCCTCCTCCTGCAGCGCCAGTTCCCGCCGTTCGAGCGCGTCGGCGATCCACTCCGCCTTGCGCTCTTCGGTGCGGGCGATACGCTCCTCCAGCACGTGCAGTTCGGCCTGCAGGTCGTCCAGGCTCGGTGCCTGCACGGACGCCGTGATCGCAGCGGACGCTGCCGACGGTGAGCTTGGCGACGGAGCCGCGGCGCAGCCGGAGAAGTACAGCGGTGCGAGCAGGACGCAGCATCCGGCGAGCTGCCAAACTCGCAGCGGCAAAGGGGATTCTGAAAACCTGGAGCCGAAATTCATTTGGAACGAGCCTCCCGAGACGGGGAACGGACGAGAGCGTCAGCTCACAGAGAGCCGCCTGGACGTACACCGCGACCAACGCTGTGCACAGGATACCTCTCTCGCACCCCTGACATCATACCCCTCGCGCTATCTACCGTTCACGCGATCGAGAGCTAACCCCGCGGCCGGGAACCCAGCGCCACCAGCAGCGTGCGGACCGCCCGAGCTACGGCGACGACGCGGGGAACGGGTCCGCGGGCACGATGGCGATGAAGTCCGAACCGAGACGCCAGACTTCATCCGCCTCGCGGAGCACCGGGCTGGTCGCTGACGCCGGATCCAGCTGCAGCTGCTGCAAGTAGGCTTCGGCCCGCTTCATCTCCTGGTAGGCGGCGCGTGGATCTTCCGCCTGCCGCCACCGCGCCAGAGCCAGTCCCACGCGTGCCAAGTTGAGCCGAAGCACGATCGCCAGCCGTTCATCTACCGAGGTCGCGGCACCACCTGTGTCTGCCCCACCATCGCTTCGAGGAGCCGCCTGCGGCAGTCGGGCAGCAGCCCTCTCCAGCAGCACCAAGGCCTCCTTCAACGCATCTGCGAGTTGCGCATCCGAGCTGGTTCCGGCAGCCTGTTGCGCCAAACGTAACAGGAGCACGCTACGGTTGTTGAGCAACAGAACCTGCTGTCGGGTGGTCAGCACATCTTCGGTCGCTGCCCGGCGATAGGCATCACTGGCAGCCAGCAAGGCTTCGGCATCTGCCTGACGCCAGAACAGCACCGCGTCGCCGTAACGCCGGGCATCGGCCGACGGCGGTGTCTCGCCGCGGGCCTCGATAGCCGCGAGCAAGTCGTGGTAGTGCTGCGCGGCAGCGGCGAAGTCCTCGCCCTGCAGCCAGCTCTCTGCGACCCAGCGCCGCAGCCACAGGGACGGCTCACCGCTGTCAACGAGCGGCGTCAGGTACACGGCCGCCCGCAGATGCGCGTCTCGATCCTGTGCGCAGCGCACCAACGCCAGCCCGACCTGCTCGCGACAGTAGGCCTGCGGCAGACCGCGGCATGGCAGCGGCTCGCCCCGCTCCGCGAGGTCGACGGCACCGGTGCAGGCCTGCGGGCGGGACGCGTCGTCGACGCCGGCGACAACCAGGGCCCACGCGTGCACGAAGGCCTGGAAGCCTGGCTCCTGCGGCCCGGCGGAGGCCGCAGCTTCCAGTGCACGGGAGGCCTCACCCGCAGCGAGCAGGAAGTACAGCTGCCACTCCAGGGAAACGCGGGCCGCGTCGCCGCAGCGCTGCCTGGCGGCGTCGAAGTACCGAACCGCGCGTTCCAGCACCACGGGTACGTCCGTGCGAGGTCCGGACGCAGCTAGCGTCTCGTATGCCGCGGCCAGCTGACGAGCACGCCGCGCCTGGCACGGCAAGCGCGGCGCCGCTTCCAGCAAGTCGACGGCTCGGTGCAACCACTCGGCTTCGTCTTGGCGAACACCACAGCGCAGATACCAACCGGCGATCTGCTGCACGGCGTCGAGATGCGGCGCGACGTCAGCCGGCAGCAACAGGGCTTCGAGGCGGGGCAGCGCGGCACGGCAGTCGCCGGTCTCCAGATCGCTCTCGAGCTCGCGTAGCTGGTGCTGCAGGCAGCCGAAGCTGGACGGATCCGCGCACGGATCCTGGTTCTGCCGCGGCTGCGGAGAGGGCGGTGCTGCAACAAGAGGTTCGGGCTTGGTCGGTGCCTCGTTCGGTTGCGGCGCTGCAGTCAGTTGCGGCGCTGCGGTCGGTTGGGCATCAGCTCGACTCGGCGGTTCGTCGGCGGCAGCGGTCGACGGTGCGCTGTCTCGCCCTGGCAGCTGCCGGCGCCGCAGCTCGCCATCGAGCAACCAGGTGTCCGGCACCCCCGCCTCCAGAATCCGGCGTTCGACGTGCGCTTCGACCGTCGGGCCAACGGCCTCGACGACTAGCACTTGCCCGTCCACCACCTCGACTCGGATCACCAGCCGGCCTTCTCCATTGGTCGTCCCCACCGTCTTGCCGTCCAGGCTCACTTCGAGCCCCGCCTGCCCGAACTCCAGCCGCAGCTCGGTCACCGTCTGCGCCTGGGCACCTGCCGGCAGCAGGCCGACAACGGCGATCAGCGCGAATTGGCAGCAGACGGCAAAGCAACGCAGCTGGATACGGGTGATTCGGTGCATCAGGACTCCGGCTCAGGTAACTGCGAGAACGACTCCTCGAAGGCGATCTCGACCGCCGACGAGCGTGCCAGGGGTTGGCGCTCCGGACTCACGACCTCGACATAGTAGCGGTAGAGGGTGCCCGGTACCAGATCCCGCTCGTCGACCCAGGTCAAGGGCGCTGACGGCCGGCCAGCGATGTACTGACGCTCACCGAAACTCCAGGCCGGCTGGCGGAAAATCTGGTAGCGCTCCATCTTGGCCGCAAGTGGCCGTGCCGGGGGTACGGCGCGCAGTTGGACACCGGCCTCGACCACTGCCAGAGTCAGGCGCAGGCGCGGCAACTCTGGCGTGACGGCGGCTTCGGCGGCGCCGGCACCCGGGGCGGCGGCAGCGGTCGCGTCCTGGACCGGCGGCGACGCGTTGGTGCGCGTCGAAGAGCGCCAGGTGAGTCCGACGAAGGTCAGCACCACCACGGCCAGCGACACCAGCAGCAGACCACGTGGCAGCCGGTTCGCGGACACCGGCGAGACCACGTCAACGACTGGAGCACGGCCCGGCGGTGCCGGCGGCGGCAAGGCCGCGGCGATCGCCGTGCCATGAGAAACCGGCGCGGCAGAAATAGGGTCGTCGAGTGCTGGCGGTGGCGGCAGCTCTTCGCGCCCGTGTACGTCGGGCGAAGGTGCCTCCAGCGAAGGTGAGTAGGGAGCTGGCGACGCGGGCGGCGGTGGCAGCTTGCGGCCGGTCGTATACCGCCGATCCATGGAGTGCGTGGGCATCACGTCGCGCTCGTGCACCAGCGCTGAGAGGCTGGTCAGCCGCGGGGCGTCGCGCAGAAACGCGTCCAGTTCTTCGGTGAACTGCGCGGCCTGGCTGAGCAGCACGGGCCGCAACCCGGTGAAACTCTGGTAGCGCTCCTGCCGCCGCTTGCGTAGGCACGCGTGCACCAGCCGCACCAAGCCCGACGGGCACTCCGGCCAATGCTCCCGTAGCGGTCGCGGTTCGGCGTGCTGGATCTTGTGCACCAGGTTGCCGCCCGGGAAGGGGTGCTCGTAGGCCAGTAGCTCGTAGGCGACAACGCCGAACGAGAAGATATCGGCGCGGGCATCGGCCCGTCGGCTGCTGTAGATCTGCTCTGGCGCCGAGTAGGCCAGCGTCCCCATGGTCACGCCGGTACCAGTGAGGTCACCCCGGGCGTCCCCCACCATCTCCTTGGCGATGCCGAAGTCGAGAATCTTGATGCGGTGGTCCGGCAGGACGCGGATGTTGGTCGGCTTGACGTCTCGATGGACCACGTGATGCCGGTGAGCGTGCTCGAGACCAGCCGCGATCTGGCACAAGTAGTGGACGCGAACCGCGTGCGGCACGGCGGCACGCGTGTGGATCATCTGCTGCAGATCCTGGCCGGCCAGGTACTCCTGCACCACGTACTCGACATCGTGCTCTTCGTCGTAGCCGAGGTCGAAGATCTTGGTGATGTTCTCGTGGTCGAGCTTGGCGGCGATGCGCGCTTCGCGTAGGAAGCGCTCGCGATCCTCTTCGCCTTCCTCACCTCGGCGGTGACAGGTCTTGATCGCCACTCGCCGCTCCAGCGCAGGATCGAACGCCTCGTAGACGCGGCCAAAGCCACCCTCTCCGAGGAATCTCTGCAGCTCGTACTTACCGATTCGATCCATTCCGGACGCCCCCTCCGTGGCTCATGATATCGCGAGCGGCCGCGGCAGCCCGGACGGCAAGGACTTGGCGCTGGGCCGACTCAGGACAGAACGGCCGTGAGGGAGTACCAGAGGGCGAAGACTGCGGCCAGGACTGCCAGTAGAGGGTGGACCTCGCGGCGTCGACCGGCAGTGACCTTGGCCAGCACGTAGACCACAATGCCGGCCGCCAGGCCGTAGGAGATGCTGAAGGTGAGCGGCATCAGCAACGCTGTCAGGAAGGCCGGCAGCGCTTCAGTGGCGTCCTGCCAGTCGATCTCGCCGACGGCCCGCATCATCAGTGCACCGACCAGGATCAGAGCTGGCGCGGTGACCGGATTCAGGCCACCTTCACCGTCCGGACCCACGGCCCCCTGCCCGACCACCGTGGCAAGCGGCGTGAAGACGGGAGCTAGCAGGAACAAGCCAGCGGTGACCACATTGGCCAGACCCGTGCGTGCCCCGACGCCGACGCCGGTGGCGCTCTCGATATAGGAAGTGACGGTGGAAGTGCCGAAGAGCGCCCCCGTGACCGACCCCACCGAATCGGCGGTGAGCGCCTTGCCCAAGCGTGGCAGCTCGCCATCACGCAAGAAGCCACCTTCATGACCGATGCCCATCAAGGTACCCAACGTGTCGAAGATGTCGAAGAAGACGATGACCAGCAGTAGCGGCAGGTACTTGGGGTTCAACGCCCCCAGCAGATCGATCTGCAGGCCGGGGAAGTCGAGGCTCGGCACGTGCACCCAGCTCTCGGGAGTGCTGAGAAGACCCAGCAGGAGGCCAGCGAGGGTGGTCGCGGCGAGGCCGAGGAAGATGGCGATACGCACACCGGCGACGGTCAGGATCAGGGTCAGGACCAGGCCGGCCAGCGCCAGGCGCGTGGCTGGCTGGTGCAGATCACCGAGCGCCACCATGGTGTTGTCGTCAGCGCGCACGAGCCCGGCTTGTTGCAGACCGATGAAGGCGATGAACAGGCCGATGCCCGCGGCACCCGCGAGACGCAGCGTCGCCGGCACCGCCTCGGTGATGCGTCGGCGAATGCCGGTGACGGTGAGCAACAAGAAGACGATACCGGCCCAGAACACCAGGCCGAGCGCCGTCTGCCACGGGATACCGGCACCCAGGCACACGGTGTAGGCGAAGAAGGCATTGAGCCCCATGCCGGGAGCAAGTGCGATGGGATAATTCGCCAGCAGCCCCATCAGCAACGTGGCCACTGCAGCGGCGACGCAGGTGGCCAGCACCGCACCTTCTTGCGGGATTCCGGCAGCGGTGAGAAAGACCGGATTGACCACGATGATGTAGGCCATGGTGAGAAAAGTGGTGACTCCACCCAGAACCTCACGGCTGACCGTCGACCCCGCGGCCTGAACACCGAACCAACGCTCGATCACGCTCCCTCCTCTGGTGCCTGCGTCGCACCTGCATCAGTGGCGGCGAGAGGCAGCCAGACGCTGAAGGCAGTGCGGCCGGGGGCACTGTCGATCTCGACCGAGCCACCGTGCTGGTCGTGAACGATGCGCCGGACGATGTCGAGACCCAGCCCGGTGCCAGCGCCTACCGCCTTGGTGGTGAAGAAAGGCTCGAAGATACGCGACTGGATGTCTTCGGGGACACCTGGACCGTTGTCGACTATGCACACGCGCACACAGTCGCTACGCACGTCGGCCGAGATGTCGAGCCGGGATGCGACCAGCTTGGGGGTGGGGGCTTCCGGTCGGCCATGCTCGTCCCTGCTGGGTTGCAGCATCGCATCGATGGCATTGTCGATCAGATTGGTCCACACCTGGTTCAGCTCACCAGGAAACGCCGGGATGCGTGGTAAGTCCGGCGCGTACGTGCGACGGACCTCGATGCCGTTCCGCTTGAGCTTGTGACCCAGCATGGTGAGCGTGGCTTCGAGACCCGCAGGAACATCCGTGAGCTGCTTGTCCGGTGCGCGATCCATGTGCGAATACTGCTTGATCGCGGCGACCAGCTCGGAGATGCGGCCGGTCGCGGCACTGACGTCCTCCAGCAGCCGGCGTGCGGCGAGACCACCTTCCATCCAGACCAAGACGTCGGGCAGTGCCTCCGCGGGCAGCTCGGACGACAGCTGCTCCAGGCAGGCGACCCCTAGCCCTTCCTCGACCAGCGTCTCGGCCAGGCGCCAGCCGTCTTCGATGCCGTGCTCTTCCAGCCAGTCACCCACTTCGTCTTCGCGCTCACCGCGTTCCAGACTCGAAAGCGGGAGCGGCTCGCCGCGCGGCTTCTGCAGCACCCCGGCCCGGCGCACCTGGTCGGGCGTCAAGCCGTGCTCCATCATGCGCGCCACCCATTCAGGCAGGCGCTCCAAGCGCTGCTGCAGCTCGTCGACGGTCGAGCGCACCGCCGCCGCCGGGTTGTTCAGCTCGTGGGCCAGCCCAGCCGACAGCTTGCCCAGCGCCATCATCTTCTCGCGCTGTTGCTCGGCGCGCGTCGCCCGACGCACACGGTCGGACATGATCGCCACCAACCGCTGCCCCAACTCGGGGGAACGGTGCAGCATGTCCGGGAAGTGGTCCTTGTGGATGCGCAGGCAGCGCGTCGGCTCCAGGGTGACGGCGCGACCGGTGTACTCCGTCATGCGCGAGTAGGGCAGCAGGCCACCGACCTCACCGCGCTCCTGGATCGCGATCGGCACCAGTTGGCCGGAGATTTCGAAGTGGAACTGCAGCTCGCCTTCGAGCAAGATATTCATCGCTTCGGCGGGATCACCAGCTTCGAACAGCAGATCTCCCGGTGCCAAGTCCAACGGCTCCGCATGCGCAGCCACCCATTCCAGAATGCTCTCGCCGAGTCCCTCGAATACAGGCAGAGTGCGCAACTCGTCGAGCACTGTCTCGAACCAGTGTCCCATGGGCAAGTGTCCCGTGGGCAAGTGTCCCGCGGGCAGGTTCCCGGAGTTGGCACCCCTCATCTCAGGTTCTCCAGCAGGACCTCTTCGTGATAGCACCAAGCCCACGTCTCGCCCGGTTCCAGAGAACAGATGATCGGATGCCCGGTTTCCTCGAAGTGTGCTCGGGCATGACGACCCGGCGAGGAGTCACAGCAACCGACGAAGCCGCAGGTCATGCAGATGCGCGTGTGGACCCACTGCGCACCGTGTGCCAGGCACAGCTCACAGCCGGGTGCGCTAGGCTGCACCGGCCGTACCTGGTCGAGATGGCTGCAGCCGGTGGCCGACAGATCGATCGACGCCGGGTCGCCAGCCGTCAGATGCAGGCGGATCGTCTCGTGCACGTCGATGTCGCGACGCAGGCGCTCGTAGGCGTCGCTCATCGATCGTTGTTCCTGCTCGCTGAGCCCGCGATGCCGGAACAGGTGCGCGGCACGCTGGAAGGACACCGCGGCACCAGCTAGGATGAGCTCATCGCCGGGGCGGAGCTTGGTCCGCTGCGCCACCTGCGGATCCAAGATACGCTCGTCGCGGCCTCCGCCGCTGCGCTCGATGGCACGCAGGGTCAGCAAGTAGTCCTCGCCCAAGGCCAGCGACTTGGCGGTCTGGCTGGCCAGCGGACTGCCTTTACGCACGGTCACGCGGCGCACGTGCAGGCAGTCGTCGTCGAGCTCGCAGTCGATCACCGGCGCCTCTGGATCTACGGCTTCACCGGGTGGACGACGCAGGGCAGCGTAGCCCTCGCGGCGCAGCTTGCCTTGCTGGCGCGCGACCTCTTCCGCCCCCAGGTCATAGTTGCGCAGCACGGTGCCGAACAGCTGCACGACGCTCTCCAACTCCTCGGCGATCACGCGGTCGACACCGGCTTCCTGCAGGCTCTCGATCTCGGTCAGATAGCGCGTGCGGACGACGATGCACAGCGTCGGGTTGACCGTACGTGCCACCGCAGCGATGCGCTGCGTGGTCACCGGATCGTCGTCGGCAATGATCAGCAGCTTGGCGCGATCGAGGCCGACGAGCAGCTGTGTGTACTGCCGTGTCGAGTCGGCGCGAACGATTGGATAGCCCAGCGACTCGGCCTCGTTGGCGGCCGTCGGACTGAGCGTGACGATGAGGAACGGAATCTTGGCTTCGACAAGGCGCGGTACCAGCCGCCGGGCGCTGTTGCCGTAGCCCGAAACCACCACGTGGTCGCTCAGCTGTGGCAGATCCTCCGGCACAGGTGCCGGTGTGTCGTCGTCGGCGGTCGCTCCTTGCGTCGGCGAGCGGCGCAGCAGCGCGGTGCCGAGTTTGGCCAGAAACGGCGTCGCCACCATCAGCACGACGGTGGCGGCGATGAAGGCCTGCGAGCCCTTCTCGCTCATCGCCGCTGGAAACAGCCCGATCTCCCGGCCCGCACGCTCGAGCACGAAGGAGAATTCACCGACCTGGGCCAGCAACAGCCCCGACGCCAGCGCCAGTTTGCGCGGATAGCCCAGCACCGCGACACTAACCGTCGTGGTCAGCAGCTTGATCGCCAGCACAAAGACGATTACTCCGCACACCAGCGGTAGGTTGGTGACCAGAAACCGCAGGTCGAGCAGCATGCCGACCGAGATGAAGAAGGTGGCACTGAACAGGATTTGCAGCGGCAGGATCTCGCCCAGGGCCTGCTCACTGAAGTGACTCTCACTGACCAGCAAGCCCGCCAGGAAAGCCCCCAGCGACAGGCTCACCCCCGCCAGGTAGGTCAGGTAGGCGGTGCCAAAGCAGATGGCGACCAGGGTCAGCAAGAAGAGTTCAGGGGAGCACGTCCGCGCGACCCGCTCGAGCAACGGCGGCATCAGGCGTCGCGCCACGACCAGCACCAGCACGACAATGCCGGCCGCCTTGGCCAGGGCCAGGCCGATCGTACCCATCGAGCCCCCGCCCATCGAGCCAGGATCGGCGCCCAGGATCGGCACCAGCAGCACCATGACGATGATCGCCAGGTCCTGGAAGATCAGCAGCCCGAGTCCGATGCGGCCGTGCGGAGCGTCCGTCTCGCCGCGCTCGCCGAGCAGTTTGAGCACGATCGCCGTCGAACTCAGCGCCACCAGGAAGCCGGTGAACAGGCCGGCCTTCCACGGCACGCCGAAGAAGCCCAGGGCACCGCACGTGACCAGTGTCGCCAGACCGACCTGCAGTCCGCCGCCGCCGAAGATCAGGCTCTTGATGCGCGCCAGCTTTTCGAGGCTGAACTCGATGCCGATGGTGAACAGCAACAGAATCACCCCGACCTCCGCTGCCGCGTCCACCAGTTCGCGGTCGGTGACGAAGCGCAGGCAGTGCGGACCGATCAACACACCGCTGATCAGGAAGCCGACGATGGGCACCAACCCCAAGCGATGGCAGATGTAGGCGATCAGCGCACCGGCCACCACCAGGATCGCCAGCTCGGTGAAGAACGCCGGGGCGGTACCCGCCGCGAGCAGAGAGAGCAGAGCTGTCGGATCGATCATGCTACGCCTTTCAGGGCCTGTGCCAACTCAGAGGGTCGCGAGATAGCGATGGATGAAGGCTACTGACACCGATCCCTCGCCCACCGCCGACGCGACACGCTTGATGCTCTCGTGGCGCACGTCACCGGCCGCAAAGATGCCCGGCACCGAAGTTTCGAGCAGGTAGGGCTCGCGCTCCAGCGCCCAGGCGCGCAGGTGCTCTTCCCGCAGGTCCGATCCGGTGAGCACGAAGCCACGCTCATCGAGCGCGACCTGCCCGTGCAGCCAGTCGGTACGCGGAGCAGCGCCGATGAACACGAACAAGTAGCGGGCGTCAACATCCTCGGTAGCATCCTCGGCGTGGTGGTAGAGCGTCAGGCCGGTCAGGTGCTCCTTGCCGGCACAGGCGCGCACCTCGGTGTGCAGGCGCACCTCGATGTTCTCAGCCGCCTCGATACGGTCCACGAGGTACTGCGACATCTTGGCCGCCAACGAAGCGCCGCGCACCAGCATCACCACCTTGCAAGCGTACTGCGCGAAGTGCAGCGCCGCCTGCCCCGCCGAGTTGCCCGCACCCACGGTGTAGACCACCTCGTCCTTGCAATTCATCGCCTCGGTGAGTGCAGCACCATAGTAGACCCCCCGACCGGCCAGCGGCTCGGCCCCCGGCGCCGGCAGCAGTCGCCACGACACGCCCATACTGAGCATCAGCGCGTGGCAAGTCAGCCGGCTGCCATCGCTCAGCTTCAGGTGCTTGTAAGGCCCCTCGACGCGCAGCGCTTCGACCTGCAGCGGTGTTAGCAGTTCGACCTCGAACTTGCGCGCCTGCGTCACGGCCCGGCGCGCCAGGTCGGCACCGGACAGCCCTGCCGGAAAGCCGAGGTAGTTCTCGATCCGGCTCGACGTCCCGGCCTGCCCGCCCGGCGCTTCCCGCTCCACCAGCACCGTGCGCAGGCCCTCGGAACCGCCATACACTGCCGACGCCAACCCCGCCGGACCACCACCAATGATCGCCAGGTCGTAGAACGGCTGCTGCGCCCGAGTCTGGATACCGATGGCCTCCGCCAGCTCGCGTGGCTCCGGTGCCCACAGGCGCCGACCGTCCTCCAGCATGACCAACGGTAACGTTCCATCCTCTCCCGCCAGGCACCCCTGCGCTTCTTCCGAGGTCTCGACGTCGAGAAACCGGTACGGCACATGGTTGCGGGCGAGAAAGTCCTTGAGCTGATGTGCCTTCGGTGACCAACGGTCCCCGATCACCCGCAGCCCCGGCGGCAGAGGCCGGAAACCTGCGCGCCAGTCGTCGAGCAGATCGTCGAGGACCGGGTACAGCTTTTCGTTCGGCGGATCCCAAGGCTTGAGCAGGTAGTAGTCCACCTGCGACTGATTGATCGCCGCGATCGCCGCATCGGTGTCGGCGTAGGCCGTCAGCAGGGCGCGCTTGGACTCGGGAAAAAGCTCTTTCGCCTGGGTCAAGAACCCCACCCCGTCGAGCTGCGGCATGCGCTGGTCCGACAACAACAACGCGACCGCGTCGCCGCGCTGCTTGAGTTCGGTCAACGCCTCCAGTGCCGCGCTACCAGAGTCCGCGCGCAAGATCCGGTAGTCGCCACCGTATTTGTTGCGCAGGTCCCGCACCACCGACCGCAGCACCTGCGGATCGTCGTCAACGGTCAGGATGACAGGCTTCGCAGAACTGCGATTCGCAGGCGTCGAGTTGGCAGGCATAGGCGAGATGGTAGCACCGAAATCTGCTGGCTCAGCAGGGTTGAACCCCGGGTTCACGTCGCTACCAACAGGTCAGCGTCGCTCATGAAGCAGAGGCCCAGATCGATCGCCTAGGGAAATGGGGGGAGGAGTTACTGCAAGATTCCCCACGCCCGCAGCTGCGACAAACCATGGACCACCGACGCGATGATGGCGGCGACAGAAAGGAAGATGCAGACGAAAGCACCGATGATGTGGTCGATCCGTTCGGGCTTGAGCGGATCGAGCCAGAAGCGCGACACCAAGTAGCCGCCCAGGAAGCCGCCGAGGTGACCCCAGTTGTCAACGCGCGGCCACAGGAAGCCGAAGATCACCATGATGATCAGGAAGTTCTTGATCTGCTGGTTGAGCTGCGAGCTACCGGTGCGGTTGCCGTAGTAATAGAGGGCGCCGAAAAGACCAAAGAGGGCGCCCGAGGCACCGACGGTGATTTGTGCGCCGCCGAGCGGGCCGGGCAGCCAGGGCAGGAACTGCGCGACGCTGGAGCTGAGCAGCGTGCCGCTGACCGCCGAGATGGTGTAGATCAACATCATCCGGCCGGGGCCGTAGGTCTCGGCGACGGTACGCCCCATATCGCGCACCCACATCATATTGAATACGATGTGCAACACGCTGCCATGGAGCCAAGCGGCACTGAGCAGGGTCCACCAGCGCCCGAAAGTGAAGACCGGCAGAGCACCGCTGGAGCCAAAGACGTAGAGCGCTTCGCCGCTCGGTGAGAGCATGTTGAGTAGGCCACCGGAGAAGATCCCGTCCGGCTGGACGATCAGGGTCAGCAGGTACAGGATGGCGCAGCCCCACATGATCATCGGCACGAAGCCCATGTCTTCACCTAGATTGCGGAACATCTTGGTGAAGCCGAGCATGCCCGGGAAGGGGCGGCCGCAGTACGGGCACTTTTCCTGCTCAACACCGACCAGCTTGCCGCACGACGGACAGACGACGGAACCACTTTTTTGACGCTCGAACATAGTGCCGGAGTCTACCAGTTCAGGGACCGCGGGCGCCCTCAACCCCCGGCGGTCGAGACCGACGCATCCTCGACCTTCTCGTCCCGGCGACGGCCGCGGCGCAGCACGCTGATCACCGCCGAGCCGACGATCTCGCGCGCGTCGTCGAACAGCGTGTAGAAGACCGGCACGACGAGCAGGGTCAGCAGCGTCGCCGTGGTCATGCCGCCGACCAGCGTCAAACCGAAGCTGGTGTAGCTGAGGCCCATCTCGGTCTTGCCACCGAAGATCAGCGGCATGGCACCACAGATCGTCGTCAAGGCGGTCATCAGGATGGGGCGGAAACGGCGTTCGGTAGCGGTGAGCAGGGCCTGGTTGCGGCCCAGACCTTCATTGCGCAAACGGTGCACATAGTCGATCAGGACGATGCCATTGTTGACCACCACTCCAGTGAGCACGATGGCACCAATGATGCCCAGGAAGTCGAGATTCATCCCCGCGACGTAGTGCGCCCAACCAACACCGATACCGGCCAACGGAATGGTGGACAAGATCGACAGCGGCAGGATGAAACTCTCGAAGAGGAAAGCCATCAGCAGGTAGATGAAGACGATGGAGAGTAGCATCGCCATACCCATGGCTTCGCCGCCCTCGTCCCGGCCGCGGCGAATGGGACTCCCGAACGTGACACCTTCCGGCAGGTCTAGACGGCGGCTGAGGTCACGGATCTGGCGCCGCGTCTCTTTTTCCTCGCCCTCGGCCAATTCCAGCACCATGGTGCGGGCGACCTGCTTGTTGCGGCGCGTGATGGCCTGCGGTGAACTGAACAGCTCGACGTCGGTGATGGTGTCGAGCGAGATCGCCTCACCAGTGTCGGCGAGCACCTCGAAGTCGCGCAACTCGCTCAGGCTCTCGCGATCCTCTTCGCGGTAGCGCACCCGCACCGGGATCTCCTCTCCGTCGCGGTAGAACTTGGGCAGGGCCTGGCCTCGCAAGGCATAGCCGACAACGCCGGCCACCGCCTGCGGATTGACCGCCTGACGTTGCGCTCGATCGCGATCGATGACCAAGGCCAGCTCGCTTGGGGTCTGTTCGCTGTTGCGCTGAATGCCGACGACGCCGGGCACCTCGCGGAAGACGCCTTCGAGGTCGTCGGCGAGTTCTTCCAACTGCCCAGGATCGTCGCCGTAGAGCACCAGGCAGTGCAGGCCGTCCGAATCACAGTCGCCCACCTGGCTCTCCTCGCCGGTGTAGAGCGTGATGCCGCCGCGCTCGGGCAAGGCCGCGACCACCGCCTCCGTGACCTCACGCGCGGTCAGGTCGTTCGTACGGGGTGAGTTGAACCAGCCCTCGATACTGCCCCAGGTCGGGCGATGGAAGATGAAATATCCCTGCAGGTCCCACTCGTCCTTGTGCGCCTCCAACACCGTCTCGGCTGCCTGGAAATACGCCTGTGCATCTTCCAGCGTGCTCGAACGCGCCAGTTCTACGTCGACCTCGAAGCCGCCGCGCTCGTCCTCCTGCTGGAAGGCGAATTCCGTGCCTTCGAAAGCCAGCTGGAAGGTGCCGGCGCACACGAGAGCCGTGATCACAATCAGCTCGAAGCGGCGTCGCAGCGAACGCTCCAGCAGAGTGCGACTGAGACGGCTGAGCGGCTGCATGATGGCATCGTAGAGACGAGTCAGGCCACTGTTGAGACGCTGGTGGAGGCGGCGAATGACGACCTGCCGCGCGCTGGGTCCCCCGACTCTGGCACGACCGCGTCGACCTGCACCCGCATGCGGCAAAGTCATGTAGACGCTGAGCGGAATGAACACCAGCGCCACAACCAGCGAGCCGGCCAGCGACACCGAGATCGGCACCGACAGCCGCAACAGGAAGAACTGCACGTCCCCCTCGACCAGGGACACCGGCAGGAAGACGGCGATAGTGGTCAGCGTCGCCATGGTGATGGCCAGCGCGATCTCACCGGCACCGCGGATACAGGCATCGCGGGCGCTCAGGCCTTTGCCGTGCAGCCGGTAAATGTTCTCCGCCACCACCACCGAGTTGTCGACCAGCAAACCGACACAGATCATCAAGGCGAGCAACGACAAGATGTTGAGCGTCTCGCCGGCAAAGTACATGACGGTGAGGGCGATCAGCATCGACAGCGGGATCGACAGCGTGATGATCAGCGTCATGCGGAAGCGGCGCAGGAAGAAGAAGAGCACCAGGATCGCGAAGAAAGCACCCAGGCGGCCGCTGTCGAGCAGGGTCTCGAGCGCGCCCAGGATGAGGTCGCCCTGGACGAAGAAAGGAGAGATCTCGATATTGGCCAGGCGCGGGTTTTCCTGCATGCGCTCGACCGCTTCGACCACTTGGCGGCTCACCTCGACGGTGTTGGCCTGCCCTTCCTTGAGCACCTGGAGCGCGATCGCCGGACGGCCGTTGAGGCGCGCCGCCCACTCTTTCTCCGGCTCCTCGTAACGGACGGTCGCAATGTCGCCCAGGCGCACGGAGGTCGACAGCAGACGATTCTCCAACGCCTCGATGCTGTCGTAACGCGCCACCGAGCGCAGCAGTAGCTTGTCCCCACCGGAAAAAACGTGCCCGCTGGCCATCGAGAAGTTGTCCCCCCCCAGTTCCTGCGCCAGCTGGTAGATGTTGAGGCCCGCCGCCTCGGTACGCCGACGGTCGAGCTCGATCAGGATCTCCTTCTGCTGCAACCCCTGGCTGCTGACCGTGGCGACACCGTCGATGCGCTGCAACGGCATCACGATCTCGTTCTGGATCAGACTGTAGGCATCCACCAGATCCGGATCGACCGCCAGACCGACCATCACCACTGGAATACCCGAGACGTCTTCTTTGAAGATGAATAGCCGATCGGCGTCGTTCGGCAGCTGCGGGCGAGCGCGTTGCAGACGGTCGCGCACCTCGCGGTAGGCAACGTTCATGTCCGTACCGCCCTTGAAGCTGAGAAAAACGCGAGCGCGGCCGGTGGTCGCGCGACTGGTGATCCGCTCGATGCCGCGCACCGTGCTCAACTCGCCCTCCAGCGGCAGCAGGATCTTGTCCACCACTTCCTGCGGCGGCGCGTCCTGCCAGGGTACGGAGACGGACAGGAACGGCCGCGAGAACCCCTGCGGGAAGGTCTCGAGCGGAATGCCGATGGCCGCCACCAGCCCGACCACCAGCATGGTGGCGAGCAGCACCAGGACGGTTACCGGGCGGCCGAGCGAGAAGCGCGACAGCATCTCCTCGCGGCGGCCTGTACGCGTCGTCGCGGCGAACTCCTCCGGCGGCACGCTAGAGGCACCTTCGGGCATATCGGGTGTCTCGGGCGCTGGGTCTCGCGCAGGATCTTCCGGCAAGCGGGTCGGGCTCATGGTCCTTACCTCTCCAGCCGAGGGCTGATTCAGGTCGCGGGGGCGGCGTCGACGCCGGGTGCCTCCGCAAGGGTGACTTCGGCAGTTGTATCGTCAGCCAGCGGCGCGCCGAAGAGGCTGTCCTGGATGCGCGCCAGCAGGTCATAGATCACCGGGATGATGACCAGCGTCAGCACCGTCGAGGTCACCAGGCCGCTGATCACCGCGATCGCCATCGGCGTGCGGATCTCAGCGCCCTCGCCGAGACCGAAGGCCATCGGCAACAACCCCAGAACCGTGGTCGCGGTGGTCATCAGAATCGGCCGTAGCCGCACAGCTCCCGCGGTGAGGATCGCCTCGCCACGCTCGAGGCCGCGCGCCCTCAGGGTATTGATGTAGTCCACCAACACGATCGCGTTGTTGACCACGATGCCGGCCAGCAAGATGACGCCCAGGAAGACCACGATGCTGAGACTGATGCCGAGCAGGTCGAGAGCCAGCACCGTGCCGAAGAAGGCCAGCGGGATGGTGAACAGGATCACCAGCGGTTGCACCAGCGACTCGAATTGGGCCGCCATGATCACGTAGACCAGGAAGATCGACAGCGCCAGCGCCAGCCACAGGCTGTTGCGGCTGTTCTCCCATTCCTGATTCTGGCCCGCGATGAAGTAGGTCAACTGCGGTGGCCAGTCGACAGCCCTGTCGAGACTCTCCTCGATCGCCGTCACCGCCGAGCCTAGCGACGCTTCCCCCAGGTTGGCGCTGATCAGCGCCACGCGCTGGCCATCGACGCGGCGCACCTCACTCGGTCCCTCGCCCAACTCGACCTGCGCCACCGCCCCGAGAGGGATCGGCCGCTCGGCCCCCGGGTTGACCACCAGCTCGCGCACGTCCTGCACGGTCTCGCGGTCCTCTTCTTCCAGGCGTACGACGATCGGGATGCGCCGGTCCTTGAGGTTGAAGCGGGTCGCCTCAAAACCCTGAACCTGGTTGCGCACCAGCTGCGCTACTTGCCGGATGTTGAGATCGTAGCGTGCCAGGCGGTCGCGATCGTAGATCACCTGCACTTCAGGAGCACCGCTGCGCAGACTGGTCTCGACATCGGCCAGTTCGGGCAAGTCCTGCAGCGCGTCGCGCACTTGCTCGCCGTACGCCTTGAGCGTCGGCAGATTCTCTCCGTGCACTTCGACCTCGATCGGCGTGCGCGAACTGAACAGCACGGGGCGCGTGATGCGGGCGTCGAGATCCGGGATCGTCGCCAAAATGCCGCGCAGCTCTTCAGCCACTGCCAGCTCGCGTGCCTTCAGATCGACCTCCTCGGCCGCACGGCCCGTGAACGGTGCCGCCAGGCGCTCCAAGAGATTGGCGGTCGGACGCTCGACCAGCACCTTGAAGCGCGCGGAGTGTTCGCCCTCGTCGGCTTTCTGAGCGTAGGCCGGATCGAAACCGAGCGTAACGATCAAGGCTTGCACATAGCGCAGCGCGCTCTTCTCAGCACCAGAGCGCAGGGCGTTGGTGTCGTCGACCTCCGCCATGCCCGCGGCCTCGGAGATCTGACCGGCAATCGTCAGGATACGTTCCTCCGCCGGCGTCAAGATGCGATCCGTCTGCTCCAGTGGCGAGCCCACTGGCAGCGCCAGCTCGAAGGTCAGTTCCCCCTGGTAGACCTCGGGCAGCAGTTCGGTGTCCAGCCCCCTCACCGTCCAGGCGGTGAAGGTGAGCAGCGCCACCACCAGCAGAAGCACCAGTGCCGCGTGGCGCAGGCCGAAGCGCAGCACCGGCGGATACACACGCAGCAGACCCTCCATCAAGGAGTTGGTGGCACGCATCATCGGCTGGACGATCCAACGGCCGAGAGGCGCCAAGAGATAGCGCACCAGCGACTGCCCGAGCACCAGGAGAGCGGTCACCAGCAGCAAGATCAAACGCCCCACGAGTTCGAGAGGGAACGCCAGGATCAACCGTACGACCAGGTAGACGAGGCCCAAAGCCCCCCACTGCGCGCGGTCCTGCTTGAAGCTCTCGACAACGGCCCAATCTCGGATGCGCAAGAATCGGTTCAGTCCGAAGGCCCTGGTAGGCACCTGGCCTGCGGCCGAGCCATCGCCCCCCTCTTGCGCCATCGGCAGCCCACGGCGGCTGGCCAGCATAGGGATGAACATGACCGCCACCGCCAGCGCCGCCAGCAGCGACACGACGACCGCCAGGCCGAGGTCACCGAACGCTTGCCCTGCGATGCCCTCGACGAAGACCATCGGGAAGAAGACAGCAATCGACGTCAGCGTCGAAGCCGTGACCGCGCTTCTCACTTCAGCCGTGCCGCGCACCGCCGCGGCGAGCAGGCCGTCGCCCTCCTCGCGGCAGCGGTAGATCGATTCCAACACCACGATCGAAGAGTCGACCAGCATGCCGATCCCCAATGCCAGGCCGCCCAGCGACATGATGTTGAGGCTGATGTCGAACAGGTTCATCGGCGCGAAGGTGATGAGCAGCGAGACCGGAATGCTGACCGCCACGATGGCGGTGGAACGGACATTGCGCAGGAACAGCAACAGCACCAGGACCGCCAGGCCACCGCCAACGACGGCGGTCGAGATAACTTCGTCGATGCTGCTCTGGATGAAGGTGGAGCGGTCCATCACCACTTCCAGCTTCACGCCCTCGTTGCGGTAGAGATTCTGCGCCAGGCCGGCACGACTGCCCTGACCGCCGCGCTGACGAACCCAGGGCGGCGCGTCCTCGTCTACCTGCGGTCGCGTGTCGGCATCGACGTCCAGTTCACCGACCGCCGCACGCACGCGCTCGGCCAGGGCCACGATGTTGGCGTCGGCCTCCTTCAGGATCTCCAGCTGCACGCTCTCGTAGCCGCCGGTGCGGGTGAGGATCTGCCGATCCTTGTTCGCCTGCTCGACGCGCGCCACATCCTTGATGCGCACGTCACGCCCCTGGAAACGCGCGATCACCGTCTCGCGAATCTGGTCTAGATCCTGGTACTCGTTGAGCGTGCGCACCATGTACTCGGTGCGCCCCTCCTGCAGCGTGCCGCCCGCGACGTTGATGTTCTCCTGCGCCAGCCGGTCGATGACGCGCTGCGGCGACAGACCGGTGCGACCCAGTGCCTCGCGGTCGAGCAGCACGTGGATCTCTTCCTCCAGACCGCCACGCACACGTACCGCCGCGACGCCGGAGATGGGTTCTAGCGCGCGCTTGACCTGTAACTCGGCGATACGGCGGAGGCGGCGCAAGCCCTCCTCGCCTTCGAAGCGTTCGCCTTCACCGGCTAGCGACAGCTCTAGCACCGGGTCGAGCGACGGATCGAACTGCAGAATCAGCGGTCGCTCAGCCTCAGAGGGGAGGAAGACCAGGTCGAGGCGTTCCAGCACGTCTTGCGACGCCTCGGACATGTCAGTGTTCCAGGCGAACTCGAGCACGACGTCCGACAGGCCAGCCCGGCTGATGCTGCTGATCTTGCGCAGATCGCCGACCACGCCGAGCGCTTCTTCGATCGGCCGGCTGATGTCGTTCTCGACCTCCTCCGGCGCGGCGCCCGGAAACTCGGTGCGCACGGTCAGCGTCGGGTAGGTCAACTCCGGCATCAGGTTGACCGGCAGCTGCAGGAACGAGAAGGCCCCGAAGACGCCGGCAGCCAGGAACACCACCAGCACGGCCACCGGGCGGCTGGTGGCGAAACTGGTGCGGTGCCCCGATTCCTCGGCTGGGGACGTGCCGGCGCTCACGGCGCCTCCGCGCTCATGTCTTCACTGGTGCGTTCTTCCGTGGTAGCAGTCTCGGCACTCGTGTCCTCATTGGTGGAACCTGTGTCGACACCATCGTCGGACATCGCATCCGCCACCACCTCGCCCGCGCGCTCCAGATCACCGACCACGCGCACCTGCGCACCGTCCTTGAGACCGGCTTGTCCGGCGATTACCAGACGGTCCCCAGCCTGGAGGGCGTCCCCGGCCGGCTTGACCGAGAACTTGTCCTCCAGCTCCGGCACCAAGCGCACGCGCTCGACGTGTTGCCCGTCCTGCAGGCGGAAGACGAAGATCTGATCGCTCTCGTAGACCAGCGCCCGCTTGGGCACCAGCAACGTATCCTCGAAGGTCTGCGTGACCAGCGTCACGTCGACGTACAAGCCCGGGCGCAAACGGCTGTTGCCACTGCGCGGAATCGCCACGGTCACCTTGACAGTGCCGCTCTGCGGGTCGACCGTCGGCGCGATGCGCAGCAGACGGCCGCTGAAATCGGTGCCCAGCGCCGGAGCTTCGACGCGCGCCGACTGGCCGGCAGCCAGACGCACCAACTCGCGCTCAGGCACGAAGACCCGCGCTACGATCGAGTCGAAGTCGGAAATGTCGAACAGGCGCTGGTTGAGCGTCACCGTATCGCCGAGATCCACCAGGCGCTGCGTGACCACGCCGCTGATCGGAGCCCGTACCTCGGTATAGCTGAGCTGCCGCTCGGCATCCTCCAGTCGAAGCTTCAGCTGTTCGGTCTCGTAGGTGGCGTTGTTGAACGCCTCTTCGCTGATCAGGTCTTGCGCGAACAGCCGCTTCTGCCGCTCGTACTCGCGCTCGACCTTCTCCAGCTCGACCTGCACCTTGGCCAGGTTGGCGCGCTGCTCGTCGTCCTGCAGACGTAGCAGCAGATCACCGCGACGTACCTCGGCGCCTTCTTCCACCAACAATTCGACGACGCGCCGGGACGCTTCGGCGAAGACCTGCACTTCTTGCTCGGCTTCGAGGTTCGTCGAGTAACGCAGTACTGCCTCGATCGAGCCCTGCTCGAGCGGCGCGACCTCGACCGGCACCACGGTCTCGCCGCGCTCCTTGTCGTCGCCCTTCTTGTCTGCCTCTCGCGCTTCGCTGGTATCGAAGGAGCAGCCGATCTGAGTGCCTGCCAGCAGCAGGCAGAGAGTAAGGGCGAGCAAGCGAGTGACAAGGCCGAGTCGGCGTCCTTGCATGAATATAGACCTTGAAGACATGGGATCCTTCCTTCCTCTCGGGCGCATCCGCGGGAGCGTCCCGTTGCAGCTTTCGTCGATCGGGGATCGGGAGATGCAGCTACGGTGAGTAACTGGGTGGCTGCAGCTCCCTTAAGGAGGAATACGGCCGACTCGGAGCTTTGTTATCCAAAGGTCGGCTACATTTTGAGGCGCGCTCCCTTGGTCTACGCGAGCAACTGCTCCTTTCGGCTACACGAGCAACTGCTCGACGCGAGCCACCACCATGTCCATCGCTACCTTGTTCTTTCCGCCCTGCGGGATGATCACGTCCGCCCAGCGCTTCGACGGCTCGACGAACTCCAAGTGCATCGGTCGCACGGTGGTCTCGTACTGACGCAACACATCGTCCGCGGCGCGTCCGCGCTTGTGGATGTCGCGCCGCAAGCGGCGGATCAGCCGCAGATCCGCGTCGGCATCGACGAAGATCTTGAAGTCGAGCAACTCGCGCAGCTCCGGGTCGGCGAACAGCAAGATGCCCTCGACCAGGATGACCGGCTTCGGTTCCACGCGGTCGGCCTCACGCAAACGCCGGTGCGTCGTGAAGTCGTAGGACGGCACCTCGACCGCTCGACCAGCCTTCAGCTCGCGCACGTGATGTACCAACAACGCCTGGTCCAGCGCGTCCGGATGATCGAAGTTGTAGCGCCGGATCTCCTCGTCCGACGTCCACTCGTGGTCACGGTAGTAGTGGTCTTGTGGCAGGAAGGCGATGCCCTCGCGCCCCACCTCGCGCAGGATGTGCTTGGCCACCGTCGTCTTGCCCGACCCTGTGCCGCCCGCCACTCCCAGCACGACCGGCTGCATCACCTTCGCCTGCGTCTGACTCGCCATGAGCACCATTCTAGTTCAGTGCTGACAGCCCGGGCAGTAGAACGTGCTGCGGTTCGACTGCACGATGCGGCGCACCGCGCGCCGGCAGCGGCTGCACGGCTCGCCAGCGCGGCCGTAGACGTCGAGCGACACCTGGAAGTAACCCGCCTGCCCCGCCGCGTCGGTGAAGTCGTTGAGCGTGGTACCGCCCTCCTCGACCGCCTGCGCCAGCACGTCGCGGCAGGCGTCGGCGAGCCGATCCCAGGTGTCGGCACTGACTCGGGCGACCGAGCGCTTCGGGTGCACACCCGCGCGCCACAGCGCTTCTGCGGCATAGATGTTGCCGACCCCGACCACCACCGTACCGTCCATCAGGAAAGTCTTCACCGGTCCGCGACGACCGCGCGCCGCGGTCCGCAAGTGGTCACCGTGGAAGTCCGGCCCCAGCGGCTCGACCCCCAGATGTGCGAAGTGCCGATCCGCTGCCAACTCTTCGGTAGGGAGTGAGAACGCCATGCCGAAACGCCGCGGATCGCGCAGGCGTAGGCGGCGGCCGGACTCCAGGTACCAAGCAACGTGCTCGTGGGGCTCGAGGTCGTCCTCTGCAGGCACCAGCGTCAGACGGCCGCTCATTCCCAGGTGGATCACCAGCGTCGTGCCGTCCCGCTCCGGGTGGTGAAAGTCGATCAGCAAGTACTTGGCCCGCCGGCGGAGCGCGACCACCTCACCGCCCGCCACATCGGCGTCCAGCCGGTGAGCATCGAGAGGCTCGCGCAGCGTCGGAAACCGCACCTCCACGTGCTCGATGCGATCCCCCAACAAGCGGGGTTCCAGGCTGCGGCGCACGGTCTCGACTTCGGGTAGTTCCGGCATCGTGCGGATGATACGACGAACGCGAGCAGCGCGGCAGCCAGAATCTGGCTTCCAAGAATTACCGCTTGACTTCCGCCATACTCGAGGCGTAAACTGGGCGTAACATGGCAACCCAACCGACCGCAACCGCCGCCCGTACCTTGGATCACGCCACCGATTTGATCCACAAGGCAGCTTCGCTTGCACAACCGGCCCCTTCGCTTGCGCAACCGGCGCCGCAACTAGGCCAACAAACCTTGCTGCCGCTGCTGCCGATGCCGCGTCCCGTCGGTCGCCCCGACCCGGACGCCGATGCTCTGCGCTGCCGACCAGGCGTCGAGTACCACGAACTCGGCGTGCGCGAGATCCTCAATCGCAACAAGAGCCCGATGCTGCCGTTCGATTGGACGATCAATCCCTATCGCGGCTGCGAATTCGGTTGCCCGTATTGCTATGCCCGCTCGACGCACAGCTTCTTCAAGAGCAATACCTTCAAGCGGCAGAACGGCGACACGGACTGGCAAGACTTCGAGAGCAAGATCTACGTCAAGCAGGGCGCCGCGCTGTCCCTGCGCCGCCGGCTCAAGAAGAGCGACCTGCGCGGCCAGCGCATTGCCATCGGTACCGCCACCGACCCTTACCAGCCAGCCGAGCACCATTACCAGATCACCCGCTCGCTGCTCGAGGTGCTGCGCGACTTCCCCGGCCTCAACTTGGCCATCACCACCAAGTCGCCGATGATCGCCCGTGACCTCGATCTGCTCACCGAGCTGGACCACGAGCAAGCGATCAGCGTCAACGTCAGCATGACGTCGGTCAATCCCCTGCTCGCCCGGCGCCTGGAACCCAAGGCACCTGACCCGCGCGCGCGCCTGCGCACGATCGAGAAGCTGGCCGCCGAAGGCATCCACGTCAATGTCTTCGTGATGCCCATCCTGCCTGGCATCAACGACAGCGACGCCCACCTGCAGCCCCTCTTCGAGGCCGCTCGCGACGCTGGCGCCGCCGACGTGATCGGAGCTCCGCTCTTCCTCGACAACGTCTCACGCCAGCAATTCCTACCCTGGCTGGCCGACGAATTCCCCGAACTCGCCCGCCGCTACCGCACCCTCTACGCCTGGCGCGACCGCCTCCAAGGCCCCGACAAAGAAGTCGTCATGGCCGCCTTCCGTCGTCTGCGTCTGCAGTACGGCTTCCCGCGCGGCCACGCGGCGCGCGGCTAATTCCTCCGGTCGAACACCTCCGTATTCTTTGTTCTGCCCCCAGCCGCTCGACGGAGCAGCTGATCTGGGCTTTCGGGAGGAAAGCAACCAACTCTGCCGCGAGGTAGTAAGCTTTCTGAGAGATGGAACACCTCCAAACGTCCCCGTCGGGGACACCCCCGTCCGCGCCGAAGCATCCCGCGACTCTCACGGATCTCTATCGAGAACCCGACAAGGCGGAGCTTGTCGACGGCAGACTGGTCAGTATGAGTCCCACCGGAGGCTTGCCCGGCCGCGTGGGCTTCATCCTCTGCCGGCACCTCTATCCTTTCGAGAAGCAGGCCGGCGGCTACGTGTACCCGGACAACGTCGGCTTCGTGGTCGACCTGCCGAACCGGAAGAGCTTCAGTCCCGATATCGCCTTCCACCAGGACCCACCACCGAAGGACTTGAGGTTCATGCAGGGTGCTCCGGTGTTCGCGGTCGAGATCCGTAGCGAGAACGACTATGGTCCTGCGGCTGAGCAGGCGATGGCCGCCAAGCGCGCGGACTACTTCGCCGCCGGGACGCTGGTCGTGTGGGATGTCGACCTGCGCGGGGATGAGACCGTGCGCGTCTTCCGCGACGGCGATTCCGAGACACCCGCGGCCGTCTACGGCAGCGGCAGTCTGGCCGAGGCGGAGCCCGCGGTTCCGGGGTGGGTGCTGGCGGTCGACAAGCTGTTCAGCTGAGTTGGCCACGCACGATTGAGGCTGAGCCTCGGGTCGCTGGCCGAAACGTCAAGCTCCCCCCGCTTTCCGTGCCAGCCCGCTGACGGTCAGGCCCTGGACGACGATCGAGAAGATCACCACGACATAGGTAGCGACCAGGATCAGGTCGCGGGTCGGGGAAGGTGGCAGGGCCAGCGCCAGGGCGATCGAGATGCCCCCGCGGATGCCGCCCCAGGTGAGCATACGGACGGTGTAGACAGGTAGCTTGTGGCCGAGCTTGCGCAGGCCGGTGATGGTGCCGCCGACGGTGGTGAACCGCACACCGAGGACCAGAGGAATCGCTAGCAGGCCGACCAGGAACATCTTCGGCTCGAGTTCCAGGATCAGCAATTCCAGGCCGATGAGGACGAAGAGCACGGCGTTCAGGATCTCGTCGACCATCTCCCAGAAGGTGTCGAGGTGCTCGCGGGTCGTGTCGGACATGGCGAAGTGGCGGCCGTGGTTGCCGAGGAACAGGCCCGCGACGACGATGGCGAGAGGGCCGGACATGTGTAGGCTGCCGGCCAGCGCGTAGCCACCCATCACCACCGCCAGCGTGATCAGCACCTCGACGGTGTAGTCGTCCATCCGCTTGAGCATCTGGTAGGCGACGAAGCCGAGCGCCAGACCGAGCAAGACACCGCCAACGGCCTCTTCAAGAAAGAGCATCGCGATCCCGCCGCCGTCCATGTCGCCTCCGCCGGCACCGCCAGTGCCCGTCGCCAGGCTCAGAAGCACCAGAAAGACGACCACCGCGACACCGTCGTTGAAAAGCGACTCTCCAGCGATCAGGGCCTGCAAAGGCTTGGGCGTCTTGATCTGCTTGAGCACGCCGAGCACAGCGATCGGGTCGGTGGGCGAAATGAGGGCGCCGAAGAGCAGGGCATAGAGGAAGGGAATCGGCATGCCGAGCAAGCCGAGCAGCCACCAGATCCCCGCGCCGACGAGGAAGGCCGAGATCGCGACACCGAAGGTGGCGAGCAGCAGGATCGGCCACTTCTGCTCTAGCAGATCGCTGAGGTTGACGTGCAGCGCGCCAGCGAAGAGCAGGAAGCTGAGCATGCCCTTCATCAGCAGCTCGTCGAAATCGACCTGCTCCAGCAGCTGCTCGGCCCAAGCTTCGGGGCCGAGACCGAACAGCCCCAGCACGATCAACAACAGCGATGCCGCCAGCGCGGCGAGCAAGATGCCGATGGTATGTGGCAGGCTCGTGTAGCGGCGCGTGAGCCAGCTCAGAACGGCGGTCAGCGAGATGACGATAGCGGCGACGGTGAACAGGCTCATGGCGATCCTTTCGATACCAGGCCCGGTGAGAGGCTCGGCGAGTGGAGCGCAATTCTACCCATCCACCGCTGCCGCGTTGCGCTTACGCGGTTTCCTCCTCGTCGAGCTCCGACTCCGACTCGCTCTCCTGCAACGCCGCCTGCGTCGGGAACAGCTCCGAACGCTCCAACCCTCGACAGCGCCAGATGAAGTAGAGCGCCGGGAACAGGAACAACCCGCTGATGAAGGAGGTCAGGATGCCACCGACCATCGGCGCGGCGATGCGGCGCATGACGTCGGCACCGGTTCCGGTAGCCCACAGGATGGGAACCAGAGATACCAGGACCGTGGCCACGGTCATCATCTTGGGTCGGATGCGCTGCAGCGCGCCGTGGTCGACGGCTTCGACCAAGTGCGCCCACGTCTGCATCCGGCCCTTCGCCTTCCACTCGTCATAGGCCAGGTCGAGATAGAGCAGCATCACGACGCCGGTCTCGGCCGCCAGACCAGCCAGCGCAATCAGGCCGACCCAAACGGCGACCGAGCTGTTGTAGTCCAGCGCGTCGAGCAGCCACACCGAGCCCACCAGGGCACACGGCACGGCCAGCAGGACCATCGCCGTCTTCACCCACGAACGCGTGTGGACGTAGAGGATGACGAAGATGACCAGCAGCGTCAGCGGCACGATGACCAGCAGGCGGGCCCGCGCCCGCTCCATCGCTTCGTACTGACCGGACCAGAAGAGGGTGTACCCGGGCGGTAGCTCGAGATGCGCGTCGACGACCTGGCGTGCCCGCTCGACCCAGGTGCCGACATCGATCCCGCGGAGATCGACGTAGACCCAGGCATTGGGGCGTGCATTCTCCGACTTGATGCCCGGCGGACCGGCATGGATCTCCAGCGTCGACAGCTGGCTGAGCGGAATCTGGGCACCGCCCGGCGTCGGCACCAGGATCTGCCCCAGAGCTTCGGGATCGTCGCGCAGCTCGCGCGGATAGCGCACATTCACCGGGTAGCGCTCCAGCCCCTCGACCGTCCAGGTGACGTTCATGCCGCCGGCCGCGGTCTGGATCACGTCTTGCACATCTCCCACCGTCAGGCCGTAGCGCGCGGCAGCGGCACGATCGATGTCGAAGTCCAGGTAGGTACCACCCATGACGCGCTCGGCGTAGGCGGTGAGCGTACCGGGCAGCGGCTTGACCAGGGTTTCGACCTCCTGTGCCAGGCGCTCCAGGGTCACCAGGTCGGGGCCGCCGATCTTGATGCCGACCGGCGTCCGGATACCGGTCGACAGCATGTCGATGCGCGTGCGGATCGGCATCGTCCAGGCGTTGGTGAGGCCTGGAATCTGCACCCGCTCGTCGAGTTCGCGAATCAGATCCTCGCGCGTCAAGCCTGGACGCCATTCGCTCGGGTCTTTGAGCAAGATGTGCGTCTCCAACATCGACAGGGGCGCCGGGTCCGTGGGCGTCTCGGCACGCCCCGCCTTGCCCAGCACGCTGATCACTTCCGGCACTTCGGCGATCAGCCGGTCGGTTTGCTGGGTCAGCTCGCGCGCCTTGTCGATCGAGATTCCGGGCAGCGTCGTCGGCATGTAGAGGATGTCACCCTCCCACAGCGGCGGCATGAACTCTGAACCGATGCGTTGCAGCGGAATGAAGGTCAAGGCCAGCACCAGCACGGTGGCCACGAGCAGCGGCCAGCGCCAGCGCAGCGCCAGATTCAGGAACGGCTTGTAGAGCCAGCGCAGCAGGCGCGATACCGGGTGCTTGTCTTCGCTCCACACGCGCCCGCGCACGAACCAGTACATGAGCACCGGCACGACCGTCACCGCCAGGATCGCCGACAAGCCCATGGCATAGGTCTTGGTAAAGGCCAGCGGCTTGAACAGGCGCCCCTCCTGATCCTGCAGGGTGAAGATGGGCAGGAACGAGACGGTGATGATCAAGAGGGTGAAGAAGAGCGTCGGCCCAACTTCCTGCGACGCCCGCAAGATCAGGTCGAAATGCGAATGTCTACCGTCACTCGGCGCCTTCTCCAAGTGTTTGTGGGCGTTCTCGACCATGATGATCGCTGCATCTACCAGCACCCCGATCGAGATCGCGATGCCACCCAGGGACATGATGTTGGCGCCCAGGCCCTGCAGATGCATCAGGACCAGCGCCAGGAGGATCGACATCGGGATCGACACGATGGCGACAAAGGCCGAGCGCAGGTGGAAGAGAAAGATCAGGCACACCAGTGCCACCACGATCGACTCTTCGACCAGCGTGTCGGTCAGCGTCTCGACCGAGCGCTCGATCAGCTGCGTGCGGTCGTAAGCGACGTCGATGCGTACGTCGTCCGGCAGGCCGGCGCGCAGCTCTTCCAGCCTCTCCTTGACCCGCGCGATGGTGCTCAGCGTGTCGGCACCCGAGCGCACCACGACGATACCGGCCACGGTCTCACCCTCGCCGTTCCAGTCGACCAGGCCGCGCCGGATCTCCGGGCCAATACTGACCCGAGCGACATCGCTGAGCAGGATCGGCACGCCCCCGGCGCCGCTCCCAAGAGGGATCTGCTCCAGGTCCTCGATCTCTCGGATGTACCCGCGCCCGCGGATCATCAGCTCGCGCTCCGCCATCTCCAGCAGACGGCCACCAACGTCCCTGTTGGAGCGGCGAATGGCGTCGCGCACGCGTGGCAGAGAAACGCCATAGGCCCGCATGCGTACGGGGTCGACTTCGACTTGGTACTGGCGCACGAAGCCACCGACCGAGGCGACCTCGGAAACGCCCTCGACCGCGGTCAAGCCGTAGCGGAGATACCAATCCTGCAGGCTGCGCAACTCCTCGAGCGAGCGCCGGTCAGAATTGAGCGTGTAGATGTAGGCCCAACCGACGCCCGTGGCATCCGGCCCCAGCCGCGGTGCCACGGCGTCAGGCAGCTGCCCTGTGAGTCCGGACAGCGTCTCCAGCACGCGGGCGCGGGCCCAGTAGAGATCAGTGCCATCTTCGAACAGCACGTAGACCAGCGAGAAGCCGAAGAAGGAGTAGCCGCGCACCACCTTGGCGTGCGGCACGGCAAGCAAGGTCGAGCTGATCGGAAAGGTGACCTGATCTTGGACCACCTGCGGCCCTTGACCGGAAAACTCGGTGTAGACGATCACCTGTGTGTCGGTGAGGTCGGGAATGGCGTCGAGGCGGATCTCCTGCACCGCCCACAGGCCGGCGACCACCGACGTCACGACACCGACGATCACCAGCAGCTGGTTGCGCAGGGACCACTCGATGAGCTTGGCCAGCATGTCAACTCCCCCCTTCCTGCTGCTGCCGCGAGGACCGCTCTTGAGACGCCAAGCGCTGGATCGCCGCCCGCAGGTTCGACTCGGAATCGAGCAGGAACTGCGCCGACGTCACCACGTGCTCGCCTTCGTGGACGCCGTCGAGCAGTTGCGTGCGGCCCTGCAACTCGTGCCCCACCGTGACGGTGCGTGGCGCGAAGCGACCACCGCCCAGCGACACCACCACGACATCGCGCTCGCCGGTGCGCAGCACGGCGGCAGAGGGCACGGTCAGGGCGTCGGGCGCGGCAACGGGCTGCAGCTCGACCGTCGCATACATACCCGGACGCAACCGGCCGTCTCGGTTGGAAACCGCCAGCTTGAGCCCGAGCGTACGCGTCCGCTCGGACAGCTCCGGCTCCAGAAAGCGCACCGTGCCGTGGAAGGTCTCGCCGGGGTAGGTGCTGAAGTGGACATCGGCCGTCATGCCGCGCTCGATGTCTCCGATCTGATCTTCATACACCTCCACGGACAACCACAAGCCCGACAGATCGACCAGGTGAAAGGTCTCCATCCCGGGCCTGACTGCCATGCCTTCGAGGCCGTCCATGCGCTTCATCACGACCCCGGAGGCCGGCGCCGTGACCGTCAGCGTGCGGAACACCTCCCGCGTACGCTCCAGCTCGGCGACCTGTTCGTCGCGGATGTCCCAGTAGCGCAGCCGCGTTCGTGCCGCCTCCACCAGGGCCTCGGCGCGCCGCAGGGCATCCTGGTCAGACTCGGAATCGTCCCCGTTCTCCGACAGGCGTGCCATACGGGCGGCGAAGTCGAGCGCGGAGAGCAGCTCTTGCTCCGTCTGCACCAGCTCCGGCGCGTAGATCTCGAACAGCGGTTGACCCCGGCGCACGCGCTCGCCGACATAGTTCACATAGACCTTCTCCACCCAGCCCGCGTACTTGGTCGTCACGGTGACCATACGTTCCGGGTCGTACTCCAGGTAGCCGACGGTGCGAATCTCGCGCGCCAGGTCCCGCCGCTCGACCGGCGCCGTGCGAACATTCATCGTCTGGATCACCGACGGCTCCAGCGACACGATGGCTCCCTGCTGTGGATCGCCGGCAGTCGAGGTGCTCGAGTCGCTCTCCTCGACTTCGACGCGCACCAGATCCATGCCACAGATCGGGCAGCGGCCGAACTCGTGCTGCAAGATGTTGGGATGCATCGGGCACGTCCAGAGTTCGTCTGGCTCAGCGCCAGCGTCGTGCGTGTGGTCCTCCTCGGCGTCCAGCGGTACCAGCTCCATGTGGCAGATCGGGCACGCGCCCGACTCCTCGAGCATCACTTGCGGGTGCATGCCGCAGGTCCACAACTGGCCGCTGCTAGCCTGCTCCTGTTCGTCACCGAACCAGCGCTCGTCGAACGGATGCAGCCCGAGCGGATCGAGAACAACCAAGACGGTCACACAGATGCCCGCGAGCGCGCTTGCCACGACGGTCAACAAGGTACGGGGAAACGACTTCATTGCACGTTCTCCATTGTCTGTAATTCTCCTCGCAGGGGCACTCCCGTCACTCCCTCCAGCTGCGCCAAGGCGACGACGAAGTCTGCGCGCGCCCGCAAGCGACCGCGACGAACGTCGAATAGCACGTGTTCGGCGTCGAGAAGGTTCAGTACGTCGGTCTTGCCGGTGGCGTACGCCGTCTCAGCTGAGTGCAGGGCCTCTTCGGCTTGCAGCAGCAGGACCCGATCGAACAAGCGACACTGCTCGTGCAGCAGCGGCAGCCGGGACAGCAGATCGCCGAGGTCACGTTCGATGTCGCTGTGCAGCTGGCGTTCGGCGAACTCGAGGACACGCTGGCGCTGCAGAGCTTCTTCCAAGCTGGCCGCCAGGCTCTCTCGCCACAGAGGCAGCCGGACCCCACCCGTGATGGCCAGGATGTCTTCCCCATTGTCCGGCGGCGGATTGGCACGGCCCGGGGCATCGTCACGACGATCGACGACCGTGTACCCGAGGCCAACGGTGAAGTCCGGCAACCGCCTCTTCTGCGCCAGCTCGACGCGGGCTTCCGCTGCCTGCAGCTGCGCCTGCAAAGCCACCAGTTCCGGCCGTTGCACACGCGCCGCAGCGCGCAGATCCGCGAGGAGATCGCCGAAGGAGGCGCCGTCGAACTCCGAAAGCGTCAAGTCGGACGCGGAGATCTCGGGCAGGGTCACGGCCGGCACCGCCGTGTCCGCCGGCCGCTCACGCAACGCGTTCAGCCGGCTGACGAGGCTCCGCCGTCGTTGCTCGATCTCCAATAGCCGCTGCTCAGCGCGCGTGATCTCGGCCTGCACCTTGATCACAGCCTGCTGTAGGCCAACGCCAGCCGCGTAGCGCGCCTGGGCGGCTTCTTCGTGACGTCGTAGATGGTCGCGTTCCTGGCGCGCAATCGTCGCCAGCTCGACCGTGAACGCCAGCTCGTACGCGAGCGTGCGCGCCTCGGTGAGCAACTTCAGGCGCTCAGCATCGACCTGGGCGCGCGCCGCGGCAGCCTGGTAGAGCGCGTCACGCTCGCGCAATTCGAGCTTGCTCCACCAGGGTAGGGCTTGCGACACCCCGACCGTCAAGCGCTGCGGTCCGACGCGCGTCTCCGGGGGCAGCAGGAAGAGGGTCAGCGACGCGACCGGGTCCGGTAACGCACGCACCTGCGGCGCCCGCACCTCCATCGCTGCCGCTTCGGCGCGGGCCCGCGCCAGGCGTGGACTGCGCTCCAAGACTTCGCTCACGAAGTCGGCGAGAGCCGATGGTTCGAGCGTCGAGAGCAGAAGGTCTGCCGGCCGCTGACTGTCTGAGGAGGCGCGAGCTGGCGCAGCCGCTGCGGCAAGTAGGATCACGGCTGCGATAGCAGCCAATAGGTTCCGAGTCGACAAGGTACGTCCTCCGAGGTTGCAATGAAACCACGGGGACGCACTCAGCCTGATCCGCGCTCTCACCCGAGAGCGCACGCGTCCCCGCGGCGGTTCAAACTCCGCCGGAAGGACGTCTCAAATCAGCAGGGATGCGTGGAGCGTGAAGAGAGGAATCAGCGGACCCGGCCGGGGCGGGGTCTCGGGACGCGCGGTCGGAACGCCGTCGAGCACGGGCTCGGGCGCGTCGAGAGTGAGGATGGCGAAAAAGCCGAGGTCGAGCGGAACGTCGACGGTGGTCGATGGGGTGACGGGAGGTTGCTCACAGCAACAGCGTGCACCGGATGTCTCCGAGTCATCGCTCGATTCCGTCGGTGCTGCTGCGTGGCAGTGACCCTGTGCCGCTTCGTGATGGTCCGCCGTGGACACCTGTGCGCCCATCGCCGGCCCTTGCCCCATCATCGGACACACCGGTAGCACCGCACAGACCGCCATCGCCATCATCACGGATGGCAACACAGCGGCGAGCACGGCGTGCAGGGCGGTCTTCCACATCTGGCGGAGTCTAGCACGCCGCCCAAGGCAGCATCGAGCGCGAGGAGCCGGTGCGTGTCAGCACACGCACCGGCCGTGACTTCAACTTGCGACGCTCACCGGCGTCCGCATCCCGTGCACGTCAAGTACCCGGTCGAGGCCCACCCTCAAGTCCCGCTCCAAGTCTTCCTCCGCTTCGATACCAGCGGATATGCGCAGCAGCGAGTTCCGGATACCAGCAGCTTCGCGCGCCTCCGGCGCCATGGCGGCATGCGTCATGGTCGCCGGATGCGCGATCAGACTCTCGACGCCACCGAGCGACTCGGCCAGCGAGAAGCAACGCAAGCCGTCGAGCAACGCGACGATCTTGGCTTCGCCGTCGCTGCCGCCCGTCGTTCGGAGTTCGAAGCTCAGCATGCCGCCAAAGCCACTCTGCTGCGACGCCGCGATCTCGTGACCGGGGTGGCTGGCCAACCCCGGATAGTAGACCTTCTCAACCGCTGGATGACCCTCCAGCAGCTCGACCAGGGCAGCAGCGTTGCGCAGATGCAGCTCCAAGCGTGGGTGCAACGTACGCACACCACGCAGGGTGAGGTAGCTATCGAACGGAGCCCCGGTGATACCCAGACAGTTCGCCCACCAGGCCAGATCCTGGTGCACGGCCTCGTCGCGCGCGATCACGGCCCCGCCGACGATGTCGCTGTGGCCGTTGAGGTACTTGGTGGTCGAGTGCACAACGATGTCGGCACCCAGTTCCAGCGGCCGCTGCAGAATGGGCGAGAGAAAGGTATTGTCGACCACGACCAGCGCCTCGCACCGGCTCGCCGACCGGCACACGTGATCAATGTCGGTAATCCGCAGCAGCGGATTGCTCGGCGTCTCGATCCACACCATGCGCGGTCTCTCCATCAGCCCAGCTTCAAGCTGGGCCGGCTTGGTCGGATCGATGAAACGAACGCGGAAGGCACCACGCTTGTGGCAGGCATCGAGCAGCCGGTAGGTACCGCCGTAGCAGTCCTTCGGCGCCAACAGCAGATCGCCCGGCTGAAGAAGCAGCAGCACCAGGTGCACGGCGGACATGCCTGTACTGGTGACCACCGCTCCGACCCCACCTTCCAGGTCGGCCAGGGCATCAGCGAGCAGGTCGCGTGTCGGGTTGCCGGAGCGCGTGTAGTCGTAGGGACGAGGCTCACCATAGCCGGCAAAGGTAAAGGTGGACGACAGGTGCAGCGGTGGCACCACGGCTCCGTGCTGACTGTCGCTCTGCAAGCCAGCACGTACCGCCCGCGTCGCAGGCTGGAGGCTGTTGGGCAGGGAAGAAGAGCATGCGTGGCCGTTCTTGGTCATGGTCATACTCCTCCCAGACTCTCGCGCAGCAAGCGGCCGATGATGTCGGTTTCTTTCAGGAAGGCATCGTGCCCGTAGAGCGACTCGATCTCGACCAAGCGCCGATTGCCCGGCAGGCGGTCGTACAGGTCGCGCAACTGCTCGACAGGCACGAGTTCGTCGCTGCGCACGGCAACCAGGGTGGTGTCGACCTCGATTCGTTCAGGCTGCACTCGGTGTAGATCGAGCGATTCGGAGAGGCACAGAAAGGCTCTGGTGTCGAAGACTTCCGCAAACGCGTCGCCGCGGGCCTCCAGGTAGTCCTCGACCGGGAAGCGAAAGCCCTTCGAGGTGCGCCGAGGGCGACCGTCGAAGCGCTGCGCCAGTTCGCCCGGTGTACGGTAGGTGGTCATGGCCAGGCCACGAGACAGCGCCAAGCCTGTATGTTCGTCGCCCTGACGCGCAGCCAGCCGGACGATGCGTCGCTGCAAACTGCGCCAGGCGGTCGCCCGCGGATGCGGACGGTCGGCGGCACTGATCACGAGCAACTTCTCGATTCGGCGCGGGTAGAGGGCGGCGAAGGCGAGCGCCACCATGCCACCGTAGGACGAGCCGACGAAGCCGTAGACGTGCTCGACGCCGAGTACGTCGAGCAGCGCAGCCAGGGCACGGGCTTGATCGGACGTGGCGACAGGCGGAAACACTTGGCCATCCTCAGTGTCCGCTGGACCAGTGCTGGCACCGTTGCCCCCCAGGAAGTCGATGCCGAGCACGCGGAAGCGGTCGGTGTCGAGATCACGGTCGGGCCCCACCAGTGGCTGCCACCAGCCACGCCGTGGGTCTGAGAAGGTCGAAGTGACGTGGCGACCGGATGAGATACCGCCGAGCACGACGACGAGTGGACCGTCAGCGGGACCCGTCAGCTCATAGGCCAGCTGGGCCGACAGCAATCCGCCTCCGAACTGCAGGCGCCAGGGCGAGGGCAGCTCGAGCTGACGCGCACCGCTGGCCAGCGGCATCCGCGTGCCTGCGTTGGGCGAGAAGGGAGCAGTGAGTGGGGAGCGTGTCCGGCGAGACGAAGCGGGAGAGGGATTCATCTTGAGTTTCTCCATAGATTTCGCCTCATCGGAAACCCTACGGACGACCTCAAGACTAAAGCGGCCAGGGACCCACAGTCTGCACGGATGCGAAGGGACTGGTTCCCTCTCGCTCATGGCTGCTTCCCCTGTCGCTCATCTATCGGTGAACCACGTTGGTTCCCGCAGGAGTTGGCACCTTCGCAGAGTGGTTAGCTCTGCAGGTTGCCCCGGCGTCTTTGGGCCAGTCCCTCAGCCGGTCTCGATGAGCACGCCGAGAGGGTAGGTGAGTCTCGTGCTGGCTGTCAAGTGTGGCACCAGTGGAACAACCCGGAGCGCACGGCGTAGGAATGAGAATGCACGCTCTCGAGTCCATGGCCCGTGCTAGAGTTTATGGAACTCTTGAAGCCCTCCCATCAGAGAAGCACTTGCAAGGAGCTGAGCGAACACCATGGCCCTGCCCGAGCTGACCATCGGTATCGAAGAGGAATACCAGATCATCGACCCGGAGACCCGGGAGCTGCGTTCCTTCATCCAGGAGATGCTGGAACAGGGGCGGGTCATCCTGCAGGAACAGATCAAACCGGAGTTTCTGCAATCGCAAGTCGAGGTCGGCAGCCACATCTGCCGCGATGTGAAGGAGGCTCGGCAAGAGCTGATCCGGCTGCGGCGGTCGATTCGCAAGCTGGCGGAGGACAACGGCCTGCGCTTCGTCGCGGCCAGCACGCACCCTTTTTCCAGCTGGAGCCGCCAGGAGGTGACGGTCGAGGACCGCTACCGCAAGCTGCAGCAGGACATGGGGGATCTGGCGCGGCGCATGCTGATTTTCGGCATGCATGTGCACGTCGGCATCGCGGACAAAGAGCTGATGCTCGACGTGATGAATCAGCTGCGCTATTTCCTGCCGCACATCTTGACGCTGTCGACCAGTTCCCCCTTCTGGATGGGCCGTGACACCCACCTCAAGTCCTACCGCTCGGTGGTGTTCGAGAACCTGCCGCGCAGCGGAATTCCGCCGTCGTTCTCGTCGTGGACGGAGTACTCGTCGTTCATCGAGACGCTGATCAAGACCGGCTGCATCGACGAGCCGAGCAAGATCTGGTGGGACGCCCGGCCCCACTCGAAGTTCCCGACGCTGGAGATCCGCGTGGCGGACATGTGCACGCGGGTGGACGAAGCGATCTGTATCGCGGCGCTGATCCAGGCGATTGTCGCTAAGCTGATCCTGCTGCGCGAGAGCAATCGCTCCTGGCGCTGGTACCGCCACCACTTGATCATCGAGAACAAGTGGCGAGCGGTTCGCTACGGTCTGGATGGCCAGCTGATCGATTTCGGAGTTCAGGGGCAAAAGCCCGCGCCGGAGCTGATCCGTGAACTGCTGACCTTCATCGACGACGTGGTGGACGACCTCGGTAGCCGCCGGGAGGTCGAGTACGCTCACACCATTCTGGAGAACGGCACCAGCGCCGACCGTCAACTGAAAGTCTACCGGCAGACCGGGAGTTTCGAAGCGGTGGTCGACGCCCTAGTCGAAGAAACGAGAGAAGGTTGTGATGGCTGAAAAGAAAGGCTGCTGGAAGACGGGCTGTATCGGCTGCGTCGGCTTGGTCCTTCTGATGGTCGGCATACCGTTGATCCTGATGGTGATCGGACTGGCCATAGGCCGGCCGGAAGCCAGTCCGGGCTCGGAGCGCCTGAGCACGGAACTGCCCGCTCTTTCCACGTCTCCATCAGCTCCCGCTAGCGACGAGGCTGGTACGTCGCCGGAAGGTGTCGCGTTGGATGCCGGTGAAAGACCGCTGATGCCCGACTCGCTACAGGTAGCTTCGGCGACCCCGCCAGCGGGGACGATCGAGCTGGACGTCGAGCTATGCAGACTCAGCATCGAGCCGGGACCACCCGGCAGCGAACTGCGCGTGGAAGCCGACTTCGACACCGCCAGCTTCGAACTCGAGGAGGAGTACACACCGCAAGCCGACGGAACCTGGAACTACCGCCTGCGCTTCCGCGACAAGCTCGGCTGGCTACGACGCATGGGCGGCAGCAACCTGAGCAACGAGCGGGTGCGCCTGATCGTGCCGCGCGGTCGACCGTTCGCGCTGACCGGTAGCATGGGTACGGGTGAGAGCCACATGGAGTTGGGTGGACTGTGGCTGACCTCGGTGGACGTAGAAGTCGGAGTCGGCGAGCACAAGATGCTGTTCTCGGAACCGACGACCAGGCCCATCGACTTCCTGCACGTCGATGCTTCTGTCGGTCAACTGCAAGTGCTGCACGCCGGCAACGCCAGTCCGACAACGGTGCGAATGGACCATTCGGTGGGCGAGGCGCGCCTGGACCTCACCGGCGCCTGGCAGCAGGACGCGGAAGTGAGCATGGACTGCAGCGTCGGCGACTGCCGGATGATCGTGCCATCGACCGTCTTCGTCGAGGTCGAGAAGGCCGGTCTCACGATCGGCGAAAGCCGGTTCCCTGGTTTGAACCAGGACACCATGCCAGCCGAGGGAGCACCCACGCTGACACTGCGTCTCACGTCGAGCATCGGTGAGCTGCGCATTCAGCGCCAGCGGGAGGAAGACCCCGAAACGCCGGCCCCTGAGTCCATAGAACCAATCGAGGCTCCGGCAACGCCCGCCGAGGCAGAATCGAGCCGTCCCTGAGCGACCTCTGAGCGGATGCACAAACTGCAACGGGCTGTCGTCAACCCAAAGTCGACGACAGCCCGTACCTGCATCTTGCAGTAGCAGATCGTGTAGCGTAGAGATCAGCGCGCGTTGATCAGCTCGGCACGCGAGAAGAAGAACGCCAGCTCCTTGGCGGCGTTCTCGTCCGAGTCACTACCGTGCACGGCGTTGCGCTCGATGTCGGTACCGAACTCAGCGCGCAGCGTACCAGCCTCGGCCTTGGTGGAGTCGGTGGCGCCCATCACCTGACGCAGATACGGCACAGCGTCGTCGCGCTCCAGGGCCACGGGCACCACGGGACCGCTGGTCATGAAGTTCACCAGCTCACCGTAGAAGGGACGCTCCGCGTGCACTTCGTAGAAGGCCTTGGCCTGGTCCTCGCTCAGGTGCAGGACCTTTAGACCACGCAGGGTGAAGCCTTCGGCTTCGAGGCGGGCCAGCATCTTGCCGGCATTGCCAGCGGCTACACTATCGGGCTTCAGAATCGCCAGGGTCATCGACATACTCGTATCCTCCGAGGTTCGACGGTCACGTCGAGAGTTGCTTGTAGGGTTGTCGGGAAAGTGGGAAAGCGCGCAGGCGCAGCTGCTCGCGCGGGAATTTCAGCTCAGCTCGTGCAGCCCAGCTTCTGCAGTTGGCCGTCCGCGGCGTCCAGCCCGTAGACGGTACCGACCACTTCGACGGCTGGGTCGTCGCCGTCGCCTGGGCCGAGCAGCACGGCGCTACCGGGCGTCAGGGCCAGCCCCCAGCGCACGCCGGGACGCTCCATCAACTGGCGCAGGCGACGCTCGTGGCCGGGCTCGAAGTTGGTCTCGACGACACCGCCAGGCAACCAGCCGAGGCCCGGCAGCATGCCGCCGCGCAGGCCGCGCGTCCAGGTGCCGAGGGCCTGCGCCGCCGTGGCGATGGCAGCGACGATACCGCCTTGCTCCAGGCGCTCACGCAGCGCCGCCTCGACCGGAGAGTCGCGCAGGACGTCGAGGAGTTGCTCCGGAAGGCCACCGCCCAAGTAGACCGCCGCCATCTCGTCACGCACCCGGTCGGCGTTGCGGCCACGACGAGCGTCGCGGCTGCGGTACACAGGAATCAGTTCCAGCGATCGCTCGAAGTACTCGTCCAGGTAGACCTGGAAGTGATCCGCATAGTCTTGCGAGCCACTGGCCGTGGGCAGGAAGCCGACCGGCCGCAACTCGCGCTGTTCGGCTTGCTGCTCGTCGCGCAGCTCGTCTGGGATCGACTCCTGCGGCTCCTCGACTGCCTCGGGCCCGTCTGCGACATCGGCTGCCACCGGCGCGACCGACGCTCCCTTCGGTACGGGTACGGAGTCCAGCTTGGCGATCCAGGCGGCATCCGCCGCTTCCGTCTCGCCGAAACTGAACTCCCCACCGCCGATCAGAGCCAGCCAGCCCGCGCCGGCAGCGATACGCTGAGGTCGTACTGAATGCACTGGAGGCGTCAGCGGCCCAGGGCCTTGGCCATGGTGGCACCGATATCGGCCGGTGACTCACAGACGTGGATACCGGCGTCGCGCATGGCTTCCATCTTGGCCTCGGCGGTACCAGTACCGCCAGAGACGATGGCACCGGCGTGGCCCATGCGGCGTCCCGGCGGAGCGGTGCGACCGGCGATGAAGCCAACGACCGGACGGTCGTAGTTGTCCTTGATCCAGGCCGCGGCTTCTTCTTCGGCGCTGCCGCCGATCTCACCGATGACAACCACGGCCTCGGTCTCCGCGTCTTCAGCGAACGCGGCCAGGGTGTCGACGAAGTTGGTGCCGTTCATCGGGTCGCCACCGATCCCGACACAGGTCGACTGGCCCATGTTCAGGTTGCTCAGCTGCCACACCGTCTCGTAGGTGAGGGTACCGGAGCGGCTGATCACGCCGATGCTGCCGGGCTGGTGGATGTGCCCCGGCATGATGCCGATCTTGGCTTGACCCGGCGTGATCACGCCCGGGCAGTTGGGGCCGATCAGGCGGCATTCGGGATGCTCGGCGAGCAGGGCCCGGACGGTGAACATGTCGTTGACCGGGATGCCTTCGGTGATGCAGTTGATCAGCTCGATGCCGGCGTCGATCGCTTCCATGATGGCGTCGGCAGCGAACGGCGGGGGCACGAAGATCATCGAGGCATTGCAACCGGTCGCCTCGCGCGCTTCAGCGACCGAATCGAAGACCGGAATGCCGTCGACTTCCTGGCCACCTTTGCCGGGGGTGACGCCAGCCACCACCTGGGTGCCGTAGTCACGGCAGCCCTTGGCGTGGAACTCACCTTCCTTGCCGGTGATGCCCTGCACTAGCAGACGCGTGTCGTTGTTGACCCAGATCGACATCAGCCCTCTCCTTTCGTGGCCGCGACGGCCTTCTCGGCGGCATCCGCCATATCCTCGGCAACAATGAAGTCGAAGGCGGACTCGCGCAGAACCTGGCGTCCTTGCTCGACGTTGGTGCCTTCCAGGCGCACAACCACCGGGATGGTGACGTTGCCCAGCTCCTCGATCGCGGTGGCGACGCCGCGGGCGATGCGGTCGGTACGCGCAATGCCGCCGAAGATGTTGATCAGCACCGCCTTGACGTTCGGGTCCGAGACGATGATGCGAAAGGCGTTCTGCACCGCCTCCTGGCTCGCCGAGCCGCCGACGTCGAGGAAGTTGGCGGGCTCACCGCCCTTGAGCTTGATGATGTCCATGGTGGCCATCGCCAGGCCAGCACCGTTGACCATGCAACCGATGGTGCCGTCCAGGTTGATGTAGCTGAGGCCGTACTTGCCGGCTTCGACCTCCGCCGGGTCTTCTTCGTGTACGTCGCGTAGCTCGAGGATGTCCTTGTGACGGTAGAGCGCGTTGTCGTCGAAGTTCATCTTGGCGTCGAGCGCCAGGACATCGCCATCGGCGTTGATCATCAGCGGGTTGATCTCGGCCAGGGAGGCATCGGTCTCGAGGTAGGCGTGGGTCAGCTGAGTGATCAAGGTCGCCGCCTGACGCGCTGTCTTGCCGCTCAAGCCGAGCTTGCGGACCACCGCGCGCGCCTCGTAGCCCTGCAGGCCCCGGTGCGGATCGAAAGCTTGGCGGACGATGGCTTCCGGGTTCTCGTGGGCGACTTCTTCGATGTCCATGCCGCCAGCGGTCGAGGCCATGACGATCGGCTTGGCGATCTGCCGGTCGAGCAGCACGGCCAGGTAGAGTTCCTGCGCAATGTTCTGCTGCTCTTCGACCAGCACCGTGCGCACGTTCTGCCCCTCGGGACCGGTCTGCGGCGTCACCAGCTGCATGCCCAGGATCTGGCCGGCAACGGTCTCGGCCTCGGCGGGCGAGTTGGCCAGCTTGACACCGCCGCCTTTGCCACGGCCACCAGCATGGATCTGGGCTTTGACGACACACTTGCCGCCCAAGTCTTCACACAGCTTGCGAGCTGCGGCGGGATCGTCAGTCACCGAGCCTTGCGGCGTCGCGACCCCGAAACGGCGCAGGATTTCCTTCGCCTGATATTCGTGGATCTTCACGGAATCCTCCTGGAGTTCTTCTTCGGACTCGAGCTTTTCGAGGGAATAGCTTCGGACGAGTGCCCCGTTCAGGACGGATCGTCTCGTCACGAGAGCTTGGATCTGCGAGGGGTGCGGGGGTCCGTGGGTAGGCCACGAACGTTGAGATCTTACCACAGCGCCGGGAGCTGCGCGGGGGCTCTGGACTCAGGCAAACACTCACGGCAAACGCAGTACCAGGACGGTGCGATCGTCCTCCTGCGGAGCATAGCCGATGAACTCGTTGACCGCGTGCAGCACCGAATCCCGTACGGCGGCAGCACCGCTGCCGGCGGCTTCGGCCAGGGTGCCCTCCAGACGCTCGAACCCGAACAGCTCGTCGCTACCCTCGGCACGCGCCTCGACGATACCGTCGCTGAACAGCACCAGGTTGTCCCCGGCGTCGAGACTCAGCTTGCGCACCTGTGGCCGGACTTGCGGTCGGACGCCAAGCGGGTAGGCGATGGACTCCAGGCTCTCGACCTGACCGTCGTTGCCGACCCGGTACGGGAAGTGGTGGCCAGCACTGGCGAACATCAGCTCGCGCCGTTCAGGGTCGAGAATGCCGTAGCACAGGGTAGTGAGCAAACGGCGGCGGGCGCTCTGGTAGACCATCCGGTTGAGCGTGCAGAGCACCGCTTCGACCTCCGGGTCGAACGTCACCTGCACGGCCAGCGCTGACTTGGCGACGCTCATGATCAGGCCCGACGACACCCCGTGACCCGCGACGTCCCCGACCGCCACTGCCAGCCGGCCGTCCTCCAATGCCAACACGTCGTAGAAATCGCCGCCCACCTCGGTCGCCGGCTGGTAGGCGTGCGCCAGCTCGACGCCGGCCAACTGGGGTGGCAGGTCGGGCAGGATCGAGCTCTGGATGCCGCGCGCGGTCTCCAACTCGACGCGCTGGCGCTCGCGCTCGGCGATGCGGCGCACGTGCGGCGGAACGTCGTCGTAGCGGTAGATGAACTCGTCGCAGCTGCGCAAGTAGCGCGCGGTGAGCAGCAGCGGCAGTGCCAACAGCGCCAGCGGCAACGTGCTCTGCAACTGCAGCCAAGAATCACTAGCGCCGAGGAAGGGGCAGACGATGAAGATCAGCTGCGTCGTCAGTAGCGTCAGCAAGGTGGTCAGCAGGTCGTAGCGCAGGAAGATGCCGGCCAGAGCGGCACCGATGAGCGCGCCCAGCAGTAGCGCCGGTACCACCGGCACCACAGCCAGCGGTGGAAAGAAGATCACCGCGTAGAGCACCGCCGAGGCCACCACTGCCGCCAGCTTGCCATAGCGCCGAGCGACCGACGAGACAACGAGCAGTTGCCCGAACAGCACGATGTAGAGCGCCATGACGAACTCGGAGGCAAGCAGCGAAATGCCCACCCACTGCGCCTGGTGGAACCACATGATCTGCTGTGTCAGGGGTGCCCACGTGCCTTGCGGAGCCACTGCAACCAAGAGCATCAGCAGAGCCGTCGCGGTGACGCCGAGCACGGAACCTCGCAGCACCGAGCGCGCGACGGTGGCGTTGCGCCACTTTCCATGCAGTACGGCGTCGAAGGCAGCGAGCTTGCCCCCCCAACGTTCACGGCAGACTGCCTCCCCCACCGACCAGCCGAGGAAGCACAGCACGGCCAGCGGAAAGAAGAAGGTGGTGAGCATCTGCGTACCCCACACCCAGGTACTCTGCGGCCGACTGAACAGGTCGAACGGAAAGTCCTGCGACGCCGGCCGCGAGATGAAGACGAGCAAGACCAGGCTGCTGAGCAGCGCCATCGACATCAGCTGGACGCCGGTGCGGACGCCCACCTCCCCCGCGTGGTAGCGCCGAACAAAGAAGATGCCGACCAACGGTACCAGTAGCAATCCCGAGAGCCAGCGGCCGTTGACCAGCAGGCCGGAACTGCGCAGCAGGCTTTGCGTGCGCGAGGCGTCGCTGATCTCGAACCAGCTGTGAAACCCGTTGAGGCGCTCGCCGGTGAAGGAAACGGTGAGGCCGTGCGCCGGGTACCCCTCCCCGACCTGCTCGGGAGACGGCAGCGTGTAGGTCACGGTGACGTCGGTATGGTCATAGAACTGCTGCACGCGCACCGCCGACTCTCCGAGCCGCGCCAAGTCGTAGCCCTGACGCTCGACCAAGGCAGCCGCCAGGGTCTGTACCTGGGACGAACTGAGCGGCGGCGGAACCGCTGAGGGTGCCAGCGGACTGAGGCCGCGTGCAGCAGCCCGCGTTGCGCCTCGCGTGGAGGCGCCTTCAGCCTGCGCCTCACCGCTCTCTGCGTCGTCCCCCTGGCGGCGCAGCGCCCGGATCTCGCCGTCCGGCGTGATGCGAGCCTGGTACTGCCACTCGTCGTGTGCCGCCGCGGGTGGATAGACCAGGACTTCCCAGATCAGAAGCTGACGCCCCAGGAAGGTGCCGGCGATCCCCTGGGCGACCTCTGGAGGCAGCCTCTGGCGCAGCTCCAGGAGTTCCAGTTCCAGCGCCGTGTCGCTCACCAGCCGCGTCACCACGTAGGGCCGCTCGGGTAGCTCACCCAGCTGCCGTAGATGCTCGAGGGCGACCTGCGTCGCTTCTCGGCGCGAGATCTGCCAGTCCTCGGGCACCAGCGGATACGTCGCGGGCAAGGCGGCCGCAATCAGGCCCAGCGCGGCCAGTCCCAAGAGCACCCAGGCGAAGATATGGCGTTGCGACAGCATGGCGACTTTCTCTACCCCGAGGGAGCTGGCTCTTGCCCGAGAGGGCTGGTCCTCTCGAAAAGAGCACTTGCCCGAACAGGAATCCGAGAGGCCACGGCCGCCCGTGGCCTCCGAGTACCGACTTCGCTTTGGGGTACGCCAACCGCCGCCGGAAGTTTCCGCGGACGCGTCAGAGCTTGTCGACCAGCTCCTGGACAGCGGCGGCACTGCTGTCCAGCTGCGCCTGCTCTGCGGCCGACAGCTCCAGCTGAAGGACCTCTTCCAGGCCCTGACGCGCCAACTTGGCTGGCACCCCGACGAACAGATCCTTGACACCATATTCGCCCTGCAAATAGATGGCGCACGGCAGGATCTTGTGCTTGTCGCAGAGGATCGCCTCGGTCATCTCGACCGCCGAGGCGGACGGCGCGTAGAAGGCCGAACCCTGCTTGAGCAGGTTGACGATCTCGGCACCGCCCTTGCGCGTGCGGTCGTTGATCGCCTCGATACGCTCCTCGCTCAGCAGCGTCGGCAGCGGGATGCCGTTGACCGTGGCGAAGCGCGGCAGCGGCACCATGGTGTCGCCGTGACCGCCAAGCACGAAGGCATCGACGTCCTCCACCGACACACCCAGCTCGGCAGCGATGAAGTAGCGCATCCGCGCCGCGTCGAGCACGCCAGCCATGCCCAGCACACGCTCACGCGGGAAGCCGGAAACGCGGCGTGCCACTTCGCACATGGCGTCCAGCGGGTTGGTAACCATGATCAGGATGGTGTTCGGCGAGTGCTTGACCAGTTGCTCGACGACACCACCGCAGATGGCGGCGTTCTTCGCCAGCAGGTCGTCGCGGCTCATGCCCGGCTTGCGCGCCAGACCAGCGGTGACGACACACACGTCCGAGCCGGCGGTCAGCGCGTAGTCGTCGCCGCCCTCGACCTTGGAGTTGAAGCCGAGCACCGGCGCCGACTCCATCATGTCCAGGGCCTTGCCCTTGGCCATGTCGCCCAGGATGTCGATCAGGGCGACATCCGCCAGCTCGCGCTCGGCGATGCGCTGGGCGGTGGTGGCGCCGACGTGGCCGGCACCGACAACAGTGACTTTGAAGTTCATGACGGATCTTCCCTATTCTTGCGGATCTTCAGATCAGAGATTTTCGATGATGGCGTCGGCGAACTCGGAGGTCTTGCACAGGGTAGCCCCGTCCATCTGCCGCTCCAGATCGTAGGTCACGCGCTTCTGCACGATGGTGGCGGCCAACGCCTGTTCGACGCCATCGGCCGCTTCCTGCCATCCCAGCCAGCGTAGCAGCATGACACCCGAAAGGATCAGCGATCCAGGGTTGACCTTGTCCTGGCCAGCGTACTTCGGCGCCGTGCCGTGCGTCGCCTCGAACAGCGCCAGACCGTCACTCTCGTTCGAGCCCGGGGCCATGCCGAGACCACCGACCTGCGCCGCCAGCGCGTCGGACAGGTAGTCGCCGTTCAGATTCATCGTGGCGATGACGTCATACTCGGCGGGGCGCAGCAGCACCTGCTGGAACATGGCGTCGGCGATGCGATCCTTGATCACGATCTTGCCGTCCGGCTGCTTGCCGTCGAACTGCTCCCACAGCTCGTCCTCGGTGATCGTGACGTCGGCGAACTCCTCCTTGGCCAGCTCGTAGCCCCAGTCCTTGAAGGCACCCTCGGTGAACTTCATGATGTTGCCCTTGTGCACCAACGTCACCGACTTGCGTCCCTGGTCGATGGCGAACTGGATCGCCTTGCGCACCAGGCGCTTGGTGCCGAAGGGGGAAATCGGCTTGATACCGATGCCAGAGAGCTCGCGCACTTCCTTGCCCAGCTCGTTCTTGAGGAAGTCGCGCAGACGGTTGGCCTCGTCGCTGCCGGACAGGAACTCGATGCCGGCATAGACGTCCTCGGTGTTCTCGCGGAAGATCACCATGTCGACCTTCTCCGGCGTCCTGACCGGCGACGGCACACCCGCGTAGTGGCGTACCGGACGCACACACGCGTAGAGGTCGAGCAGCTGGCGCAGCGACACGTTGAGGCTGCGGAAACCACCGCCCACCGGCGTGGTCAACGGCCCCTTGATGGCGCCGCGGAAATGGCGGATGGCGTCGACGGTGTCCTGCGGTAGCCACTCGCCAGTCTTCTCCTTGGCCTTCTCGCCGGCGAAGATCTCGAACCAGGCGATCGAGCGCGAGCCACCGTAGGCCTTGGCCACCGAAGCGTCGAGCACCTTCTGGGTGGCGGCCCAGATGTCAGGGCCAATGCCGTCACCTTCAATGAAGGGCACGATCGGATGATCGGGAATAGTCAGTCGACCGTCGATCCAGGTGATTTCCTGGCCGTCGGCCGGAGGCGTCATTTGATTGAAGCTCTTGGACACTGTGCAAAGCCTCCCCTGGAGAGTGTGCGGCTGTGGGCGTTGAGAAAAAGCGACCGGCTCGAGAATCGCCGATGCGGATATGCTGGAATTCCGGACGGTTGCCGTACGGCAACCGAGAAGGGTTAGAAACGATACCACATGGGAGGTTCACTCTCCCGACGTCAAGGCTGCCTGCCTCAGCGATGATAGAAAGCAAACCATGACCTCGACCACTGTCCCGGTCCCCGCTTGGGACCACTACCGCCGTCGCCTGTGTGTGTGCGACGAGATCGGCCTGCGTCTCGACACCAGCCGCCTGCTCGATCCTGCTGGACGTCCTTTCGACGACGAGTTCCTGCAGCGCATCGCTGCGTCGATGGAGCACGCCTTCCAAGCCATGGCGAACCTGGAAGCGGGCGCCATCGCCAACCCGGACGAGGGACGTCAAGTCGGACACTACTGGCTGCGTGCACCAGAGTTCGCACCGACGACCGCGCAACGCGACGCCATCGTGGAAGCCCGGACCGCCGTGCTCGACTTCGCCACCGAAGTCCACGCCGGCCGCATGCACCCACCGCACCAAGCCCGTTTCACCGACGTCCTGCTGATCGGCATCGGTGGCTCCGCCCTCGGCCCTCAGTTGATCGCCGACGCCCTGGGTGGCACCGATGACCGCCTGCGCCTGCATTTCTTCGACAACACCGACCCCGATGGTCTGCAGCGCACACTCGACCTCTTGGGCGAGCGGCTGCCGCGCACCCTGTGCGTCGTCATCAGCAAGTCCGGTGGCACCGCCGAGACCCGCAACGGCCTCGAGGTCGCACAGGCCGCCTTCCGTGAACGAGAGCTCGACTTCCCTACCCAGGCCGTCGCCATCACCGGTGAGGGCTCCAAGCTCGACCTCGTCGCCGAGCAAGAAGGCTGGCTCGCCCGCTTCCCGATGTGGGACTGGGTCGGCGGTCGCACCAGCGTGCTGAGTACCGTTGGCCTCCTGCCTGCTGCCTTGCAGGGTCTCGACGTCGACGCCGTGCTCACCGGTGCCGCTGCCTGCGACGCCGTCACGCGTCAGCCGAGCACAAACACCAATCCCGCCGCACTGCTGGCTCTTGCCTGGTACTTCGCGACCGATGGCCAGGGTAAGAGAGACATGGTCCTCCTTCCCTACCGCGACCGCTTGCTGCTGTTCAGCCGCTACCTGCAACAGCTGATCATGGAGAGCCTCGGCAAGTCCCACGACCTCGACGGCAACGTCGTCGAGCAGGGCATTACCGTCTACGGCAACAAAGGCTCCACCGACCAGCACGCCTACGTGCAACAGCTGCGTGACGGCGTGCGCAACTTCTTCGTCACGTTCCTGGAAGTGCAGAGCGACGGGGTCGCACCGGATACTGCGGCGGCCGTCGAGGTGAACCCGGAAGCGGAACCCGGCGTCACCAGCGGCGACTACCTACGCGGCTTCTTCCTCGGCACCCGCGAAGCCCTCAGCCAGGCCGGCCGACCGTCGATCACGCTCACCATCCGTCAGCTCGACGCCTACCACCTCGGGGTTCTGATCGCCTTGTACGAACGCGCGGTGGGCTTCTATGCCAGCCTGGTGAAGATCAACGCCTACCACCAACCGGGCGTCGAAGCGGGCAAGAAGGCCGCGGCTTCGATCCTGCAGCTACAGCGGGCGTCGCTGGAGTTCCTACGTAGACAGGAAAGAGGCTGCACGGCGGCAGAAGTAGCGGCGGGGATCGGCAGTCCGGAGCGCGTCGAGACCGTGTTCCAGATATTGGACGCGTTGGCGGTCAATGGACGGGTGGGGCGCGACGCCAGCCTCGACCCGCTCACCTGCCGCTATCACGCCGGCAGCGAGCGGCTCTGATACTCTTTCCGCACACTTCACACGAACAACCAAGGAGATCCCCCCATGAGCCTACTCTGGTTCCTACTCATCGGCCTGGCCGCTGGCTGGCTGGCCAGCACCTTCATGAAGGGCAAGGGCATGGGCCTGCTCGGTAACCTGCTGGTCGGCGTGATCGGTGCGTTCATCGGCGGCTGGCTGCTCGGGCAGCTCGGCGTCACCATCGGTGGCGGTCTGGTCGGCACGCTGATCACGGCGACTATCGGCGCGATCGTGCTGCTGTTCCTGGTACGGCTGATCGCCAAATAACCGACCCCAAGACCCTCACCGCAACCTGGAGGCCGCCGGGCTAGGCAAACCTAGAGCTAGCCGCCGGCGGCTTCTTGGTCTTGGTATTGGAGCTGGTAGAGCTTGGCGTAGATGCCGCCCGACTCCAGCAGTTCTTCGTGCGTACCGATTTCGCGCACGCGGCCTTTGTGCATCACCAGAATGCGATCCGCCTTCTGAATCGTCGACAAGCGGTGGGCGATGACGACGCTGGTGCGGCCGTCGAGCAGGCGGTCGAGGGCGGCCTGGATGAGGTGCTCGGTCTCGGTGTCGATCGAGGAGGTCGCCTCGTCCAGGATCAGGATACGGGGGTCGAAGGCGAGGGCACGGGCAAAGGCGATCAGCTGTTTCTGCCCCACCGACAGACCGGCACCGCGTTCTTTGACGCGCGCGTCGAAGCCCTTCGGTAACTTGTCGATGAAAGGCAGGGCTCCCACTTCTCCCGCCGCCCAGCGCAGGCGTTCTTCATCGACACTCGGGGCCCCGAGACCGATGTTGTAGCCGAGGGTGCCGGAGAACAGGAACACGTCCTGCAGCACCAGGCCGATCGAGCGCCGCAGGTGCGCCAGGTCCCAATCACGCACGTCGACGCCGTCGACGCGCACGGCTCCTTGACGCGTGTCGTAGAAGCGCAACATCAGGTTGGCCAGGGTCGACTTGCCAGCACCGGTGTGACCGACGACGGCCAGGGTCTCACCGGCTTGGACGTCGAAACTAATGTCCTCGAGCACCGGCTCGTCGTCGTTGTAGCGAAAGGACACCTGGTCGAAGCTCAAATCGCCACGCACCGGGTCGGGACGCTGCGCGTCGGGCGGCGAGGTGATCTCGGGGACTTTGTCGAGCAGAGCGAAGATGCGCTCGGAACTGGCCATGGCGCTCTGCAGCGTGTTGTACTTCTCGCTCAGGTCGGCCAGGGGCTGGTAGAAGCGCGCCGAGAGCTGCACGAAGGCGATGAGCGCACCGACGGAAAGTGCACCTGCGATCACCGCGCCGCCGCCGTACCAGATCACCAGGCCGATGCCGATGGCGGTGATCAACTCGATCGACGGATAGTAGATGGCGTAGTAGAAGATCGTGTCGATGTTGGCGTCACGGTGCCCGGCGTTGATGTCGTCGTACTCGTCGAAGGCACGTTTCTCGCGATTGAACAGCTGCACCACCGACATGCCAGTGATGTGTTCCTGCAGGAAGCTGTTGATCCCCGCGATCTTGACGCGCACGGCCCGGTAGCGCTGGCGCGCGCGGATCTTGAACCAGAGGGTGAGCAGCAGCAGCAACGGCAGAACGGCGAAGGCGACCAGAGCGAGACGCCAGTCGAGCCAGAAGAGCAGGCCGACGATGCCGACCAGCAATACGATGTCGCCGAAGATCGACACCAGTCCGGCGGTGAACAGCTCGTTGAGCGCTGCCACGTCGGTGGTCACACGGGTGACGATCCGGCCGACGGGGTTGCGGTCGAAGTAACTGACCGGCAGCCTCTGGACGTGCGCGAAAACTTCCTGGCGCAGGTCGAACATCACCTTCTGGCCCATCAACAGCATGATGTAGGCCTGCAGGTAGAGAACGCCGAAGCTGAGCACGGTCGCGATGAGGAATAAGCCGCCGACCCAGACGATGCCCTCCGCGGGCCCCAGATCTGGCGGCAGCACACCGCGCACGGCACGCACAGCACCAGACATCTGGCTCTCTTCCTGCACCGGAGCAATGTACAGATCCACCGCCGATGCAACCACCAGCGGACCGATCAGCTGCAGGAACGACGACAGGATGATCAGTACCACCGCCGTCGACGCCATACCGGCGTGCGGCTTGACGTAGCGCAGCAGCCGGCGCATCAGCTGACTGTCGTAAACCTTACCCAGTTTCTCTTCTTCGTGCAGCGCTTCCACGCCCGGCACCTTACCGCACTCCGACCATGCTCGCATCACCGCCAAGCCCCTTCCATACGGGCTCCCGCGACCTCTGACGAGCGGGAGGCCCGAGATCCTTGCAGGCACGTCGGGATGGTGTAGACTTGCGAATGCTGTAGCTTCGATTCATTGATCCTCCCCGCATCCGTGGAGATTCTGCATGGCCGTGACCCTCAACCAGCTGCTCAAGGCGATGATCGACCAGGGCGGCTCGGATCTTCATCTCACCACCAACGCTTCACCACAGATCCGGATTGATGGCGTGTTGCACCCGCTCAACACCCCGCCCATGACGCCGACGCAGACCAAGCAACTGGCGTACTCGATCCTCACCGACCTGCAGAAGCAGCGGCTGGAAGAGAACCTGGAGATCGACTTCTCCTTCGGGATCAAGAATCTGGCCCGTTTCCGGGCCAACGTGTTCCATCAGCGCGGCGCCATCGCGGCGGTGTTCCGGCAGATCCCCTACGAGATCTTGGGCTTCCAGAAGCTCGGCCTGCCCGCCATCGTCGAGAAGCTATGCGAGAAGCCGCGCGGACTGATCCTGGTCACCGGCCCAACCGGTTCCGGCAAGTCGACGACGCTGGCGGCGATGATCGACAAGATCAATCGCGAGCGGCACGAGCACATCATCACGATCGAAGACCCGGTCGAGTACCTGCACCAGCACAAGAGCTGCATTGTCAACCAGCGCGAGCTGGCAGCCGACACGCACAGCTTCTCGAACGCGCTGCGCTCGGCCCTGCGCCAAGACCCGGACGTGGTGCTGATTGGTGAGCTGCGTGACTTCGAGACCGTGGAATCGGCGATGCGCATCGCGGAGACCGGTCACTTGACCTTCGCCACGCTGCACACCAACTCGGCGGCCCAGACCATCAACCGCATCATTGACGTCTTCCCAGCCCACCAGCAGGGACAGATCCGGGTGCAACTGTCGTTCGTGCTCGAAGGCATCATGTGTCAGACGCTCCTGCCGCGCTCGAGTGGCAAAGGCCGTGCGATGGCGATGGAAGTGCTGGTGCCGACTTCGGGCATCCGCAACCTGATCCGAGAGGACAAGGTGCACCAGATCTACGGCATGATGCAGACCGGCCAGGCCAAATACGGCATGCAGACCTTCAACCAGAGCCTGGCAGCCTTGTACTTCCAGCGCAAGATCACGCTACAGGTAGCCATGGCGCGCTCGTCCAATGCGGACGAGCTGCAAGAGATCATCGCCCGCGGCCAACAGGCCCAGGCCGGAAGCGCCTCCCCCGCGCGACAGGCGAGGAGATAGACCATGCCCACGTTCCAGTGGAAAGGCCGCCGTGGCGGTCAAGTCGTCGAAGGCGTCGACCTCTACGACAGCAAGGCCGCTGCCGAAGCTGCCCTGCGGCGCCAGCAGATCCAGGTGATCAGCATCAAGGAGAAGGGACGCGAGATCCCGATCATCAAGCGCCTGAAGCTGAACACCAAGGTACCGCAGAAGCGCATCGCCCTGTTCACCCGCCAGTTCTCCGTCATGCTCGACGCCGGCCTGCCGCTAGTGCAGTGTCTCGAGATCCTGGGCAGCCAGGAAGAGCATCCCAATTTCGCCGACATCATCAAAGCCGTGCGGGGGGATGTCGAACAGGGCGCGTCGCTGGCCGAGGCGATGAGCAAGCATCCGAAGGCCTTCGACACGCTGTACGTCAACATGATCGCCGCCGGTGAGGCCGGCGGTATCCTCGACATCATCCTGCAGCGCCTGTCCAACTACATCGAGAAGGCCGTGAAGCTGAAGGCACAGGTCAAGTCGGCGCTGATCTATCCGGTCAGCGTCATCACGATCGCCATCGGCGTGGTGTGGATCATCCTGCGCTTCGTGATCCCAGTGTTCGGCCAGCTGTTTGCCGGTGTCGGTTCCGAGATGCCGGCCCTGACCCGCTGGGTCATCGCGGCCAGTGACTTCGCCCAAAGCTACAGTCTGTTCCTTATTATCATCATGGCCGCCGGCGTCTACGCGATTCGCCGCTACCATGACACCTACAAGGGGCGGCGCGTGCTCGACGGACTGATGCTGCGCTTGCCGATCCTCGGCATGCTGCTGCGCAAGATCGCCGTGGCCCGCTTCTGCCGCACCCTGTCGACCCTCACCGCGTCCGGTGTGCCGATCCTCGATGGCCTCGAGATCACCGCCCGGACCGCCGGCAACGCGATCATCGAAGATGCCATCATGGCCGTGCGTAAGAGCGTCGAGGAAGGTCGGACGATCAGCGAGCCGCTGGCCCAGACCGGAGTCTTCCCCCAGATGGTCGTGCAGATGATCAACGTCGGCGAGCAGACGGGTGCCCTCGACCAGATGCTGTCCAAGATCGCCGACTTCTACGAAGAAGAAGTCGACACGGCAGTGGCCGGCCTGATGAAGCTGATCGAGCCGCTCATGATCGTCGTTCTCGGCGGCATCATCGGCGTCGTCGTGACTGCCATGTACCTGCCGCTCTACTCGATCCTGACCCAGATCGGCTGACCTGACGAGGCGGGACGGAAGAGCGCTGACCAAGCCTGAAGAACTGACAACGCGCACGATGCAGACCCTGGCGCCGCCGCTGGAGCGGCAGCTGGGGATGTTGATCCGGGTGCGCGTGTTGATGGTCCTCCTGGTCACTTTCACCTGGGTGATGGTGCAGCTGGTCGCCAACCTGCGCGGCGGTAGCGGTGGAGTCGGTATCGGCGAAGAACTGACCGCGATCTTCGACGAGCAGGGGTGGACGAAGGTGATCTTCGTCCTGCTGTCGACCAGCATCTTGAGCGTCGTCTACAGCTGGCTGCTGCAGCGCTTCCCAGGCCACATCAAGACGCAGGCCTACGTACAGCTGAGCGTCGACTTGCTGCTCACAGGTGCCCTGATCGTCACCTACGGCGGCATCGAGAGCCCGTTCTCGGCGCTCTACCCGCTGATCGTGGTGCTGGCGGCACTGCACCTCGGACCGCGTCGCGTCGGCACCACTTTCGCGACCGCCGCGCTCGCCATCTACGCCACCATCCTGCTGGTACTGCATGGGGGCCTGGAAGGAGCGGCCACCGAAGAACAGAACACACGTCTGGTCTACAACCTGGTGATCGCTCTCTTCGGCTTCTACGCTGCTGCCGCGCTCGGCTCGCAGCTGGCACGGCGCGGACGCGCCACCGAGGCTGCCCTGGTGAGCCAGAAGGAACGCTTCGCCGATCTGGAGGTCGAGTACCACGACGTCGTGCAATCGATCGGCAGCGGCTTGATCACGACCGACGGATACGGCTTCATGACCAGCATCAACCACGCCGGCCAGCAGATTCTGCACGTCGAGGCTGGCGAGTTGATCGGAGAATCGATCGTCCAGACAGGCTTGTTTGGCGAACCGGAGTGGCAGCAGATCGTGCATGACGGCGGCTCTCCGCCAGGCGAACGCAAGGAAGTGCAACTCGACTTCGGCGACCGAGAGGCGTTTGTCGGCTACTCCGTTTCACCCCTCAACGACGCCACCGGTACACAAACCGGGTTCATTATTGTATTCCAAGACTTCACCGACACCCGGGCACTCGAGCGTGAGCTCAACGTGCGCGACCGCATGGCCGCCGTAGGACAGTTGGCAGCCGGGCTGGCACACGAGTTGGGCAACCCGCTGGCGGCGATTTCCGGCTCGGCCCAGATGCTGACGCACATGCTGCCGGAGAGCGTTGCCGCCGACAACCGCCGCCTGGTCGGCCTGATTCACAAAGAGAGTCAGCGGCTCGATCGCACCGTCAAGAGCTTCCTCAAGTTCGCCCGTCCACGTGAACGCTCACCGGAGCGCTTCGACATCGCCACCATGATCACCGAGCACTTCGAGCTGCTGAGCCACAGCCCCGAGGTCTCCCCAAAGCACCAGCTCGAACTCGACCTGGACGTCGCATCTGCCGAGGCCTTCGCTGACCCCGACCAGATCAGCCAGGTATTCTGGAATCTGGTGCGCAACGCCCTCAAGGCCATGCCCGATGGCGGTATTCTGCGCGTCATCGGCCGCGACCGGGGGTTCGAGGGCTATTTTCTGAGTATCTCCGACACTGGCTGCGGCATGACCGAGGAAGAGCTGGAACAGCTGTTCGACCCCTTCCACTCGCTGTTCGGCGACGGCCTGGGAATTGGCATGGCGATCGTCTACCGCATCGTCACCGAGCACGGCGGCCGGCTACACTCGCGCAGCCGGCCCGGCCATGGAACCACGATCACTGTCGAGTTACCACCGGAAACACAGGTACGCAGCCTGCCGCCACAGCGGCTCAGAGTGGACCCGATAGCGCCCGAGACCGAACCAGGGACAGGAACTCGCACACCTGAGGATTACCAGACGTCGCACGGCACCCAGCCACCACGACTCCCAGCTGACTTCCCGGGGGGGACTGAGCAGTGAAACGCAAGCTGTTGATCGTCGACGACGAGGAGAGCATCCGCGAAATGCTGAGCGTGCTCTTCGCATCCGAGGATTTCGAGATCGAGCAGGCTGAATCGGTGAGCGCAGCGAGGGCCCAGGTGGCAGGGCAGGAATTCGACATCGTGCTGTGCGACATCCTGATGCCCGATGGCAACGGTCTGGAACTGCTGCGCGAAATCAAGGCCGAGGAACCCTCACCAGCGGTCATCATGATGACCGCCTACACGTCGACCAAGTCGGCCGTGGAAGCCATGAAGTTGGGGGCCTTCCAGTACGTCTCCAAGCCGTTCGATGTCGATGAGCTCAAGGTCGTGGTCGGCCGGGCCCTCGAGAAGACCAAGTTGGAAGAGGAGAACCTGTACCTGCGGCGCGAGCTGGAGGGACGCTATACCTTCGCCAACATCATCGGCAGTGGCCCGCGTATGCAGGGCATCTTCGACGTCATTCGGCGCGTTGCTCGCACCAACTCGACGGTGCTGGTGCAGGGCGAGAGCGGTACCGGCAAGGAGCTGATCGCGCGCGCCTTACACTACGAGAGCGAGCGCCGGCAGCATCGCTTCCTGACCCTCAACTGTGGTGCGTTGCCCGAGAACCTGCTCGAAAGCGAGCTGTTCGGCCACGAGCGGGGCGCCTTCACCGGCGCTATCAAGGAAAAGAAGGGGCTGTTCCAGGAGGCCGACAAGGGCACCCTCTTCCTCGACGAGATCGGCGAGATGAGCCCGGTGATGCAGGTCAAGTTGCTGCGTGCGCTGCAAGAGCGCACGGTGCGGCGAGTCGGCGGTACACGCGAAGAACCCTTCGACGTACGCATCATCGCGGCGACCAACCGCGACCTACAGCAGATGGTGGCCGACAACGAATTCCGCGAGGATCTCTTCTACCGCATCAACGTCATCCCGATCGATCTGCCGCCGCTGCGCGAGCGGCGCGAGGACATTCCACTGCTGGTCGAACACTTTCTGGGAGAGTACAGCAGCGAGATGGGGATCGAGACGCCACAGGTGTCACGCGAGTTCATGTCGTCGCTGGAAAGCTACGACTGGCCCGGTAACGTGCGCGAGCTGGAGAATGTGGTCGAGCGCGTGCTGGCCCTGGCCAGCTCCGAGAACCTGACCACGCGCGACTTGCCGCCCCACCTGGCCAGCCACCAGCGCCAGCTGCCGGACGTGGTGTCGCTACCGGAAGACGGGCTCGACCTCGAAGCCTATCTGAACGACATCCGTGCGCGCTTGATGGCAGAGGCGTTGGAACGCTGCAACGGCGTCCAGACACAGGCCGCCGACCTCCTCGGCATGACCTTCCGCTCTTTCCGCTACTACGCCAAGAAGGTCGGCATCACGTCCGTCAGCGGTGACGGCGAGGGAGACGAGGGGACCGACGAGGACAGCGAGACCGCGGCCTGAGGCCGTTCGGTTCCAGATTTTTTACCGCACTCACTGAATGTAACCGAGCGCACGCAGCGCTTCGATCTGCTCCTGGCTACGCTCACCCGATGGCGCCGCGGTGGGTAGCGCCTCGGTCCACCGCTGCAGGCGCGGGCGCAGCTCGCGCAGCACGTCCGGATACGCGTGCTTGACGTCGCGCGTCTCGCTCGCATCCTCGGCTGGCAGATAGAGCGACTGGTGATAGCCGCCGCGTAGCCGCGGATGCTCGACCAACTTGAAGTCGTGGGTGCGCAGCGCCCGTTCACGCACCTGCTCCGGCTGCCAGCTGTCACGCGCCGCCACCATGGCCTGGTAGATCTCTGGATAGTCAGCACTGACGTCTGCCTGCAGCGCCGGATCCGCTTCGTGATCGTAGAGCTTCGGCGTCTCGCCGCGCTTGCCGCACAGGGAAAAGCGTGGAGCGTTGAAGCAGTGCAGATCGTGGGCACGCCCGGTGAACACCCACTTGAAGGTGTTGGGCAGCAGCGAGCTTCCGCTCTCGGCGAACAGCTCGGGTTCGGGCGTGCGGTCGGCAATCCAAGACCAACCATGTAGACGGTTCGACAGGTCGAGTCCGTCCATGTCCGGCCAGTCGCCTTGCTCGACATCCAGCAGTCGTAGCACCGTGGGCATCAGATCTTCGAGCCGGATAGTGCGCTCATCGACGCGACCTCGCGGCAGACCCGGGCCACTGATGATCAGCGGCACCTGCAGGCCGGCGTCGTGGATGCTCGGCCCGTGCTCGAAGAACAATCCGGCTTCGCCCAGGTTCTCGCCGTGATCGGCGGTAAAGACGCGCAGCGCCGGCCGGCCGGCGCGCATCTCGCGCAAGCCATCGAGCAGGCGTCCAATCTCGGCATCGGTGTAGGCGATCTCGGCGTCGTAGAGGGCTATGCACTCGTCGAGGACGGCAGTCGACATGCCCTCGTGGTCGCGTTGTACCTCGGCAATGCGCCAGGCATCGGCCAGCGTCTCCTGGATCAACGCGCGGCAGCCCGGTGCCTCGGGCTGATCGGCCCAGGTGGCTGGCGGAGCGTAGGGGAAGTGCGGATCGATGTAGTGCACCCACAGGAAGAGCGGTGGATCTGCATCTGCGGGCTCTCCCCCGGCCTGCTCGCGCACCATCTGTAGTGTGCGGTCCGTCACGTACTCTGCGACCGGCGGCCTCAAGTCCCGGTAGTCGAGAAAGTGGTCGAAGCCACGGTCCAAGCCCTGGTGCGGGCTGGCCGCGCCGTTGGCACTGACGCCGAGCGTTCGGTAGCCGTGCCGGCGCAGCACCTCGGCCAGCGTCGCGACATCGGCGGCCATCGGCTGCGCCACCTCGCGCGAGCCGTGGTGCACCGGCCACAGCCCGGTGAGCAGAGACGCCAGTCCGGGCGTCGTGCGCGGGAAGGGCGTCATTGCCTGCAGGAAGACGGTACCGTCCTCGCCCAGCGCATCCAGGCGTGGCGTCCGCGCGCCTTCGTAGCCATAGATCCCGAGGTGATCCGCGCGCAGGGTGTCGACCGTAATCAACAGCAGGTCCGCCTGCGGCGGCAGCGCCGGACGCGCCGACCACAACCCCGCACTCACCACGAAGGCGAGGAACAGAAGCAGGCCCAGGACCAACAACAAGGAGCGCGCGCGGCGTCGGAATCGACCCATGTCGGAAGCGCAGCCTACCAGGGCCGGCAGCCAGACGCCAGACATGGACCAGCAGATCCAGCCGTTCAGCGGGGCCGGTGATAGGCTGAGGCCGCTGTGATCCACGGCAACTTCCGCGGACGCGCTCCGTATCGAAACGTTCACGACAACTCCACGTGCTCTCGACAGAGCGCGGTTTTCCCAACCCATTCAAGACACGCCAAGGAGAATCTCCATGCTGCGAACCACGTTTGCACTGCTGACCTGTGCACTACTCGCCGTCTCGATCCCCGCCGCCGCCGACCACCACAACGCTGGTGGCGAAGGCGAAGCCGAGCACGGCCATGCCCACTCCCATGACGGCAAGCCAATGGTCATCGAGGACTTCCTTGGCGTCTGGGAACGCACCAAGGCCTACACGCTCGACGTCGCCAACCGCATGCCCGCTGACAAGTACGGCTACAAGCCCACCGAGGAGCAGATGACCTTCGCGGCCCAGATGATGCACATCGCGGGCGCCGCCTACTTCTTCTCCAACAACTTCCTGGGCGCGGACGGCGAGATCCCCAGCCAGGAAGAGCTGAGCAATACGGAGCTGACCAAAGAGCAGATCCTGAAGTACATCGAAGGCGCCTTCGACTACTCCGCCGCCGCGCTCGCCAACCTGACCCACGAGCAGTTGCACGAGCAGGTCCAGCTGTTCGACGAGAGCATGGCCCCGCGCCTGCGCACGGTACTGTTGCTGCGCGACCACACCACCAGCCACCGCGCACAGGCGATCGTCTACCTGCGTCTCAACGGTGTCGAGCCGCCGAGCTATGTAGGCTTCTGAGATCGGTTTCTGGAGCGACGATGGGGTAGGCTCACAGAATGAGCCTGCACCTCGTCGCCACCTGCGCCCTCGGACTGGAAGAATTCCTCAGCGCGGAACTCACCACCTTGGGGGTACCTGACGTCGCGACCCAGCGCGGCGCCGTCACCTTCAGCGGCCGCGATTGGAGCGACGTCTGGCGCGCCAATTGGTGCCTACGCACGGCCAACCGTGTGCTCGTACGGCTGGCTGAATGGCCCGCCGGGGATGCCGATGCCCTGACCGCCGGTGCCCGCAAGCTGACGCGCAGCCTGCGCCATTGGCACGGCCTGGCATCTACCGACCTGCTGCACCCCGGCCGCACCTTCGCCGTGCGCGCCACCTCCAGCGCTTCACGCCTGCACGACACCCGCTGGATCGCGTTGCGCGTCAAAGACGGCCTGGTCGATGGCCAGCGCGACCGCTTCGGTGAACGCGCCTCCGTCGAGCGCCAAGATCCAGACGTCGCCCTGCGCGTCTGGCTCCACCAGGACCAGGCCACCCTGCTGCTCGACACATCCGGCGACCCCCTCGACCGTCGCGGCTACCGCCTGCAGACCACCGAGGCGCCGGTGCGAGAAAACCTCGCCGCCGCCTGCGTCCTGGCCTCGGGCTGGGACGGCACCGGCCCGGTCGTCGACCCGATGTGCGGCTCTGGCACCCTGCTGATCGAAGCTGCCTGGTACGCCCTCGGTCGTCCACCCGGCTGCCTGCGCGGAGCTCGAGGGCAGCCCGGCTGGGCGTTCCAAAAGCTGCCGACGTACGACGCCAGCGCCTTTCGCGAGCTGCAAGCCGAACCCCTGCCCGCCCCCGGCCCAGACGTCCAGCTCTACGGCGTTGACACCGATCGCACCACCCTCGGTGCCGCGCGCAGGAATCTACAAGCCGCCGGCCTCCACGACCGCACCCAACTGCTGCACCACAGTGCCTTCAACTATGTCCCCCCGGAAGGCGAGCCTCCGGAAGGAGACTCTGGGGCGGCAACCGGACTGGTGCTCATCAACCCTGCGTACGGCGAACGGCTCCAAGCCACGAGGGCGCAGTGGCGCCAGCTGGGGGACATGCTGAAACAGCGCTACAAGGGCTGGAAGGCCGTCGTGCTGGCTGGCGGCGAAGACCGCGGCAAGCACATCGGCCTCAAGCCTGCGCGGCGTATCCCAGTGCGCAACGGCCCGCTGGAAGCGCGCATCTTGTTGTTCGACCTGTATTGATCGCCCGGAGACTTCATGAGTAGCACCCTCGACATCGACGTCCACATCCTCGACGGCGGGCACGCCCAAGAGCTGCCGGACACGCTGGTGGTCGAGGCGCCGCTGGAGATCCGCCTGGTGACCGAGCAAGGTGTTCAGCCGGCGGCTGTCACCATGCGTACACCGGGAGCGGATGACGAACTGGCTCTGGGCTTCCTGTACGCCGAGGGCGTGATCCACGAAGCCACGGACGTGACGGCGGTCGGGCACGAACCGGCCCCACCGGGGATGCAGCAAGAAGAGCGCGTGCGCGTGGTCTTGCGGAAGGGCCTGCAGCCGGACCTCTCACCACTGGCGCGCAACGTCTTCGTCTCCAGCGCCTGCGGTCTGTGTGGCAAAGCGGGACTCGAGCAGCTGATCCGGGGGCACCATCCGAAGATCGCCGAGGGTCCACGCGTGACGCCCGAACTGCTGTACTCGCTACCCGAACGGCTGAAGAAGGCCCAGGGACTGTTCCGCAAGACGGGTGGCCTGCACGCGGCGGCGCTGTTTCGCGTCCTGGGACCGGGGCGCGTCCCGTCTCGGAAGGCTGAACTCGTCCAGGTGCGCGAGGATGTCGGGCGGCACAACGCGCTCGACAAGCTCGTCGGCTGGGCGTTGCGCGAAGGCAAGCTGCCACTCTCCGGGCATATCCTGCTGCTCAGCGGCCGTGCCAGCTACGAGTTGCTGCAGAAGGCGGGCGCGGCCGGCATTCCGGTCGTCTGCGCCGTCTCGGCCCCGAGCACTGCCGCCGTGTCGATGGCGCGTGAGCTGGGGATCACCCTGGTCGGGTTCCTGCGCGAGCGTCGCTGCAACGTCTACGCGGGGTCTGGGCGGCTGAGCTGACCCGCAGGGGAAATAAGATAGTTACGGTTAGCCTAGTTACAACTATCTTAGGCAAAGCTCGCTTGCACCCGGCTCACTCCACCGCCTCGACAACGACTACACCGCCTCGAACAGCCGGTTCTTCCACACACCCAACCGGTGCAGGTACCACGGCACGAATGTCCACATGGTGTGGATCGCGTAGCGTGACGCCGAGCCGAAGTTGATGCTACTGGCCTCGTCGAAGTAGCGCACGGGGATCGGGATATCGCCGACCTTGAAGCCATAGTGGACGCTCTGGATGAGGAATTGGGAGTCGAAGACGAAGTTGTCGCTATTGCGCTCGAAGGGGACGGTTTCCAGAACCTCGCGACGGTAAGCGCGGAAGCCACTGTGCCACTCGCCGAGATTTTGACCGGTGAGGATGTTCTCGAGGAAGGTGAGGCCTCGGTTGGACAGGTACTTGATCCAGGGCATGCCACCGGCCAGAGCTTCCTTGCGCGTACGGATGCGGTTGCCGAGAACGACGTCGCAGACCTCGTGGCGCAGGATGTCGATGGCAGCGGGGATGACGCGTGCGTCGTACTGGTAGTCGGGATGCAGCATCACGACGTAGTCGGCGCCGAGGTCGAGGGCGGTCTTGTAGCAGGTCTTCTGGTTGCCACCGTAGCCGGTGTTCTGCTCGTGCTCGACGACGGTGATCGGCAGGGGCCCCGCGGCCAGACGGTGAGCGATCTCGACGGTGGCATCGCGGCTGCAGTCGTCCACCACGACGATCTCGTCGTAGCAACCCTCGGGGACCGCCTCGACGATACGTTCGAGCGTGTTGGCGGCGTTGTAGGCGGGCATGACGATGACCGTCTTGCCACGCGCCGCGGCAGGGGACTCCGGCAGACTCATGCTCCCCCCGTCAAGCTCTACTGTCCCACAACACGTCGTCAACACCGCACTGATGATTCTCGAAACGAGCCATGACGAACAGCAGATCGGACAGCCGATTCAGGTAACTCACGGTGTGAGAGCCGACGGCTTCTTCGCGCGCCAGTGACACCAGGCAGCGCTCGGCGCGACGGCAGACGGTGCGCGCGACATGCAGGTGCGCGGCGCCGACGGAGCCACCGGGAAGAATGAAGTTGGCCAGCGGCTCCAGACTATCGGAGAGTTCGTCGATGAACGCTTCCAGTTGATCGATGTGGCGTGGTTCGATCTGCGGCACCGGCATCTGGGCCTTGTCCTCTTCCAACACGCACAGGTCGGAACCGAGGTGGAAGAGGTCGTTCTGGATCGGCGCCAGCATGACGTCCAGGCGGGCGGCCAGGCCGTGTGCCCGGCACACGCCGAGCACCGAACTCAGCTCGTCGACCGTCCCGTACGCTTCGACGCGCAGTGCATCCTTGGCCAGTCGCTGGCCACCGGCCAGGCTGGTTTCGCCGCCGTCGCCCTTGCGTGTGTAGACTTTGGTGATCCTCGGCATTCGTCGTCTCCTCGCCGCCAACTGTACCCCGACCGCCGCCCGCGACCAAGCGGACACGACCTGGAGAGCCTTGACCCACGTGTCCCGCAACGACCTTCACGCTATGATTGAACGCATGACAGAAGCCGCCCCGCCTCCCCTGCAACCGCTCCCTCTGGTCGTACTCGGTGGACGGGACCGGCAGGGCACGCAGCTACCGACCGAGGGCGCCGGCAAGCATCCGCTACACGGCTACAAGGGCCTCGACCTGCGCATCGGAGGTCAGCCGCTGATCGCCCACGTGATCGAACGCATGCGCGGCAGTGGTGCCTTCGACCCGATCTTCATCGCCGGCCCGGCAGAGCGCTACCAAGAGGTGTTGCCGGAGGTGCCGGTGATCGACACTGACAGCGACTTCGGCACCAATCTGCGCCATGCCCTGGAGGGTGTAGTGAAGCAATGCCCCGGCCGGCACGTGGCAGTGGTGACCTGCGACGTACTACCAGACGCCGAGGACCTCGAGCGTATGCTCGACGACTATCGGCGGCACTCACCGTGCGACTACTGGTTCGCCTTGATCCGCGTTCCGCCATCGGCGGCACAAGTGGCGCAGCGCCTGGGCGAATCACAGTGGAAACCGCGCTACCGGATCATTCCCGACCACGAGACGACGGCAATCGAAACGTTGCCGGGGCATCTGCTGATCATCGATCCACCAGCGGTGCGGCGCGAACTCGTGTACCACGCGCTGGAGGCCGCCTACCGCACGCGCAACCGCTCCATTCACTATCGGCGGGCAGTCATTTTCCGCAGCTTGCTCGGCTTCCTGCTGCGCCAGGACTGGCAACACGTGCTGCACTGGCGCCGCCCCACCTATCTCTACACCGTGATCGTCAACGGTTTGCGCATCGCGCACGGCTTACAAAGCGGCAAGATGACCCAAAAACAGCTGCAAACCTATATCCACCGGGTCTACGTCCGGTACCATCACCGGCGCAGCGCCGACAGGCAGAGTCGCCTGGCGCTGGTCGATGCCCTTTCTTTTGCCAAAGACATCGATACCGAGGAGGAAGCGCGCGAAGCCCAGCGCCAACTTGACACCTCCGACTCGATGCCCTCGTGAATTCCGTTGCAGGAGAATATGCATGAGTGTCAACGCCGATATTGCCCACATTTTCTATCAGATGGCCGACGCCCTGGAATTGTTGGGCGCCAACCGCTTTCGGGTCAACGCCTACCAGCGCGGCGCACGCACTCTGGAAAACATGACCGAGGACATCACCTCGGTCGCGGCGGCAGCTGACGAGCCGGTCAAGCGACTGGCCGAACTCGATGGCATCGGCAAAGGGCTGGCGGAGAAGATCGTCGAGTATCTGGATGGCGGCACCGTCGAGGAACACCGGGAGCTACTGGAGAAAGTCCCCGAAGGACTGTTCCAGGTGCTGGAGATCCCAGGCCTCGGGCCCAAGGCGGTCAAACTGATGTGGGAGCGCCTCGGCATCACCTCGGTGGAGGACCTGAAGACGCGGCTGGATACTGGTGAGCTCGCCGAACTGCCGCGCATGGGCGCCAAGACCGTGGAAAACATTCGTCAGGCCATCGCCTTCCAGGAGAAGGCAGGCGATCGCACACCGATCGGCATCGCGCGACCGATCGCACTCGACCTGCTCGAAGAACTGCGCTCGGTCGACCAGGTGCACCGGGCCGACTTCGCCGGCAGCCTGCGACGCGGTCGCGAGACCATCGGCGACCTCGACTTCCTGGTCGCCTGCGATGACCCCGAGGTCGTGCGCGAACGCTTCTGCGGTCACCCGGCGGTGACCCAGGTGCTGGCGCGCGGCGAGACCAAGTGCTCGGTTCGGCTGAGCGTCCACGGGGTCGCCCTGCAAGCCGATCTGCGACTGGTCGACGAGGCGGTCTACGGCGCCGCGCTGCTCTACTTCACGGGCTCCAAGGACCACAATGTGCGGCTACGCGAGATCGCCGGCAAGAAGAACCTGCACCTCAACGAGTATGGCCTCTTCGAGGGCACCGAAGAACGGCCGCAGGAGCGCGGGCAGGAACCGCTGGCCGCGGGCGACGAAGACAAGATCTACGAGGCACTGGGGCTTCCCTACTTCCCGCCCGAGCTGCGCGAAGACCGTTGGGAGTTCTCCGACTCGGGCCGTCAGCGTGCCGGCGAGTTGATCTGCCTGCAGGACGTGAAAGCCGAACTGCACAGCCACACGACGGCCAGCGACGGCAAGCTGAGCATCGAGGCCATGGCCGAGCACGCCAAGGCGCGTGGCTTCCACACGCTGGCGATCACGGACCACTCGGTGACTTCGGCGGTGGCCAACGGCCTGGACGCCGACGGCCTGCGCCGACACATGGCGGCGATTCGCGAAGCGAACGAGAAGATCGATGGCATCACGCTGCTGGCGGGCTCGGAAGTCGACATCCACGCCGACGGCCACCTCGACTACGACGACGAGTTGCTGGCCGAGCTGGACGTGGTGGTGGCATCACCGCACGTCGCCCTGCGCCAGTCCCCCGAGGCCGCAACCGAGCGCCTACTGGCCGCCATTCGCCACCCGTTGGTCCACATCCTTGGCCATCCCACCGGCCGCATCATCAACAAGCGAGAGGGTCTGTCGCCCGACATGGGAGCCTTGTTCGAGGCAGCCGCCAAGCACGACACGGCGCTCGAAGTGAATGCCAACTGGCACCGTCTCGACCTGCGCGACACACACTTGCACAGCGCCCTCGAGCACGGTTGTAGGATCGCCATCGATACGGACGCCCACCACGACGCGCACTTCGACTTCCTGGTCTACGGTGTGCTGACGGCGCGGCGTGCGGGTCTGCGTGCCGCAGACTGTATCAATACCTGGTCCGCGGAGCAGCTACATTCCTGGCTGCGTTCCAAGCGCTAACCTTTGTTCTCCGACTGCTTTGCGAAGCAGCAAGTCTGAATCAACGTACGGAGGTTCTACGTCATGCGGCGCATGGACGAAGACTACGAAGACTTTGACGACGATGACGATCTCGAGCCCGAGGTCGACCCGGCCATCGGCTACCTTAACGCTACCTTCGACGACCCGGACGATCTGGCAGTCGACGAACTCGACGATCTGGATGATCTGGACGACGACGAGGATGAGGACGACGACCTAGACGATCTCGACAGCGAAGACGACGACCTCGAGGAAGAGGAAGACGACGACGATCTCGACGACGAGGACGACGACCTCGAGGAGGAGGAAGAGGAGGAGGACGACGACTTCTACTGAGTCGCCAGTACGGAGGGGCCAGACTCCGCCGTGCGTTCGTCTGCCACGATGGCGCCGTCTCGCAGGTGGATCTGGCGCCTCGTATGCGCCGCAATGTCGGCCTCGTGCGTCACCAGGATCACCGTCGTTCCGGCACGGCTGAGGTCGTCGAACAGCGTCATGATCTCGTCCGAGGTCGTGCTGTCCAGGTTGCCGGTCGGTTCGTCAGCAAGCAGGATCGACGGCTCGTTGACCAACGCCCGTGCGATCGCCACGCGCTGTGCCTGGCCGCCGGACAGCTCGTTGGAACGATGGTCGACGCGGTGACTCAAGCCGACGCGGTCGAGGGCCTCACGTGCGCGCCGACGTCGCTCGGCCGGCTCCAGGCGCGCGTAGAGCAGCGGCAGCTCGACGTTCTTCCACGCCGGGATGCGCGGCAGCAGGTTGAAGCTCTGGAAGACGAAGCCGATCTCGCGATTGCGGACCGCCGCCAAGGCGTCGTCGTCCAGTTGCTCGACCGCCGCGCCGCGCAGACGGTACTGTCCCTGGGTCGGCGTATCCAGGCAGCCGAGGATGTTCATCATCGTCGACTTGCCGCTGCCGGACGAGCCCATGATCGCCAGGTACTCCCCGGCCTGCACCTGCAGGTCGACACCGGCCAGCGCCTGCACGCGCGTGCCGCCGACCTCGAAAGTCCGGTGCACACCCCGCAGCTCGATCATGGGAGACAGCTCAACTATCGGGGTAGCTCGATCATGGGGGTCCGTCATCTGGAGAGCAGCTTTCGTGGGTCTTCACTCATAGCGGAGTGAGGTGATCGGGTCGAGGCGAGCGGCACGCACCGCCGGGTACAGACCGGACGCCAGGCCAACAGCCACCGCGACACCGGTCGCTAGCACCACGGACAGCGGCGTCACCACCGTCGGCCAGCCAGCCGAGGCGGCGATCGCGCGCGCGATGCCGATCCCCATCAAGATGCCAGCGACACCGCCCAGACTGCTGACGGTGAAGCTCTCGACCACGAATTGGAACAGGATGTCGCGCCGGCGCGCGCCCACCGCGCGACGCACACCGATCTCGCGTGTGCGCTCCAGGACCGTCGCCAGCATGATGTTCATGATGCCTATCCCACCCACCAGCAACGAGATGCCGGCGATACAGCCCATCACTAAGTTGAACAGACGTTGCGTGCGCCGGCTCTGCTCGAGCAGCGCTTCCGGCACCACCAGCTCATAGTCGTCGACTCCGGCATGCAAGTGGTCGAGCAGGGAGTCGATCATCGCCGCTGCCTGCCGCCCGGAGACGGTGTCCGCCTCATCCAAGCGCACCAGGATCTCGCTCAGTGGCGCTTCCAGCGGGGACTGATCGAATTTGCGCAGGCTGGTGCTGATCGGCAGGTAGATGACATCCCGGGTGCCGGCCAACTGGACACCCTGGAACGAGTCCGTCTCCTGCCCTCCGCCCTGACCACCAGCCAGGACGCCAACGACCGTCAACCACACATCGTTGACCTTCAGCCTGCGGCCGAGTGCCGGGTCGAAGCCAAAGAGGTGACGGCGCACGCCAGCACCGATCACCGCGACCTGGGCGTGCCGGCGCACGTCCAGCGGGTCGAGAAAACGGCCTTCCTGCAGCGTCAAGCCGGTCAGGCTCGGATGCTCGGCCTCGACCCCGTAGACCTCGGCTTCGACATCGACCACCGTCGCCAGCTCCGGGCCGGCACCACCGCTCGTCGAGACGCTGGGGGCCAAGATCTTGTAGGTCTCGATGCGCGTCTTGGGTAGCACCAGCGTGGCACCCGGTACGGCGTCGCGGATCGCCTCGACGTCGCGCAGCGACAGCCCCTGCGATTTGCGGCGCAGCTCCTGACGCTCGTCTTCCTGCAGCGGCTTGGCACGTACCAGCACGTTGCGCAGACCGAGTCGGTCGAGCATTTCCAACGCCTGGCTCTCGGCTCCGGCGCCGATCGCCAGCATGGCGATCACCGCACCGACACCGAACACCACGCCGAGCATGGCCAGCACCGAGCGCAGCTTGTGCGCCGCTAGATTCTCGAGCGACGCCAGCAATGCCTCGCGCAGCGTCAACCCTGCTCCTCCAGTGTCCCAGCCGGTACCACCGCGTCACGAGCACCAGCTACCGGCACCCCCAGCGCGATCTCGTCGCCAACTTCGAGACCCGCGGTGACGGTCACCAGGCCGGACGAACGCACCCCCAATTCCACCCGCCGCGGCTCGAAACCGTCGTCACCACGCACGTAAACGCGGATCTCTCCCTCCTCGCGCACCAGCGCCTGGCGCGGCACGACCAGCGCCTGCTCTTCGCGGGCCAGGTGCAAGCGCGCCAGGACTCGCTGACCCGGCTTGAAGAACGTCGCGGCCTCGCCTTCGGGTAGCTCTTGCAAGCGCAGGGTGACACTGAAGTACTGGAGTGGCGAGCCGCGGAAGCGCGACTGTGCGACCGCCGAGACCTTCTCGACACGCGCGGAAAACACCTTGTCCGGCCGCGATTCGACCACCAGGTCCGCGGTATGCGCTTCGGCCAGACCACCGGCGTCAGCCTCGAGCACGTAGACTTCGGCCTGCATCTCTTGCAGATCAGGAATCTCCGCCAGCGGTCGGCCCGGCCAGAATCGCTCGCCCACCTCGGGCAGTTCACCGCGCCAGTCGCGCCGCCAGGTCAGCAGGCCAGCCTGAGGTGCTCGCACTTCCAGCGACTGCAGGTGACTCTGAGCCTGTGCGACCAGCTGCTCGGCACCCTGCCGTCCCAGGCGCAGAAGCTCCAGCTCGGCGTCGGTCAGGCCGTCACGGATACGGTACTGCTCCTGGGTTCGGTCGCGGACCTCGCGCGCCAGATCCTGGTCGATCTCCGATTCCAGAATCTCGACCCTCGAGTACAGTTGCTCGTCCTGTTTCTGAAAACGCTCGGACATGTCCAGCCGCAAATCTGCCAGCTGAGAATCCTTCTCCAGTGCCAGCAACGCGGTGGAACTTTCACTGCGCGTCACGGCCAACGACTCACCCATCGTGTCGACCGTCAGCTGACTGGTCCGCAGCTGCTGCTCCAGGTCGTAGGCGTCAAAGCGGGCCACGACTTCGCCGGCCTGCACCAACTTGCCTTCCGGGGCACGCCAGGCCAGACGCAGACCATCACGCAGCTGCGGCGGCACGACGATCGGTGTCGAACGGACCGCGACCAGGTTGCCCTCGGCACTCACCTGGTGCACGAACGGCTGTAACTCGACGCGGTAGGTCGGCTGTACAGCCGGCTCGCTGCAGGCCTGCAGACCGCAGAGCATCGCCACCAGCATCAGCACCAACGGCAACTTCATCCCGTGCCTCCCGGTAACTGTGGCCCGGCACTGCCTTCGCTGGCCTCTGTACCTGCTCGCGGCAGCCAGACACGATCACCGAGTTCCAGGCCCTGGACCACTTCGACCCAGCGCGCATCGCGTGGGCCGAGTTGGAGATCCTGCCAACGCGAACCGAAGCCACTGCGCAGGCGTACGCGTGGACTGGGACTCGAACCGGTGACCTCGACCGCTGCCAACGGCACCACCAGCGCCTCCTCGACGCGCGCCACCTCGACCTGCCCGCGCAAGCGCATCCCCGGCCGCATGCGCTCCGGATCGGTGCGCTCCAACGCCAGCGTCAGGCGTACCGCCTTGAGCGGCGTGTGCCAGGCACGGCGGCGCACGTTGCGATCAATCTGTTGCACGGCTGCCGTCAAAGGTTCATCCGGCCGAGCGTCGAGAAACAGCGTCGCTGTCTGGCCGACCGCCAGCCGTCCGGCCTGATCTTCATCCACCATGCCGCGCGCCTGCAAGCGGCGCAGGTCGGGGATCTCGACCACCTTCTGATAACGCCACACATTGTCACTTACCTTCGGTTTCTCACCGCGCCAGTTGGCGATGTAGACGACCGTCCCGGCTCTCGGAGCCCGCACCGTCATCGCCTCGATCTGCGCCTGGATCTCTTCGACCCGCGTCTTCGCTTGGCGCCACGTCGCCTCCTGTGCAGCCAGGTTCGCCTGCGACTGTAGCGCCCGGTCGCGCACCCGGTCCCGCCGGTACTGCACCTCGTCTCGAGCCAGCTGGTGCTGCAGGCGTAGCGCTTCCAGCTCGCGCGCCACGGCCAGCTCCTGTGGTACCTCGATCTGCAGTTGCAGACGGCGCAGCTTGGCTTCGGCCTCCGCCAGACTCAACGCTTCTTCCTCTTTCTGTAACTCGAACTCTTGGCGCAGCTTTTCCAGCTCCTGAGCGGCAGAATCGCGAGCATTCACCTCGGCGATCAGATCCTGCTGCAACTCCGAGGTGTCGAAGCCGACGACCGGCTCCCCGCGCGCCACGTCGTCGCCCTCGGGCGCCAGAAAGGCGATGGAGAAATTCCACTGCTCGGCCAGCTGCGGTGGTCCCAGCTGGCTGGACTCGACCGCCTGCAGGTCACCGCTGATCTCCACCTTGGTCACCAGGTCGCGGCGCTGCACCTCGACCCACTGTCCGTCACCACCAGCACCCCCCTCGCCGACACCCCTCCACCAACCGCCGAAGGGACCGCCGGCGGAGATGCCTGACCAGCCGAGCGCCAGCAGAAGCACCACGACCAGAGCACCGCCCCAGAAAACGGCGCGGCGACCGCGCGGCCTCAAGACGCCCCCCGTGCGGGCATCAGTTCGACGCCCGTGGTCAAAGGACTGCCGCTGCCGGTGCCTTCCGTCGCCTCGCCGCCGAGGACGGCACAAGTGAACACCGCACAGGGACCGACCTGCACCTCGACGCGCCGCCCGTCGCCGAGGGTGACCTTCGCGATCCCATCGCCCGCGACCTGCAGCGCTCGGCGTGGCACCTGCAGCACCTCACCGTGGTCGCGCTCGATCTCAACCTTGACCGACATTCCGGGTCGCATGCGCTCGATGTCGCGCTCGTCCAGCTCGACCACCACTTCGAACACACGGCGCAGTGACTCGCGACCGATCTGGCGAGCGATCGCGTCGATATCCGTCACCCGGCCGCGGAAACGTAGCTGCGGGAAGGCGTCCAAGGTCACCGTCGCCGGCAGGCCCGCATGCAGCCGACCATCGTCGACATCGAACAGGCGAGCGCGCACGCGCAGCGAGTCGAGATCCGGCACTCGCGCCACCGTCCAGCCCGGCTGCACCGTGTCGCCGGCCTGGAACAGACGTTCCTCACGCGGACTGCGCGCTACCTCGACCAGGCCGTCGCGCGGAGCCTTCAGCTCCAAGCGTTCGAGGCTGCGCAGAATACGCTGCAGCTCGTAATCCTGATCCTGCGACTCGAACGCACTGGCGCGATCATTGGCCGCGTTGACCTCTTGTTTCGAGCGCAGATGGGCACGAGCCTTGTCCAACTCGACCCGGGCTCGCTCGCGCGCCAGTTCCTTCTCTTGCAGTTCCCGGGCAGCGATCAGGTCTGGTGGGACGTCGGCTTCCAGCTCTGCCTTGCGCAGATCGGCCAGGCGTTGCTCCACCGTGAACACGGCCTCGGCCAGGTCGATGGCGCGCTGGCTCTCTTCGCCACGCAACTCCTGCTCGCGCCGTTCAATGCGCGCTCGGACGCTGTCGAGCTGCGTCGTCAAGCTACCGTTGCCGAACTCGGCGATCTGTTCGCCCGCGCGCACGCGGCTTCCGTGCTCGGCCAACCAGCGCACCTCCAGCGGCCAGATCCCGACGTCCGGGGCGATCAACGGCTCAGCGCGTGCGGCCTCGATCTCGCCAGTGAGCAGGATCGTCTCGATCAGCGAACCCCGCGTGACGCGCAACGTCTCCGGTCCCGAGGCTGCCCCGCCGCGAGCACCGTCGGGACCACCGCCACACCCACCGGAGCCGGCAGCGAACAGGCCGAAGAGGACAAGGGCGGGAAGAAGGCCAGTAGACGCGGCCGCAGGCACAGGGAATCGCATCATTGCTCTTGTACGGTTGCACCGGCCCGACCATCTATCCGCACCCCGCGTCGGTGGCCGTCGAGGTGGACGTCGCGCGGCAGCGATCACAGGACAGGTATTCCGGCGTCCAGCTTCCAGTGCAGGGGTTCCTGCCAGGCCTCCGAACCCGGGGCGCGCCAGCGCAGGGTCGCGACGCCACGGGCCTCTTTCAGGCTCTGGCGGCGCACGCGGGACAGCCGCGTGAGCACCAGCCAGGTGAGGAAGAGGGGACAGTTCCAGCTCAGGTTGAGACCAGCGTAGCCTGGGTGGGCATCCTTGAGCCCTTCGGCGACAGCTTGGCTCTGGGCGACGAGGGCCGCCTGCGTACCCTGCTCGGCGCTGCTGCGCACAGCCTGCGCCAGCGTCCGAAATCCTCGTAGCCCCGGACCGCGGTTGGCCGCCAAGAAGTAGAGGCTGTTGTACTCGGGGCGCCAGTGCTGCAGCAGCGCGGGGCTGCCGGCGAAGTCTCGGTTGAACGGCTTGACCAGGTAGGTCTGCCCACCGACCTCGACCTTCTTGCCACCGGGCAACCAGTCCTCGGTCAGTGGCTGGGGCCCCTGTCGCCACTTGCCTTCGAAGTCACTGTGGCGGGTCAGGTCGAGGAGGATCTCCCCGAGCGGCCGGTGCTTGACGCTGTCAAACCGATTGACCGCCAGAACCGGACTCTGGAACCAATGCTGGGCGGCGCGCAGGTAATCCTCGTTCCAGCTGGCTTCAGCGGTATCTCCCGCTGGCCCCTGGAGGTCTTGCAGCAGGGCCGTGACACCTTCACCGCCGATGCGGATCTCGACTGCCAGTCGCAGATCCAGGATCGGTACATCACCGAGACGGCGACGGAGGTTGTCGACACTGCCGGGTGACTTCAAGAAACCGAGCTTGGCCAGCAGGTGATCCAAGGCCACGCGCTCGTCGAGGGTGGTCTCGGCATCCTGGAAGCCGTAGGTCAAGCGCAAGTGGTTGTCGAGGGCGGCAGCAGCGAAGGGCGCCAGCGGCTGGTCCGCGGAGTCGGCCGCCGCGGTCTCGAACCAGACCGCCGCTTCCGTTTCCTGGACGTTGCTATTGGCACGACGAAACCCGCCGGCATAGGTCCCTTTGCGCTGGAAGCGACCCGACTGCCCACGCACCTCGAGCTGCGCTTCCTCGGTCCACTGACTCTGGTTGCGCATCAGGCTCTGCAAGCCCAGGAAGCGGAAGAGAACGGAGAGCGTCGCGGTGCGCACGCGCTTCTCGGACAACACGGCCTCGCGCACCAGGTAGCGCGCCCGCCGCCCCCCTGCGCCCGACGGCTGGTTCACGGGCTCATCCAGCGGCTGTGTCGAAGGTAGCTGTGTCAACGGTGGTAGGGCTTCGAGCAAGCCGCGCACATTGCCTTGCCGCAGTGCGCTCGTGATGTCGGTATTGAGCTGTGGATCCGTCGGGTCGACCTCGAGATCCAGCAGCGCCTCGCGCTGGCTCAGGCGATCGATCGTGATGCTGAGCGAGAAACCGAGCTCTCCCTTGAACTTCTCGAGTGCGCTACGAAAGCGCGCCTCGAGACGGTCGTAGTTGGCCACCAGACGCTGAGCCCAGGCACGCACAGCCGCCAAGTCGTCTTCGGAAATGCGCCCCCAAGCCTTGTCGAGCAAGCGTTCGACCAACTGCCGTAGGCGCTTCTCGGCCGCCGCGTCGACGAAGGCGATCAAGTCAGCCTTGGAAGTCGCGTGCTGGCTCAGCCAGTCGAGCGTGGTGCGGACGCCGAGCTTGCCGGCGTAGGTATCGACCCGCGCACGCACCTTGTCCGGCAGGTTGTCGAGAAAGTCGAGCGTCTGCTGCGCCAGTTCGGCCGCACGCTGCAGAGCTTGCTCCAGGTCGTCGTTGGAACCCAGAACCAGATCCTCCAGGCTCTTGCCGGTCAGGGCTTCGATCCAGTCCAGTGCCTCGCGTACGTCCTTGTTCTCGATCAGGTCATTCAGCGAGCCACCGCCGATGCCGGCGACGACCTGCAGCACCTCGCGAGCCTTGCCGCCCTCACTCAGGTCGACCTGGCCGAGGACACGGTCCCACCAGCTCTGGATGCGGCCATCGAGGCCATCGTAGGCCTCGACCATCGTGTGCGCGGTGTCGACCAGTTCTTGGACCTCGGGGCGACCCTCGAGCCACTGCTGCCAGCCGGTGGTATCCAGGTACTCGTCGAGCGTCGCGGTGACGCGGTCGGTGAGCTTCGCCTTGACGGTCTCCCAGTCGCCAGCCGCGATCGGCCGAAAGGCTTCGATCAGGCGCGGCAGCGGCGACTGGTCGAGCGTCTGCTGCAGGACGGTGGCGAGGTCGCTGCCGTCGTAGCTGGCTTGCAAGGCGACCACCGTCCCGAGAGTCAGGTGACGACGGCGGCTGCGCTGTAAACGCAAGCGAACCCACCCAGGGTTGAGTAGGTTGGCACGGCCGACGGTCAGCTGCATCTCTTCGTACAGCGACCAGCCGAGGCTGGCTTGCAGGTCCGCGGCGGCGTGCGCACGCACACCAGCCGACAGCCCGCGCCACAAGTCGACCACTTCGTGGAGGTCAAATTCCTTGCCCCATCGCGCCTGCACCCCGAGCGACAGGTTGACCCTGGCGTCCAGGCGGTGCACTTCGCCGGGACGCAACTGCTCGAGCTGAACTCGGCTCGGCAAGCGGCTGGTCAAGGCCAGGTCCGTGAAAGCCTTGACGCGACCTTCGCTCTGCCACACCGGCAGCAAGTGCTGATAGCCGAACTTGGAGTCGCTGCTGCCGGTGAAGGTCAGCGTCAGTGCTCCCTGCGACAGTGGCGGGATCTCGGAGCCCAGTTCCAGCGTGCCATAGATCCCCAGGGCCGCCAGCGACGTCCCCTCCGGCGCCTTGAAGGTCTCGCCACCGACGAACAGGTCCTCGACCTCGGCGTCGGCAGCATAGATCTGGACATCGCCATCGGCGGCGGCATCGAGACGCAGAGGCTGACCGTAGACCTCGACGGTAGTCGCCGAACTGCGTACCTCTTCGTGGCGCGGCTGCACGCCCTGCGAGCCCACCGGCTGCAGCAAGTCACGCGTGTCGAGCAGCAGGTTGAGATGCTTGTTCTGCAGCAGCGCACCCACGGTTTCCAAGATCGCGTCCGTATTCGGCATTGTTGGTTCCTCTTGGGCCTAGCCCTGCCTAGCCTCGTCTTGCTGGTGAGACCTTCAGGGGCTGTGGAAACAGTACAGTCGTGTTTCACCGCGCTGCAGGAAGCAGCCGGCGCCGAGCGCCGGAGACGCCGTGGACCCCGGCTCGTCGAGTTCGTTCTCGGCCAGCAGCTGGAACTCACGCCCCAACGCCACTACAGACACCATCCCGGACGCCGACGTCGCGTACAGCTTGCCATCGCCCAGCACCAGCGCCGCCAGGTTGCGACCCCGGCTGAGGCGCCCGCGCCAGAGGATTTCGCCGCTGCCTGCATCGCGGCACACTACCACCCCCTGGAGGGTCAGCACGTACAGCAGGCCATCGCGCAGGATCGGCGACGACGACTGCGGCGCCATCGCCTTGTCCAACCACAGCTGCTCGATCGTGGTCTCGGCCCCGTGGCCACGCAGCCGCAGGCCAACGCTGGCGCGCACGTGGTCAGCTCCGCTCGCCAGCACGACGAGCCAGCTGTCCTCGCCGGCTTCCTCTACAGGTTCGTACACAGCACCGGCCACGACCTGATTGATCGGCACTTCGTGCTGCCAGAGCACCTCCCCAGTGGCGGCTGAATAGCTAGTCAGGCTGCCACTGTGCGATACCCACAACTCTTCACCAACTCCCCTGTCGACGCCTCCCGTATCGACCACCAGCGGCGTCGAGTAGGCACAGCAGGTATTCTGCCACTCGGTGCGCCAACGCTCGTCTCCGGTGACGCGGTCGAAGGCGGCCAGGAAGCCGATGTCCTCGTTGCGCGCGTACTCACGATCCTGGAACACGATGACATCGGTCGAGGTCAGCACCGGCGAGCTGGCAGCACCGTAGCGTGAGAACTCGGCATAACTCGGATCGATCTCCCGTTGCCAGCGCACGTTGCCATCGCGGTCGAGGGCAGCCAAGTGCGAACCGAAATAGACCCACACGGTCTCACCGTCAGTCACCGGCGACGGGCCGGCCAGCGTATTGTGCGGCGAGCGCTTCTCGGCCGGCGCCTGAAACAGCTCGCGACGCCACAGCTGCTCACCGCTGACGGCATCATAGGCGAGCACGACACGCCAGGGGTCGGCGCCTTCGGCTTCGCGCTCGGCGGTGGTCAGATAGACCCTGCCGTCGGCCACCACCGGCTGCGAGTTGCCGACTCCGGGCACCGGCGCAGACCAGCGCAGGCCGGGACCGGGCACACTCCACTCGACCGGCAGGTTCTGCGCGCTCGACTGCCCCAGGCCATGTGGTCCGCGAAAGCCGCGCCAGTCGTCGGGTGGATCGCCGCTCGTCGGGACACCGCACGCGACGACTGCCAGCAAGAGCGACAACAGCGAGAGTCCCAAGATTGAACCTGCGCCGCCACGGGCAACCAAGCCCCCATGCCAGCGCTTCGAGTCCACCGACCGCACCGTCAGTTCGCCGTGACCGGCCGAGCTTCGACGCACCACAGGTGCTCGCTCGTACGCAGTAGCAGGCAGCCATCGGCGAAGCCGGGACTGGCGTTCGTTCCGGTCTCACCGAGTTCGTTCTCAGCCAACTTCTCGAAGGTATCGCCGGCAGAAAAGACGACTACCGCGCCACCGCTGGAGGTGGCATACACCCGGCCGTCCCCCGCGACCAGCGACGCGCGCATGCGCCCGCGCCCCAGACGTCCATGCCACAGTTCAGCCCCTGTATGTGCCTCGTGGGCGGCCGCGATCCCCTGATCGGTGACGGTGATGACCTTGCCCTGGTACAGCACCGGCGAAGCATCCTGCGGCGCGAACCGCTTGCTCTGCCACAATGTCTCGACGGTTGTCCGGGCACCACTACCCGTGAGGCGCAGCATTTCGGTCGAACGGATCTGATTGGCGCCACCAGCCATCACCAGCAAGTCCCCGTCGAGCACCGGACTGGAGACCATCTGGTTGATCTCGACGGAATGGGACCACAGCTGCTGGCCGTCCGCCGCGGCATAGGACACGATCGAGCCCGACTGGGCGAACAGGATCTCTTCGCCGGCACCTCGGTCGACGACCAACGGCGTCGAGTAGGAACAGCAGGTGTTTCGCCATTCGCTGCGCCACAGCGGCTCACCGGTCTTGCGATCAAAGGCACTGATCCAGCCGACGTCCTCGGTCTGTGCCCACTCACGGTCCTGGACGACAATCACGGACTCGCGCGTCAACACCGGCGAACTTGCGGCACCGTAGCGCGAGAACTGCGCATACGTCGGGTCGATCTCGTGCTGCCAGCGCACGCTACCATCGAATTCGAGGGCTGCCAGCACCGAACCGAAGTAGACGTAGACAGCATCGTCGACCACCGGAGAGGGTGCCGCCAGTGTGTTGAAACGATGCTTCTTCTCCGGTGTGGCGGAGAACAATTCGGTGGCCCAGAGTTCTGCACCGGTGGCCAGGTCGAAGGCCAGCACGGCGCGCTGCTTGCCCGCAGCGCCACCCCCAACTTCCCAGGCAGCCGTCAGAAACACCTGACCTCGGTGCACGATGGGGGATGAGTTGCCGGTACCGCGCAGGGATGCCTTCCAGCGGATCCCTTGTTCGGCACTCCACTCTACGGGAAGGCCCCCGGCACCTTCTCGGCTGTCGGCGATCAGGCCGTCTCCGTTGCGCCCGCGGAACCGGGACCAATCGTCAGAGCCGTCCGGACCGCATGCCACCTCAGCCAGAAACACCATCGACAAGACACCGGCGAACCAGCGGCCGGCGATGTGGGCCTGCGAAGCTGTGGACGTGTTCATGCACACAGCCTAGCAAATCGTCAATCTCCGGAGCAAAGAACAGCCTGAGCCCAACTCACGGCCGCGCTCTCGTGCTCGGATCAGTAGCGCGGCATGGACGGCTCCACGCGCAGCGCCCAGGCATCGATTCCACCGGCCAAATTCCACGTCTTCTCAAAGCCGGTCTGGCGCAGCAAGTGGGTCGCCTGGGCCGACCGGATACCATGGTGGCAGTGCACCACGACCAATTCGGCATCGCCCAGCTCGTGTAAGCGGCGCGGCAGCTCGTGCAGCGGAATCAGCTGTGCACCGTCGATACGGCAAATGGCATCCTCCTGTTCCGTTCGCACGTCGACAAGGGTCAGCTGGCGCCCTTCATTGCGCCACTGTCGCAGGGTCTCGACGGTGATCTCGAACTGGTCTTCGGGCAGCTCCGGCTCCGCCTGGACACCGCAGAACTGTTGGTAGTCGATCAACTCCGTCTGGGTCGGATTGTCGCCGCACAGCGGGCATTCGGCGTCCTTGCGCAGGCGCAGCTCACGGAACTGCATCTTGAGCGCGTCGAACAGCAGTAGACGCCCAATCATCGAGTCGCCCTGGTCGAGGATCAGCTTGATCACTTCGTTCGCCTGCAGCGAGCCGATGATGCCCGGCAGCACGCCGAGCACACCGCCCTCGGCGCACGACGGCACCAGCCCCGGCGGCGGCGGCTCGGGGAACAGACAGCGATAGCAGGGCCCGCGGGCACCCCAGAACACCGACACCTGGCCTTCGAAGCGGAAGATAGAGCCGTAGACATTGGGCTTGCCAAGCAGCACGCAAGCATCGTTCACCAGGTAGCGAGTGGGAAAATTGTCGGTGCCGTCGACGATGATGTCGTAGGACTCGAAGAGCTGTAGCGCGTTGTCCGCATCGAGACGCATCGCGTGCGGCTCGAGGCGAATGTGTGGATTGATGCCGCGCAGGCGGTCCACGGCGGCTTCGATCTTGGGACGCCCGACATCTTCCTGGCCGAACAGTACTTGGCGTTGTAGGTTGGATTCGTCGACCACGTCGAAGTCCACCAGCCCAAGCGTTCCGACGCCGGCAGCCGCCAGGTAGAGGCCGAGCGGCGAGCCGAGGCCACCGGTACCGACCAGCAGCACGCGCGCTTGCTTGAGTTCGAGCTGCCCTTCCATGCCCACTTCGGGCAGGATCAAGTGGCGACTGTAACGCCGAACTTCGGCCGCGCTCAGCGGCTGCGATCTATCCATCACACGCTCTCCCAATGGCTCATCGGTTCTCCCCAGACAAGTCAGCCACGTCTTCCTCCTCGAAGCGTCCCCGATCGCCGCGCAAGCGCCAACTCCGAGTCTGCGCCACTCGCCCCTTGCGCACCGACACGATCAGGTAACTCAGATCGGGCCAGGCGAACTCGCGATCGAGCTCACTCGGCCGTGCGGGTGCATCCGGGTGGGAGTGATAGTAGCCGACCACGTCGAGCTGTTGGGCTCGGGCTCGCTTGTGTGTCGCCAGCACGGTCTCGGGTGCGATGACGAAGCGGCTGTGCCGTTGGTCCTCACGATCATTGTGCGCTGCCAGCACCTGTTCGACCATCACTGTGGGAGGCTCGTCGTGAAGCTTACGGCCGATCAGGAAGCCGCAGCACTCCTCCGGATAGGTAGCCTCGGCGTGACGATGCAGAGCCTGTAGGTGCAGGGAAGCGATCAACAAGCGGTTCATCACGGTCGACCTCCGTAGGCCTGTCACCAACGCAAACACCGCCACGGAACTCCGCGGCGGTGTTTGCCCATGCAGTCAACAGGACTGGTATGTCGAGATCGCTGGCGATCAGGGACAGGTGGCGAAGGCGTTGGTGTCCTGAATCGGCTGAAAGGGTGTATTCAACGGATTCGAGTAGGTCTGGATCGACCCCGTCTGCGTGTCGGTCACGATAACGTCAACCTCTACGTTCGTCAGGCCTCCGGCGAAGACCCAGAAGCGATCGAAGCTTCCGCCGCAGGCGTCCAGAACCTTGATCACCATCTCGACGTTGTCACTGTTGAAGAAATAGAAGTAGCCGGTGTCGTCCGTCAGTTCGACTCCCGTCCCGGCTCCACTGGTGCCATTCGAGCGCCGCCAGTCGGCCCGCACTTGGAAACGATCCTTGTTGAGGCACAGCGTCGACACACCCGGCACGCAAGGTCCGGTGACCTGCGACATGGTGATCATCGCGACGTTGGACGCCGCCGAACTGCCAACGTCATTGCGCGCCCGAACACGGAAGTAGTAGTCCGCCCCGGGCGTCAGGCCGCTGATGTTCGCCGCGGTCGAATTCGCCGGCAAATCACCGATATTGTTGTAGGTCGCCCCATCCGTGCTCATCTGGATACGGAACAGATCCTCGTCGTCCGAGTTGTCGTTCCAGGTCAGCTGCACCTCGGTGTTGGACGTCGCCTGCACCTTCAGGTTGCTCGGAGCGGCCGGGATCTGGTTGCCGCCGGTGGGCTTGTTGGCGCCGTTGAGGGTCTGGACGTTGCTGCCCACCGGGTCCAGCCAATCCCGAAGCCGCGCCGCGGCGCTGCCACCGGCATTCCACGAGTACGACAGACGACCGTACCAGTCCGGCAGGTTGTTGCCGCAAGCCGCAAAACCCCCGTGCAGCTGGCCGATCACCCGTCCCTGCGGGCTGTACAGCGGCGAGCCTGAAGAACCACCTTCGGTCGTCCCGACATCCCAGTCTTCGACCCGCAAGTGGGTACCGTCACCGGGGCTGTTGCTACCCGTGTAACCGGTCGTCGTCAGCGGCTGATTCTCGAAGCTAATGCGCTTCTCGTCCGTGTTGGGATGGTGGATTGCGACCGCCGAGGAAGGATCGATCGTGCGCCGGTCCCAGCCGTTCCAGAACACGTTCCATGCCGGGTTGGGGTCGGCGCTGAGTTCGAGCAAGCTGAAGTCCGAAGCCGCGCCGTTGGCCCGCAGTGTGGTACCGCTGACGAACTGGTTCAGCTGGCCGTTGCCGTTACCGCCGCTGGCGGCTCCTCCCGGCGTGCGGCAGGTCGAATTCTCGTAGTTGAAGTAGACGACCACGGACTGGTCATTGCCCGTGGACACGTCGCAGTGGTCGGCGGTCAGGAACAGCGGACGGAAGTCCTGCGAGGTGTTGTGCATCATCGAGCCGGTGCAGAAGAAGATGCCGTTGATGCTGTAGACACCGACCGAACGGATCTGACTGCGCCAGCCGTTGCCCTCGGGACACACCACGTCGACATTGCAGGCCCCGGACTTGTCGGCCCCTTCCGTACCGGGCTCCTGGGCACCGAAACCGCGGTAACCCTGCTGGATACCGGTCAACTCCAGGTGTACTTGGTCGCGCTGTGCGGCCGGCACCATCAGCTCGAGGAGCACATCGTCGGTGCGCAGCAGCGGTGTCCACAGCTGGCCCTCGCGCTGATCGCGCGCCGTGAACGCCGGCAACCACAACTGACCATCGGTCGAGGTGACGGTCAAGCGCGCGTCGGCCGGCAGCTCGAAACGTTCGAAGGCGAAGTTCAGGGACGTCGCGCCCGGAGCCTGGACCCGGAAACGCCATTGGTGCGTTCCATCGGCCAGCACCGTCCAAGCGCCATGGCTGAGCGGGTTGATCTGCACCGGGTTGGCGACAGCGAACCGTCCCGGCAGACCTTGGGTGGCGCGCAGCTCGTCTTCCGCGCGCAGCTTGTCGAGATCGAGCGCCTCCAGGCGCACGCTATCCACCAGCGTCGGGTACGGACCGTGCAGACTGCGCGGGTTGGCTTCTTCGACTCGCAGGAGGCGCTCGTCCGCGGATGCGTCCGAAGCAGCTGCCTGGGTCGCCGGCAACACGGCAATCAGGAGAAGCAGACAACAGAGAAAAGTAGTGGGCAGGCGGTTCATCGCGGAGGGTCTCCTAGCATGTGGTTCTTGACGTGGAATATGCCGCAGGAGCTTATCACGAACCCGCCGACACAGGCTGCAGGCACAGACTGTGCCCCGACACTGCGACGTGAAGTAGCATCAGAGCATGCGCGTGGCCATGCTGCTTTCCGGTGGTGTCGACAGTTCCGTGGCGCTTCGACTGCTGCTCGAAGAGCCTCAGCTCGATGTCCAGGCCTTCTACCTCAAGATCTGGCTCGAGGACGAGCTGGCCTTTCTCGGCGATTGCCCGTGGGAAGAGGATCTGCGCTACGCCCGTGCCGTGTGCGAGCAAGCAGGAGTGCCCCTGCACGTGGTACCCATGCAGCGCGAGTACCAGCAGCGCATCGTCGCCTACACCCTCGACGAGTTGCGCGCCGGCCGCACCCCCAGCTCGGACGTCCTGTGCAACCGACGGATCAAGTTCGGCACCTTCCTGGAGCACGTCGACGCGCTGGCCACCAGCGAGTCAGAAGGGGCTTTCGAGTCTGTTGCTTCGGGCCACTATGCACAGCTGTGGCTGGACCCGGCTGGCAGCGTCCACTTGCTGCGCAGTCCCGACCCGATCAAGGATCAGACCTACTTTCTCAGCCGGCTCACTCAGGCACAACTGCAGCGCTGCCGCTTCCCGCTCGGCCCCTACACCAAGGCCGAAGTGCGCCGGCTGGCCGCAAACTACGACCTGCCCAACCAGGAGCGTCCCGACAGCCAGGGCATTTGCTTTCTCGGCCAGATCCCCTTTGACGACTTCGTCCGCCACCACCTGGGTGAACGGCCAGGCGAGATTCGCGAGCTGGAAACTGGACGCGTCCTCGGTGAACATCGCGGTTACTGGTTCGCCACCATCGGCCAGCGCCGCGGCCTCGGCCTGTCCGGTGGCCCCTGGTATGTCGTGCGCAAGGACGTGGACGCCAACGTCCTGTGGGTCTCCCACCGCGAGCACCTGCAGGATGTTGAACGCTCAGAGTTCGAGATCGACGACCTGCACTGGCTGGGTTCCTCGCCGCCCAAGCTGGAGGAACAGCTGCACGTCAAGCTGCGCCACGGCCCGCAACTGCTGCCCTGCAGCCTGCGCGCCAGCGATGCTCCCGGACGGCTGCGGGTTCTGCTGGAAACCAGCGACCCTGGCATCGCAGAGGGGCAGTTCGCTGTCTTCTACGCCGATGAGGAATGTCTGGGTGCGGGGGTCGTGGCAGCTTAGAATGGTTGGGTGATGCAATCCCTCGCCGCCCAGCCCGTGGTCATCGACCTCAACGCCGTCATCGTCGCGGTCACGCGCGAACAACCCCGCATCCTCATCGTCCACCGGCCGGACGCGGGCGACCTCGACGGCGAAGCCCTGCCCTTCGGCCCGCTCGACCCCAAGCGCGACCGCACGCTGGAGCTGGGACTGCGCGGCTGGGTGCGCGAGCAGACCGGTTTGGAGCTCGGCTACGTCGAACAGCTCTACACCTTCGGTGACCGCGCTCGCCGCGGCCCCACCGGTCCGCGCGTCATCTCGATCGCCTACCTCGGCTTGTTGGTGGAGTCAGAGCGGGCAACGGACCACGCTGGCTGGCAGGACATCTACCGCTACTTCCCCTGGGAAGACTGGCGCCACGGTCGACCTCCGGTTCTCGACGCAGCGATCGTGCCGGCGATCCGAGACTGGGTCCAGGAAGCCGAAGACGACCTCCGCCGCCTGCGCCGCGAGCGCACCGACATTGCCTTCGGCCTCGGCGGCGCCAGCTGGGACGGCGAGCGTGTGCTCGACCGCTACGAGTTGCTCTACGAAATGGGCCTCACCGCCGAAGCCCACCGCGACCACGGCGACGTTCCACCGGCGGATCCCCTGGGACATCCCCTCGCCCTCGACCACAGACGCATCCTGTCCACCGCTCTCGGCCGTCTGCGCGGCAAGATCAAGTATCGTCCTGTCGTCTTCGAGCTCCTGCCGCCGGAGTTCACCCTGCTGCAGCTGCAACGCGTGGTGGAAGCCTTGAGCGGCGTCGAGTTGCACAAGCAGAACTTCCGCCGCCTGGTCGAACGCGGTGGCCTGGTCGAGGGCACCGGCCGCCTGGACACCCACACGGGGGGCCGGCCAGCAGAGCTGTTCAGCTTCCGTCGCGACGTGCTGCGCGAGCGTCCGGCACCGGGGGTCGGGCTGCCGGGCGTCGGGCTAACGGCTCGGCCGTAGGGGATCCGGAGGCGGCTGCGCCGCAGGGTAGGCACTGGTGGGGGTAGGCACTGGTGGGGGTAGGCACTGGTGGGGGTAGGTACTGGGGGGGGGGGATTGCGTGTAGGTATCTGCCTGGGTCGAGAAATGGTCTTTGAAGGTCGCCATGCTCGAAGCCTGCCAGAAGTTCAACTTGACGGGCAAATCCACTCTCGGTGTTCCGGACCCTGGTAGTCTTGGAGGGTGAACGAGCACTCTGAAACAGCTTCTGGCACGGCCTCGGAATCTGACGCTGCCCGCCGCTCGCGGCTCGCCCGGCTGTGTTTGTATCTGCTGCTGGCAGCCCTGAGCCTGCGCGGCTTCTGGGATGCGGGGCTGTACACCGGCGGCCATCACTTGGCCTACGGTGACGGGGTCACGACGATTCCACCGCAGGAGATGGTGTTCCTGCTCTGGTACTTCGTCTTCGGCAGCCTGGCGATGGTCTTCACGACGCTGGCGCTGCTGCAGACGTCCATCCCAGCCGCATTGCTGGCCGTGCTGCACAAGGCAACCCAGCGACCAAAGTTGACGCTCGGCGTGACGTGCGGCTTGTTGCTCGTCTTGACACTGGGCGTCCGCTTCCAGCTGTTCCAGAACTCGCCGCTCACCGACGACGAGAGCACCTACCGCTTCATCGCCCAGACGCTGCTCGACGGCCGGGTTACGACACCGACGCCCGAGGCAGTGCCGGAAGCCGACTACGCCTTTCTCGACTACCGCTTCATCCTGCACAACACCGCCGGCTGGTACGGCAAGTATCCGATCGGCCATCCCCTCTTGCTCGCGGTCGGCGAGGCGGTGGCGGCGCGGTTCTTGGTAGTACCACTGCTGTCGTGCTTGGCGCTGGTGCTGACGTGGGCAATCGGGCGACGTTTCTTCGGTGAGCTGGAAGCGGTGCTCGGCGCGGCGTTGCTGGTGGTGTCGCCGCAATTCGTGCTCACCGGCGCCACCGACCTCTCGCAGCCGGCGTGCGGCGCCTGCATGTTGCTCGGCCTGTGGGCCATGCTGCGCATGGAGGAGAATCCGGCCACCGCGACGCGTTGGGCGCTGCTCGGGGGGCTGGCCTGGGGCTTCGGCGTGCTGGTGCGACCGTTGCCCAGTGTGCTCTTCCTGGCCGTCGCGGCGCTGGCGTTCCTGCTCTGTGGCTTGAAGTCGGACGCGGGAAGTTGGCGGCAGCAGGTAGCGCGACGCCTGCACTTGCTGCTGCTCGCCGGCCTGCCGGTGCTGGTCTGCGGCCTGGTCCTGCTGTGGGTCAACGGCCAGCAAACCGGCGAAACCCTGACCACCGGCTACCACGAACAGCACGGTGGCCTGGGTCTGCTCGACAACCGGGACGGACGCATGGCGGTCTCCGTCGGCGGGGGTCTCTTGCGGCAGAACTTCTGGCTCTTCGGCTGGCCATTGTCGCTGCTCTTCGTGCCCTTTGCCCGCTTGCGCTCAGACGGACGAGGTTGGTACCTGTGGGCTTTTTGGGGCCTGATCCTAGCCGACTACGGCTACCGTGTGCTGGTACCGAAGACGGTGGTGGCGACGACGGGGCCGATCTACCTCGCCGAGATCGTCCCGCTGCTGGCGCTGGCAACGGCCGCTGCCTTGATGCGCTTGGGCCGTTGGTTGGAAAGTGCCGCGCTGCCGTGGGGTCGACGCGCGACTGTGGCGACAGCGCTGGCTGGAACGCTGGTGGCGTGCCTGAGCTTCCTGCCGGTGAACGTGAGCGAGATCGGTCACTCGGTTCGGACGTGGCGCACGGTCTACCAGCAGCTGCACCTGCAACAGGTGCGGAACGCGCGCGACGGACAGTCTCAGGACGGACACAGCAGCGAACCAGCGCTGATCTTCACCTACTTCATGGTGCACCCACAGAATCACGTCTCTTGGGCCTACTATGCACCGCCACCGTCGCCCGCCTGCCTGGACCCCGCGCGCCCCTGCCCGGATCCAGTCGTCTTCGCCGCCGGCCCCAAGAATGCGCAGGAGTTCCGCGCTGCACTCGAGTTCTGGCAGCGGCACTTCCCCGAGCGCAGCGCCTGGGGCTTCTTCGCCTTCGTCGACGGCACCTACAGCCTGCGCCGGCTGCAACCGACATCGCGCCCGTGGCCGGAACTGCTACGACAGCAGCCTACGCGAACACCGATGACGGCACCACCTCCCGAGTCTGGCGTGCTGCGTCCCGATGTGGGCGCCGCAAGGCAGGGGAATTGAGGACGCGCGATGGCGATCGTCCTCATCACCGGCTCGGCCGGACTCATTGGCTCTGAAGCCGCGGTGTACTTCGCCGAGCAGGGGCTCGACGTGGTCGGCATCGACAACGACCTGCGCCGGGTGTTCTTCGGCGATGAAGCCTCGACCGCTTGGAATCGCCAGCGCCTGCAGCAACGACTCGGCCGCCGCTACCGTCACGCCGACCTGGACATCCGCGACATCGATGCGCTGCATCGCTTGCTGGGCGAATGTGGCAGTGCCATCGAGTTGGTGATCCACACGGCGGCGCAGCCATCGCACGATTGGGCCGCCAAGGAACCGCACACCGACTTCGGCGTCAACGCGGTGGGCACGTTGAACCTGCTCGAAGCCGTGCGCCGCCATTGCCCGCGCGCGGTCTTCCTCTTCACCTCGACCAACAAGGTCTACGGCGACACGCCCAACCGCCTGCCACTCGTCGAGCAGGAGACGCGCTGGGAGATCGCGGCGGATCACCGCTTCGCTGGCGGCATCAGTGAAGAGATGCCGATCGACCAGAGCCTGCACAGTCTGTTCGGCGTGTCCAAACTAGCGGCCGACGTTCTCGTACAGGAATATGGGCGCTACTTCGACCTGCACACCGCCTGCTTCCGCGGCGGCTGCCTTACCGGGCCGAATCACAGCGGCACACAGCTGCACGGTTTCCTGGCCTACCTGATGCGCTGCACGGTGACCGGCGCGCCCTACACGGTCTACGGCTACCAAGGCAAGCAAGTGCGCGACAACATCCACAGCTACGACCTGGTGCGTGCCTTCGACGCCGTCTTCCGAGCGTGCCATGGTGGACGCGGAGAAGCACCGCGCGGCGAGGTCTACAACATCGGCGGCGGCCGTTTTAGCAACTGCTCGATGCGCGAGGCGATCGAGCTGTGCCAAGACATCACCGGCCGCGAGCTGCGCCACGGCTACGCGGAGGACAACCGCGTCGGAGATCACATCTGGTGGATCAGCGACAACGGCAAGTTCGAGACACACTATCCAAACTGGCAGCTGACTTTCGACGTACCGGCCATCCTGCGCCAGATCTATGAGCACAACGCGGAAAGATGGCACGCGGAAAGAGGGCACAGCGAGCGGCAGCAGGGCGCACCGCCCCCGCAACCTGAGGGAGACGCGGCGTGATCGACCTCGGCCGTCACGACGTGCTCGGCATTGGCGTCGACGCGGTCGACTACGAGGCGGCAGTGGCGCGCGTGATGGCGGCGGCGCAAGAGCGGCGGCCACTGGCACTGACGGCCCTGGCGGTGCACGGCGTGATGACCGGCGTGCTCGACCATGAGCAACGCTATCGCCTGAACCACCTCGACCTGGTGGTACCGGACGGTCAGCCGGTGCGCTGGGCACTGCAGCGTCTACACGGCGCAGACTTGCCGGATCGCGTCTACGGCCCGGCCTTGACGCTCGAAGTGTGCGCCGCCGCAGCAGCAGAGGCACTGCCGGTCTACCTCTACGGTAGCCGGCAGGCAGTGCTCGACGACCTGGCTGCCAACCTGACCGCTCGCATCCCCGGCCTGCGCCTGGCCGGCAAGCAACCGTCGCGCTTCCGCCGCACCAGCGCCGACGAGCGCGACGACATCGTGCGGCAGATCCGCGACAGCGGCGCGGCCCTGGTGCTGGTCGGACTCGGCTGTCCGCGTCAAGAGACCTGGGTGTTCGAGTACCGCGACCGCCTGCGCATGCCGCTGCTCGCCGTCGGCGCCGCTTTCGACTTCCACGCCGGGCGCTTGCCACAGGCCCCTTCCGGCTGGCAGAAGCGTGGCCTGGAATGGCTGTTCCGCCTGCTGCAGGAGCCACGCCGGCTGTGGCGCCGCTACCTCCTGCTCAACCCGCTCTATCTGACCCTGCTCAGCTTGCAGTGGGCCGGTCTGTACCGGCCACGCCCCAGTACTGATCCACCACCGCGCACGGAACTCGGTTACGGCTGAGCCGCGCCAGGGACGATCTATGGCCCGCAGACTACGAAAATTGGCGCAAGACTCCCAGAGCTTTCTGAGCGCCTACACAGATGGCTTCGACAGTCACGATTTGCGCCGCCTGTTCAATCGCGACGTCTCACACGTCTACGCGGTGCTCACCCGCGAACAGCAGCAGCCCGAGCCGCAAGAGCCCGTGCAGCGCTTCTTCCACCGCGTCAAGCTGGTGTTCCTTGGCCTATCGTTCAAGCTGACACCCGCACGACGCATGCTCTTTGTGCTGTCTCTGGCGGCGGCAGCCTGCGGTTTCATCTTTGTGCAGGTGGCGGAGCTGAGCTCCGGCATCAGGATCGACTTTTCGCCCATCTGGTACATGATCAGCATCTCCGGCCTGCTCTTCCTGCTATCGCTCGAACTCGTGGACCGCGTCCACGTGCGCGACGAGATCGAGGTCGCACGGCAGTTGCAGCGTCAGCTGCTACCGCAGCACTCCCCTCCCATCTCCGGCTACGTCTTCGAACACTCCTACCGCACCGCCAACGACATCGGCGGCGACTACTACGACTTCCTCCCCCTCGACGATGGCCGCTGGGCACTGGTGATCGCTGACGCCAGCGGTCACGGCATGGCGGCCGGGCTACTGATGGCGATCACCAACGCCACGCTGAAGCTCGGCATCGACCTCGATCCCGAACCACTGAAAGTGGTCGAGCTGGTCAACAGGGCGTTGGTACGCACCAGCGATCGCCGCTCCTTCGTGACGCTCTTCTACGGCCTTCTCGACCCAGAACACGGCACCCTCGATTTCGTGAGTGCCGGCCATCCCTTCCCGATGGTGCGACGCGCAACCAGCGGCGAGGTCGAGGAGTTGGGGCGCGGCGCGCTGCCGCTGGGCGTGCGCAAGGAACTCCAGCTGACCACCGGTTCGACCCGCCTGCTTCCCGGCGACCTGCTCCTGCTCTACACCGATGGCCTGCCGGAAGCCACCGTCGACCCGGGCCAGGACGACTTCGGCTTCGAGCGCCTGCGGCACATCCTGGCCGCCAGCGTCACTGCGGACCAAGCCCACCGCGGTCTGGTCGACGCCTTTCATGGATACATGGGCAACGAACCGCTACGCGACGATGTCAGCCTGGTGGTAGTGCAGAGAATGGAACCGCTGCCACCGCTGCCCAAGCTCCCGGTCGTCGAGGCTCCCGTCTCGGAGAACGTCCCCTCCGAGTCGTAGGTATCGAACCACCAGGGTCAGGCCGTGACTATTGGCTACCCTGCCGGCTATACTGGGCCGCGTGAGCGAGCACGACGAACCGAGTTATTACGAAGTCGCTTTGACGAGCCGCCAGGTGATGGCGGCTTTCCTGCTGCTGCTGGGCTGTCTTCTGGCCGCCTTCTTCGCCGGCCTGTGGATCGGCCGCGACAGCGTGTCCCCGCCGCCGCCGCAGACTGCCGCGGCCGAACCGGCGAGCCAGGAAGAGGACCCACTGGAGCAGTTCAGCTTCTTCGAGCCCGAGAGCGAAGGCGCAGGCGAGACCACCGCCCCACCACCTCCGCCACCACGCCGGATCGAACCGCCACCACCCTCTCCACAACCGGAGCCTGTCGCGGAACCTACCACCCCGGCGCAGCCCACACAGGAGACGAGCCCAGCCGTAGCACCACCACCCGTGGAGCCAGCTGTGGAGCCTGCCGTAGAACCACCAGCAACCTTGCCACGCACCACTGCTCGCCGGCCTCCGCCACCACCAACCGGGGACGAGCTGTTCATCCAGGTGTTCTCGAGCCCCGACCAGGAACAAGCCCAGAAGGTACGTCGGCGGCTCAACGACAAGGGCTACAGTGCCTTCCTGTCGCCCGTGGAAGTGGACGATCGCACCATGTACCGGGTACGCATCGGCCCCTTCATCGACCGTAGCGACGCGGAACGCATCGCCGAGCGGGTCAAGGTGACCTTCCGTCTCGACACCTGGATCACCTCGTCCCAGTAGCCTCCAGCCCCCCCATCGTGAAGCGCACGCTCCCCTGGTTGCTGACCGCCCTTGTCGGTGGAGCCCTCTGGGGCTTGTGCTTCGGCAAGCAGCCGGGCACGTACTTGTCCTGGGTGGCGCTCGTGCCGCTGCTCGCCCTGCTCGGACGGCCACGGCGGCAGGCGGTGCTCCTGGTGTGGCTGCACGCGACGGTGGGCTGGCTAGTCGGGATTCCATGGATCACACACACCCTGGGCAGCTTCGGTGGCCTGTCGCCCGCACTGTCGTGGCTGCTGATGGTGCTGCTCGCCCTGTACCTGGGTAGCTACCAGCTGATCTTCGCCTTCGGCGCCTGGAGTGTCTGGAGGCGCGGCGGTTGGGTCGCCTGGCTCGGTATCCCGGCCTGGTGGGTGAGCGCCGAATGGCTGCGTTCCTGGCTCCTCAGCGGCTTCCCCTGGAACCTCGCCGCCTACGCCTGGGAGGACGTACCCGGTGCCTTGCCACTCAGTGCCTGGATCGGCAGCTACGGCGTCTCGTACCTGCTGGTACTTGTCAACACCGGCCTGGCCCTGGCTCTGCTGTCCGCATACGACCGCAAGCAGGAGAGAGCCGCGGGCGCAAGGTTCTCGGCCAGAGCCGGCCTGGCCGGCTTCGGCCTGCTGATACCGGTGCTGCTACTCGTCCTGGGCGGACGGTGGGCGACCCCCACGTTGCAGGACCCCGCCCTCGAGGAGGGCCGCTTCCAGGATGCAGCTGGGCCGGCCCGAAACACCATGCCGGTGCGCGTGCTCCAGCCCAACATCCCCAACATGCAACACTACGACGCCCAGCAGGCGCGGCAGAACCTGACCAAGATGCTACGCATGTCCGAGCAAGCGTGCGACGTCTCCGGCGCCCTTTTGATCTGGCCCGAGAGTGCCGGCTGGCCCTATGTGCTGGAGGCACAGGCCGGAGGACGAACACAGCTCCGGCAGGCTCTCGACCGCCTGGCCCACCAGCGTGAGTGCGGTGTGCTGCTGAACTCCAACGCCTACGGCGATGGAGATGACGTCTTCAACGCGGCCTATCTCCTGAATGTGGACGGCGGCTTGCACCGCTACGACAAGCAACACCTGGTGCCCTTCGGCGAGTACGTGCCCTTCGCCAAGATCCTACCCTTCATCGGCAAGATCGCCCGCTCGGCCGGCAACTTTCGAGCCGGTAACGACCCCAGATTGCTGCCCTGGCGCACGGCCACCGGCCAGACGAGTGATCTGGGTGTCGCGATCTGTTACGAAGCCATCTTTCCGGCACAGGTCGCAGCGCAGGTGCGCGCTGGCGCCGACGTGCTGGTCACCATCAGCAACGATGCCTGGTACGGCGACTCGGCCGCGCTGCCCCAGCACTTCCGTGCCGCCCGCTTCCGCGCCGCAGAGAATCGTCGGCCCCTGCTGCGCGCCGCCATCACCGGCATCTCGGCCGTGATCGGCGCCGACGGCAGTATCGTCGACCATCTGGACGCCGGTGAAGAAGGCACGCTACGGGCCCGTGTCGACGCCGATCGCTCGGCCAGCGGACTCAGCCCCTATACCCGCGCCCCCTGGCTCGTACCAGCGAGCTGTTGGCTTCTGGCCATCCTGACGATGATGTATAGTCCAGGATCCGCCGGCCGAGGTCCGACCATCACCACAGCGACATCTCGCACCCCCGCGCAGACCGCACCAGATACGCCAACCGAACCAAGCAAATCAACCGAACCAAACAAATCAGCCGAACCAACTACAACCTAGGTTGAAGACTCAGAAGCGCACCCCGAGACCGAGGGAGCGAGAGCCGCAGGAGGCTTAGACATGTTCGCCGGAGACGCACAGCAGAAGATCAGCGAGTTGGGGAAGCAATTGCACTCCCTAAGGGGGTACCTTTGAAGAGCTCGACCTCGACGACAAGCTGACCGACCTCGACCGGCAGATGCAGCAGCCGGACTTCTGGGACGACCCCGCTGTCAGTGCACCGCTGGTGAAGGAACGCAGCCAGCTCGAGAAGCGGCAGAAGTCGCTCGAGCAGCTGCGCAACGACGAGGAAGAATTGCAGGTATGGAGCGAGCTGCTGGCCGAAGGCGAAGCCGACGAGTCGATGCGCGAGTTCCTGTCGCGCGTCGAAAAGGACGCTGAGCGCCTGGAGCTGGAGCTCAAGCTCTCCGGGGAAGACGACCACCGCAGCGCCATCGTCACCATCCACTCCGGGGCCGGCGGTACCGAGTCGCAAGACTGGGCTGAGATGCTGCTGCGCATGTACCTACGCTACGCCGAGCAGGAAGGCTTCGAGACCAAGTTCATGGACCGGCAAGACGGCGAAGAAGCCGGCATCAAGAGCGCCACCTTCGCCGTCCAAGGCGAGAACGCCTTCGGCTACCTCAAGTCCGAGAGTGGCGTCCACCGCCTGGTCCGCATCAGCCCCTACGATGCCGCCAAGCGGCGTCATACGTCGTTCGCCTCCGTGTACGTCTACCCCGAGGTCGACGACGATGTGCAGATCGAGATCTTGGACAAGGAACTGCGCGTCGATACCTTCCGCGCCTCTGGCGCTGGCGGACAGCACGTCAACAAGACCGAATCCGCCGTCCGCATCACTCACTTGCCCACCAACATCGTGGTCTCCTGCCAGGCCGAGCGCAGCCAGTTCAAGAACCGCGCGACCGCGATGAAGATGCTCAAAGCCCGGCTCTACCAGGCCGAAATGGACCGCCGCGCTGCCGAGCAAGACAAGATCGAAGGCGAGAAGCGCGAGATCGCGTGGGGCAGCCAGATCCGCAGCTACGTGCTGCAGCCCTACCGCATGGTCAAGGACCACCGCACCGGCGTCCAGGAAGGCGATACCGACAAGGTTCTCGACGGTGGCATCCAGCCGTTCATCGAGGGTTTCCTGAAGGGTCAGCTGATCGCAGAGTCGGACGTCGAAGACGAGCCGTTCTAGATGCCCCTACGGCGCAGCCGAGGGAGTTGGGGATGAGAGGCTGGTCGGCACCGGGTGGAGAACCGCGCTTCTTGGCCTCGAGGGGGTCTGCTCCGCAGGCCTCTGACAAGCAACCTCTTTCTTGGGGGCTGGACCGTCGTCCAACCGCCAAAAAAGAGGCCGGCGCAAGCGCCGGCCGGAATACAGCAGGTTCCCCAAAGGCCGACCCCTAAGGGCCAGCACCCGTGGGCTGTGTTGGTGCCGCAGTGGAACCCCCTATTGGTTCCTCACCTTCGGGTCGGCGAGCCTCGAAGGGAACACCGGTGAGATTGAACTCGGCCCGGTCGACCCCGTAGGTCTGCGGCAGTGGCAACCGGAACTCGCTTTGACGTCCCGGAGCCAGAATTGGGTTTGCGAGTCGTGCATTACGGGTGGTCATGAGTTCCTCATCCACTCCATACACCGACACTTGCAATTCTATATTAGCGTAGATGTCTTCTCCATTGTTGCGAACAACCCCGATAACTTCGGTCCCAGCGTCACTTTCCAGATAACGCCAATCGTCCACTGTGAGACCTGCGGGGCTGGGCAAACGAGTATTCTGATCCGCTGGATCACTTCCGTCGACCTCCAGAGCTTCTTGCGTGGACACGGACCGCGAGTCTGCGGCACTAAAAGTCCCGCCAGCCCCATCTCCGAAGAGCTGTAGGTTCTCGTCCGTCAGCACCGCTATCGGCTCCTGTCGCGCTTCGACAGGCGCCGCCGCTGGCCTCGGTTCTCGTACGGGTGTCTCGTTTCGCCGACGGCTCTGCTCAAGATCAATCAGCGAGGCGCGAATAGACGCCAACGTTCCGTCCGGGCGCGTGAAGACAATAAGCCGACCACGCTCTTGCCAGTCTCCTCGGGTCTCGAGCTCTTCACCTCCAGTGGTGACTAGCCAAGCACCCTGGGCAGGCGGCACAAGCCAGAACACCATCAGCAAGGTTCCCAGGACGCACACTGCAGGGGTTACTCGCATCAGAACTCTCTCCAGTTGTGCTGGATCATGCACACCGGCACCGGTGCGATGCACTCGATCCCCTCGCGGCTACGGCGTGTCAGGATGTCCTGGCTGAAGTTGCCAAAGGTACAGGAATCCGGTAGCTGCTGCTTGAGAATTTCTTGAATGTCGGCGACATCCGCTGCATCGCATGGGGAAACGGTGGGAGCATTCGGGTCTCGCTTGTTCTTGGTGGTTCCCTCTTGCACGAAGGGGCTGGTCACCAGGTCGGAGACTTCACGGTATCTCACCGTGGTCCCGGACGAGTTCTTCATGACGCCGTTGGCGTTAGTGGTGAAGACTACGTACAACCGGCTAGAACCTGTACGACCGCAGACCGAGCCGCCTTCGCCAATCGCATCACCGGGAAGGTAGGTGCTGAAGACAGTAATACCGCTAATCGCGAACGGCGGGGTGATCAGGTGCTCGATCCGCCCGCTGTCCAGTTCCATGTACCAACCACCTGGGCTGGTCAGTAGCAAGTTGGTCTCGTTCGGCAGGTTCGAGTTCGGAATGATCTTCGGGTAGTCCGACTCCACACGCGGTGTCATTCCCGCAGCGAAACCATTATCGACGATCATGTAGAAGCGACCGTTGCTCGGGCTGTACACAGAGCTCCAGAGATCCTCGCGATCCCCAACGCCAAAGGCCAGAGCATAGTGTCCAGTATCCGGAATGTAGATCACGGCCGGCGGGTAGAAGATCGGCTGACCACCCGTAGTGAAGACCAGGAAGGGATCCCAAGCACTGTCGGTGACGCGGTCAACGCTGACCAGCGTCCCGGTGACCGCATCCGGAACTGTCGTGCTGACGATCTTGACTGCCTTGCTGATATCGGCCTTGTAGAGATAGCCCAGTGTGGTGCCGATGTAGATGGTATCCAGATAGCCGTCACCATCCGTATCGACCGCCGCGGGCTCACTCGGAGCTGAACCGATCAGCGGTACCTTCCAAATCACCTCGCCGGTCTCGATGTCCAGCATATAGAGCCAGTTACCCTCTTGATTATTGCGACTGGCATCCATGCCACCACCGAAGATGGCGACGTAGCGATCTTCAATGACGGTTCCCGCATCCGAGCTGTTGCAGGTGCCGGCGGTGCAGATGCGGACTCTGCCAGTGTTGGGGCGCGACCAGGTATCACCCAGGTCGGTGCCGCCTACACCATCTTCGTCCAGCGGGTCCGAGAACTCCCAAAGTACCGCCGGGAACGGAACCGGACCACACGTGCCGCCGGGGGCAACACCGTAGCAGGTGGGGATCTCTTCGCTGTTGGTAGTGATCTGAGCCTCGCCGACCTTGGTGGTCACGCCCCCGACAACCTGGAAGTCGATGACGTCCGGCTGCGTCACGTCGAGAGCGTAGTAGCTCTTGCCGCCTTCGCGAAGACCACCGATCAAGAGCGTGCGCCATTCGCGCTCGCTGGCTGTCGGCGTACCAGTGTGCACCGGGTCGAGATAGATGTCATCAACTCGCACCGTACCGTCGACCGTGAACCGGTGGTCGGTGACACCAGGTTGCGACATGGCCTCGAGGGTCGGCTTGACACCGCGCGGCACGAACGAGAACAGCTCTTTGCCAGTACCATTCGTGTAGTCGCCGGTCAGATTGCCTTGGTCGTCGAGCCCGGCACTGTAGGTGCCCGCTTCGAAGACGTGCAGTTGACCATCGTTCGAGCCAACGACGAGGAGACGCCGACGTGTGCGATGCTCGAGCACGTAGTCGCGATAGCCACCGTTACCGAGGCTATCGGCACCAATATCCTCTGTGAAGTACTGGAAGTTCGAGGGGCTCGAAACGACCACGGGGTCAGAGTGGAAAATATCGCCCATCACGAAAGGCAAGACCTCACCGTTCTGTGGGTTCCTGATCACCTTGGGCATGATGGTGAAACGCTGTGTCCTGCGCACGGCGTCACGCGCATCCAGGCCTTGAGCCGTCGATGCGTCGTAGCATGGATGCGTGTCACTAGCGAAGGTACAGATTTCCAGGCTGCGAATGAGATCGCGCCAGAGTTCATCACTGTTGACTAGTGAACTGACGGGAGGCAGGAAGAGCCGCGTCTCCGCCGGGATTACACCGGTAGCCCCATCCTGGCGCGCGTACAGCACACGCCGCTTGCTGCTGGCAGCACCCAGCCAGCTCTGGAAGTCGCTGTCATCGTACGAAGCATCGCCGTAGTCCAGCATGCCGTTGAGCGCCGCCTGGATCGCGGTGACGTTGGTCAGACGAACTGCCGATTGCGCGGCGGCAGGGAGCTGATCGAGCAACGTATCGTAGTTCTCAGGATCGTTGACGTTCCACAGGTGACAACTGCTCTCGACACTGGAGCTGCACTCGATCGAGGCGTCGGGAATCAGGTTGATCTCACCGTTCTCACCAACCACCTCTTTGAGTGGCAACGGCCGCAGGAAAGCGTCCATACGGCCGGGCCAGATGGGACTGTCCAGCGTTGGGACGAAGCTCGAGAGGTAGATCTTGTCCGCCTCCTCTGCCTGCACCGACGGGACCGCGGCCGAGGAGAAGCTCCGTGTCTCGGTCGAGACCAGCTGAATGATGTTGGACAAGGCGTCCTTGAGCTCTGAAGCCGACGCGGCGAAGAAGGGCTCACGGCACACTGGCACCGTCTCACCCGTCACCGGATGTGCCCGGGTCTGCAGGTCGGCCTGCGGGCAGTCGTAGCACTGACCGTCGTAGGTACCGCGACAGCGTAGATCGTCGTCTTCGACCTCCAGCGGGAAGAACCATGGCATACAGTTCAAGGTCGTGCTGTTCTGCAAGCCGTAGCCAACCACGAAGGTCTGGACGTTCTGATCATCGAACAGGTCTCGGGTTTCGTCACAGGGGCTGTTGCCGCAAGTCTCTTCACCATCCGTGAGCACGAGCAGGAATTTGCGGCGGCAACCAAAGCTCTCATCGGCACCGCCCGGAATAGAAATCGTGCCATCGGCGCGCTTCCTCCAATCAGCGTACCAAGCATCGAAGTTGCGCACCGAGTAGCCGATCGGCGTCGACCCTGTGGAGATGATGGGGCGCTCATTTGTGTCCTTGAGCGTCAAACGGCCACTCACCGGCAGATCATTGAGATAGCGAGCGGAACCGAAGTCCGGGATGAAGTTGGCATTGCTGCCCTGACTCACGCGGTTGGGCGCCAATCGGTCCAGGATGGTCTGCCGCTGATCATTCAACCAGTCGAAAGGCACCACATCCCCGACCAGGAATAGGTCATTGCCAGTCGGGACGTCACGGAAGTCGGCCGTCTGACTCGGGAAGCGCAAGCGGTAGCTGCCGTAGAAGTCGTCATCGTCGTTGGCCCGCAGACCACCGACGCTGGCCACCGGATTGTTCGGGTCCCAACCATCACAGGTTCCGGAGGCGGTCAAATCGTCGGTGGAAGTGTAGCCACGCTGTCTCGGTCCTCTCCGGGCACCGTTCTCCCACATCAGGAATTCGGTCGGTGCATCAACGGTACCGTCGCCGTCGAGGTCCGTGTAGACGAGATCGAAGGGCACTACCGTCGTCCTGTCGAAACTGCTGTAGTAGTTACCGTTAGAGATGTTGTATCGGCGAACACGAACCGAGATGTGGATGGTGTCGGAACCCATCGTCTCAGAGCCGTAGCCAGAAGCGTGGCTGTAGTACACCCGGTAGGTCCGGTTGTCGGTATCGCGGACATAAAACGAGACCGTGTCGTTGAGGTCATCGTCGATTTTTGGGTAGCGCCAGACCCGCTCCAACTCCCACGCGTCATCCATGTCTGCGGGACGGTTATAGTCACAACCCGTCCGGCTGCTCGAGGTGCAGGAATCGCGATCACCGAAGATCTCCTGCCACTCCTGGGCTCCATCTGGAGCGGTGAAGTCCGGGTCGGGATAGAAGTTGCCGCTGACGAGTTCGATTCCCGTAGTGCGTGGCTTGTAGATCCAATGCTTGTCGAGGACACCGAGGTCGTCCTGGTTGTAGGTAGCAAAACCGAAGTGCACACGCGTGGCAGATTCGACGGTCTCGTACAAGACCTTCTTGGCCTGGTAGAGCTTGGATACCGGATCGTCTCCGTTCGTCCAAGCATTGCAATTGCCGACCGTGCACAGGGGGGCGCACTCCCCGGCGTCGAAGTCGGCTTGTGAACAGAAAGGAGTCCAATGCATTGAGCCGGAGGTGTCGAAGAGTACGAACACGTATGGCTCACCACTCTGTGCATTGAGCAGAGCTCTGTCGTCAGCCTGCACAGACAACGCCAGAGTAACCATTACCAGCAGACCAGTCACGAGGACCAAGGAAGCGCTTCTGAGAGTTTTCATTGTTGGACTCCTACACCGGCTCGCCAGGAACCACCGGCACATCGAAGGTGGCAACTAGAACTTGTTGCTGAGTTCACTGGTGTCAATGGTGGCCAGCGCCTGTGCATTCGGCGATGGCAGAGGATCCGCCATGAACATCACGCTCAGTTGCTTGGTGCTCATGATGGGCGGTAATCCGGATGCGTCGGGTCTTGGCACGATGCGCGTCGCGCTAGCTACAACCGCATGGTTGATGTTGTAGTAGTGCGCACCCTGATTGATCATGCCGAGTGAGCTACGGCTATTGTTGATCGGATAGATGGCCGACACCTGGAGCCGAGTCTCGATTCCCATTTGCCGGAGATTGCCGTCCAGATCACGAGCCTGTACATTGCCTGACCGAGTCACTCCATCGACCACGACCGGTTCCACCGTATCCAGACGCAGCGGCCGGTAGTCCTTGAGAGCCATGAACTTGACCAACCCCAAGCGCAGTGCCGCGTCCGCAGCGTAGAAGTTACGCTCACCGGTTCGCTCATTGGCACCGATGCGTCGCTCGGTCTGGGTCGTCAGCACCAGAGTGACGCCGAGCACGGTCAACACGATAATCAAGAGCAGGGCGGCAACGAAGGCGCTACCGCCCTGCGAATTCCATGATCCAACGCGCTTAGAAGCGTTTTTCACACTCATCGGATTTCAACTCCCTGCATGTCGGGGGCTCTCCTGCATGTTGGAGCTCCCCCCTCTTTTTCGCCAGCCCGAACGGACCGGACGATCCTGCATGTCATTTGACTACCACCAACCCTTGTCTAGCTCTGAGCCTGGGCTCAGAGCGCAACTCAGAGCTGGTTCCTAAGCTCGATTACCGTCTGCAACTGCCGGCGTCGAAACCGCGTTTCGGGCCAATCGTTGAGATCGCGTGCGCCATAATCACTATCTTCCAAGTCCTGTAAGTCAGGAGCCTCGTAGTAGGGATCGGCGCCTTCGGTACGACCGATCAAGCTCAGCCTGATCAGGTGTAGGTCCGGCACGTCAGCCGTGATGGCGGCCCCAACTTGCCAGATCGCGGCGGTTGGGTCGTCATCAGAACTGTTGAACAGCCAATCGTCGTCATCACCATCGTTCGCCTCGTAGATCAAGTCGTCCAACCCGGCGTTGTCCAGATCTGCGTCGAAAGAACAGTCCGTCCCGGCGCAGTTCCCCAGCGAGGTGTCGAAACCCAATGCCACTTGCATATCCAGCATGTTGTCGGCGAACACCTGAATGCTGTCCAGATCGTTGCGCCACAGGGTCTCGGTACCGGGAATCATGCGCGCACGCTCCAGATCCGCGGTACCCGAAGCGTCTTCCTGCAAGTAGTAGCGATACTCCTCGAGAAGGCCGATCTGCGCAGCACTGCGCATGGTCGAGGGGAGCGCGGCCAGCGAAGGATCGCTCGAAAGCAAGCGATAGGTGTCCAGGTCGACAGAGGCGGGGTTCGCAGTTCCCGCACGGCGGATGTAGAACTCGATGCGAACACCCACGCCGTTGCTCGGTCCGGCTGCCGGACAAACTGTCGGATCATTGAAGCTGACGGAATTCGTGGAACCGAAGTCAGCTTCTACCACGACGACCTGTGCCTGATTCACCCGATTCACCATCACCATCGGCTCTTTCTCACCGTCGGCGATCAGTTGCGTCAAGGGAGCTACCGTCTGCTCGATGCCATCCCCGTTGGCGCAAACCGTGACGATGCCGCGCACAGCACTGACTGGATCCACGTCGGTCAGAGAATCGTCTTGCAAAACCAGGTCGTGACTTTGCCGAATCTGGTAGAGCGGCGTGTTGAAGACACCACGCACGATCAGCATGTCACTACCCTGCAAGGCATTCGGTGCTCCAGCCGTCGACGAAACGAGGCGCGGTGAACCGCTGTCTCCAAGATTGGTTCGCAGCTCCAAAGCATCCAGGTTGACTCCTTGGAAGCTAGTCGCCACCGGCAGAACGCTGTTCAGCCGTGCGGCGAGGCCACCGCGACCAGCCATTCGCAGATGACGAACCAGGTCAGTCTGCGTCACGCGCATGACCTGCTGAACGTTGGAGAGGTTGGTTTGCACGCGCGTGAGCTTGTTCATCGCATCGAAGAGACCGAGCGCGCCAACCATCAGCATGGCTGTCATCGCCAGGGCGATCAGCAGCTCGAAGAGCGAGAATCCTGCCTGGGGAGATGTCTGGTCTAGACGGCGTAACATGCGTTCATCCTCTTCACCTTCAGAAAGTCTTCAACGTGGTGACGCTGAACACACGACCACCCAACGAGGTGCGCGTGAGTTGCAGGTGCGGACCGGCGACAACGACTTCGAGAGACTTGAGGTGGACGAACTGAGAGTCGTTCACGGCGCCGCTGAGCGGATTGTCGAAGCGACCGTCGCGAGGGTCAGGATGCCCGCTTCGCCCGGCTTGATCTTCGAGGCCTTCGATCACATCGATCACACCGTCACCATCCACATCGCGGGCACCGTTGATGCTGAACTGTTGCACCCGCACCTGTCGACTCCAGCGCAGCGAGCTGGCCGCACTGACCAAACCTGTCCCGTCTACCCAGGTGCGTTCCTGCGGATCCCACTGCTGTTCGACCATCAACTCGGTGGCCCCAACCGGAACATCGACATCCTCGTGATCGAAGTTGAGCTGCAAGAACTCCTCCACGGCCGCACGTCCCCTGGCTGCGAGACGCGTACTCTCTTCGCCATAGGAGTTGTTCACCATAGCGGTCATGAACAGAGGGATCAGTCCCAAGGAGACGATCAAGAGCAGAAGTGCTGCGACCAACACCTCTGGCAAGCTGAAGCCTGCAGACCGACGGGCTGACCGAATGCGATGTGTTGGTAGTTTGCGGCGCATACTTGCTTCCTTTGACGAAAGTCCGTTCAGTCGACTACCGGCTTAGCGCGTTCGAAGGTCTCCGAGTCCCGCTTCCACAAGTTCAGCGCTAGGCGACCCGTGGCCGGAATCGACACCTCTAGCTCGCGGTAGTCGAAGCGCTCGACCCGGGTCGACGAATCCGACAGCGAGAACGTCTTCTCGCTTTGATGGGCGAGGCGCCAGGCACCGACCTGTTGCACAGAACCGTCTGGCAGGAACACCATTCCTTCCCCGGCCAGGGTCAAGGTGCCATGTGGCGACTCCACAGCCGGCCAGGTAGAGGTGTCCACGGTGACCAGACCGGCCGTCGCGGCTGGGCTGGCAGGCGGCCCCTCCAGGACAACGTTCGGCAAGTGGCGCATCTCCAGTTGAAGTGGCACGGCGACGTTGTCCGGAGCGAAGGCCAAAAGGTACAACTCAGGGGTTGAATCTGGCTCCGTCGGAGTTGTCTGCCCAGTGAGCACAATGACTCTGCTCTGATGAAGCACAGCACTCTGGCGAGCTCGGGCAGTGACAATCTGAACCGCCCGCGTCCCACTGTCTAGTTGTGCTCGATAGAGTGACTTCAGCACCTCGGGAACAGCGACCAGAGACAACGCGAGCATGAGCAGCATCACGAAGAGCAGCTCGATCAAGGTAAAACCGGCTCTGGTGCATTGCGGGGTGGCGGCTTGTCGTCTCATGCTGGCTTATACAGCAAAGGCTATGCCACCCTCCTCGCATCCGGGATAAATCACTGATCTGTAGTTGCTTGCTCTTCTGCCTGGACCTCGATCTCGTCGCCGGGCAACTCCAGAGCCCCGGACTCTGATCTCGAATTGTTACCTTCAGTAGCAGAATTCGCAGCCTCCTTCGGAAACTGCAAACGAGCCCGGGTGCCGCCGCCCTCACGATCCTCCAATTGCAGGCGCGCCCCGTGCAGCGCCAGGATGCGGTGCGCCAACGCCAAGCCAAGGCCGACGCCCGAACGCCGTCCAGCGGCGAAGGGTTCGAACAGCCGCTCGCGAACTCCAGCCGGCAAGCCCGGGCCACGGTCGTCGATCAGCACCTCCAGCCGCTGCTGGTTGCGCACCAGGGAGACCTCGACCGGTCCCTTGCATCCACTGTCACGATGTGCTTCGGCCGCATTGTGCAGGAGGTTGCGCAGGGCCCGCTCGAGTAGCTGGGGGTCCCCTTTCAACTGTCCCGGCTCCTCACTCAGCACCCGCACCGGCATGCCGGCGAGCGCCGGATCGGCCGCCGCCCGATGAATCAACTGGGCCAACAGAAGCGGCTCCAGACGCACGGTACCCGGACGCGCGAAGGACAGGAAGTCTTCGAGCACCCGTTGCAGGTGGTCGGTCTCGTGCCGGATCTCTCGCAGATAGTCTTTCAGCGACTCTTCTTCCGGCTTGCGCTCGATCAGCGCCAGGTAGCCACGCAGGGTCGCCAGACTGTTGCGCATCTCGTGCGCGATACCACCGGCCAGCTCACCGAGCCGGGCCAGACTCTCCGCCAGACGCTCCTCCGCTGCCTGCTGCTGCATCTCGGTGAGATCGGCGAACAGCACCAGGTAGCCACGCACCCGGCCGTCGTCGCGGCGCAGCGGATGGACGGCCAGCCCGAGTGTGCGGATCTCATCGTCCACCTGCACGGTACATTCCTGCCGCTGCAGCTCCTGCTGCCGCTGCGCGGCGTCGAGCAACAACGCAGCCAGCCGCGAGTGCGGCGCCAGAGCTTCAGACAGCGGGGTGCCTGCTTCGGGACGCGCCACGTGCAGCAGCGACTCTCCGACGCGGTTGATCGCCAAGACGTCGCCAGCTCGATCGAGCAGCAGGAGCCCGCTCTCGACGCTCGCCAGCAGGGTTCGCTCCAGCACTTGCAGATCTTCGTCGGCTTCACGCTCGCCATCGCCGTCCCGGCCGCTCCCCTCCCGATGCGACAGAGCTCGCAGCGCCTGCTCGAAGGTGTCGAGCAGGAAGTTGACCTCCTCGTCACCGCGCAGCTTTTCACGGCCTCGCGGCCCGATCTCCCGCGCTCGCTCCAGTAGTGTCTGGTACGGCAGCATGAGTTGACGTAGCAACAGCAAGATGTAGGTGCTGAGAGCCACGTTGAGCATCAACACCAACACTGTCAGCACGCGCAGCCCGCGACGCTGGGCGTCGAGAATGAGGGCCGGCAAGTCCAAGCGTAACCAGCGCCCCTCGCCCAAGGGCACCAGGGCGACGGTCAGTCCCGGCACATCTTCACTCGGACCGAAGGTGTGCAGATGGGTTTCGGCCTGGTGCACCGGCAACGGCTGCGACGTTTCGCCGGTGTGTACCTGGGGATGACCGTCAGGACCGATCACCGCGATCCCTACCGCCTGTGGTGCGAACTCGCCGAGCCGCGTCGAATCCGGCAAGCGCTCTCCGTCCAGCTGGCGCGCGATGGTGGTCGCCAGGCGTTCGGCCTCCCACTGGCGCTGTTCGATCAGCAGGTGCACCGCGTTGCGATACGACACCAGGGTGAAGGTCGACAGGACCACCAGCAACAGCACCGCCGTCGGCACCAGCACCGGAACCTCGCGACGCAGGTCGACGTAGCGGCGCGCTCGACGAGTTTCAGCCTTACGGCCACTGAAGGATGCGGGCGTAGGCATCGAGCAAACCTCCCCCGCCGGTGAGCAGGGCAATGACGGCACCAAAAGCCAGGAACGGTCCGAAGGCCAAACGGTGCATCGGCCGCAGGCCGCCGCTGAGCAACGACGGCAAGGCCCGCAACGTCCCCGACAGCGCGGCCAGGAAGAGGCTCACCAGCACCCCCTTCCAACCCAGAAAGGCACCGATCATGGCCAGCATCTTGACGTCCCCCAGCCCCATCCCCTCGACCCGGCGCAGCAAGAGCCAGAGCCCGCTCATCGCCAGCAGCACGCCGCCACCGAGCACAGCTCCCCAGATCGCCTCCCGCAGCGTTGCCCAGGGCAGCCAGGACGGCTGCCAGGCGTGCAGCGTGAGCCCGACGACGATGCCGGGCAGCGTCAGGCGGTCAGGCAGGATCAGGTGGTCGATGTCGATACCGGCGAGCACGATCATCAACGCACAGAACACCGCCGCGACGAGCCCCCCGGCGGTGAAGCCGTAGAGCTGGAAGCTGAGTACGAAGCACACCGAGGTCAGCAGCTCGATCAGCGGATAGCGCCAGCTGATCGGGCTGCGGCAGTCGCGGCAACGGCCACCGAGCAGTAGGAAGCTCAGCACCGGCACATTGTCGCGAGCCCGGATCAAGGTGCTGCAGTGCGGACACCGCGACCGCGGGGTCACCGTCGACTCGCGGCGCGGCAGCCGGTGGATCACCACATTGAGGTAGCTGCCCACGATCAATCCGAGAGCGGCGGCGTAGAGCAGAAAGAGCGTTTGCACAGTCACGCGGAGATTGTACCCGGTCTTGGGTTCAGCCGGTCTTCGGCATCAGGGGACGACTAGGACATCGAACAGAATGCCGCGCCCGCCGCGCTGCAGCGCGCTTCGTACGCGCGCGCCAGGTAGCGCACCAGGACTTCCCCCGCCTCCTCCGCGGTGCGTCCAAAGACGATCACCCCGTCCTCGTGTCCGCCCATGGCCAGAATCTGCACCTCCGGCAGGGCGGTCGACCGATACAATCGGTGGACCTCGCGCGCCATCTCCTGCGTCCCGTACGGCACCCGCGGGTCCGACGTTGGGATGCGCAGCCGCGGCGCCTGCGTCCAGATCACCGGGCTGTGAGCGTGGAAGACGAAGCGAATGTGGCTCCCCAGGTCGTAGACCGCACCGTGCGTCATGGACTCGGACGACGGCAACGTCTGGCCGTGACTGTCGACGCTGTTGCGCTCGACGTCAAAACGTTCGACCACACACAGGTCAGCCAGAGATACACACTGCTTGCCCGAGGTTTGGGTACCCGTGATGAGAAACGAGCGCCGGCCACGCGCCGCGGAGGGTGGACCGACGCGAGCGCTCACGTTGCCATAGCCGAAACCACCATAGCGCCCCTCTTCCTGCCCCACCAGGCCGGTACGACCAAGGATCTCCCGCCAGGCGATCAATCGGCAGGCGGTATCCGCGTAGCGGCGCGCGTCCAGGGGGGCGTCGCGGTGGTCAGCGTGGAATTTGATGACGCCTTCGTCGACGTGGGGCATGAGCAGGATGGTAGCACTGAGATATCCTCGCTTTCAGCATGTCCCAATCCAGTACAAGCCAATCCCGCACTACCCACATCGTCCTGACGCTCGTCCTGCTCGCGATCACGGCGCTGGTCTACGCACCGGTGCACCATCACGACTTCGTCAACTACGACGATCCGCTGTACGTCGAGGACAACCCCCACGTCCAGCAGGGCCTGACTTGGGACGGCATCGCCTGGGCCTTCACCACCGGCCATGCCAGCAACTGGCATCCCCTGACCTGGCTCAGTCACATGCTCGACATCGAGCTCTACGGCCTCGACCCTGGTGATCACCACGTCACCAACCTGATGCTGCACCTCGCCGCAACGCTGGCTCTGCTGCTCGCCCTCGCGCGCCTCAGCGGCCGCTTCGACCTCAGCCTCCTGGTTGCCGCACTGTTCGCCCTACACCCGGCACACGTCGAGTCCGTGGCCTGGATCTCAGAGCGCAAGGACGTCCTCAGCGGCCTCTTCTTTGGCCTGACGCTGTGGGCCTATGCCGCCTACGTCGAGCGGCCGTCGACGCGGCGCTACCTCACTCTCACGACCGCCTTCGCGCTCGGCCTGCTGAGCAAGCCAATGCTGGTTACGCTGCCGTTCGTCCTGCTGCTACTCGACATCTGGCCGCTGCACCGCGTTCCGCTCCCGCAAAGGAAGGGCGACGCCGTCTCGGCTTGGCAACGGCTGCGAGCGCTGTTCACGGCACGCCCGCTTTGGTGGGAGAAGGCACCTCTGTTTCTCATGGTGGCGATCTCGAGTGCCGTCACCTACCGGGTCCAGCAAGCGGGAGGGGCGGTCTCGGATCTGGAGCAACTACCGTTCCTGGCGCGGCTGGCCAATAGCGCCGTGGCGCTGGCGGCGTATGTGGGCAAGCTGCTGTGGCCGATCGACCTGGGCGTGCTCTATCCCCATCCTGGGCTGCCGTCCGTCGCCGCCTTGCTCGCGTCCTTGGTGGTTCTCGGCGGGCTGACCTTCGCCGCCTGGCGTCTCGGCGGACGCGATCCGTTCGTGCTCGTCGGGCTGCTGTGGTTCGCCGGCATGTTGGTGCCGGTGCTCGGCTTGGTGCAGGTGGGGGTGCAAGCGATGGCGGATCGCTACACCTACCTTCCCTACACCGGCCTGTTCCTCCTCCTGGTGTGGGGCGCCGACGCCTTCCTGGCTGCGCGACCGGCTCAGAGCAAGGCACTGGGGCAGCGCCTGGCGACCGCCGCCGTTGGCCTTGTGCTGATTTCCCTGATCGTTCTCACTTGGCACCAGGTGCGCCGCTGGCAGACCAGCCTGACGCTCTTCGAGCACACGCTCGACGTCACCGGCCCCAACCATCACATGCAGAACATCGTCGGCATCACTCTGCTCAAAGACGGACGGGTGAGCGACGCGTTGCCGTACTTCCAGGAGGCCGTGCGCATCCGGCCGAACTTCGCGCGGGCACACAACAACCTGGGTATCGTGGCGCAGCGGCAAGGCCGCTTGCAGGACGCACTCGGACACTTCCGGGATGCGGCCCGCTTCAACCCGAGGGATGCGGAAGCGCAAGTCAACCAGGCCAACGTCCTGGGGGATCTCGGGCGCGTCGACGAAGCCCTCCGAGCCTACCAGCGAGCGCTCGACCTCTCCCCAGGCACTGCCCCAGGGAACGCCGAGATCCAGCACAACCTGGCCTTGACCCTGGTAGGAGCGGGGCGCGGCAGCGAAGCGTTGCCGTACTTCGAACGGGCGGCAACGCTCGCCGCGGCAGCGGCGTTTCCCGACGCGGTCACCATCGGCAGCTATTGGGGAGACCTGGCCAACGGCCAGGCGCAGGCCGGACGTCTTGGCGAAGCGGAAGAGAGCTACCGTCGAGCTCTGGCTTGGCTGAACCACGTAGAACGCCAGCAAGCTGCCCAACAACGCGCCCAGGTGGCCACGGTGCAACGAAATCTGGGCAGTCTGCTGGCCTCGCAGGGGCGCCTGAACGAGGCGGTCGAAGCCTTCCGTGCAGCAGTGCAGGCCGATGCCACGGACGCGCGAGCCCGGGCATTGCTGGTGCTGGCGCTGGCATCGAGTGGTCAAGCGCAGGACGCCAGCAGAGAGCTGCGCGAGCTCGAACGACGTGCTCCTGAAGTCGCCAGGCAAGTCCGGCAGCAGCTGAGCGGCGCGGCAGCCCCCTGAGATCTCCCGGACGCGCGTGGAAAGTTGGTAAAGTCTGCCGCCATGTACGCCGATGCTCTCCGCCGCAACCTGTTCGCCCTCATCCCGCTCACCCTGCTCCTGACGCTGCTCACCGCGTGCACCGAAACTCCGAGCACTGGCACGCCAACCGGCAGCACCCCGAGCAACTGGGCTCCGGGAGTGGCTGACGACGCCTGGCACCGTTTCGACCTGTGGGTACAACCACCAGAGATCGAGATCAAGCCGAGCTACGCCGGCTACCAGAAGCTGTCCGAACGGGAGATGGTCTACCTGGGGCCGGCCGAAGTACGCAACGTACAGCGGCTGAGCGCGGTACAGCTCGAGTCTGTGCCGACGCTACCGGCCAGCGAAATCCGAGCCCTGCGCCAGATGGCGGGCTCACGCCTGCGCTGGCAGGTGGAGTTGGGGCAAGAGCCCTACCTCTCCTTCATCCCCCTGCGCAACGAGAAAGACCGCGAGCCCTGCATCTACCGTGTCGGCGTACGCACCGTCGGCGGCGAGCTCGCCGAGTTGCACAACGACACGGCACGCCTGATGCCGCCGGGACCGGCGCCGATCATCGTCGACCTCGGCGCCTACGCCGGCACGACCGTCGAGTTGCTGCTCCAGGTCGACCTGCCGCCCGGCATTGAGGACGTCCGCCTGCGGACCCTGTGGGGTAGCCCGGCGGTCTACAGCCGCAAGCCGGCAGCGCCACCGACACTCGCCCACCCGAACGTGCTGCTGATCGGCGCCGACACGCTACGCGCGCGCTCACTCGGGGCCTATGGCGCACGCGACACCGGCGGCGTCAGCGTGACCCCCGCGCTCGACCGGCTGGCGTCGGAAAGCGACGTCTGGCTGCATGCGGTCTCGCCCTTCAACGTCACCAATCCCAGCTTCGCGTCGCTGATGAGCGGCCTCTACGGCAAGAACCATGGCGTCTACAACCTGGGCACGCCGCTGCCCGAGGAGCACGCGACGCTCGCCGAGTTGTACAAGGGCGCGGGCTACGAGACGCTCGCCGTCATCGCCGCTCGGCACCTGGGACCGCAGAACTCCGGCCTGGGCCAGGGCTTCGACGAAGTCGCCCTGACCGGCCGTCACTTCACCGCCGAGATCGGCGTCGACATGACGATGGATTGGATCGCCGCCCGCGACAAGCCTTTCTTCGCCTGGCTCCACCTCTTCGACGCGCACACTCCCCACACTCCGCCGGCCCCGTACGCCTTCGGCTTCGCGCACGAAGAAGACACCGGCCTGACACCGTCCCAGGGCTGGCTCTACTACCGTTCTCCCGGCGGTGAGCCCTACCGACACCGTTCCCTGGCCGCCAGCTACCAGCTCTACCCAGGCGAGGTCGCCTACATGGACCACCAGCTCGGCCGCCTCTTCGACTTCCTGCGCAGCCGCGGCCTGCTGGAGAACACCATCGTCGCCTTCGTGGCCGATCACGGTGAGAACCTGGAGGAGCATCGACCCGGCCTCTACTACCGACACACGGGCTTGTACGAGACCACGCTGCACGTCCCCCTGATGGTGCGCTGGCCGCAGAAGTTGCTGCAGCAGGCTGCTGACGGCCAACGCGGAAGGCGTCTAGAGGGCCTCGTCCAAAGCGTCGACCTCTTCCCCACCCTGCTCCACGCAGCCGGCCTGGAAGCCCCCGAGAGCGACGGCACCGACCTGCGCGAGCTGACCGGCGAGGGACGCAACGGCCGTCGCTACGCCTTCAGCGAGCATGCACACCGTCAAGGCGTGCGTGTGCGGACACGGGATCACGCCTACATGCTCAGCTACGGCAACAAGCTGCACCCGGAAGGCGCGTTCCTCTTCGATTTGCGCGCAGATCCCGAGGAAGCCGAGAACCTGGCGGGGACAGGACTGGACGTCGAGCAAGAGCTACACGAACTGCTGCAACGCTGGCTGCAGCAGCACCGCCAGGGCGTCCAGGCCTTGCCGGCGGATCTGAGTGAGGAAGACCTGGAGCAGTTGCGGTCATTGGGATACTTGTAGGTCGATTCAGCTCAACCAGTCCGTCGCTCGTCCAGATACTGCAGACGAGCACGCACCAGCAGCCAGATCCCGAGAAGCGAGAACGCGCTGACCGCCAGCCAATCGAAGGGTCCCCAACCCTTCGGGTTCATCGCAAACGCACCCATGGCAAAGAAGAAAAATAGCACTGCCAGGGCGACCTGATCTCCGACCTTCCTAGTGCGCGTAACGTGGTTTTTGTCTTCGGCATTCTTCACTGCACACTCTCCTTTCCGTTCAGCACTGCAAGCAGTGCCTGCATCGACTTCAGGTAGGCGGCAAACGCGGTTCGCCCTGCCGCAGTGAGCTGGAGCGAAGTCCTTGGCCTGGATCCCTGGAACTCCTTGCTGATGGAGACATATCCAGCCTTCTCCAGCTTCTTGACGTGAGACGAGAGATTGCCGCCGGTCATGCCGGTCTGGGACTGCAGGAAGACGAAGTCGGCCTCGTCAACCAGAGCCAAACAAGCCACGACACTGAGCCTCGCTGGCTCGTGCAGTACACGATCCAGCGAGGCGACCGCCTTGGCGTCGAACTGCAAGGCTCGCATGGCTACTCCAGCTCACCGGGTAGGAGCGGGAAGTCCCGAAAGAAGGCCCTCAGGAGCAGTGCACCCGAGATCAAAGCCACGCAGCCTCCGGCGAGCAGAGACCAACCAGGATCAACTTGCAGTAGTGCCACGATCAAGCCCGCGGCGATGCAGGCTATGCCGTACCGAGCGAACCTGTGGAGCCCCATCAAGAAGCCCGTCAGGACACCGCCGAAGCCCACCAGTACCGCGGGTAGTGCAGGTACCACCGCACGCAACCACTGGTCCACGGCCAACGGTCCACGGAACTTCAGGTACACGGCGATACCCAGCAGGAGCATCACGCAACCCGCGATCAACAGCCCTGTGTGCACCCGGCGCAACTGGCTGCGGCGCGGTTGATCGAAGCGGATATGCCCAAGCCGGGGCTCGACGAGCTTGGAACGGAAGGCGACCCAGAGCGGCACCAGAATCGCCGGAAAGACCGCCGATATTGCGATGAGATCGGCCAGCCAGCCTATGCCGATGAGAGCCAGGCCTATCCCGGCGAACAGGTCGATGGAACCATCCTGCCAGTAGGCACGGAAGATACGGTCACGAGGAGTTTCGATGTAGGTGTTCATAGCGGACTCCGTTTCACCAAGTAGTTTGCATCACAAATCTACTGGCGACACAGATCTTTGTCAACCCAGAGAAGGGTTCTGCACCCTGTCTAGCGGCCGATGTCCATCCCCCCAGAACATCGAGCCACTCTTCCGCCCAGCAAGAACCTTGTCTACTAGATCTCGCCGTCGACCGGCCACTGACGACAGGTCAGCTCGAAGCCACTGCCCAGCAGACACACCGCCCCTACGTAGCCCTGCCAGGGCTCCAGGTGCTCCAGGTACCAGGCGGCTCCCTGCTCTGCCGAGCCTTCACAGCTCAACATCTTCGCCGGATCCCCTGGCGCCAGCGTGACGTCGAAGCGGTCGAGAGCCATGGAGAGACCATCGCCGACGGCTTTGATGTAAGCCTCTTTGCGCGTCCAGCAGTTGAAGAAGGCGAGGTGTTTCTGGTCTTCCGGCACGCCACGCAGGACGTCGCGCTCAGGGATCGAGAAGAAGCGCTCGGCGATCTGCTCGCCGTCAGGCATGGGACGCAGGTGCTCGATATCGACACCGATCTCGCCGTGACGCGTGACACCGACGAGGGCCATGTCTTCGGAATTCGACAGGTTGAAGTACAGACCGGTCTCAGCATCGTCCGCCAGATGGGGCTTGTCCTTGTCGCCGTAACGGAAGTGCACGTCTTGCGGCCCGCGGCCGAGGTAGAGACCGAGCAGGCGACGCAGGACGCCACGACCGACGGTGTAGTGCCGGCGGTGCTTGTCGAAGCGGAAACGGTCGGCACGCTGCAGTTCGTCGGGGGCCAGACGCTGACGCAAACGAGCAACGACGTGCGGCGGCGGATCGAGGGGAACGGTCCAGATATGGATGTCGCTGGGACCCAGCGTCAGGTCGACAGCCGACGGATCGGGCTCGACCGGCCAGCAACTCTGTTCTCGATCCGCCGGCTGGTAGCTCTCGTTGCCGTCGGTGGTCAACGTCTGCGGCGGCCGAGGACTCAAGCGACCGTCTCCGGCACCAGCGGCAGAACGTCCTGAGCGACGCCGCGCAGCAGGTCATGGCGCGCCGAGCCGTTGAGGAAGAAGTGGTTGCCCTGGAACATGCGCAGCTTGAAGGGGCCCTTGGTGTACTTCTGCCAGCCTTCCAGGTGCACCTTGTCGACCTTGTGGTCGGCGAGGCCACCGAAGGCGGAAATGGGCAGATCGAGAACAGCGGATTCGTCGTGCTCGTACGTCTCGCAGACGGCGAAGTCGGACCGCAGGAGCGGCAGCAACAACTCCATCAGTTCGGGATGCTCCAGCACCTCTTGCGGTGTGCCTTCCAGACGCATCAGTTCGGCCTTGAACTCGGCTTCGGGCAGATCGTGCAACGGCGGGTCGGTCTCGCGGCAGTGCGGCGCACGGCGGCCGGAGAGCAGCAGCATCAGCGGCAACGTGCGGCCGAGCTGCCGCAAACGCAGGGTCAGCTCGAAGGAAATAATGGCGCCCATGCTGTGGCCGAAGAAGGCGAAGGGCATGTCCATCAGCGGCTGCAGGACATCCGGCAGCTCGTCGAGAATGGGCGCCAGACGGACGAACGCGGGCTCGCGCAAGCGGCTCTCGCGGCCGGGCAACTGCACGGGGCACACCTCGATGTCGGATGGCAGATCGTTCTGCCAAGTGCGAAACACGGACGCACCGCCACCGGCATAGTGGAAACAGAACAGGCGCAATCGGGCCTGGGGATTGGGCTTACGATAGGCAATCCAGCGGGAAGTTTGGCTCATGGTCAACCTCGGTAAGGACAACTCGGACTCCGCACGGGAGCCGTCAAGGGCTAGTTCAGGGAAGGTGGAGTGGACGGAAAGTGAAGAGAGGCCGCACAGCCGACAAGACCCGCGGCGCGCCTAGAGGATATCGGATCCGGCGCCGCGGGCCAAAGTAAGGTCGGAGGAAAGGGTTCGGGGCTGTGCGCCCCCAAGAGAAGTCGAGACGGTCGGAGTCAGGACTAGTGGGGAATGAGTGAGGTCAGCTCGCGCTGCTCGGGCGTATGGAATTGGTGAGACGCTCGCCGCTTTCGCGCAGGAAACGCATCCAACGGCAGTACCCGCTGAGCATCTCGCCGAAAGCGCGGCGCTCCTCGGGGTCGAGCGGACGCGAGCCCGCGAAGATGGAATCGAGGTCGAGCGAAGCGGTCGATCCGGCAGGCAGCAAGCGCGGCTCGTTGAGACGCGAACCTACCACTCGGCGGTTTCCCGGAGAGACCTTGCCATCGTCGACCAGCTCCAGCGCATGCACGAGATCGAGCAACGAGCATTCCATGGCCTGTAGGATCTTCGAGAGCGTCGCGAGCGTCGGAGCTTTCTTGCCACTCTCGTAGGAACTGAGCATCGAGCTGGTGATCCCAGCTCGCTCGGCCACTTCCCGTTGTCGTAACTTGCTATGCAATCGCAGCCAGCGCAAAGCCTGGCCGAGACGGTCGAGTTGGAGCATAGTCGTTTCCTCCCTACTATACCCCCGCCAAGTTTCACGGAGCGTATCAGAAGCGCTAATGGGCAACAAGAGGAAACATGGGAGACGAAGTAGCCCCAAGAAACGACAAAAATTCCATGACTCAATAATGCCACTCAGGCCCCCTTGAGCCAGTCTCGCATCTGCAGGCGGATTTACCACCGAGAACCTAGTCTCCTATTCCGCAGGGCGTAAAGCTTCTCGCCGAACGGATAGTAACCACCTGTACACGACGCGCAGCAGCTCCGCGAATGCCTGCTCTTCCTCGCTATCGGCGGCCTCACGCCCCTCCAGGGCTCGTTGCAGGAAACGTAGCTCCGAGGATGTCGGCAGCGTAGGGCTGGCAACGCCGCTCTCCGGAGTCGGAGGCATTCGCCTGAAGGCCCCGGTCGGCTGCGGCGACATCAGGCTGAGCGCCTCGAAGAGTTCGCCGAGATCGCAATTCAGTGCGTTGAGGATGCGATCCAGCGTCTCGAGAGTCGGCCGCTGCTTGGAGGTCTCGTAGGCACTGAGCATAGGCCGCGTAATGCCGGCCAGCTTTGCAACCTCGAACTGCCTCAGTCGTCGATTCTCGCGCAACCAGCGCAAAGCACGCCCCAAACCGTCGAACATCTGCATGCATCGAGGCTACTAAATTTAACCCAAAAAGGCAAATAGGATCCCTGAAAGGTGCCAAAATGAGGACTATTGCACCTCATCAGGATCATAAAAGCGCCGATCAGGTATCTTCAAGACGGACCTCTTCCTCGACCGGGCGCGTCGCAGCGAAGCGCTCGTAGAGCACGGGCAGGACGAGGAGAGTGAGCAGCGTCGAGGTCACGACACCCGAGACGACGACCACGGCTAGCGGCTTCTGTACCTCGGCCCCCACGCCGCGAGCCCACACCATCGGCAGCAGTCCCAGAGCGGTGGTCGCGGCGGTCATCAGCACCGGACGCAAGCGCAGTTCAGCGGCCTCCAGGATGGCCTGTCGACGGCTCAGCCCAGCTTGCTCACGATTGCGGAAGAACTCGACCATCACCAACCCATTGAGGATGGCGATACCGAACAGGGCAATGAAACCGACCGAAGCCGAAACCGACAGATAGAGCCCCGACAGTTTGAGCCCGAGGACGCCACCGACCAGGGCCAATGGAATGTTGACCAGGATCAGGAACACAGGCTTGGCTTGGTGGAAATTGAGGTACAGCAAGATGAAGATGAGGACCAGGGCCAACGGCACCATGACGGCGAGCCTCGACATCGCACGCTGCTGCTGTTCGAACTGGCCACCCCAGGTGAGGAAATAGCCGGTGGGCAGCTCGACTTCGCGACCGAGTCGTTGTTGCGCCTCGGCCACGAAGCCACCGAGATCCCGACCGACGACGTTCAATTCCACGACAAGGCGTCGGCGGCCGCTCTCTCGAGAAATCTGTGCCGGCCCCTCGGTGAGCTCGATGTCGGCAACTTCACCCAGCGTCAGTAGTTCCCCTGTCGGCGTCGCCAGGGGCAGTTGACGCAGAGTTTCGACCTGACGCGTGAACTCCCTCGCCAAGCGGACGACGACCCCGGTCCGGCGATCGCCCTCGGGCACCGTGGTGACGACCTGTCCTCCCATCGCGGTCTCGATCAGTTCCCGCAGCTGCGCCACGTTGACGCCCATGCGGGCCATGCGCTGGCGCTGCATGCGGATGTGGAGGTATCCCAAGCCCTCGACGGCCTCGGCCTTGACATCGGCAGCCCCAGGCACCGTCTCCAACAACCTCGCGACCCGGTCGCCAAGTTGCACCAAGTGGTCGAGGTCTTCGCCGAAGATCTTCACCGCCACCTGACTCTTGACGCCGCTCAGCAGCTCATCGACCCGCATCTGGATCGGCTGGGTATAGCCGAACTCGATGCCCGGCAGTTCCTGCAAGCGGGCCCGCAGTGCCGCGACCAGGCCTTCCTTGGTGCGTGCGGTACGCCACTCGGAGCGAGGTTTGAGCATCACGTAGATATCGCTCTCGCCGACGCCCATCGGGTCCGACGCGATGTCCGAGCGGCCGGTGCGGGACACGACTCGGATCACCTCCGGAACTTCGAGCAGGGCGGCCTCGATACGTTGCACGTTGCGCAGGCTCTGGTCGAGCGATACCGAAGGCAGCTGGAAGGGCTGCACGACGATCGAGCCTTCGTCCATCACCGGCATGAATTCCGTGCCGAGCGTCGGCGCCACGAGCCCTGCCACCAGGACGGATGCAAGGGCAGCGCCGAGCACCGTCTTGGGGTGATCGAGAGCCCAGCGCAGCTGCGGCCGGTAGAGGCCTCGCACCAGATCCGCCGGATGACGCCAGCGGCCGGTGTCAAAAATCGGCGTGCGCTTGAGCAGCAACGACGCCAGCGCCGGCACAACCGTCACCGTCAGCAGCAGCGCGCAGCCGAGGGCAATGGTGATGGTATAGGCAAGCGGTGCGAACATCTTGCCTTCCATGCCTTGCAGTGACGCGATCGGCAGGAAGACGACGACGATCACCGCAATGCCGAAGAAGATCGGCCGTACGACCTCCGCCGCCGCACGCCGCACCAGCTGACTACGACTCTCCTGGCTCTCAGCACTGAACAGGCGCACGGCATTCTCGACCAGTACGATGCCACCGTCGCCGAGCATGCCGATGGCGATCGCCAGCCCAGACAGCGTCATCAGGTTGGCCGACAAGCCGACGAGTCGCATGACGACGAAGGCCGCCAGGGCCGCCAGCGGCAGCTGCAACGCCACCAGCAGGGCCGAGCGCAGGTGCCCCATGAAGAAGAGCAGCACCAGCACGACCAGCAGCGCTCCTTGCAGCAACGCCCCTTCGACGGTACCGAGAGCAGTCCGCACCAAGTCGGTGCGATCGTAGAAGGGAACGATCTCGACGTCGGACGGCAGGCTCTGGCGCGCCACGTCGAGTTGCTCTTTGACTCCCTCGACGACCTCGCGGCCGGAAGCGCCGCGCAGCATCAGCACGATGCCGGCAACCGTCTCGCCCTTGCCGTCCCGACTGATCGCTCCCTGGCGCAGCTCGGCACCGACCTCGACCTGCGCTACCTGCTCGAGCAAGACCGGCACGCCGTCGCGGTACGCGACCACGATGTTGCGCAGGTCGTCCTGATTGCGCACCCAACCGTCGCCACGCACCACGAACTGCTCGCCGCCGCGCTCGATGTAAGCACCACCGGCAACAGCGTTGTTGGCCTGCACCGCCCGCACCAATTCGTCCAGACTCAGGTCATAGCGGCGCAGGGCCGGCAGATCCGCGACGACGTGGAACTGACGTACGTAGCCGCCAAAAGAATCGGCACCGGCAACACCCGGGACAGTGCGCAGGATCGGCCGCACCACCCAGTCCTGCAGCGTGCGCAGTTCCATCAGATCGCGCTCGGAACTCTCCAGCGTATACTGGAACACCTCACCAAGTCCGGTCGAGATGGGACCGAGGCCCGATTCGACGCCCTCGGGTAGCGCATCGCGGGCACCGATCAGACGCTCGAGCACCAGCTGGCGCGCAAAATAGATGTCCGTGCCATCTTCGAAGACGACGGTGACCACCGACAAGCCGAACTTCGACAGCGAGCGCACCTCGACCGAATGCGGTAGACCAGCGACCGCTTGCTCGATCGGGTAGCTGACCAGCTGCTCGACTTCCAGTGGTGAAAACGTCGCAGCCTGCGAGATCACTGTCACCTGGATGTTGGTGACGTCCGGGAAGGCGTCGATCGGCAGACCTCGAAACGCCTGGATACCGGCGACGACTAGCAGTCCCGCGAGTAAGAGCACCACCAACCGGTGACGCAGCGACAGATCGATCAAGCGGTTCACGGTGCCTCCGTCAGAAGCGTCGACTTGAGCAGGAAACTCCCTTCGACAACGATCTCTTCACCGGCTTGCAGTCCTTCGAGCACCGCGTAGCGGCCGGGTTCGGAAGTACCCAAACGCAGAGGCCTGGCCTCGAAGCGGGTCGGCCCCAGGCGCACGAAGACGAAGTCCGCGGCGTCCATCCGCACCACCGCGCTCTCGGGCACCACCACGGCTGGCTGTGCCACCTGCAGTTGCAGACGCCCCTCGACGAAGACACCCGGAAACAGCATCGTGGCAGAGCTGTTCCCCTCGATCGCCGCGCGCACACGGACAGTACGGGTTGCCGCATCCACCTGCGGCACGCGGCTCAGCACGTGCGCCAGGTAACGATCACCGGTCTGCCCGACCGGCCGGAAGGTCACTTCCGCCCCGGGCGCCACGCGTGCTGCTTGCTCCGGCGACACCTGCAGCATCAATTCCAGGCGTTTCGGATCACCCAGTGTCAACAGCGGTTCGAAGTTCTGTACCCAAGTGTGCGGCTGCACACCTAGCTCCAGCACCGTGCCCGCCGCGGGCGCCGTCACCCGGTAGCGGATGCGCAGGTCCTGATTCCTGACGATCGAGTCGATCTCGCCGTCGCTCAGGCCCAGGCTGTGCAGCTCCGCTTGCGCCAACATCAAGCTGACTCGCGCGTGATTGACCTCTTCCTCACGGCCCTCGACCTCTAGACGGCTGATCCCCTGGACCTCGAGCAGCTCCCGGCCGGCTTGCAACCGGCGCTCAGCCCGCCGCAGCGTCTCCGCGGCACGCAGCAGATCGGCCTCAAGGTCGTGTAACTCGTGCGAATGCAGCTCGAGCAGCATCTGCCCCCGGTGTACCTCATCTCCGGGAGCGACCAGCACGCGGGTCACCTGGCCCGCCAGCGCACTGCGTACTTCGGTCGTAGCTCCAGGGCTGCGCGTGACCTGCCCGACGATGCGGACGCTGTCGCCGACGCTGCCGATCTGCACCGATTCGGTGCGCAGCCCCATCCGCTGCTGTGCTGCCTGATTGACGGTCACCTCGCGTACGGGCGGGTCGGCCGCCACCGGCAGCGCAGAAAGCCAGCAGAAAAACAAGAGCAGGAAGAGGTTGAACTGAGGTGAAACTGCTCGCATGACACATCTCCCTGTCGTCGAGGCTCGCTAGAACTCCGGTGACAACACCGCGGCGGTCGGCACCGGCAAGGGAAACAACGTACTGTCCCCGAGTAGCGCGGCGACCTCCAGGCGAGCTCGTAGTAGATCAAGGCGTGCTTCGACGACCGCCAGCCGGACTTCGTCCAGGCGGCGCATGCCATCGAGCAGCACCAGGTAGGAAATAGCACCGAGCCGGAACTGCTCGGCCAGAGAATGCTCGGCGGCTGGCAGGTCCGCAAGCAGGGGCGCGATGACGTCCAGCGCCGACGCGGCGCTGCCGAGCACTTCGAGCGCCACACGCCAGCGACGCACCAGCAGACGCTCAGCCTGATGCAGGCGGGACGTCGCCGCCGAAGCTTCGAATTCGGCCCGCGCCTGCCGTTCGCGGCCCACGGAACCGAAGGGCAGCGGCACGTGTAAGCGAAAACCGACAGCGGTGAACGAGGTACCACCGTCGATCGACGGAATCCGCTCCCACTCGACATCCACTTCCGGTCGGCCCCAGGCCAGCGTCCGGCGCAGATCCGCCAGGTCGCGCTCTTTCTCGGCGTCGGCGCGCGAAGCTCGCAGCAACGGACTCTCGACCAGTCGATGATCGAGCTCGGCAGAGGACGGCAAGGGTGGTAGCTGCGAAACCAGCGCCCCCAGGTCACTGGCGCCGATGACCGCCATGCCGTCACCGGCCAGTTCGCGCAGCTGAGCACGTGCAGAAGCCACCGCGGTTTGCAGCGCCCGCAAGCGGATCGTCTCGGCACCGTGCTCGGCTTGGAGTTGAACGACCTCGATCCCCGCAACTTCCCCCAACTCCAAGCGCTTGCGCTGTAGTTCCAGGGCCCGCTCAAGGCGTCGCAGCCGTTCACTGTGCAGAGCCTGGCGCTGCTCGAGCGCCGCCAGTTGCAGCCAGATATCGCCCGCCGCGACCACGACCCGCGTGCTCTCCGCGATGCCGCGCGCTTGCAGCCACTCGGTGAGGCTAGTTTCCAGGCGCCGACGCTGGTGCTTCTCCCCCGGCAGGGGCAAGGTCGTACCCAGGCGCACGTAGAAGGCAGCGTTGGGTCGATCGTCGAGGTTCGTGCCCATCCCTTCGCGCTGCAGCTCCAGGAATGGATCGAACGTGTGGACCTCGGCGCGGACCATCGCGGCTTGCGCCGAAGCCTCGTCATAAACAGCCGCGACCTCCGGCGCATTCTCGGCCACCGCGGCCAACGTACGGCTGAGCCGCTCTACCGCGGGCTCGTCGGTTGTTGCCGCAGGCTCGAGCGTACCCGCCTCAGAACCTCGAGCACCTATCGCGAACACCATCGACACCAGTACCATCCCCAGGAAGCGGGCTCCCGACAAAGGGGACCGCCTGCGGACGTTTCGCTGCTCTCGGTGCTTTTGCTTGCTTCCCTGCATATCAAGCCTCCCTGCGATGGACCCTCGAAGGTCGCCGAGGTTACAAACTCCGGGGTGGACTCCCCAAAGGCCACGGACGAGCAGCGCGGAACGCCCCTCTCAGCACTGGTATACCACTGCTTCGCCCCAGAAGGAGTTCAGTTCGTGCAACCGGCTGCGATAGCATTCTCTCGGGGCCAGTGCACGAGACCGACCACGCAAGTGGTTTGCACACCGTCCCGAAGTCATTCTCAGACGCCAACTCCCAGGAGAGATCCATGAGCACCGACAACCTCCGTCAGCGCGGCAAAGCGCTGGAAGATATGTTCTTCGCCCACCAGGACGAGATCCTGCTCCAGAAGCTGCGCGAGCAATCCGAGCGTCAGGAGCAAAAGAAGCTGCTGACCCAGATCACCGGCATCGAGCAAGACGAGGCTCTGGACCACATCCTCGACCTCGGGATGGATGCCGAGCACATCCTCGCCCTGACTCTCATTCCCCTGCTGGAAGTCGCCTGGGCGGACGGCACCGTCCAGGAGCGAGAGCGAGACGCCATCCTGGAAGCCGCCAGCGAGTCCGGGGTCGAAGCAGACAGCCCGAGCCACGAACTGCTCCAGACCTGGCTCAAGCACCCCCCGCAGCCGGCAATGCTAGAGGCCTGGCACTACTACGTCGTCGGCCTGTGCGCCAGCCTCGACCCTGCCGCGGCGCACGACCTGCGCGACCGCATCATGGCTCGCGCGCGCCGCGTCGCCGAGGCTGCCGGCGGCATCCTGGGGCTTGGCAACAAGGTGTCTCCGTCCGAACAGGAGACCCTCGACCGCCTGGCCGCCGCCTTCAGCTCCTGAGCGTCGTCCTTCAGCGGCCTCCGCTGCCGGCATCTTCGGTGTCGGCAGCGGATTCCTGCGCTGGAGCGGGCTCGCCTGGAGCTGGCTCGATCGGGGCGGGCTCGATTGCGGCAGGCGGCGTCAAGCGACCGCTCGCGTCCTCTCCGCGGATCTGGAACGGATCCCGTGTCACCGGCCCCTGCGGCGCTTCCGTGCGGTAGCCCGCGGCCTCTTCTGGCGCCTGGTCAACGATGTACGCCGTCTGTTCCAAGTCGCGCACGTAGTCAGCGAAGATCTCGCTGTAGCGCTCATTCTGCAGGTTGGCGCGGATCCAATCCTTGACCTCGTCGAAAGGCCGCATCGTGGCTTCCTTGACATCCAGCAACTGCAGGATGTGCAGGCCGCCACGGGCACTCACGGGCCGGCTGTATTGGCCTGGACTCAGGTCCCAGAGCGCGCCCTCGAGCGCCGAGTCGAGATCCCCCGGGTTGACCCAATCCAGGTGGATGACACTGCTCACCCGGCCGTCCGGCGCGTACTCATCGACCACTGCCGCCAGGCTCTCCCCGTCGGTCAGCCTCTGGTAGAGGCCCTCGGCCAGCACCCGTCGCCCGTCGGCATCCAAGTTGCTGCTCTCGAGCACGACGATCTCCTTGGCCCGGCGCTGCTCATCGACCTCGAAGAGGTCTGGATTGTCGCGATAGAAGCGGCGCAACTCGTCGTCCTCGACTTCCAGCTGGCTCTGCACCTCGCGTCCGATCACCTGCCGCATCATCAGATTGTTCTCGACCTGCTGGCGCAGCTTGGCCAGCGTGATGCCACTCTGCGCCAGCGCCTGCAGGAACTCGTCCTCGCTGGAGATGCCGAAGTCGGCGCGCATGCGCAGGATCTCGTTGTCGATCTCTTCCTGCGACACGAAGACCTGGAGTTGGTCGGCGCGAGAGAGCAGCAACATGTCCTGGAACATGCTGCGCATCACCATCTGCGGCACTTGTCCCAGGCGCCGCGCCTGCTCCTCGGGCGCGATGTCGCTGCGCAGGAGGTCCATACGCATCTCACCGCGCAGCTCCAGATAGTCATAGAGCGTGGCGAAGCGATCGTTGATGCGCAGCACGATCTCGTTGATCACCTCGGCCTCGGCCGGACGCGGCATCAGCACGGCGGGGAGACACAGCACCGCCGCCAGTAGGATCCGCACACCGCGGTGAGCCCACGGGTTGGGACTAGGGTTGGCTCGGAGGGGCTGTCGCGGAGCTGGGAGACGGTTCATCACGGTAGGGACCTCGATAGTCGAAAGGCAGATTCTGTTCATACAAGCGGACATTGTAGCGCCCCTTGGCGCGCTCGACCAGGCGAACCAGCCCCTCGGCCAGCCGCTGCTCGCGCAGCCGCCGCCGGATCTCTGGCTCGACCTGCCCGAACGACATGCGCTGCGCCGGCTGGCGATCGGTGATCTGGAAGATGAAAAAGCCGTAGTCGGTGGTGAAGACATCACTGATCTGGCCCACTTCTAGCGCGAACACCGCATCCACAAAGTCGGGCGGCAGATCCTCGCGCCCCAGCTCACCTTGGTCACCGCCATAAGGACCACTCGGATCGATCGAGTACTCCGCCGCCACCTCGGCGAAGTCGCTGCCGCCGCGCAGGGCTTGCAGTGCCGCATCTGCCTGTGCCCGCTCCTCGACCAGGACCTGGCGCAGGTGCAGGCGCTCCGGACGCTCGAACTCGGCCCGATGGGCATCGTAGTACCCGCGCACAAGGGTCTCCGGCAAGATCTCCGGCACTTCGCGCTCGAGCAAAGCCTCGACAGCCAGTCGGTACGCCGCTTGCTCGGTAATCAAGCCTTCATCCTGGGCCAAGCGCAGCAAGAGCTCCTCCTGCAACAAACCGTCGAGCATCCGCGATTGTACGGTGGCACTGACGTCGACGTCTTCACCGCCCAGATTGTGCTCCAGATACTCGCGAAAGCGTGAGTACGGGATATCGTCCTGACCGATCTGTGCGATGGCATCGGTCGTGGGCGGCGAAGGCTGGCAGGCGAGGGTGAGGGCGAGCGCGAGGACAGTCATACGTCCTGCCGTCCTACCCAGACCTGAACGTCTCACGACGCCACCTCCATCGCCTTCGCTTGCTGGGACTCCACCTCGCCCGTATCCAGCTCATCGAACAACCCCAAGATCTGTGGCAACACCTCGGCTCCAGCCGCTGCCGGCAGCGACAGGGCGCCGCTCGGACTGAAGCTCGCGCCCTTGTGCTGCGACACCAACGCGATCAGAGATTCGAGGTCGACGCGCGTATCCTGACGCAGGCGCAGGGTGAGCGTGCCCTTCTGCACCGACAACGCCTGTACCCGCAGCACCTCGGCTCGTCGCTTCACCTCCGCCGCCTTGAGCAAGGTGTGGACCGACGGCGGTGGCGCCCCGAAGCGGTCGGTCAGCTCGGCCAGCAGGTCGGCCTCGGAACTCTCGCCAGCGGCCACCTTGCGGTAGACCTCCATGCGCAAATTGGCGTCCTGCACGTACTCCTCGGGAATCGACATCGGCACCGGCAGATCCATCGTGGTGGACGGCGCTTCGCTCACCGCCTCGCCGCGCAGTTCGCGCACCGCATCTTCGAGCATCTTGAGATAGGTCTCGATGCCAACAGCTGCGATATGCCCGCTCTGTTCGGACCCCAGCAGATTGCCGGCACCACGGATCTCGAGATCGCGGGCGGCAATGCGGAATCCAGCGCCCAAGTCCGTGAACTCGCGGATCGCTGCCAGGCGCTTGCGCGCCAGCTCGGTCAGGATCTTGTCCTGCGCCACCAGCAGGTAGCAGTACGCGAGTTGGTTGCTACGCCCGACCCGGCCACGCAGCTGGTAGAGCTGCGACAGACCAAAGCGCTCGGCTTGGTGCACGATCATCGTGTTGACATTGGGGATATCGATACCGTTCTCGATGATAGTGCTGGCCAACAGAATGTCGTACTGATGGTCGGTAAAGGCGTGCATGCGGCGCGCCAGCTCTCGCTCATCGAGCTGCCCGTGACCGACGGTGATGCGCGCCTGCGGCACGATCTCTTTGAGCCAGGTGAGCATATTCTCGATCGATTCGACGCGGTTGTACACGTAATAGACCTGGCCACCGCGCTCCAGTTCGAACTCGACCGCCTCGCGCACCAACTCGGGCGTGAACGGCAGGATCGTCGTCTCGACCGCCATGCGGTCCTTGGGCGGCGTCTCGATCACCGACAGGTCCCGCACACCGGCCAGGGACAGCTGCAAGGTGCGCGGAACCGGCGTCGCCGACATCGCCAGGACGTGTACGTCCTTCTTCAGCTGCTTCAGCTTCTCCTTCTGCGCCACACCGAAGCGCTGCTCTTCGTCGACGATCAGCAAGCCGAGCTTCTTGAACTCCAGATCCTTGCTGAGCAGGCGGTGGGTGCCGACCAGCACATCGATCGTGCCGGCCGCGACCTTGTCGGCAATCACCTTCATCTCAGCGTTGCTGCGGAAGCGCGACACCATGTCGATGGTCACGGGGAAGCCGGCAAAGCGCTTGCGGAAGGTCTCCAAGTGCTGATCCGCCAGGATCGTCGTCGGTGCCAGCACCGCTACCTGGAAACCGCTGTCAACCACCTTGAAGGCGGCGCGCATGGCCACTTCTGTCTTGCCGTAGCCAACATCACCGCACAGCAACCGGTCCATGGGCCGCTTGCGCTGCAGGTCCTCACCGATCTCGCGAATCGCCTCCAACTGGTCGCCGGTCTCGTCATAGGCGAAGGCAGCCCCGAACTGGCGCTGTAGGTCGCTTTCCTGGGCCATGACCGGCGCCTCGGCCAGCTGCCGCTCGGCGTACAGCTTGAGCAGCTGCCCGGCCATCTGGCGCAGGCTCTTGCGCACCTTGGACTTGGTCTTGTTCCAGGAAGTACCTCCCAGGGAGTCGAGGCGCGGCGCCGAGCCTTCGATGCCACTGTACTTCTGGACCTGGTCGAGGCGCGACAGCGGCAACAGCAGCGTCCGGCCGCTGTTGTAGACGATCTCCATCACCTCGACCGCCTCAGCCTCTGACTTCAGCCCCTGCAGAGAAGGCGGCAGGGGTCCTCCGTCGGAACCCTCGGGACGGATCGCGCGTAACGCGGCGAAACGGCCGATGCCGTGATCTACGTGCACGACGTGATCCCCGACCTTGAGGTCGCGCAGGCTCGAGATGAAGGGTCCGTAGCGCACCTTGGAACGCCGCCGGATCGCCGGGGCGACACGCGGGAAGAGCTGGCTCTCGCCGTAGAACGATACGCCCACCGCCGGCAGGCGGAAGCCGCGCTGCAGCTCGCCCTCGACCAGCTGCAGGCCATCGCTGCCGACGCTGAGTTCGCGACCTTCGAGCAACTCGGTCAGGCGCGGCCGATGTTCCGGGGTGACCACGACCACCGCCCGCTCCCCGCGCTCACCAGCCGTGCGCACGTCGGTGGCGAAGCGCGGCAGCTGCCCGTGGAACGAATCCGTCAGCATGGCGCCAAAGTCGACCTCGACCGCCTCGGCGGCCCCCCCACCTGCTGCACCAGCGCCCGCGGCACTGAGCTGTCCACCTCCGATGAGAGGCTGTAGCCGCAGCCGCGCACGACTCAACACGTCGAGCACGGCGTCGAGGCTGAATTCCAGCTCCTCGGGGGCTGCCGCCAGGCGATGCTCGCGCAGCCGCGTCTCGTACTCCTCGACCAACGTGTCGCGATGGTGATCGGCCTCCTGCACCAACGCGCCGGGCTCCACCAGCACCGTCAAGGCGGTGCCGAGAAGCGAGGGCAGCGAAACACTCGCCTCGGTACCGGTGTCCCCGTGCAGCACCGGCAGGTAGTTCTCCCAACCGGGAAAGCGTCCACGCTCCTCGAGATCTCGCAAGCGGGCCGCCGCTTCGGGGCTCACTTCCGGCCCCTGCCGCCGCGCCAGCTCAACGCGCAGCCGCCGCGCCGCATCGTGGTCGACCGGCTGCAGTGCCAGCGGTACCGCGCGCACCGCAGTCAGACGATCCTCCGAGCGCTGGCTGTCAGGGTCGAAGCTGCGGATCGACTCTATCGTGTCGCCAAAGAGGTCGAGGCGCACCGGTAGTTCCTGCCCCGGTGGAAAGAGGTCGAACACCCCACCGCGTACCGCGAACTCGCCGACCTCGGTGACCAGGTCCGTGCGCTGGTAGCCGTACCGCAGCAGGTGTTCGCTCAGCAGCTCGATCGGCAATTCCTCGTCGACCACCAAGTCGACCGCGGCCGACCGCAGTTCCCGCGCCGCTGGCAGGCGCCGGAACAGCGCGCGCGGCGTACACACGACCGTCCGCACACCACCACCCAAGATCCGCTCGAGCGCCACAGCTTCTTGCGCTCGTACCGGCAACGAGGTATCCGCCTCCTGGTACGGACTCAGCGACGGAGCCGGGAAGTAGACCGCCGTCCCCCCGTCCGCCCCCTTCCCAGCCTCGGCCGAAACATCAGCGGCAAAGAGACGCGCCGCCTCCAGCCAGGCGAGTGCATCGGCCTCTCGTGGCACCACCACCAGCAGCGGACGGTCCAGGTCGCGCCCGAGCAGTTCTCCTGCCCACGCCGCAGCCGGCAGCGGCAGACGCTGCACATCGACAGCACTGAAGGTATCGCGCAACGTCCCGGCCAGCGCGCGGTACGGCTCGCTGTCCCGCAGGCGCCGGTGGAGAGCGGAAGTCAAGTGGGAATCCATGGGACCGCGTAGTGTATCGCGCCCTGCGCGCCGGCGGTAGTAACTGTGTAGTTACGTCTTCGACGTCAAGCCGCGTCGTCGTTCTCGGCGCCCTCCGAGGCGTCGCTCTCCTGCGGAGCCATCTCGCTCAGCACCTGCCTGGCCTTCGCCTCGGTGTGCTCGGCCACCTTCAGTGTGATCGGGTCTGGACCGACCCGCAGCAAACCTGGCCCGAAGAGCATGTGATCCGAGCCATGCAGCAGCGACGGGATGTCGTGCTGTTGTAGCAGATCGCGAGCCGCCGTCGCATACACCATGTCGTCGTACGTCTCGACCACCACCAACGCCTCGTCGGCCAGCGGGTGTCCTTCCAGTCCCTCGTTGTAGGCCCGCTCGGCGGCACTGATCTCCTCGTCGCTGGTGCCGCGGCGGCGCAGCTCGTCGTGCAGCATCTCCTGAGCGTCCGGCAGATAGTCGTCGCGCCGCTGCACATACTCCTCCAGCAGCGTTTCCCGGTTCCAGCTCTCGAATAGATTCTGCGTTTCTTCGCGCTCGCTCATGGCTCCCTCCTCTTGGTCATCAACGCGAGTTCTGCGTTCATTCTGGCACACTCAAGCTGCGTGTCGCTGCTCACGGCACATCCGTGCCCTGTTTCTCCACAGGTACATCCACGCCGGGCACATCCACGCCGGGCACATCCGTGCCGGGTCCATCCGCTGTCCGCGTGCAATCGTTCAGCGCATCTTGCAGCCGCAGCCGCCAGACATCCAGCTCCCCCTCCGCCAACTGCCGCGGCACCTCCAATGGTTCGCCGACCACCACGTCGATGCGAGTGAACGGCTTGGGGATGAAGATGCGATCCCATGATCGCAGCCGCCAGAAGCGTCGAGCCGCGAACGCCAGCGGCACGATCGGAATGCCGCACATCTGCGCCAGCACCACCGCCCCGCCCTGGGCCTCGTAGAGGGGCCCTCGCGGCCCGTCCGGCAGGGTCACCGACGAGACCCCGTCCTGGATCACCGCGCGGTAAATCTTGCGCAAGCCTGCCGACCCACCCCGCGACGTCGATCCACGGACCACCCGTGCCCCCCAGGCCTGCGCCAGCCGCGCCCCGATCTCACCGTCGCGGGAGTGGCTCACCAAGATCGACAGCGGCATGCCCTGCCGGATCAGCCGACGGCGCAAGAAATCGGCACAGAAGAACACCCGATTGTGCCAGCAACTGAACACCGCAGGTCGTCCACTGTAGCGCCACAGCTGCAGGTGCTCGGCACCACTGACAAACCGATAGCGGCAGGTGAGTCCGACCAGTTGGACCACCCAACGGATTAGCGTCGCGACGAGCCGGCTCTTCAGCTGCTGTTGCCAGAGGGTTTGTGAAGAAGCGCCTTCGCTCACGCGGTCGCTAAGAAGTCGAAGATATCGCCCGCCGTGTCCATCCGAGCCGCCGCCTCGTCGCTGATCTCGATGCTCAAGCGGTCTTCCAGCTCGACGAGCAGTTGCAGAGCTTTCGGAGAGTCGATCCCCAGGTCAGCAACCAGGTCCATCTTCGGCTCGATCTTGGCGGCGTCGACGCCACTCAACTGGGAAAGTACGTCACGGGCAACTTTTTCCTTGTCCATGGCGCGAGAATATCACTGACGACGGTGGACCAGACTACCCAGATGGGGAGTGAGCGGCACCAAGAATCGCTTGGCGTGATCAGCTGGCCCTGTCGAGGCGCGAGCCACCTGTTCGGACAGTGCCCAGAACGTCCGAACCACCCCGGCAGGTATAGCCAACGTCCCAACTCGACGGCATCATCACTTCCAGAGCTTCAGGAGACGCCCACCTCCACACGGTGGGCCAACCCGGCACAAGGCAATGGAAGAGAGGCCCCTGATGCCGAATAGTGAAGAGAGAGAGTCCGCGGTTACCGCTGCGGCCAAGACTCGTATTGCCGACGAGCATGCGGCCCTCTCGGCCCTGCTCGACGAGATCGTGCAACTCGACGCCCCCGGTCGTCTGGCCGAGGATCTCGAGAAGTTGCAGACCCTGCTGCGCGCCCACTTCGAGACCGAGGAGGCCGAGGATGGTCTGAGCGCTGCCGTCGGTCGATCGACACCGCAATTACTGCCCTCAGTGGAGCACCTCTTCGAGGAGCATCGACAGTTCCTCGGTGATCTCGACCACTTGTTGGGCAGCGCCCGCGCCCTCAGCAACGGCCCGATGGCCGACTTGCTCAGCGGCGTCGCCGACCTGGCACAGCGTCTCCATGCCCACGAGGTAGAGGAGACCGAGTTGTTCCTCGACTCTGTCTACACGGATCTTGGCACCGGCGACTGACGTCGCTCCTGTGCCTGACGGGAGGCATGGACCATGGGTACTGCAGTCTCGACTCCGGCAGGAGTCCAAGAGAGGGCCCGCGTACACCAGGCGATCGTCGAAATCGTCAGTGACTCGGGCGAAGGTGCGCAGAAGGCCGGACAGATCTTCGGCACCGTCTGCGCCAAGATGGGCAACGGCGTCTGGACGGTGGAAATCATTCCCGCCGAAATCAAGCCGCCGGCACGCTCGCGGGCGGGAGCCAGCGGCATCCGAGTACGCTTCGCCGACCGCAAGGTGACCAACCTGGGCGACGAGGCAGACTTGGTGGTCGCGTTCAACGAGCAAGTGATCTACGGCCGCATCGCCCAGGAAGCCTACCGCGAAGGCACCGTCATCCTGCTAGAGAGCAGCTGGGCGCAAGACCCGCAGGAGGAGATCCGGCAGCAATATGCCGAGGCCCTGGCCAGCTTCCAGGAACGCGGGCTACACGTGATCGAGGTGGCGCTGCAGGAGGCCTGCGCCGAGATTGCCGGCGACGCCCGCGTCGGTCGCAACATGTTCGTGCTCGGCGTGCTGTGCCAGATCTACGGCCGCGACCTGGACAAGGCGCTGCACGAGGTGAAGGCCGTCTTCGCACGCAAGGGCGAGCAGGTGGTCGAGACCAACCAGGATCTAGTGCGCGCTGGCTGGTCCTTCGCCGCCGAACGCCTCGACCTGCGCTTCGAGGTGCCACCCCGGCCGACCGAACAGGAACTGGTGGTGATGAACGGAAACCAGGCTGCAGGTCTGGGCATCATGGCCGCGGGAATCGAGGTGGTGGCGATGTATCCGATCACCCCGGCGACGTCGGTTTCGCACTTCCTGGCCGCCGCCTTCCCCGCGGTGGGCGGTATCGTGCACCAGGCGGAGGACGAGATCGCCGCCATCGGCTACGCCCTGGGGGCCAGCTATGCCGGCAAGACCGCTTGCACCATCACCTCCGGCCCGGGCCTGGCGTTGAAGACCGAGTTCATCGGCCTCGCGGTGATGGCCGAGTTGCCGCTGGTGGTACTGCTGGTGCAGCGCGGGGGCCCGTCTACCGGGTTGCCGACCAAGGTCGAGCAAGCAGACCTGCTGGCAGTGCTGCACGGCACGCCGGGCGACGCCCCCAAAGTGGTGCTGGCGCCGGCGACGATCGAGGAGTGTTTCCACTTCATGGTGCTGGCGCGACGCCTGGCGGAAGACTTCCGCACACCGGTCTTCGTGCTCACCGACGCCAACCTGGCCACCGGCGTCCAGCCTTTCCCGCGTCCGCGACCGAGCGCCGAGTGGCTGTCACCGCCGGTCGACCAATCGCCCTGGCCGCAGGATGTGGCACCCTACGACTGGGATGCCGAGACCGGCCTGTCGCAACGACCGATCCCCGGGCAGCGCGGTGGCGAGTACGTGCTCACCGGCCTGGCACACACGCGCCTGGGCAAGGTCGCCTACGACCCAGAGAGCAACCAGCGCGGTTGCGCCATGCGTAGCCGCAAGCTGGCCACCCTGGCCTCGACGCTCAAGCCGCCGGCGCTCCACGGGGACCCCGAGGGCGATCTGCTGGTGGTGGGTTGGGGCTCGACCCTGGGTGCGCTCGAGGAGGCCGTCGACCAGCTGCGCGAGGCCGGCCACAAGGTCTCCTCGCTGCACCTGCGCTTCCTGTCGCCGCTGGAGCCCGGTCTGGCTGGCATCTTCGATCGCTTCACCCAGGTGATGACGATCGAGATGAACTACAGCGACACCGCGGACAGCGGCATCCCTGCCGAATACCGGCGTAGCGGCCAGCTGGCGCGACTACTACGCGAGCACACCCTGCACGACATCGGCTGCTGGTCCGTGGTCCACGGCCAGCCGATTCCCCCTCGCGCAATCGTCCGCGAACTCGAACGCCGCCTGCAACGCGGTGAGGAGGCAGCATGTTCGGCATGAACAGCGACTGGGCCTTCGAGGTCCCCGACCGCTACTTCACCCTCGAGAACTACGACGGCGGCGTAGCACGCTGGTGCCCGGCCTGCGGCGACCACGCGGTGCTATCCGCGGTGCAGCGCATCTGCCGTGACCAGCAGATCCCACCCGAGAAGCTGGTGGCGGTGTCCGGCATCGGCTGCTCGAGTCGCTTCCCCCACTACATGCACTCCTACGGCTTCCACGGTCTGCACGGCCGGCCGCTGCCAGTGGCCGCGGGTATTCGCAGCCGTCGGCCCGATCTGCACATCTTCGTCGCCACCGGCGACGGCGACTGCTGCTCGATCGGCGCTGGCCACTGGGTGCACGCGCTGCGCTACAACTGCCGCATGACGGTGATGCTGTTCGACAACAACATCTACGGCCTGACCAAGAAGCAGACTTCGCCCACCACGCCAATCGGGTACCACACCAACACCCACCCCGGCGGTGCCCTGTTGCCGCCGCTCAATCCGGCGCTGGTCGCGCTCGGCTTGTGCAACGTCTCCTTCGTCGCGCGCAGCGTCGACTGGAATCCGATGCACCTCTACCAGACCCTGCGCCTGGCCGCCGACCATCCGGGCCTCGCCTTCGTCCACATCCTGCAGCGCTGCCCCACCTACACCGACGACGTGTTGCTGGAGCTACGCAACGACCCAGATCGCTTGCAACTGCTGGTCCACGAAGACGGCATCCCGGTCGACGAGCCGGTCGGGCGGCTATACAAGAAGAAGGCTGAACACGACCCCGCGGACCTGGAAGCCGCCCGCCGCTACGCGGAGGGTACCGATCCGGTATCGATCGGCCTCCTGTACCGCAACGCACAAGCGCCCTGTTACGACGAGACCACCGTGCGCGGGCTCGACATGAGCCAGACCGAGAAACTCGAAGGGCTGGAGCGCGTTCTCGACAAGTTCGTCATCTGAGTGGAAAGACGCGATGGATGCTGCCAACTTGAAACCAACGCTACCCGCCGACCAGGAGACGCTCGAGCGTACCCAGGTGCGCGCGCTGCGTGCGTTCCACCTCGGCCTCTCCGACGAGGCTCCGACCCTGGCCGAGCCGGGCGACCCGGCCACGGCCTGCTGGCCGGCCCTGTTCAGCCCCTTCCGCCACGGTGTCCAGCTGCGCAGCGATTTCCCACTCTTCCTGGCCGCGGCGGGTGAAGAGAGCAGCGAGCCGATCCTCTGCCTGTCGCCCGCCGAACTGCTGGGGCGGGCGCTGCGCCACGCCGGCATCAGCGCCGGCCCGCTGCGCGACAACGTGCAACGCCTGGAACGCTACATGGCTGACCTGCTACTGCCACAACCCACCGCCGCCAGGCCGCTACTGCGGAGCGCGGCGGACACCATGGTGCAAGACTTGGATCCTGCGGCGGCGGTCCGCGAGCAGCTACAGGCTGATCTGCAGCGCTTGCTCGAGGCCGTACCCGAGGACGGTGTCTGGCTCGGGGCCGACGACGAGGTTCCGTTGCACCTGTTGCGGGCCGTACTGCAGCAGCGCCAGGTAGCGACCTGGGCCCGCCTGCGCCTGCAGGTGCGCGGCTGGGTAGAGAAGCTGGCCGGTCTGCTCGCCGAAGCGCGCCGGCGTAGCGGCGAGGCCGGCGCGAACGGCAACGCTGGTGCGACCGGCGACGCCGACAACGGCAAGCATGACGAAGAAGGCGCACTCGGCGCCTTCGGAACGCGCTTCCTGGACACCAGCGCTCTGCACCAGCGTCTGGCTCATGAGCACGAGGGACACAGCGCGAACGATCACGGCCGTCGCCAGCGACTGGAGGACACTCACGCCGCGCTGCTCGAGTTCAGCGAGCCATCGCCGCCGAGGCTCTTCGTGTCAGCGCAAGCCTCGGCGCAGCCCCCCCCGTTGACCGAGACCGCCGGTTGGGCCGTGCAACGGGCCGACGACCCATGCGGCGCCGCCGCCGCCGCCTTTGATCGCGAGGCGTCCCGACTGACGCGCATCCTGCGCGCCGCTCGCACCGCTCGCCTGGAACTGGCCGGTGACTACGAGAGCGAGATCCACACGCCCTGGCTGCGGCACTTCGACTGGCGCGCCTTCTCGGACGAGGAGGCCCGCCTGCTGCCGGCGCTGGCGGTCCGTCTCGACGCCGAGCAGCTCGACGGCAGCACTCTGGCGTCGCTGTCGCAGCTGCTGCTCTCCGGACGCCCGATCCAGATCCTGGTCGAGGTCGACCCGAGTCGTCGCAGCCACCTGCAGGCGCCCGAGCCCTCTTCTCAAGAGCCATTCCCTGCCGAGACCTGGGAAGGCTTCCGCCTCGAGCTCGCCTACTTCGGCCTCAGCCACCGCGAGGCGCTGGTACATCAAACCCTGGCCCTGCGTCCCCTGCACAGCATCCACGGCTTCCTGCGGGCCGCCGAGCGCCACCGCACCGCCCTGCACGTGATCGGCACGTCGCCGGTCGCGGCCGCAGACCTTCCTCCTTGGCTGTGCAGCGGTGGTGCCCTGGACGGCCGTGCCCACCCGCTCTTCCTCTATGACCCGGAAGCGGGCACCAGCTGGGCTCAGCGCATGGACTTCGGAGGCAATCCGGCCGCTGAGCAAGACTGGCCAGCGTACGACCTGGCGGTGGTGGACACGCAGGGCGAAGAGGACCAGCTGCGGTTGACCTTCACCTACGTCGACTTCGCGCTCCTCGACCCGGCCGTGGCCCGCCGCCTGCGGCTGCTACCCGCCGGCTGCCACGACGACGCCCTCCTGGAGCTGGCGTCCTGGCTGACGCTGGACGAAGAAGACGCACTGCGGCGTCTGCCGTTCGTCTGGGTAGTGGACGCGGACAGCACGCTGCGGCGAGCCCTGGTTCCCCGCACCCTGGCCACCACCTGCCGTGATCGCCTGGACTACTGGCGCACGCTGCAGGAGATGGCCGGCACGCGCAGCGAGTACGTGGAGCGCGCGGTCGAGCTGGCCCGCCGCGACGAGCGCGCACGCCTCGAAGCACAGCACGCCGACGAGCTGGCGCGCGGTCGCCGACAAACCGCCGAGCAGCTCGCCGAGCGTCTCACCACCGCCTTGCTGCGCGAAGCCACCCCCTCCGCCTCGGCTGCGTCGTTTCCAGCGTCGTCGGCATCCCGGGCGGCCGTCCCGCTCGCCGAGCCCAAAGCCACCGAGACGGCTCCGGCTCCGAGCGAATCGAAGGAGCCAACCCCGAGCAAGCCAAACCCGAGCGCTCCCCCCGTCGCCCCCTCCAAGGCCAACACCGCCACACTCGAGGCCTACATCGACTCTCCCCTGTGCACGAGCTGCAACGAGTGCATTCAGATCAACTCCGCGATGTTCGCCTACGACGAGAACAAGCAGGCCTACATTGCGGACGCCAGCGCCGGCACCTTCCAGCAGCTGGTCAAGGCCGCCGAACGCTGTACGGCAAAGATCATCCACCCGGGTACCCCGCTCGACCCCGACGAGCCGGGCCTCGAAGAATGGGTGCGCCGCGCGCAGCCTTTCCAGTAGGGGCCAGGAGGTCACGATGTCGGGAATGCTGACAGCGGCGGCGATCATGGCGGGCCTCGGCCTGGCCTTCGGGCTCGCCCTGGCGCTGGCGCATCGCTTCCTGGCGGTGGAGGAAGATCCACGACTGGAAGCGGTGGTCGAGATGCTGCCCGGCACCAATTGCGGCGCCTGCGGCGAACCCGGCTGTCGTGGCCTGGCCGAGAAACTGCTGCACGGTGACGTGGCTCCCTCGAAGTGCACGGTGTCGACCCGGCCACAGCTGGACGCCATCGCGGCCCTGCTGGGCATCGAGGTCGGCGCCGAAGAGAAGCGCGTCGCCCGCCTGCACTGCGCCGGTGGCGTCGGCCGTGCCCTGCAAGTCGCGGCCTACCAGGGTTTCGACTCCTGCCGCGCCGCGCACCTGGTGGGCGGCGGCGGCCTGGAGTGTTCGTGGGGATGCCTGGGGCACGCGGACTGCGACGTCGCCTGCACCTTCGGGGCCATCCACATGAACGCCTGGAAGCTGCCGGAGGTCGATGTCGACAAGTGCACCGCCTGCGGTGATTGCGTCGACGCCTGCCCACGCGACCTGTTCGAGATCCTGCCGCTGTCGCACCACCTGATCGTGCAGTGCCGAGCGCCGCTCGAGGCCGAGCAGGCCCGCCGCCTGTGCACCGTGGCCTGCGACGCCTGCGGCCGCTGCGCCCAGGACGCACCGGCTGGCCTGATCCGCATGCAGGACGGCTTGCCCGTGGTGGACTACGGTGCCGGCGGCCCGGCGACGCCAGCGGCGACCTGGCGCTGCCCCACCGGCGCTATCCGCTGGGTCGAGGGGGCACAGTTCCTGGAACTGCAGGAGGTCGAGCCACCACCGCAAGCTCCGCGGGAGGAGGTCGGAGCCCATGCCTGATTGGAACGCCGCACTGCGCCGCCCCTGGGTCCGTCGCCTGCTCGGGCTCGACCCGACGACGAACCACATCCCGCTCGCCGAAGGACTACCGCGCAGGCTGGACGGCGCTGCCGCGGTGGCCCTGATGGAAGCCGCGGTGGCGCCCGAAGCGAGCCATGGCCCGGCAGATCTGGCCCGCGCCGTCGGTCTCGCCCTGGGCGGCCGTCGGGCCACCGCCGTCCTCGATCCCCACGGCTCGGATCGAGCCTCGCTGGCCGCCGCAGCGTCTCAAAGTCTACCGCTGCTGGCCTACCTGGGCCTGGAACCGGGTGGCACGGACGTTGCGCCCACCGCCGCCGGTCATCACTCCTGGCATGCCGCGGCCGGCAGTGGCGCGGTGACCTTGGTCGCGGCCGACACCCAGCAAGTGATCGACTTCGCCGTGCTCGGGCGACAGCTGGCCGAGCAAGCCCTGACCCCCGTGGTGATCGCCCTCGACCCTGAGATCGCCCGCCAGCCGGTCGACGTCGAACTGCCGGCCGCCGCTCTGCTGCGCGAACTGCTAGGGCGCCCCGAGGAGCTCATCCATCCGCCGGACGAGGCCCAGCGACTGATCTTCGGTCGCCATCGACGGCGGGTACCGCGCTGGCACGACAGCGAGCAGCCGACCGCCGCCGCCGGTCCCGCCAGCGCCGAGAGCTTCGCCGCCGCTGTAGCCGCACGCTCCGTCTACCTGCGGCCAGGGCTGCGCCCCGCCTTCGACCGGGCCTGCCAGCGGCTGGCCGAGCGGACCGGCCGCGACCACGGCCCGGTGAGTCGATACCGACTCGAGGACGCCGAGGTCGCGGTGGTGGCGATGGGCACGGCGATCGCGGGCGCGCGCGCGCTGGCGGATCATCTAGCGGAGCGCCCTGCCAAGGAACGTGTCCGGCTCGGCGTACTCGGCCTGCACCTGCTCAGCCCCTTCCCGGACGCGGAGATGGTCGAGGCTCTGACCGCAGCGGCACAGGCAGGCGTTGCTCACGTAGCGGTGCTCGAACGTACGCCAGTGACCGCGACCCTCGAGGGTCCCCTGACCCAACAGCTGCAAGCGGCGGTGGGTAGGGTGCTGGGCGGGGTTCATGAGAGGGGTTCCCGCGCCGCCGACGCCCCCACCCTGCACAGCGTGCTCTACGGCCTCGGCGGCACGGCGCTGCAGGCTGCCGACCTGGAACAGCTCGTCCGACGGCTGCTGCAGAGCCGTGCGACGACGAACGGCAAGCGCAAGCGTAGCTCACGGCCGGCGACGGAAGCTGCCGCGGCGATCCCGCGCTTCCTCGGCCTCGATCTGGCGCCGGACCTCCAGGCTCACCCCAAGCGGCAAGCGACCATCGACGCCCTGCTGCGTTCCTACCCCGACGCCGCCCCGCTCGGCCTGCGTGCCACCACGACCGAACCCGCGGCCACCACGGCACTGCCAGCCGCCGCGCGTCGCCTGCACCAGCACAGCCCTCACCAGGACCAGGACGACAGTCCCTTGCCAGACTTCCGCAGCCGCATCGCGACGCCTGACCTGATTCCCGACCCCTACCTGGCCCTGGGACTCGAACCACCGCTGAGCGCCAGCCTGCGACCACCCCGGCTCCCCGACCGTCTGCCGGCTCTCGACTCGTCGCGCTGCACCGGTAGCGGTGCCTGCTGGAGCGTCTGTCCGGAAGCCGCGATCCACCCGGCCGTCTTCTCCGCCAAGGCCCTGCTCGAGCTGGGACTGCGCCGGGCCAGCGAAGCCGGCAAACCGGTGACGCCCCTGCGCATGGTGCTCGGCGCCCTCGCCAGCGGCCTGGAAACGGCGCTGCGCGAGAACCCCGGCACGGAAACGAACCCGGGCGCGACCGCCGGCCCGCTGCTCGACGCCGCCCTCGGCAGCGTGCTCGAGACTTCCCCGCTGCCCGCCGAGCGCAAGCAGTTGATCCGCGAAGCCTTCCCTCATTTGCGCGACGAGGTCGCCACGCTCCAGCTCGGTCGCACCGCCCGCTTCTTCGACGCCCCATTCTTCGAAGGCATACCCAAGCCACAGCTGTTCAGCCTCGCTATCGACCCGGATGCCTGCACCGCCTGCGGGCTGTGCATCGCCGCCTGCAAGCCCGAGGCGTTGAACGCCGCGCCACTGGACGCCGGGCGCGCCAGCCTCGAACGCACGCGCGTCGACCTGCTGAACACACTACCGCCACTCAACACCGACGCGCTCGCTCAGTCCACGCTCGAACAGCCCGCGCTCGAGCCACGACTCGATCCATTGGCCGCCGCCCTGCTGCCCGCCGACCACCGCCGGATCCTGGCCGCCACGGGTGCCGAGGCGGGTAGCGGCGAGGCAATCGCCGTGCGGCAGGTCCTGGGTGCCGCCAGCGCCTGCTTGCTGCCGCGTCGCAGGCAGTGGAACGAGCAGCTAGACGAGTTGCGCGACGAGCTAGCGGCCGCCATCCACCGGACACTCGAAGGTGCCCTGCCAGACAGCGACCTCGACGCCCTGGCCCGCGGGCTCGACGCCCTGGCCGCGCCCCAGGCCGAACTGGCGCAGCTGAGCGCCAAAGTCGAGGCAGCGCTGGAGCAGCCGCAGGTCGACATCCCACACTTGCGCCGCCTGGTCACCGCGGCACGCCAACTCGCCGACTTCGCGGACCGGTGGCGTCGAGCGCCGGTCCCCTGGAGTGCGGTGGTCGCCGCCGGCAGCCTGGCCGAGTGGAGCGGCCGCTTCCCGTACAACGTCTTCGCCTCCGCGGTCAGCTTCGCTGGCCCTGGCGAGGTAGCGGCACTGGCACGCGGCGTGGCCGAAGCCCAGATGACCCGCACCGGTGAGGTCGCGGCCCTGCTGCGCCATGCCCGCACGCTGCTCGATGATGCGTCCACGGTGAAGATGGACGACCCGATTCCCCTCTCGCTGCCCTGGCAGCAGCTGAGTTCAGACGAACGTCACCTGTGTCCGCCGCTCTTCGTGCTCGCCGCCGAAGCTTCGCTGCGGCCGGGCGAGTTCGAGGCTCTGCTGGCGCTGCAGTCCATCGACGCCCCGATCAAGCTACTACTCCTGGCCGACCTCCGCCTCGGCCTGCCGGCCACCGACCACGACACCTTGCAGCCGCCGCAATCCATCGATCTCGACCCCATGCCGCTGCTACTCGGCCGCGCGCACACGGCGCTGGCGCAGACGTCGATCGCCCATCCGCAACACCTGGTGGCCAGCGTCGAGACGGTGTTGCGCCACCCCGGAACCGCCGTCCTACGCCTCTATGCGCCGAGCCCCTCGCGGCACGGTTTTGCCCCCGAGGAAACCCTCTGCCGAGCCCGGGAAGCCGTCACCTCGCGCGTCTTTCCTCTCTTCCAACGCGAGGCCGGCCCGGGCTCGGCATTGTCCCCAGGCCCGGTGTTCTCAGGCCCGTTCTCGACGCTGCGGCTGCACGCGAGCACGGAGAATGGTGATCTGGAGGCTGACGAGACCTTGCAAGCCGCCGTGCACTGGGCCCAGCGCCAGCAGCGCTTTGCGGCTTACTTCGCAGAGCAGCAGCCGACCCCGGAGCTGACCGCGGCGCTGCAGCAACAGCTGACGACGTCGCGGCTGCTGCACCGGCTGAGCGGCCCGGCGGAGAGCGTACAAGGTGCGGCCCAGGATGCCGGCACTGCAGATGGTGCCGATGACCCCCTGCGACACGAAGCCTGGCAGCGCAGCACCGCCGAGCGCATCAAGCAACGCTTCCTCAGCCTGATGCTGGAAGGCGAGGAGGCATCATGAGCAGCGTGCCGGTGCGCACCTTCCGTCACGGCATCCATCCACAGGAACACAAGGACGCCACCGAACACCTGCGCATCGAGCGCATGCCGTTTGTGGACAGCTACGTCCTGCCCTTGTCGCAGCACGCCGGCGCTCCCGCGCGACCGCTGGTGCAGCCGGGCGAGGAGGTCCGGCGCGGTCAGCCGGTGGCGGCCGCCGACGGCTTCGTCTCCACCACCCTGCACAGCCCGGTCACCGGCCGCGTCCGTGCACTGGGTCCGCGTCATCATCCCGCTGGCCAGTGGAAGCCGGCGCTGGTGATCGACGCCGATCCCTTCGCCGACCAGCAGCCGCCCGAAGGTCCAGCGATCCCCTGGCAGGAACTGAGTGCCGACGAGTTCGTGCAGCAGGTCCAGGATGCCGGCCTGGTGGGCATGGGCGGCGCCGCCTTTCCGTCGCACGTCAAGTACCGCCTACCCGAGGGCAAGCGCTTGCGTCACCTAGTGATCAACGGCTGCGAGTGCGAACCCTACCTGACCGCCGACCACCGGCTGATGGTGGAGCAGCCACGGCAGATCCTGCGCGGCATCGAGATCCTGGCACAGCGGCTGGGCGTCGAGGAAGCGGTGATCGGCGTCGAGCTCAACAAGCCGGACGCCCTCGACACGCTGCGCGGCGAGCTGGCCGCCGCCGACAACCACCTCGGCGGGGTGCCGGTGCGCGTGGTACCGCTGGAGGTCAAGTACCCGCAGGGCGCCGAGAAGATGCTGATCGAGGCCATCTTCGGCGTCGAGGTGCCGGCGGGCAAGTTGCCGCTGGACGTCGAGATGCTGGTCAACAACGTCGCCACCATGGCTGCTCTGGCCAGCTGGTTCGATCATGGCGTGCCGCTGATCGAGCGTGTCGTCACCGTCGCCGGCCCGGGCGTGCGCCGTCCCGCCAACCTGCTGGTGCCGGTGGGCACGCCGGTGCGTGCGCTGCTCGACCACTGCGGCGGGCTAGAGTCGCAGGTGCGCGAGGTGGTCATGGGCGGGCCGATGATGGGCATGCCGCTGGCCAGCCTGGATGTACCGGTGCTCAAGGGCACCTCTGGTATCCTGGCGTTCACCGAAGAGACCGCCCGCCTGGCCAAGGAGTATGCCTGCATTCGCTGCGGCCGCTGCGTCGAGGCCTGCCCGCAGTATCTGAATCCGTCGCGCCTGGCACGCCTGGCGCGCGTCGGCCGGCTCGACGAGCTCGCCGACCTGCACACCCTGGACTGCGTCGAGTGCGGCTCCTGCAGCTTCGCCTGTCCATCGAACATCCCGATCGTGCAGCTGATCCGGGTGGCCAAAGGTCAGCTGCGCGCGCGTCAGGCTCCAAAGCCCGCGCCACGCCCGGAGACGAAGGCATCGGAGACCAAGGCATGAGTCGACGCCAGCCTCACCTCATCGTCCAGGCGGCGCCCTTCCTGCGCCAAGGGGTCACCACCCCCGCCCTGATGACCGACGTGCAGCTGGCCCTGCTGCCAGTACTAGCAGTGGCGGTGTGGAATTTCGGTCTCAGTGCCCTGCTGGTCGTGCTGGCGGCCACCGCCGGTAGCGTCGGTTGCGAACGCCTGTGGGGCACGTCGGGTGCCACCACCGATGGCAGCGGCTTGCTGACCGGAGCCCTCCTGGGCCTCACCCTGCCCCCTTCGCTGCCGCTGTGGATGGCCTTCCTGGGTGGCGCGGTGGGTATGGGCATGGGCAAGCTGATGTGGGGCGGCCTGGGCCAGAACCTCTTCAACCCGGCCTTGGTGGGCCGAGCCTTCTTGCAGGCCGCCTTCCCGACCGCGCTGACCACCTGGGTGCGACCCTCCGGCCCCACGACCCTGCTGCCCAGCACCTTCGCCTGGCCCTTCCTCAGCCCACCACCGCCGCCAGACGGCCTGAGCGGCGCGACGCCGCTGAACCTGATGAAGTTCACGCAGGAAGCGACGCCGCTGCCCGACCTGGTCTGGGGGCACGTCGCCGGCAGCCTGGGCGAGACCAGCGCCGCCGCCATCCTGCTGGGTGGCCTCTGGCTGCTGCTGCGGCGCGCCTTCGACTGGCGCATTCCGACCGCCATTCTGCTCGCCGTCGCCGCCCTCTCCGGCCTGTTCTTCGCCCTCGACGCTGAGCGCTACCCGTCGCCCTGGTTCATGCTCGCCTCCGGCGGCCTGCTGTTCGGCGCCGTCTTCATGGCCACCGACCCGGTGACCTCGCCGCTCGCCCCGCGCGGTGCCTGGTTCTTCGGCCTCGGCATCGGCCTGCTGGTGGTGCTGATCCGCATCTGGGGTGGCCTGCCGGAAGGCGTGATGTACGCCATCCTGCTGATGAACGCGGCCACGCCGCTGCTCGAGCGGGTCACACAACCTCGCGCCTTCGGGCACGCTCGGGGGCTGCCATGAAGCGCCCAGCGGGCGAGAGCACTCTACGTCTGGTGGCGACACTCACCGTCGCCGGCCTGTTCTCCGGCCTCACCATCGCCACCGTGCACCAGGCCACCTTGCCGACCATCCGCGCCAACCAGGCCGCCGCCCTGGAGCGCGCCGTCTTCCAGGTGCTGCCCGGCGCCCAGCGCATGGAACGCTTGGTTCTGGAGTACTCATCCGGCGCCCCAACCGGGGACGATGCAACCGCGGCAGCCATGGTCTACGCAGGCTACGCGGACGACACCCTGGTGGGCTACGCCATTCGTGGCGAAGGCGCCGGCTTCCAGGACACCATCCGCCTGCTCTACGGCTACGACCCGCAGCGCGGGCGCATCGTCGGCCTGGCGATCCTCGAGAGCCGCGAGACGCCAGGCCTGGGTGACCGCATCTACAAGGACCCCGACTTCCAGGCCGCCTTCCGTGACCTGGCCGTGTCCCCACGGGTCGAGCTGGTGCAGGACGACGCCCAGGCCGCGCACCAGGTCGACGCCATCAGCGGCGCCACCATTTCCTCGCGTGCCGTGGTCGAGATCATCAACAGTGCCAACGCCCAATGGCTCGAGCGCCTGCCCGAGGTTCACCATGAGTGAACCCCTGCTGCCGGTGCTGCCGCCAGACCCGCGCCCCGACCTGACCTCGGAATTCGTCAAGGGCCTGTGGCGCGAAAACCCCGTCTTCGTCCAGGTACTCGGCATGTGCCCAGCCCTGGCGGTGACCAACAGCGGCGTCAACGGCCTGGCCATGGGCGGCGCCACCTTCTTCGTGCTGGTCGGCTCCAGCTTCCTGGTGTCGGCGCTACGGCACTGGATTCCGCGACCAGTACGCATCTCCACCTACATCCTGATCATCGCCACCTTCGTCACCGTCGCCGACCTGCTGTTGCAGGCCCTGGTGCCGAACGTCCACCGCGAGCTCGGCGCCTTCATCTCCCTGATCGTGGTCAACTGCCTGATCCTCGGTCGCCAGGAAGCCTTCGCCTCCAAGCAGCGTATCGGCCCGGCGCTGGCGGACGCCGCCGGCATGGGGGCCGGCTTCACCCTCGCCCTGGTGGTGCTGGGCGGTGCGCGCGAGGTCCTGGGCAGCGGTGCGCTCTTTGGTAGATCCCTGTTCGGACCCAACTTCGAACCCTGGGTGATCATGATCCTGCCGCCGGGTGGCTTCCTGATGCTGGGCTTCTTGCTACTGCTCTTCGCCAGCCTGCGCGAAGCCCGCGACAAGGCGGCCCGGCGACTGCAGCAGGCGGCCGACGCGCAACGGGCCAGCCAAGATAAGCGCAAGAGCCAGGAGGAGGCGGCATGAACAACTCCGGCCAGCTGCTGTGGATCTTCGTCAGCGCCCTGCTGGTGAACAACTTTACGTTGTCGTACTTCCTCGGCTTGTGTCCCTTCTTCGGCGTCTCGGGACGCCTGGCGACCGCCCTGCGTCTGGGAATGGCCAACATCTTCGTGATGGTGATCACCTCGCTGGCGGCGTCCTTCCTGGAAGCTTTCGTGCTGCCGTACGCGCCCTACCTGCGCCTGATCAGCTTCATCGTCGTGATCGCCAGCACCGTGCAGTTCGTCGAGATGGTGATCCGGCGGGTCAGTCCCGTGCTGTTCCAGGCCCTCGGCATCTTCCTGCCGCTGATCACCACCAATTGCGCGATTCTCGCCCTGGCGCTGTTCCAGACCAGCCGCGAGTACGGCGTGCTCGAGGGCATCGTCTTCGCCCTAGGCGCCGGCGGCGGCCTGACACTTGCGCTCGTCTTGATGGCCGGCCTGCGCGAAGAAGCCGAACTCTCCTCGATCCCTTCCATCCTGCGCGGCACTGCCATGAGCTTGATCATGGCCGGCATCCTGTCGATGGCCTTCATGGGCTTCGCCGGCCTGTTCAGCGCCGCCCCGTAGGGGATCAGCTATCCCCGCGGCCCGACGACCCTCGACCCGGGCGCTGCTGGCCAGGGAGTCCACCGGGCACACCAAAGGGATTCGCCGGACGGCCACCCCCCGGCGCGGCTCCGGGCTGGCCTGGCTGAAGCGGCTGCCCCGCTCCAGGCGGGCCTGGTTGCCCAGGCACTCCACCCTGACCGCCACCACCCTGCCCCTCCTGACGCGTCGGAATCTTGATCAACGGCTCGATGCCGTCCAGATACGGACGGCCGAGCGTCGCGGCAGACGGCACCAGGGGTGCACGATCGGGCAGGGCCAAGTGACCGGCGACCATCTCGACCGTGAAGATCCACTGCTCGTAGGTTTGCTGCCCCATGAAGGTCTTGATCGACGTCTCGTCTGACTTGGCGAAAACACCAATGATCGGGCCAGTGCGCTGACGTTTACCCCCAACGGCGGCACCACCAAAGGCGCTCTGGCTTTCGCGCAGGTCACTCTCCTCCAGGTTTGAACCCAAGCCGGAGCCAGAGCCTCCCGTGCCGCTCAGACCACCAACACCGCGGTCGCTGCCACGGCTTGCAGCGTCTTGCTCGGCGGAAGTCGGACGACCTTGACCATCGCCAGTGGCATCGAGTTGCGGGCCGTCAGGTCGCGGGTTGCGGGAGGGATCGCCGCCGACGGTCAACTGGGGATTCCGGGACGGCTGACCAGTGTTGGCGAAGACGAGTTCCCATTCGCCATCTTCGGACATGGGGTTGGGATAGAGCTGGCGGATACAGCGTGGCTTGACTTCGATCAGCTCTTCGAGACGCACTGGGTAGCGGCCGTTGCGCGCCTGGAACAGGCGCACGGCCTCGGCGTACTGGAGACCGCGGAAGATCAGTTCGTCTTCCTTGTCGCGTTGCATGGCCGTGCTCCACAAGGGCAGGACGGCGGCGGTTGCAACGGTGAGCAGGGTGACGGCGATGACCAGGATGACCATGTTGTAGCCATCCTGCCTCGGCCATCGTGGCAAACTGGAACCCGCTCGCGGCGAAGACGCACGTCTCACCATTCGCTGTAGGAACTCCCGTCGAGCGCGGTGCTGGTGGAGCCGGAATAGACGTCCATGATGCCAGGCTGTTCATCCTCGGGTAGATCGGTCTCGGCCGGTTCTTCGTCGTCGTCAAAGGTCTCATAGACGACTTCCCAGGTTTCGTTGCTCTTGGTCATCGGGTCGGTCGGAACATCGCGTACGTACCCCTCGTCGACCAGGGCTTCGAGGCTCGACGGATAGTGGCCCTTGTCGGCAAAGTGCTGGTTGATCACGTCACGCAGGGTATGCAGGTTGGTGCGCAGGACGGCTTCCTGGGCACGCCGCGGGCTCTGCCGCAGGGCCGGGATGGCGATGGTCGCCAGGATACCGATCATGGCGACGACGATGATCAGTTCGAGCAGGGTGAAGCCGCGTTCACCGATGCCGAGACTGCGGCGCTTGCGGAGGGTGGAGGACTGGCAGGTGGCGTGGGTCATGAGGGAATCACCATTCTCGGTAAGGGATGCCGTTCAGGCCGGTACCTCGACTGCCGGAGCGGACGTCGTAGACGTTCTCACCACCCCAGAACTGAGACTCGGAATCATCCTGGGTGCTGAGCAGGATCCAGGTCTCGTTGGAGCCGGTCATCGGGTCGATGGGGATGCGGCGCAGAAAGCGGATCTGCCGGTCGATCTGGCCTACCAGGTCGACCGGATCGAGCAGGGCCTCGAGTTCGGAGGGGTAGCCGTCGGTACCGAGGTCGGTCGGCAACAAGCCCGCATCGACGTAGCGCTTGTGCTCGTCGATGGCGTTGCGCATGGTGCGCAGCGCGAGCCGTAGCTCCATCTCCTTGCCGCGCTTGATCGAATATTTGGCTACCGGCAGAGTGACACCAGCGAGGATCAGTAGCACGGTCGCGACGACGACCATCTCGATCATGCTCATGCCCTGCATGCGGTGGCGAGGGGCTTGCTTGGGATGTCGGCGGCGGATCATGGTTGGTGGGTCTCTGCGGTTCTATGACTAGTACGTACCAGCCCCGACCACGTCACAGGCTTGCACCTCCTGCTGCGTGCGACCGAGCGCGTCAGGTCTCGGAGACAGTGCCCTGCGGACGCGGCTCCTGGGGACGTGGCGCGTTCGGACGTTCTTCACCTTCGGGAGCTCTCGGTGTCGCGGGGTCGACCAGCACACGCGCCGGGAAGAGGCGCACAGACGTCAGCGGTACCAGCTCGGCGCCAAGAGCTCCGGCGTCATGAAAGCCGATGTCGCTGATGCCCGCGGCGAGGGCACGGAAGCGAACGCGGGCGACGACGCCGTTGCCGGCGACCGGAGCATTCTGGCCCAGCCGGCTGGCACCCAGGACCAGGCGACCCGGCTGGGTCTCGTTGGCCATGACGACGGCTTCGCCCTCAGGCCCCAGGAACTCGCCGCGTTCGGCACCTTCGAAGGCCAACAGCCGAGGATCGAAGGTCAACTCCAGCGGCAGGTGGGAGATGGGCTCGCGTGCCTCGGCCACGAGCGTGACCTCGAACAGGTCCCCCGGTGCAACTTGCAGACGGCCAGGGGTCAAGCGCAGGCGGACGGCTGGACCGTCCCCGGGGAAGACACCGGCACCACTGGCGGCCAGCGCATGGGTCTGGCTGGCTGCCAGGGCAGCGCTGGTCGGCTGCAGATCATGTGCGGCCGCGGCGGGGATTCCCGCCCCGAGGGGCGCCAGCACGAAGGTCTCGGCAGGGGCGTCGGCATAGACATCCTCGGGGAAAGCAGGCGAGCCCAGAGCGGCCGAGTCGCCCGGTGGTTCGGGCTCGTCGGGCTCGAACAGACTGCTCGGGCCGCCGGAGGGCGCCAAGTCGATGCCCTGCGGCTCTTCAGCCTCGGGAGCTTCGCCGGAGGTACGCAGGCCCTGTGGCAGGCGCTGGGCGCGCTCGCGCAGCAGTTGCTGGACGCGTTCGTTGTTGGCGTCGGCATCGAACGGACCGTCGACATCCGACTCGACACGCGGGCTGCCGCCGCGGAAGGTGATCTGCTGCTCGGTACCGACCCAGATCGGCAGCAGGTCTTCCTCGGTGATGCTCGGCGTGCGGATGATGTGCGGCGTCATGGTCAGGATGACGTCGGTGCGCGTGTCGTCACGGTTGTTGTTGGAGAACAGGCGGCCGAGGACCGGGATGTCGGACAGCCCCGGGATGCCGCTTTCCGTCTCTAGTTCCTCGGTACGGATCAAGCCGGCGAGGAAGTTGGTCTCACCGTCGCGCAGGCGGATCGTCGACTCGATGGTGCGGGTGCCAATCAGCGGCTGACGCTGGCCATTGCCACCTTCGACAAAGCCGGAGATGTTGCTCACCTCGATGGTCACCTTGAGGGTGATCTCTTTGTTGTGGTGCACGCGCGGCTCGATCTGGATCTGGATGCCGACGTCGGTGTACTGGAAGGTGGTCAGTGGCACGATGTTGCCGCCAACGGTGTTCGAGGTGTTGAAGGTGGTCGTGGGAATCGGCACGCGCTCACCGATCAGCAGTCGCGCCTTTTCACCCTCGGTGATGCGCAGCTGCGGCCGTGCCAGCAATTGGGCGTCGGTGTTGGTCTTGACGAAGCTGTAGATGAAGTTGGGCAGCGACAGGACCCAGTTGTTGGTCGTCAGATCGTCGATGTCCGACAACCGCAGCGGCACATCGTCGCCGCCCAGGTCGAGGCTCTGGGTAACGCTGTAGGAATCCAGCTGCATGCCCAGGTTGCGCAGCTTGTTGGAGTTGACCTGTAGCAACTCGACGTCGACCACCACTTCGGCCTTGGCTTTGTCGTTGGCCTGGATAATGCGCTCTGCGACCTTGACCTTGTCCGCGGTGTCGCGCAGCACGATGGCGTTGAGCTGCTCGTTGATGGCGATCTTCTTGGCGTCGACCAGGCTGCGCAGCATGGTCATCACGGTCTTGATGTCGGCGTTGGAGAGGAAGAAGGTCTGCACCATCAGATCCTCGTACTTGCGCCGGTTCTGCGGCGTGTCCTGGACCACGATGATGGTGTGCTCGTCCTGCACCTTGTAGAAATGACCCGCCGTGCGCATCACCACTTCGAGCGCGTCCTGGGCCACCACGTCTTCGAGCACCAGCGTCATGTTGGTGTCCTTGAGGGTGGGATCGAAGAGGACGTTGAAGCCGTAGGCGTCGGCCAGGGCGGTGTAGATGTCCCGCACCTTGGTGGGACGGGGGAAGTTGAAGTCGATGGGCTCCTTCGACCGTGGGTCGAACTCCGGCGGCTGTGCGCGCTGGCCTGAGGTGCGCCGCTTGAGATCCTCGATCGTTTCCAGATCTTGCTCGTCGTCCTGGGCGCGGATCTCCTCCTGCAGCGCCAGCAGTTCGGCCTGCGCGTACTGGTTGGTCGGATCCAGCTGTACCGCCTGCTGGAACTCGACCAGAGCGCGGCCGAGAACACTGGCCTCACGGTAGCGCTTGCCCTTGTCGAAGTGCATCTGCGAGGCACTGATCTTGGCGCGCAGCAACGCCGAGCGGTACGGCAGGTTCTCGGGTTCCTGCTCCACGGCCTCCATGTAGAAGAGGACCGCCTGATCCCAATCTCCCGCGGCCGCCGCGATCTCTGCCTTGCGGTAGGAGGTGTGGCTCGAGCAGCCGATGACCAGCAGGTTGAGGGCCAGGCCTACCACGGCAACCACCCACAGACCGGTTCGTGAGGTGGAACTCTGATGCATTGCGACCTCTAGCGATTCTCTCGATCTCATGTCTTGCTCCATCGCCCTTACCCGCCGATGGGCAGGCGCTGCGGGGGCTGGTCGGGGAAACGAACGTACTTCAAGGTTACGGACTCCAGCCCGATGGTGTCCACGCGGAACTCTGTACCCACCGTGTCACCGCGGCGAGCATTGATGATCTCTTGACCGTCGGTGAACACGGCCACCGGGTTGCCTTCCGGTCCGAAGAAGCCGAGGAAGCGCACGTTGACCCGCGGTAGGTTGGGGCCACGCGGTGGCGGCGGAGACGGTGGGGGTGGCGTCGTGCTGCGCGTGTGGGTTTGTACCGGCTGCGGCCGCGGCGGTGGCGGTGGCGCGTAGTAGTCCCAGGGATTGCGTCCGATGGTGTGGCTGCCGGCCTCGGGCTCCAGCGCGGCCAGGTTCAGGACTTCCACCGGCATGTCGCGTGGGTCGCTGCTGGTAGCTTCCCGGCCCCGGCGCGTCGTCTCACCATCGCTGGACTCGTCGAGCACGGCATCCCAAGGGGATATCGGCTCCGGTGCATCCGAACTCGGCCACAGGCGGATCGCCGCCACGACCACCAGGATGCCCAGCAGCACGAGCAGCAGGCGTTGACGCTCTTGCTCGCTCACGATGCACCCTCCGCACGGGCATCGGCCGCTTCCGCTTCTGCCTCGAAGAGGGTCGACAGGCTGAGGCTGATCTGCAGCGAGCCGCGGGCGGAGCCAGCGACGTCACTGAGGCTGATGCGCTCCAAGGTGATGAAGGACTCGCTCAGCTCCAGGGCATTGAGGAAGCTACGCAGATTCTGGTACGAGCCACTGACAGTGAAGACGAAGCTCTTCTTGACCAGACCGTACTCTTCGATGTCCTCTTCCGGGTAGGACACGTTGTCCGGCGTCAACCCGGTCTGTGCCGCCAGCTGCCGCAGTTCGGTGATCATACGGGTCAATCGAATGCGCTGCGACGACAGGCGTTCTTCGTAGAGGGTGCGAACCGCATCCCTTGTCGCCTCGGCACGCTCGACCTTCTCGGTCAACAGGTCGCGGTCTGCAGCCAGCGTCGCTTCGGACGACTGGGCGGCGGTAATGCGAGCGGCCATCAGGTCGACACTGGCGGCCAGGCCGCTGAACTGGTAGATCACGATCGCCACCAGGTTGACGGCGAAAAAGATCAGCGGCGGCAGCCACAGCCACAGGCGCTCTCTCCACGGGGTGCTGGAAGTTCTACTCATGGCGTGCGTCAGCGGATACCCGGGCTGGAGGAAGCGTTCGGCTGCCGCGGCAGCGGACGATTCGCAGGGTTGGCAGAGGATGCCAGCGCACTGGCACGGCTGGTGCCGGCGGACGGTGCGCGTGGCTGGAGAACCGGTCCAACGGGACGCCGAGGCGCCGCGGGAGCCGTGAGACTCGGTGCATCGACACTGGCCCGGCTCGTCGAGGGCTGGCTCGTAGAAGGCTGGCTCGCAGAAGGCTGGCTCGTGGACCTCAGCGTCGCAGAAGTCGCACCGGCACCTCCCGGCGGCTGCGTCGCGGCAGGAGCGGCAGGGCTCGCGGCACGGTTCTGCGCTGGTGTCGCGTCCGTCGAGGCCCGTTCGGTCGATGGTCCGCTTGATGACTCGACTCGATGGGCTGACTCGACTGGCTGGGCCTCTTCGGTCGACTCGTCCTCTGCCGCTACCTCAGCCTCTGCTGCTTCAGCCTCTGCTACTTCGGTGGACTCCTCGGCCAGCGCAGGACCATCCGGCAGGTAAACTGTGGTCATGTCGAAGCGAATCTGACCGTCGGAAACCGAGTCGCGGCTGAGGTCCGGGGCGCGGAAGGCAGGGTGGGCAAACAGGGCTTCGATGAATTCGAGCTGTGCTTCCGGTGTACGGGCGACGCCGATGATACCCAGTCGAATCTCTCCTTCGGCAAGATCGTCATCACCTGCCGAGCGGCGTGACCTGCCGCTCTCCCTGCGCTCGGTCTCGGGCGACAGCGACACCAGGCGCACATCGTTGGGCAGCACGTCGGCCAGGCGATCGAACAGGCCGCTCCAAGAGAAGGCGCGTTCGCCGATCTTGTGGTTGAGGAAGCGAACCTCGGCATTCTGGCGACGCAGGTCGAGGCTGCGGAAGCGGGCTTCCAGGTCCTCGATGTCCTGCCGGTGTTCTTCGACCTGCCCTTGTAGCTGCTCCAATTCGGCGCGGCGGTCTTCCGAACCAGTGAAGTAGCCCCAGTACTGCACGGCGTTGACGACCAGCAAGCCGCCACCGAACAGCCACAGCAGGACCGCCAAGCGCACGATGGGACGCAGGTTGCGGAACGGCTGGCGCGCCAGGTTGAGCCCGTCCCCGCGACGATCGCGCTCGGCAACACGACTGCGACTCATGCGACCTCCTGGCGGACGGCGCCGACCAGCGGCGCCAGGTGACTCCAGGACGGCGCGGCGACGGCGAAGTCGACGTCCAAGACCCGCTGTTCATCGATTCGGGCCACCGGCGCACCGAGCCCCTCTTCGAGCCACTGCGTCCAGGCATCTTCGAGGTGCGATGGCCCGACGAACAAGGTGTGGTCGAGCACGTGGCCGGGGAGCTTTTCTTCCAGGAAGGAGCGGGTCAACCGAAGGTCGCGACGCACCAAGCGGGCGGCGGCGTCCTCGGGCGTCGCACCGGCAGCGGCCTTGTAGCGCTGCAGCACCGGATCACCACCGAGGGTGAAGAGCAAAGAGTAACCGTCCTCGCGCACCCGTGCCACCGCTACCAGTTCGGTACCGGAGGAGGCAGCATCGCTGCCTCCATCGAACCTGCCAGCGAGGTCGAGCGCGGCCAGCAGGCTGAGACTGTGGTTGGAGATCCAGCCCAGCCGCACGCCCGCGCGACCGAACAGGTCTTCGAGCTGGCTCATCAACCGTTCGAGTGCGAAGCCGAGCAGCAACCGTCGTGGCTCGCCAGCGGGCTGACCGCTCAGCGGCACCACCTCGACGCCCTGGACGCGCAGCTCGTCGACGCGGAAGGGCACCAGGCGCTTCAACTTCCAGCGTAGGACCTGCTCGCGCTCGCCGGCAGTGCGTGGCAGCTCGCCGATCTCGCTGAAGGCCAGGCGCAGCCAGGCATCCGGCACCACCAGGCAGGCTTCGATGGGTCGACCGCCTTTCTTGCCACTCCCGCCTTTACCGCCACTCCCGCCACCGGTCGCCATGTCGGCACTGGCCAGGAGCTGCTCGAGCGCGTCTTCGAACACGGCTTCGTCGCTCACCGGACCGCCCAGCAGGCCGCTTTGGAAGACATCTTCGGGTAGCTCGATGCTGGCATGGTGGCGCAGCACCAAGGCGCTGCCGGAACGCAGTCCCTGACGCCGCTCGAAGTCCGCATAGGTCATCCGACCGTCTTCGATCGCGAAGACGTGCGACGGCACCGGGCGCGGATCGACGCCCAGCAGACGTTCAATCCACGAAGGTAACTTTATTGATCTCACGGAGCGTCGTCACTCCCTCGAAGACTTTGTCCAGAGCCGCTTCGCGCAGGAAGCGCATGCCCTCTTCTTTGGCGGCACGCTTGATCTCCGACGCCGGCCGGCGCGCCAGGATCAGCTCACGAATGTTGTCCGACAGGTCGAGCAGCTCGGCCACCGCCAGACGGCCGGTGAAGCCGGTGCCGTTGCACTCGATACAGCCACCCCCCTCATAGAAGGTGAAGTCGCTGTAGACCTCCGGGTCGAGGCTGCTATCTTCCAGTAGCTCACGGGACACCTTGGCCGGACGCCGACAGTGCTCACAAATCTTGCGCACCAACCGCTGCGCCAGCACGCAGTTGAGCGCCGACACGAAGTTGTAGAGGTCGACCTTCATGTTCAGGAAACGGCCCAGCACATCGACCACGTTGTTGGCGTGCACGGTGGTGAACACCAGGTGACCGGTGAGGGCCGACTGGATGGCGATCTGCGCGGTTTCCTCGTCGCGGATCTCACCCACCATGATCTTGTCCGGGTCGTGACGCAGGATCGAGCGCAGACCGCGCGCGAAGGTCAGGCCCTTCTTCTCGTTGACCGGAATCTGGGTAATGCCCTTGAGCTGGTACTCGACCGGATCCTCGATGGTGATGATCTTGTCTTCCGAACTCTGGATCTCGGACAGACCGGCGTAGAGGGTCGTCGTCTTACCGGAACCGGTCGGCCCGGTGACCAGCACCATGCCGTAGGGCTCACGAATGAACTTGCGCAGCTTCTTGAGCGTCTCGTCGTCGATGCCCAGGATGTCCAGGCGCAGGTTCTTGAACTCCTTGTTCATCGACTCTTTGTCCAAGATACGGATGACCGCGTCCTCACCGTGCACCGACGGCATGATCGAGACACGGAAGTCGATGGTGCGCCCGCCCATGCGCAGCTTGAAGCGGCCGTCCTGCGGGATGCGCTTCTCGGCGATGTCCAGCTCCGCCATCACCTTGATGCGGCTGATGATGGTCTGGTGGTGCCGCTTGTCGATCGGCTCCATCGCCTGGTAGAGGACGCCGTCGATGCGGTACTTGATAATGACCTCGGTGTCCCGGGTCTCGATGTGGATATCGCTCGCACGCCGCTGGATGGCGTTGAACAGAGTCGAGTCGACCAGCTTGATGATCGGGCTGGTGTCGGCACTGATGCGGTCGATCGAGAGGACTTCCTCGCCCTGCTCGTCCTCCTGCACCAGTTGAATGCGGAAGTCTTCGCTCGCTTCGTCGAGCACCCGCTGGGCGCTCTCGGACTTCTCCAGGATCTCCTGGATCGCCGACGGCTGCCCCGCTTTCACCTCCACCGGCTGCCCGAGCAGCAGCTCCAGCTCATCGATCTTGGTGACGTCCGAGGGGTCGGCCATGATCACCGACAGGCGACCGTCGAGCTGCGTCTCCGGGATGAAACCGTACCGCAGCATCAGATCGAAGGGGATGTGACGAAAGATGTCGTTGTCGATGCGCAGGCTGGTGACATCGGCAAACTCGATGCCGTAGCGCTCGGCCAGTTCGAGGGTCTGTCGCCGCTCCTGCTCGCGCTGCGCCGCCGGCGACAGCTCGATGTCCGGCTGCAGCTGTTCGGGCAGCGCACCATCTCGCACCTGCATGGCAGCCGGTGCGGCTGGCTCAGGAGCAGCGATCTCTGGCGGTGCGCTGTCGATGGCGGTCTCGTTCACGAGGTCGTTTCCATGGTTCTGACACGAAGGCTTTGTCTGCCGAACGCGGGGCCGGCAGTGTATCTAACGACTGGGGGGGTTGTCGCGTCTAGGGGGTCGCTGATTCCGCGCTCAACCTTGCACCTGGGTCATCACGCTGAACAAGGGCAGGTAGATCGAGATCAGCAGGAGGCCGATGATCAGGCCCATGATCACCAGCATAGTCGGCTCCACCAGCGACAGCAGGCGCTGCATGCGCACTTCGACCTGCTCGTCCAGGAAGTCGGCGACCGAACCGAGCATCTCGTCCAGTGCACCGGTCGCCTCACCCACCTTGACCATATCGATCGACATGTCGGTGAAAATACCGCTGTGCTCCAGCGCGTCGTGAAACGGCTTGCCTTCGCGCACCGCATCGATGGCCGGCTGTAGCCGGTGACGCAGAAAGGCGTTGCTGACCGAGCTGACGGCGATCTCGAGCGCTGGCACCAGCGGAATGCCGCCGGAGAGCAGGGTGGAGAGCGAGCGACAGAACTCGGCCAGACCGAAGCGGTGCAGGATCGAGCCGATCAGCGGTACGCGCAAGCGCAGGGCATCGAATTGCAGCCGACCGGTCTCGGTGCGACGCCAGCGGTTGAACGACCAGATGCCGATCACGACAGCGGCGAAGATCAAGATCCAGTTGCTGCGCGCGAAGTCGGCGATCCCCAGTGTCACTTGCGTCAGGGCCGGCAACTCGGCGTCGAGATCCTTGTAGAAATCGCTGAACTTGGGTACCACGTAGATGGCCATCACCGAGATCATGACCACGGACAGGCCGATCAGCACAGCCGGGTAGACCAGCGCCGAAACGACTTTCTTGCGCGCGTCCAGTACAAGCCGCGTGTGGCGAATGAAGCGTCGGATCACGCCTTCCATCTCGCCGCTGCGCTCTCCCGCCTTGAGCGAGGAAGCATAGATGCGCGGAAACATGTCGCCGTAGGAGCCGAAAGCCTCGCTCAGATCCTGCCCGGTCTTGACCCGATCACGGATATCTTCGAGCACTGGCCGGAAGTCCGGATTCTTCATCCGCTCGAGCATCAAGTTGAGCGCTTCGAGCAGTGGCAGCCCCGCGCGTAGCAGCGCCGCCATCTCCTGGTTGAAGATGAGGAAATCTTCGGTTCCGATCTTCTTCGGCCCGGTTCCCAGCGCTTTGCTGAACATCCTCGAGAGCGACAGTTTGCCGCCCAACCCCTTCCGGCGCAGTTCGAAGACGTGATAACCGCGACGCTCCAACTCGTTGCGCAGAGCGCTCTCGTCGCGGCCCTGGTGCTGCTCTTCGACCACTTGCCCTTCGGGCGTGCCCAGACGGCAAACAAATTCCATGCTCAACTCATGCTCCCGTGCGCGACAGCGGATCTACGACGCTGCTGATCCACGGCACCGGCCTCAACGCTCCGCGGCGCCCGGATTCGGCGCGGTCGGACCGTAAGCGGTGAGCACCAGGATCAACGCCTCGGAACTCGACTCGCTGGCCGCGAGGCCGAGATACAGGGGCTGCCCCAGAAAGAGATTGAGATTGACGTAGAGGAGGCTGCGCTCTGGCAGATCGGTCAGCTGCACGCTCTTGTCAGGCGTCTCTGGCACGTCGAGTTGGCTGACACGAAGGCCGTGCAGACGCAGCCGGCGACCCTGACTCACCTTGCCGACACGGAAGCGGAAGCGGTAGTCGTCGCCCAGCACGTACTGCACTTGTTCGCCTTCACGACTGTTCAGCCGCGTACTGGCGAGCAATTGGTAGCTATGGTAGGGCATGACTTCCTTGAGACCCTCGAGCAGCGGCGCCGGCACCTGGTTTTCAGGAATCGGCGAGAAGGCGCGACTCGTCGCACGTACCAGCTGGATCTCGAGGTCGATCGCCTGGCTCGGGCGGTCGAAGCCGTAGAGCACCGGCAGGATGCGGTGGATGTGCTGACGTACGTCGCGCACCACCAGTGTGTTCTCCTGTGGCTTCAGCTCAATGGTGCCCCGCTCGGACAGCAGTGGGTAAACCAGCGGCAGCACCTCGACGGCCGGCTGGTGTTCGAGCGTATAGGCATGCAGTTGCAACGGCGCCGCAGCAGGAGCGGTACTCGGAGCCGAGGTACCGGGCCGGGAGGCGCGCGTCGAAGCGGTCGGCTCGCCCTCTTGCGCCCACAAGACACCGGCTCCAGCAACGCTCAGGCACAGCGCCAGGATCAGCAAGAACGCCGGCGAAACGAGCCGGCGCCGTGAGCAGTCGAACTGCGCTCGCATCATGCTTGGTACTTCCTCGTCACGCCTCTTCGAAGGGAAACCGGTCGAAGGGAATTGATCCAATAGATGGTTCGTCGATCGTTACTCGAGATAGCCAGTGCCCGAACAGGGGTCAAACGCCGGGTGGCCGCAGCTCTACCGACGGGTTGATCACCCAAGCCACTGCCGCGCGCGTCGAACTCGGCTGTGAAGCCAGGGTATAGACGGTCGACCCAGGGTCGATACTCTCGACGATGGGACCATCGGCGATATCGTTGGCCAGCACATCCGCGGCCAGATCGTCGAGGATCAAGCGCGGATCGGCGACGATCTCGATGCGCTCGGTGGCAAAGGTCTGATCACTCGCAGAAGCCTCCTCGACCATCGAGTCCGGCTCCGCGACAGCCTGCCGGCCGTCCTGCAGCGCACGCTCCGCCAGGCCGCCACCGGCCACGACCAGGGTGACCGCCGCGGCCCATCCCATGACCCGCCGGCTCAGCGCAAAGCGCCCGCGCGGCAACTGCTTCTCGACCGCCGCACTCTCGGTTTCCAGCTCACGACCACGGCGCAAGGTCGCTACCGCCTGCTTCATGGACGCGATATCGGCCGCGTCGACATACACCTCGGGCAAGCGCCCGAAGGCCAGCGTCGGATCGATGGCGCAGGCTTCTTCGCGGCAACGTGCACAGCCGTCCAGGTGAGCGCGCAGGCGCGGCCAGTCGGCCGGCTCGGCGACCTCGGGATCGAAGCGGTGATCGAGCAGCGGTAGCCAGTCGCTGGGACATCCACGGGAGCCTTCCTGCCGACTCATTCCGCCACCTCCTGCCGCACGCGGTGGCGGCCTGCGTATTCCGGGTAGCGCTCGGAAAGCGCACGACGCAACGTCTTGCGCGCGTTGAACAGGTGATTGCGCACCGTCGACTCTCGGCAGCCAACGATCTCGGCGACCTCCTGCGACGGCAGCTCTTCGACCTCGCGCAGGAGAAAGACCGCGCGTTGCTTCTCGGTCAGTTCGCCGGCCAGCTCTTCGAAGATGTCCATCACCTCGCGCTCCTGGAGCCGCGAGGCGTTGTTGGGGCGACCACCGGACCCGACCTGCCGCAGGTGCACACGCACGGGCTCTGTGCTGCGTTGGCGTGTGCGGCGGGCGCGTAGATGATCGATCGCCAAGTTGTTGGCGATGCGGAAGATCCAGGTGTTGGGACTCCAGCGAGCATCGAAGCGGTCGCGGTGCTCCCAGACGCGCAAGAAAGTCACTTGCACGATGTCGCGTGCCTCTTCCAGGTCACCCAAGATGCGGTAGACCGACTGGATGAGCGGCTGCGTCTTGCGCTCGATCAACTCGTCCAGGGCACTGTCGTCGCCTGCCTGCAGCGTCTGCAGCAGCTCCAGATCGGTCGCCTCGGCAAGTTGCCGGCGCTGGCGGTGGGCGGAGTAGACGAGCTGTGGTGTGGCCATATCGCAGGTGTCCTGGGTGTCGGGTTCTGAATCTCGGAGTCTGGATCGCGTACAGGTCTTTGGCGTCTGGATCTCTGGAGTCTGGGTCTCTGGAGTCTGGATCTGTGGCGTCTGAGTTTGCGACATCTTGGTCTTGGACGCTTCAGGGCCATGCCGGTTGGCAGCTTCGATGTCTTTGTCCACAGTCATCACCTTGTACGGCACACAGCCGCTCCCCGTCTAAGGCGGCGAAGGCCACACGGACAGACTATACTGGCCTCCACCATGAGGCAATCGAAGGGCAGCTGGCTGAGACGCCTCGGCTGGTGGGGGTATCAAGCGGCACAGGCGGGACTATTGGCGCTGGCGGCACCGTTCCTGCTGGCCCGCAAGGGCGGCCACTACGGCCCGACGCTGGCGCCACGCCTGGGACTACGCCAGGCCAGCGTGGCAGCGCCCGCCGGAGCCCTGTGGCTGCACGCCGTGTCGGTGGGCGAGGTCGGCGTCGCCATGACGCTGATCCGGTCACTGCCTCCTGAGCTGCCCCTGCTCGTCACCACCGTCACACCCACCGGTCAGGAGCGTGCCCGCGCCGCTCTGGCGTCGCGCCTCGAAGCCGGCACTGCCGCCGTCGACTACTTGCCGTTCGACTTCGGCGCGCCCGTGGACCGCTTCCTGGAGCGCCACCGGCCCGCCGCACTGGTGATGGTGGAGGGGGACTACTGGCCGCTGCTGCTTGACCGCGCGCGCCGGCGAGACCTGCCCGTCGCGGTCGTCAACGGCCGCCTGAGTGACCGAGGCTTCCGGCGACTCCACAAACGCGGTGCGTGGCTGCACGACCTGCGCTTCGGCGCCGTCGCTCACTTCGGCGTCCAGACCGAGCAGGATCGCGAACGGCTGCTGCAGCTGGGCGTCGCGGCGGACAGCGTCCTGGTGACCGGTAATCTCAAGTACGAGACGCCGCCGCCGCCGTCGAAACCCGAAGTCGAGGCCTGGCTGCGCCGGCTGGCCAGAGAAGGACTGACCGGAGAACGACCGCTGTTGATCGCTGGCTCGACGATGTCCGGAGAGGATGAGATCGTGCTCGACGCCTTTGCGCAACTGGGTAGCGGTGCGCGGGCCCTCCTCGTGCTCGTGCCTCGGCATCCCGAACGCTGGGACGAGGTCGCGCAGTTGGTCGAACGACGGGGACTGCAGTGCCGGCGACGCAGTCAAATGGCCGCGAGGGGCACAGGCGGCGAACAGGGAACGGCCCCGCCTGATGTCGTCCTGCTCGACAGCCTGGGCGAACTCGCCGCCCTCTACCGCCTGGCGCGCGGCGCCTTCATCGGCGGTACGTTGGTCGACACCGGCGGTCACAATCCGCTGGAAGCCGCCTGTGTCAGGGTACCCGTGGTGGTAGGGCCATCGATGCACAACTTCCGCGAGATCGCCGGGCACTTCGACGAAGCCGAGGCTTGGGCGCGCGTCGAGGATGCCTCCAGCCTGGCGGCCGTGTGGGACCGCTGGCTGCAGGACGCCGAGGCTGCCGCCGCGCTCGGTGCCCGCGGCCGTTCGCTGATCGATGCCAACCGTGGTGCCGTCGCGGCAACGCTAGGCTTGCTGCAGCCGGTGCTCGACACGGTGCTGCGTCGATCTGTGGCCAGGAAAGACGTAGCGGAGGGGCAGGCATGACGCTGTCCGCCACGACTGTGTCCCCGAAGACCTCCCCCCTGACGACGCCACCCTGGACGCCGCCAACCGTGCCGCGCTCACCGTGGCAGCTCTTCTATGGCGCCGTCCACCGCTGGCGATCCAGCTGGTACCGGAGTCGTGCCGAACGTCTGCCCCGACCGGTGATCAGCATCGGTAACCTCTGCTGGGGCGGTGGTGGCAAGACTCCTCTGACCGCCGCCCTCGGCACCTGGCTGCGCGACTGGGGGCGCCAGCAGACCGGCACAGACAGCTGGTGCGTGGCGGTCCTGTCGCGCGGCTACGGCCGCAAGGACACCGACACCCGCATCGTCAGCACTGGCGACGGGCCGATGTTGCCCCCGTCGCTGGCCGGTGACGAGCCCGTGCTGCTGGCTGGTGAGCTACCCGGCGTCGCGGTCGTGGTAGCGCCACGTCGCGGCGACGCCGGGCGCGCCGCCCTGGAACGCCTGGAACCACCGCCCAACCTTTTCCTGCTCGACGACGGCTTCTCCCATCTGCGCCTGGCTCGCGATCTCGACTTGCTCGCCTTCCCGGCCAGCGACCCCTTCGCCGGTGGCCGCCTGGCCCCGGCCGGCCGCCTGCGCGAGCCCCTGGCCAGCGCTCGCCGTGCCAGCGCGGTGCTGCTGACGGGCTGTGACCCGACCGATCCCGCCACGGCCACGCGCGGGCGCGAGTTGGCTGAAGCGCTGCGTCCCCATGGCTTCACGGGCCCCGGCTTCACTTGCTATCTCGAGACCGCGCCGGCGCGCTGGGTGCGTGGCGGCGGCAGCGAGGCGCCGGGGCCCGGCACGCGTGTGCTGCTCGTCTCCGCCATCGCCCGCCCGCAGAACTTCCGTTCTAGCGCCATCGACCGAGGCTTCGAGATCACGGAGGAACTGCACTTCGGCGACCACCACGCCTACCCGGACACCAGCCTCGAACGCATCCGCGAGACCTTCGGCCGCTGCGGCGCCGAAGCCGTCCTGGTAACCACCAAGGACCGCGTCAAGTTGCTCGGTCGCCTGGACGACCTGCCACTGGCCGAACTACCCGTGCGCGCCCGACCGGAAGCTGCCTTCTGGGACTGGTTGGGCCACCGACTGGAAGCTTGGATGCGACAGGGAAAGCTGGAGCTGCGCGCGTGATCTCCTCACCGCACCTACACCACGGCCTGCGGCCCCTGCGCCTGTCGCCCGTGCGCCTGTGCCGGCATTTACATCTCGAAGGATGGGACCACCTCCACGCGGCACGCCAGGATGCCGAGGGGACACCGCGCGGCGTCGTGCTGACCCTGCAACCCCACCCCGCGTGGACGGCCGCCGCCCTGGCCGCTCACCTCTATGCAGGTCCCCTGGGCTTTCTTGACACACACTCCTTCGGCCGCTGCGGCATCAACGCGACGTTGCTACGGCGGCTGCGCCTCCACCTGCCACGGCTGCGCCCAGAGCCCCCGGTCTTCGGCTCGCCCCGAGTCCTGGTCCGTCACCTGCAGAGCGCCGGCACGGTTGGCCTGCTGTTGGATGTCGGCAAGCAGCAGACTTCCTGGACCACCGCCGCCCGTCTCGCCGACCTCGGCCGCGCCGCCTTGCTGGCGGCACAGGTGGAGCAGCACGGCCGCGACTACACGTTGATCTTGCGAAAAGCCACGCCATGAGCCCGGGCGACCCCACACCGCGCACACTCGTCGTCCCGAACCCGAACTTGACCGGCGCGATCGCGGCGCTACCGACGATCCACGTCTTGGCCCGTGAAGGCCACCGCACCATCGTCCTGACTCCAGGCGATGTGCAAGCCCTGTTCAAACTGGTGCCGGCCGTCGAGGCGACAGTCGAGCTCGTCGAGTCCGAGGATCGCACGGTGTCGGACATTCGGCGCCAAGAATGCACCGACGGGCTCTTGCTCGACAGCTCACTCGACGGTCCATGGCTGGTGCTCAGCGCCGGCCTGGAGCCGCGCTGGGGCTACCGTGGCGGCCTACGCCGCTTCTTCCTCAAGCCGTCCGTGCCGCGACCGCGTGACCTGCCCCTGCAACCCGCCTGGTACCGTCCGGCCAACCTGCTCAGCGCCCTCGGCCTGTGCTTGCCGGCAGACCAGCCGCCACGCCTGATCCCGAACGAGGACCACTTGAGCGAGGGCAAGAACCTGCTCGACCGGGCCCACATCGCCGACACCGGCGGCCCCTTGGTTGCTCTGGCCCCCATCTCGGACAGCCCCACGGCCCCTGTCTGGCCCTGGCAGAGTTTCGCCGGGCTTGCTCGCACGCTGCGTCGGCGCAACCCCCGCGTGCGGCAGTTCCTCGTCGCGGGCGCGCGCGACTACCTGTGGCCCGCCGTGCGGATCCACGAAGAGACGGCACGCTTCGTCCCCCTGATCGGCCCGGATCTCAACTTGGCGCAGCTGGCGTCCGTGCTGGCCCTGGCCGATCTGGTCGTCGGTGTCGAGAGCGGCTACCTCCAGCTCGCTGCCGCCCTCGGCGTCCCCTGCCTGGCACTGCTTGGACCCCGGGAAGGCGCCCGTCCCGAGCCTCCGCCCGGCGATGGTCACACCATCCTGCGTGGCAAGCGTGGATTCTCGCTGCTCAAGCTGGGGCGATCGTTGCAGCTGGTGGGGATCGAGGAGGAGGACGTGTTGAAGACGGTGGAGGAGATGTTGGAATTGTAGGCAGGCCTCGGGGAATTTCTGGGTAGGGGCAGGCCCGTGTGCCTGCCCTGCGGCCTAGCCGCATCCGGATCTCCCTGCCCCCCACCACCCCAGGGCGACCACATGGGGTCGCCCCTACCCAGAACCGGATTCGGCCGGACCCCGGGCGTCGGGGGTTGTAACTACCCCAACTCTTCGATCTCGCCCTCGACCTCCGCCCACGCCTCCATCCAGCCCTCGACCTTCACCGTCAGATCTTTCTGCTCCTTCTCCAGCTTCGCCACCTGCTTCGGCGGCGTGCGGTCGAAGTAGGTCGGGTCGCAGAAGATCTCGTTGATCTCGTTGACCCGTGCCTCGGCCTTCTCGATCTCGGCGGTCAGGTCGTCGCGCTGGCGCTGGAGCTGCTTCAGCTGCTTGGCCCGTTCACGATCGTCGCCGCCTCCCTTGCCACCCCCGCCCTGCTTGCGCTCGCGCTCCTTCTTCTTCTCGCGCTTGGCTTTGAGCACGACCGAGTCGGCATCCAGGTGATCGTCACCGCAGCGCTCCAGGTACTCGTCGTAGGTGCCCTGGAAATCCTTGATCCCGTCGCGGGAGATCTCCAGGATGCGGCCGGCGAGTTGCGAGACGAACCACCGGTCGTGGGAGACGAAGATCAGCGTACCGTCATACTTCTTCAAGCCTTGAATCAAAGCGTCGATGGCTTCGAGGTCGAGGTGGTTGGTCGGCTCGTCGAGGATCAGCACATTGGGCTTCTCGACCGCCAAGCGAGCAAACACCAGCCGCGCAGCCTCGCCGCCGGACAGCTGCGTCACCTTCTTCTCCGCTTCCTCGCCCGAGAACAGCACCATGCCCAGCTTGCCGCGCACGAAGCCGATGGGCTCCGTCGGCGCCGCATCCCACAGCCAGCTCTGGACGGTCGCCTTGGGATCCTCCAGCAACTCGCGGTGGTCTTGAGCGAAGTAGCCGGGATGCGTCTCGTAACCCCACTCGATCTTGCCAGCGTCCGCCTCGTGGATACCCATGGCGATCTTGAGCAGCGTCGACTTACCAATACCATTGGGCCCGATGATCGCCAGTCGATCGCCACGCCACACCTGCAGCGAGACATCTTCGAGCACCTGGTTGTCACCGAAGGCCTTACTGATCCCCTCGACCTCCAGCACCTGCTTACCACTCGGCCGGCACGCCTTGAGGTCGAAGGTCGGATAGCGGCGTGAGCTGGTCGGCAGCTCCTCGATATCGATGCGCTCGATCTGCTTGACCCGGCTCTGCGCCTGCCGCGCTTTCGTCGCCTTCGCCTTGAAGCGGTCGACGAACGCCTGCATCTCCGCCACCTTCTTCTCCTGGCGCGCGATCTCCGACTCCCGCCGGTCCCGCGACTCCACTTTGGCGCGCTCAAAGGCACTGTAGTTGCCCTTGTAGAGCACGATGGTGTCGTAGTCGACGTCGGCGATGTGAGTGCAAACATTGTCAAGGAAGCGGTGGTCGTGCGAGATCAGGATGGCGGTGCCGGGGAAGTCGTTGAGAAACTGCTCCAACCAGCGGATCGACAGGATGTCCAGATGGTTCGTCGGCTCATCGAGCAGCAGCACGTCCGGCTCGGACGCCAGGACCTGACCCAGCAGCACGCGCAGCTTGAAACCACCGGAAAGGCTGCCGAGCGGACTCTCGTGCACGTCCGTCGGGATGCCCAGACCTTCCAGGATCTCTCCAGCCCGCGACTCCAGTGCGTAGCCATCGTGGCGCAGGATCAAATCCTCCAAAACGGCATAGCGATCCGCGTCGAAGTGATCCTCCGCTTTCGCTAGCACCTCTTCCTTCTCCTGCATCGCCTGCCACAGCTCGTCGTGACCCATCATGGCGACATCGAGAATGCGCTGCTCGTCGTGCAGAAACTGGTCCTGCCGCAGCACCCCGAGCCGCACCTTCTTCGGCAACGCGATCGTCCCCTCGCTCGGCGGCTCTTCACCGGTGAGGACTTTGAGGAACGTCGATTTGCCGGAGCCATTCGCCCCGACGACGCCGTAGCGGTTACCGGGATTGAACTGGATCGAGACGCCGGAGAATAGGGTCTGGGGGCCGAAGCTCTTGCCTAGATTGGAAACGCTGATCATGGGCCGGAGAGGATACCACCGTTGGTTTTCGGCGAGGCGTGATGATCTCGTAGAATGGCCAAACACTGGACCGATTCGATCGTCACCGACCACGAGACACAGCCTCTTGAACCACATTGTCGACACTATCCGCACGCACCGGTGGGCTCATCTACTCATCGCCAACCTGCGCATCCTACTGGGCTTCGCGTTCCTGCCCGCGGGACTCAAAAAGGTGCTGTACCAACCCTTCACGGACCCCGCGAACACCGGCGCCTTCCACGAGTTCCTCCACGCCTTCTACGCCACCGGTTTCTTCTACCAGTTCGTCGGCGGCGTCCAATTGCTCATCGCCGTGCTCTTGATGACGCAGACCTTCGCCACCCTGGGAGCGCTGATGACGCTGCCGGTCATGACCTGCATCATGGTGTTCTGCTGGAGCACAGGTGTCATCCCCACGGCCATCGTCACCACCTTGATGCTCGGGGGCACCGTCACGCTGGTGCTGTGGGACCTCGACCGCTGGCTGCCGATCCTGCGTCCCAGCACTAGTGCCATCGCAGGACCGCCCGAGACGGAGACCGCCTTGATCGACTCGAGCCTGTGGCGCCTGTGCGGAACTGGCATTCTGGTCGTCTACGGTCTCACCTGCCTGCTCTATGGCGGTATCTATCGACCCAAGGGCGCGGATTTCGGTGAACCGGCGTTCTACGTTCTGCCGCTCATCGCGCTGTTCCCCATCGTCACGTTGGTCGTAGAACAGCGTCGACGGAAGCACCGAGATCCTTGATGGGCTTGGAGGCCGCTTCACCGGTAGGCTAAGCCTTGCTGCCTCAGCTCCATCGGGGACACCTGGCGAGGGCTTCCGATCCCAGCCGCCAGTGCTAGCATTCCTCCATGACCGCCGCGAAGCGCCCTACCGGACGCCTCCACCACGGCCCGCTGGCCGAGAAGCGCCGCATTCTGCAGCTGGAAGCGTTGTACGACCTGGCGCTCGCTCTCACCGCTCGGCGGCCGGAGCAGGAGCTGGTCGACGAACTGCTACAGCTGGTTTGCTCCGTCCTCGACCCCGCGGCCGCCGTCGCCGTGACCCTCGACGCGTACGGCGGTTCACGTGCTGCCGCCAGCGTCGGCTGGACGTCGCCGCCGGCAGGTACAGCGATGCTCACGGATGCGTTGTGGCACAAGCTGCTCAATGCCGGCGAGCCGCTCTCGCAACACGGCGGAGAATTCCTGTCCCGGCGCTTCCGCCACCTGCTGGCCGTGCCGCTGGCCTATCGCGAAACGTACCTCGGCTACCTCGCGGTACTGGACAAGGAGGTACGCGGGGACGAAGAGCCGGACTTCAGTGGCGACGACCGGCGCTTTCTCGAATCGGTCGCCGTGCTCTCCGGCATCGCGCTCGACAACGCGCGCGAGCTGGAACAGCTGGCGACGCAGCGCGAGCGCCTAGCGGAGGAGAACAAGGCACTGCGTGAGCGGGTGGGCGTCGAGGTGACGGGGGGGCAACGGATCGTGGCGCAGTCGCCGGCGATGCGGCACATTCTGGGGCTGGTGGAACGCATCGCGCCGCGGAGCGTCAACGTGTTGGTGCGCGGTGAGAGTGGCACCGGCAAGGAGCTGATCGCCAAGCTCCTGCACTTCTCCTCGGGTCGCAACGGTCCTTTGATCGCGGTCAACTGTGCGGCGATTCCGGAGACACTGCTGGAGAGTGAGCTGTTCGGTATCGAGGGTGGAGTGGCGACGGGCGTGCAGGCACGAGCCGGCAAGTTCGAACTGGCCGACGGCGGCACACTCTTTCTCGACGAGATCGGCGACATGCAGACGCCGATCCAAGCCAAGCTGCTGCGGGCGCTGCAGGAACGCGAGGTGGTGCGCGTGGGAGGGCATCGATCGATTCCTTTCGACGTCCGACTGGTGGCAGCAACGCACCGCGAGATCACGGCGCTGGTGCAGCAGCGAGAGTTCCGGGAAGACCTCTACTACCGGCTCAAGGGCGTCGAGATCGAGCTGCCACCGCTGCGCGACCGACGTCAGGACATTCCGCACTTGGTGCGCCACTTCGCCGAGCAGTTCTGCCGCCGCGAGGGCATCCCGGTACCGCACTTCAGCACCGAGGCGACGGCGCTTCTCCTGGCCCACGACTACCCGGGCAACATCCGGGAACTCCAGAATATCGTCGAAGGTGCGGTGTCGCTGACCGACCACGATGTCGATCGCGCGCTGATCGAATCGTTGCTGGGCTCAGGGGCGCAGGAACGAGGCGAAGCGCTGGAGTTGTCGGAGGTGGAGCACCGGCACATCACGCGCGTCCTGCGCATGACGGACGGCAACAAGAGTGCCGCCGCGCGGATCTTGGGTATCGACCGTCGCACCTTGCTGCGCAAGGGCTTCTGAGCCCAACACCTGCTAGAATGCTGGCGCTCCATCTATGACAAAGCACAGATGAGACGCCCATCATGACATCTTCATTGGCTCGGAGGGAGACACACCGGTGAGCGAAGCTCGGCAGCCCGGATCCATCATCGACGACAAGTACGAAGTGCTCGAACCGCTGGCCAGCGGCGGCATGGGGGACATCCACCTGGTTCGGCACTTGCACCTGGATCAGAAGCGGGTGATCAAGATCCTGCGCCAGGAACTGGCCTCCAGCGAGTCGGCGCTCAAGCGGTTCCAGCGCGAAGCGCGGCTGGCCACCGAGATCAAGCACACCAACGTCGCGATTCTCTACGACTTCGCTCAGCTGCCGGACGACAGCTTCTACATGGTGTGGGAACACATCGAAGGCAACGACGTCGGACACTGGCTGCGCCAGTACGGGCCGTTTCCGTTGCAGGCGGCGCTACAACTGTCGATCCAGGCCCTGCGCGGCCTCGGTGAGATCCACGCCAGTGGCATCATTCATCGCGACATCAGCCCCGACAACCTAATGATCACGCGCGGCTCACGCAGCCAGTACGTGGTCAAGATCATCGATCTCGGGCTGGCCAAGAGCCTGGAGCCAGATCCGCGCTTCGACGTCACGCAGGCGGGCATGTTCATGGGCAAGCTGCAGTACTGCTCACCAGAACAGGCAGGTCTGGGCAAAGTCGAGAACCTGGACCACCGCACGGACCTCTATTCCTTCGGCCTGGTGCTCTACGAAATGATCACCGGCATGCCGCCCTTCGTCGGCGCCTCGCCGCAGGACGTCATCTTCAAGCGTCTGAGTGAAGACCCTCTGCCGTTGGCCGGTCGCAACCCCGCGGTGCAGGTACCGGCGGAACTGGAGGGGGTGATGTCCCGCCTGTTGAGCCGTGACCGCGGGCAGCGCCATGCCGACGCCGGGGAGTTGATCCGGGCGCTGGCTCCGATCGAAGAGAGTCTGCGCCAGGCAGCCACGCAGCTGGTACGTAGCGGCAGCAGCCCGACAGTCAAGCCATCGGCAACGGCTGCCGCGAAGGCTCCCACAGCACCAGCGTCTCCGGCACCAACGTCTCCGGCACCCGCAACCCCCAGGGAGACTCCAGCGGGAACACCAGCGGACGCCCCCGCGCAAGCCCCGGGCGGCGGTAGCAGCGATGCATCGAAACCCACCAGCTCGATCAATCAGATCGACGAAGCAGCCGAGCGAGTCAAGGAGACGTCACGTCTCATCGACCTGGCAGAAGAAGCCCTGAAGCTCGGCAACCTCGACGAGGTCGACAAGGTCGTCGCACGGCTCGAAGAAGCCCAACCGGGAGCCCCGGGGCTCGAGGCGTTGCGCAATCGGCTACAGCGCAAGCGTGACCAGGAGCAGATCCGCGAGCAGGTCAAGGAAGCCGAGGGCCTGGTCGACAAGTACCTCAAGCAAGGACACAAGACCCTAGCCGACATGGCCCTCGAGACGCTGCTCGAGATGCACCCCACCCACCCGCGGCGCGAAGACTTCGAGAACTGGGTCGAGATTCTGGGTGAAGAAGAAACACAGAAGGAGCGCGCCGAGGAGGCACTGAACATCGGCCGCGAGGCGATCGAGCGCGGTGACTTCAAGACCGCGCGCAAGCAGATGGAGACGGCCGCCCGCTTCGACCCCTCGGGACGCCTTGTCGAGCCGTTCATGCAAGAGCTGGAAGAGGCACAGCAGGAGTTGACCGAGACCGAGGAGTTCGAAGAGCGCAAGAAGCGCTTCGAAGCCGCGCTCGAGGCTGCCCAGCTCGACGACGCCGAAGCAGCACTGCGCAGCATCGCAGATCTGGGTATCCCCAAGCTCACACTCTCCCTCTACTCGAATCGACTGGAAGAGGCACGCGCACGGGAAAAGGAGTCGTCGGTCTCCGGCCCCTATGACGAACGCTTCCAGCGCTGCTGCGAAGCCGGCGACTGGGAAGGTGCCCGCGACGCCGCTCGGGGCCTGAACGACACCTTGCCCAACAGCCGACGCGCGGCCGAGATGTTCGCGGAAGTGGATCGCTTGCAGCGCAACAGCCAGCGCCAGAGCTCACTCGACCAGGGGGTGCGCCAGATCGAGGCGTCGATCGCCGCGGGTGACGCGGACGGCGCCACGCTGGCGCTGCGCATCCTGGTACAAATGGCGCCGCAGGATCCCCGCTGGGCACAATTGCAGAGTAAGATCCAAGCCCTGCGCTGACGGCCCGCATGGCCCGATCCCGGCGACCATGCCTGCCGCCGAACCGCACCCCAACCACTCATCCCGACACTCTGACTCAGAGGACACCCGTTTTGGACGCCCAAACTCGCCGTCTGTGCCGCTACGCATACATGAAATTGGCCCGGGACCTCGATCTGCGTTTCGAGAACCTGCTGCTCACCGGCCGCATCTCCAAGTGGTACAGCGAGGTGGGCAACGAGGCCACGACGGTGCCCGCTGGCCTGGCCCTGGAGGCCAACGACGTGCTGTGCAGTCTGCACCGTGACCTCGGGGCCATCCTGGCCGTCTACCTGGATCCGGCGCGCGCCTTCCCGGACTTCGGCTTCGGGGAACCAGACGGCCGACGACCCGAGCCGCAGCACCTGCTCTACCGCTTGGCCTGCCAGCTGCTGGGCAAGGCCGACGGTTTCTCACAGGGCATCGAGCGCTCCTTCCACTACGCGCACGTCGACGCCGAAGCCGGCATCCACCACATCGGCATGATCAGCCACCTGGGCGCCATGATCCCCGTTGCCGCTGGCTGTGCCTTCGCGCTCAAGCAGCGCGGCAGCGATCGCGTGGCGATCAACTTCATCGGCGACGGTGGCACCTCGACCGGTGACTTCCACGAAGGCCTGAACATGGCCGCCGTGTGGAAGCTACCGCTGGTCTTGGTGGTCGAGAACAACCAATACGCCTTTTCAACGCCGGTGGCGAACCAGTTCGCCTGCGAGAGCCTGGCCGATCGCGGCGCCGGCTACGGCATCCCGGGCGTATCGGTGGACGGCAACGATCCGGATGCCGTCGCCGAAGTGATGCGCACAGCGATCGACCGCGCGCGCGCTGGCGAAGGGCCGACCCTGGTGGAGGCCCGACTGGGTCGCATGCGCGGCCACAGCGAGGGTGACGACTCGCTCAAGGTCGTACCGCAGGACGAACTCGCTACTTACATGGCCGCCGACCCGGTGCCTACCTACGCCCAGAAGCTGGTCGACGATGGCGTGCTCGACGCGACGACCCGCGAACGCTTGGACCGACGCATCGGCGAACTGGTGGAGGAGGCGATCCAAGGCGCCCTCGATTGTGCACCGCCGGCTGACGAGATCGCCGAGCGGCCTGCGTTTGCGCTGGCGGAGGCGCCGGCAGCGGCACCGGCAGAGACCGTGACAAAGACGGTGACGGAACCGGCAGGCGCGGAGGCGGGACCGACGATGACCTACGTCGAGGCCGTGCACCGAGCCCTACAGGAAGAGATGGAGCGCGACGAGGCGGTCGTGCTGATGGGGCAGGACATCGGCGTCTTCGAAGGCGCCTTCCGCATCACCCGTGGTCTGCACGAGCGCTGGCCAACGCGAGTACTCGACACGCCCATCGCCGAGAGTGGCACGCTGGGCATTGCCGCCGGTGCCGCGCTGCTCGGCTACCGACCCGTGATCGAGATGCAGTTCGCCGACTTCATCTCCTGCGGCTTCAACCAGCTGGTCAATGTCGCGGCCAAGCTCTACTACCGCTGGCAAATGCCCTGCCCGCTGGTGGTGCGCCTACCTGCAGGAGGGGGCGTCGGTGCCGGTCCGTTCCACTCGCAGAATCCGGAAGCCTGGTTCAGCCACGTGGCCGGCCTCAAGGTCGTCTGCCCAGCCACCACTCGCGACGCCATCGGCCTGCTCAAGGCGGCGATCCGCGACCCCAACCCGGTGATCTTCTGCGAGCACAAGTTCCTCTACCGGCGCATCAAGGATGCCTTGCCCGAGGGCGACCTGACCGCCGAACTGGGCCAGGCCGCCGTGCGCCGCGTAGGCAAGGACGTCACGTTGATCGGCTACGGCGCTTCGACCTGGTGGTGCCTCGACGCGGCCGAGGCGCTGGCCGCCGAAGGGATCGAGGCCGAAGTCATCGATCTGCGCACCCTCGTGCCACTCGACATCGACACCGTCGTCGCCTCGGTGCGCAAGACAGCGCGCGCCGTGGTCACCCACGAGGCCCAAATGACCGCCGGCTTCGGCGCCGAAGTCGCCGCCCAGCTGGCGGACTCCGCCTTCCCCTGGCTCGACGCTCCGATCCGCCGCGTCACCTACCCGGACCGTCCGGTTCCCTTCGCCAAGAACCTCGAGAAAGTCCTGCTACCCGGCGCGGACGCGGTCCTGGAAGCGGCGCGCACCGTCGTGGCCTGGTAACTGCGACCAACGAGCCCGCACCCACCACCCTTCCAGCCTAGCGGCACCTCCGACCCCATAGCTGGAGCCTTCGCGACGGTCGTTGATCGCGTGTTTTTTTGAGGTCGCCGAAGAAAAATTGCAGGACTCTATGGACACAACCCTTTTTTGTTGTATCATCGAGCTCAACCGTGGAGGGGGAGCCATCAGCGCCCTGAGTCCTGCTGGAAGGTGACATGAGCAGCAAGGGGCATCGACTGAGGCTGAGCGTTTGGAATGCCTGCACTCGTGACCCCAAGGAGGTAAAAGGGCAGATGAAGCAACCTGATCCAAATCCTGTTGAGACGTACCTGAGCGGCTTGTCGTCCCGCAATGAGCGCACCGCCCGTGAGGCTTTGAACCTGCTCGCAGAGCGCATCGAATGGAGCCACGCCAAGAGCCGTAAGAATGGCTTCGATGGCCTCGAAGCGCCCTGGTGGCAGCTGACAGGCTCGGAAGTGGCCGACGTGCACGAGCACCTCACCAGCGGCGAGTGGATCCCGCGCAACGGCAGCACAGCCAGCACAACGTCCGCGACCATCAACCGCTACTTGACAGCTCTGCGAGGCGTTCTGCGCCAGTGCTGGAAGCAGGACCTGATGACAGCAGATGTCTACCTGCAAGCTGTAGCACGACTGAAGTCCGTGCCCCCCGGTCCTCCTTCGCGCTGAGACGCAGCTAGAAACTCGCGCTGCCCCGCACATTCGCCCGGTGCCACCCCCGCTCTCCGCGGGATCGCGCATCGGGCGATTGCCGTTTGGCGGCCGGGAATCCAAGTCGGCAGTTTCCTGTCTCCCGAATCGTGTCCTTGTTCTTTGCCGTGTCGAGGACTATGATTAACGGTTACTGAGTTCCTCTTGAATTTCGAATGCCTCTTGGTGCCTGGTCTTCCGCAAAGACACCTTCTTTCCAGGACAGGGATCCACCGCACATGGCAAGTTTTTCCGACACGATTCAGGGCTCGTTCCAGAACGTCGCCAACGCCGCACTGAAGGCCCAGCTGCGCACCCTCGAGCAGCAGCTGTCCACACTCGAAACCGAGCTCCATCACGACCGCAGGCTACTCGCCGGCTTGCTCAAGGCCAGCACCTTGGCGGTGCGCATGGTGTCGCAAGAGCAGTCCTTGCGCGACACTTTGCAACAGTTGCTCGCCATGCTGAGTGAGCTGATCCCTGGCACTTGGGGCCAGATCTGCCTGGAACCCAAGGTCGCGCAAGCCACGAGTTCGGCGGAATTGCTGCAACCTGCCAAGCCACGGGCCGAGACGGGACAATCGGCCACCTGGAAGATGTTCATCCAGGGCCGGCCCGGAGAGCGACTCGGCGAGCTGGAAGTCTTTGGCCCGCCGGCGCGCGAACCCGAGGACTGGGAGCAAGATGTGCTCGAGATGATGACCAGGATGGCCGCCCTGGCCATCGGCCATGGTCAACTGAGCCAGAGCCTCATCTACCAGGCGCAGCACGACCCCCTGACCGACCTACCCAACCGCTACCTGCTCAACGACCGTCTCCAGCAGGCACTCTTCCTGGCGCATCGACGCAAGACACTGGTGGCCGTGCTGTTGATCGACCTTGATCGCTTCAAGGAAGTCAACGAAAGCCTCGGACACCCCGTGGGCGACCAACTACTACGCCAGGTGGCCGAGCGCTTCCGCACCTGCACGCGACAAACGGATACGCTGGTACGCATGGGAGGCGACGAGTTCCTCGTAGTGCTCAACGGCCTGCACGAGACGGCGGCGGCGGTGATGGTGGCACGCAAGCTGCTCGCGATCTTGGGAACACCATTCCGCGTCGGCCAGCGCGAGATCTTCCTCAACGCCAGCGCCGGCATCAGCCTCTACCCGCAGGATGCCGAGAATCCGACGACTCTCTTGCAAAGCGCCGACAGCGCCCTCTACCGCGCCAAGGCCCAAGGTCACCACGGACCGATCCAGTGCTTCTCACCGGAGATGACCGAGCAGGCACTGGAGCGCTTCGAACTGGAACACCAGCTACGCGGAGCCTTGGAGCGCGACGAACTGCAACTCTACTTCCAGCCGCAGGTCGACCTGGTCAACTCGGCGGTGATCGGGATCGAGGCCCTGATGCGCTGGCAACACCCGGACCGGGGCTTGCTGCTGCCCGAGAAGTTCATCTCGCTAGCTGAGCAGTGCGGCCTGATCGAGGATCTGGGCGGCTGGGCGCTGCGCGAAGCGTGCCGCCAGGCCGTGGCCTGGCAAGAAAGCGCACAGCGACCGCTGCGCATCTGGGTCAACGTCTCGGCGTTGCAGTTCACCGCCCCGGATTTCGTCGACACGGTCGCCGACATTCTGCGGGAAAGCAGTCTGCCGGCCGCAGCGCTGGGCCTCGAGATCACCGAGAGCATGCTGATGCGCGATCTCGACACGGCCTCCCGGCACCTGCGGCAGTTGCAAGTGCACGGCGTGCAGGTAACCGTCGACGACTTCGGCACCGGCTACTCCTCACTCGCCTACCTCCAGCGCTTGCAGTTGGACGGCCTCAAGATCGACCGTGCCTTCGTGCGCGAACTGCGTCCCGGTCCCGAGGGCACAGCGCCGGACGATGCCGACGACGCGCAGGGCCGCAGCGGTGCCGGAGCCCTGATCGAGGGTGTCGTGCGCCTGGCGCAAAGCCTGAGCCTGCACGTCATTGCCGAGGGCGTCGAGACCGCCTGGCAACGCGACTTCCTGCACCGCATCGGCTGCGACTCGGCCCAGGGTTTCTTGTTCTCGGTCCCTCAGCCGGCCGCTGCATTGTGGCCGGTGATCCAGGAACTGGAGATGCTGCGCGCCGACGCCTGAATGGCGTCACAACTCCTCAGGTGTCTTCGAACGCCTGGGACTCTACTTGTTTCTGGGCCGGGCGGCGGCGCAACTGCCGGTTGAGCCTCTGGCGCAGGTCGGTAGCGTTGACTTCGCACATCGGCACCATGCGGCCGTCGACCGGCAGGTGGAAGGCACAGGCCTGCAATCGCTCCTGACCCAGCGGTGTCGCCAATTCCTCGGCGCTCATGAATTTGTGCACCACCACCGCCATGGCGCGCACGGAGAGGCCGCGGCCACGCAGGATCTGCGCAGTAAGCCTCAGCAATGCCCGGCGTTCTCCCCACAGGCGGTAGAGACCATAGAACGGCAGCTCGACGAGCAGGGGCAGGTTGCGCGCTGCCAGCGTCAGCCAAGCGAGCGGATTCCACCGGCGGCGCGACAGCCCGAGCAGCGAGTCGTCTCCCAAACCGAAGCCCAGGAGGCCGAAGAACTTGCCGAGGGCCTCCGGCGCCCAGGCCGCGGACCCAGCGAGCATACGACGCACGAAGCCAGCGTCCCAGCGGCGGTCGGCGCGTGCCATCTCGATCACCAGCGCCTGCTCACCACTGCGGACGATGGTCAACGGCGCAACGATCGAGCATTCGGGATGACCGAAGTAGACCGCGTGCCGATTGAGATCGCGCCCCAAGCCGTCACAGACTCGCCGCCACACCTCGTCGAGGCTGACTTGAAGCGGCGCATCCTGGGTGCGACCGACCGGCGCCGCTGGCTGGAAGCTGACAATGCGGAAGGCATCTGCGTTGTCCCGCACCCAGCGCACGATATCCGGAACGCCGTCCAGATTGTCGTGGTTCAGCGTCACGGTGTGCCCGGCTTTGACACGGGCTCCCGTCTCGCGACGCACCTGGCGCAACAGCTGTGCATACTGATCGCGAAGCCCGTGCAGCTCGTGCTCCTGCAGCCCGGAACGCCAACCTTGACGCCCCCGCTGCGTCACATCCACGTGCACGGAGAGCTTGCGCAGGCCATAGCGCTGGACGAGGGTGCGCAGATAGGCGGGCTCCTCGAGCAGCCGCTCGCCGTGTGTCATCACCATCGGATCGAGGCCGATCTGGCGGGCATACTCGACGTAGGAACCCAGGACGTCGACGGGTAGCAGCGTCACCTCCCCGGAGGTCAGCTGCGCCTTGCCCTCTTCCCCCAAGAAGGCACGCAGCTGATCGAGCTGTGCCTTGACCTGCGGCCACGGCAGCGGCGCCGCCGCGTTGGCCTCGGTGCTGAGATAGCAGCTGGTGCACGCGAAGTTGCAGCGCTCCATCAAGCTGTGCGTCGCCCCGCACGAGTGGTGACTGGCGGTCAGCGTCTGCTGGGGCAAGCTGCGCACAGACTCCGGCAGGGCTGCCCGCCGCTCGGCGTTGAGCCTCTGCTGCGGACGCGGGATCGGCCACAACCAGCTCTCGACGCCGCGTCTGAAGAGACTCTCGAAGAGAGCCCGGAACCAGCTCTTGTTGGACGTGCAGCTGTCGGTATCAGCCGCTGCTGACTGCCCGAGAGGCCGCGGGATGGAGGCTTCGAGGGCAGCGTAGCGCATGAGGTCTCCTGAGATCAGCGATCAGGTGGGAGATTCGCCGGCGGAAGCTTGCGCTTCGGACGCCTCCCCATTGTGGGCGGCTTTGACGACATCCTCCAAGACGGCGCGCAGCCGCGAGAGGATTTCCAGCAGCCGAGCGAAATGCTCCTCACGCTGAGTTCGGATCGCGGACGGCAGCGAACACGACGACTGCGGCAAACGCTCGGCAAAGCCGATGTAGTCCCCCTCCTCGGGCGACAGGTGCCACTGCACGCCCGTCCCCAGCGCAGCCTCGATCTGGGCTTGGTGGCGCTCTAGAGCGCGGTGCAGATTGGGTGTCGGCTGACGGCGCGCCAGCACAAAGATACTGGTTTCCGCCACGCGTGCCGAGTGCGCCAAGGTCACGCGAATCCCGGGAAAGTCAAACGGAATCTCGATCCAGCTGCGCGCTGCCGGCTGCGGCAGCGGCACGGCAGCAGGCTCATTGCTCTCGCTGCCGGCTCCCGAAGCCCCGGCAGCATAATCGACAAACTCCTGCCAGTGATGCAGCCAATCCTCAGCACGCAAGTGATCGTCGACGTGCAGGTCGACAGGATGTCGTGGACGCGCCCCGAAGGAACTGGTGGCCCGCCGGTAGGCGAGCGCGGCATCGACCGCCTCCTTGCCTTCGCTCGGCCGCACGACCACCTCGAAGCGCGGCGCTGGTGACGATGTACCGATGCGCCAGAGCTGCAACTCGACAACGTAGAAGGCACACTGGTGGTAGGTCTTGCGATTGAGCCATTCGAGCGTGGCACGCAGCGACGGCGGGAACGACGCCGCCACCCACACGACAGCGGTGGCGTCCAGCGCGGCCGCTTGCAGCAGCAACGAGCCCAACTGTCCAGGCACCGCGGCCTCGACTTGGGGTTGCACGACCACAGAGCGACCCTCTTGATGCAGGTCCTCACACAGCAGGGGCACTCGATGCGGCTCGGTAGCCAGTACGTCCGTGTCCCGCAGGATCAGCTGAAGATCCAGGGCGTCCCCGAGCTGTGCCAGGCTCTCGTCATGGGCCAGCCAGGTTGCCAGCGAATCGGCATCGTTCCACTGCTCGTCGAGGCTTGCACGTTCCAGCGAGGAGAGATTCTTCATGGTCGGATCTCCGACGGCGCCGGAGCTGTCCCGCTAGGACTCCGCGGGCCGGCTGGCGCGATTCATCAGGGTCTCGTACTTGTCATCCAGCAACTGCCAGAGTTCGGCGATGCGTTCCAGGCGAGCATCCAGCCGCTCCGTCCAGTGCTCTTCACTCTCGACTTCGATCTGCAGGCTGTTGAGGCGATAGCTCAAGGCGTCGAAGCGGAACGACGCGTCTCGCGTCTTGAGCTTGGCGGACAGCACCTCGGCACCCTGCTCGATATAGCGACGCAGATCCTTGAGCACCGCTCCCGACAAGCTGACGCGTAGCTCCTCGGTCTGCAGCCGCACGCTGCCACTCTCCGGCTCCAAGGCCACGTCTCGATCACCGATCAGCTCGCGCAGGAAGCGGCAGCCGAGCACCGATTGCCCGGGCTCGTCGGTGCGCACGACCTCACTGTCGACATACGCTTCGCCGACGTCCAACCACGGCGTCTTGAAGTCGAGCACGACGCCCACCTTGCGCAGCAGCAGGACGATCAGCCCGAGGTAGTTCTTCGCCGTAGTTGCCAGGTAGGCCACCTTGTTGTCGATGCAGCCTTCGATGATCTTGGAGCGCGGGGTCGTCTGGTACAGCAACTCCTCTTCGGCCAGCTGGCGCAGCTGCTTGCGCTTCTTGGCGCCAACGAACTCGACGCCGGTCAGCTCCATTTCCGTGTGGATCAACTGCCGCAGTCGCTCGCGTACCGCCGTCGTGTCGGGCTTGCGCTGATCGATGCGAACCCGGAACACCCAGCGTCGCTGCCCGACCTGGTAGGGCGCATCGAGTTCGAACGGCACGAAACCCAGCTGCTCTTTGATTTCCGAGTTGGTGGGAATCTCCTCGAAGCGCAGCGCCTCGAAGTCGACCTCCTCGGGGCAGTCGACAACATTGAAGCGCGTGAGGCTGACGGAGCCATGCAATAGACCCATATCGAGTTCGAACTCCTTGGCGGCGGAAAGATGGCCTGAGTGGGCAGATGAGACGGCCGAACCACTGAAGCTAGTTTAGCGCACGGCGTCGGACTGCACATCCTGGATCTGGCGCTTCGCCACAACCTCCCGAGCACGGCGCGACAGGGGTACGACCAGCAAGCGGCCGGTCAGGTCGTTGACGTCGACGTAGAGATCCGTGCCGTAGACCTCGGTGAGGTTGGCGTAGGTGAACACCTCCTCCACACTGCCGGCAGCGTGCAAGCGGCCGGAGCGCAGCAGGTAGATGCGATCGCAGTACTCGGCAGCCAAGTTGAGGTCGTGCAGCACCGTCAACACGCCGACGTTCTCGCGCTCCGCCAGATCCCGCACCAGGTCGTAGAGCTCTACCTGGTGGCGGATGTCGAGGAAACTCGTGGGCTCGTCGAGCAGCAGCAACCGCGGCTGCTGCGCCAGGGCGCGGGCAAACACGACCCGTTGCCGCTCGCCGGACGACAGCTGCTGGATCGAGCGCTCGGCCAGCACCAGTGCGCCGCACCGTTCGAGCGCCGCGCGCGCCAGCCGCACATCCTCTTCGCCCTCGAAGGCCAGTCGGCCGAGGTGCGGGTGGCGTCCCATCAGCACCACCTCCAAAGCGCTGAAGGGAAAGCCGAAGCGCGGCTCCTGCGGCACCACGGCCAGCCGTTGCGCCAGCTCGCGCGGCGCGATCGACGCACGCTCGATGCCGTCCAGGTGAATGCTGCCGTCATAACCACCCAGTACACCGGAGACCAACTTGACCACCGTGCTCTTACCCGAACCGTTCGGTCCCAACAAGCCCACGACCTCGCCGGGCTCGACACGCAGGTCGAAGTCCTCCAGCACCGAGGTGCGGTCATAGGCAAAGCTCAGGTTATTGATCTCCAGCCGCATGTCAGGCCCGCGCGTGAGCGCTGCTGGCGCGCGTCCCAGCGACAGAACCGCGTCGCATCAAGTGCAGGAAGAACGGGCCACCGATCAGCGCCGTCACGACGCCGACCGGAATCTCCGTCGGTGCGAGCAGCAAGCGCGCCAGCAAGTCGGCCAACACAAGGAAGGCAGCCCCGCCGAGGAAGCCCGCCGGCAACAGCAAGCGATGGTCCGGCCCGAGTAGAAGACGCAGCAAGTGCGGCACCACCAGGCCGACGAAGCCGATCAATCCCGCCACCGCGACGCACAGGCCGGTCAGCAGACAGCCGACGACGAAGGTCCGCACCTTCAGCGTCTCGACGTCCACCCCCAGCTGCGCCGCGCCGTCCTCGCCCAAGCTGAGCGTGTTGTAGTCGCGCGCCAGGGTGAACAGGTAACCGACCGCCAACAGCGCCACGACACTCAGCGTCAGTACCGCCGGATAGCCCAGGGACGGGATCGATCCCATCAGGTAGAAGACGATGGCATGCAGCTCCTGCAGCGAGGCCAGGCTCTGCAGGAAGTAGATCAGCGCGCCACTGAAGGCGTTGAACACGACGCCGGTCAGCAGCATGGTGAACACTGTCAACCGGCCGTCGACGGTGGCTACGCGCTGGATCAAGAACAGGGCTCCCAGCGCCCCGGCAAAGGCGAAAGCGGGCACTGCAAGGCTCCCCAAGGAAAGACCCAGAACCGGCACACTCAGTGCCCCGGCACCGAGCATCAGCGCGACGACACCGCCGATGCTGGCGCCGCCGGAGACGCCGAGCACGTACGGATCGGCGAGCGGATTGCGCAGCAGCGCCTGGAAGACGACGCCAGCCAGCGTCAGGCAACCGCCGAGCACCGCCGCCAGCAGCACGCGCGGCAGCCGCACCTGGAAGAAGATCGACGCTTCAGCTCGGCTCAGCGGCTCGCCGCCCAGCACGGCATCGAGCAGGCGTGCCAGCGACACACCGCCGGCCCCCAACGACGCCCCTAGCGTCAGGCAGACAGCCAGCAGCAGCGACAGCCCCAGGCACCACGTCAGCAAGCGACGGCGCGTCAGCGTCACGGGCCGGCCTCCTCATCGATCGGGCCCAGATGAACGGCCGGGTCCAGCGGCCCGAACTCCGGCAGCGTCGCCTCGCCGAACAGCTCCGGATGGATCAGCTTGGCCATCAACTCCGTCATCTCGGGTAGGCGCGGCCCCGGAATCACCAGGCGGTCCGGATGCACATGGTAAACACGCTCCTGCTCGACGGCCGGCAGAAAATCCCACTGTGCCCAGGTGCCGACTTCGCGTCCACGCGGCGCGCCGGGCCGGTTGTCCGACGTGTCGACGATCACCTCCGGCGAGCGCTCCAGCATCGCCTCGCGCGACATCTGCCGGTAGGCCGCACCGACGTCCGCGGCGACATTGGTGCCGCCGGCATCCTGGATCATGCGGTCGAGGTGCGAGCCCGGTCCCGCGACGAACAGCGGATCGCGCCCCACCACCACCAACACACGACGCTTCGGCACTCCCACCACTCGCTCCCGCACCAACGCCTGCCGTCGCTGCAGCTCGGCGACCAAGGCCGCCGCTTCCGCTTCCTTGTGCAAGCGGGCACCCAGAATCCGGTACGCCTCGACGATCTCGTCGAAGCTCTCGGTGTCGAGCTCCAGCACCTCGACACCCAGCTCCTCCAGCCGGCGCAGTCCCGAGCGCGCCGCCTGGCTGCGGGTGGTGATGAGTAGGTCGGCATCGAGGGACAGGATCACCTCGGCATTGGGTGCGTCATAGGCACCGACACGCGGCTTCGACGTCAGCTCCGGCGGCCAGTGCACGAAATCGCCGACACCGACCACCTGCTCGCTCAGCCCCAGCCGTCCCAGCATCTCAGCGGCGCCAGGGGCGAGCACGACGAGCCGTGCGAACTCAGCTGCAACGGTGCTTTCGACGTCTGGAGGGTCGCCCCCCTCCGAGGACAGCCCACCCGGCCGGCCGCAAGCCGAACAGCACAAGGCCAACAAGAGTGCGGCGAGAGCGGAGCCAGTGACAGCTGAAAACAAGCGTCCCATGGCGGCAGATGGTAGCAGGGCTGTTTGATAGGCTGCACGATCTCGACGGCCGATTCCAGGCCGAGAACGATCCCGCCTCAGGAGAACAGCCCCACATGAAGTTCGCCGGCACTAGATTCACTGGCACCGACAAGTACTACATCAATCCCGAGCTGCAGGCGATCGTCAACATCGCCATAGCGATGGAGAAACCCCTGCTGCTGACCGGCGAGGCCGGCACCGGCAAGACGCAGCTGGCGTTCGAGATCAGTCGATCACTGGAGATGCCGATCGAGGTGCTGCGCGCCAAGTCGACGATCAAGGGCGAGGAAGTCTGTTACGTGCAAGACACCGTGCTGCGCCTCAACGACGCCCGCTTCGGTCCCGGCGAGACCGGCCGCAACGTCGACAAGTTCTTCGACTACGTGATCTGGGGCCCGATCGGCCGCGCCTTCCGCAGTGACGAACGCGTGGTGCTCTTGCTCGACGAGATCGACAAGACCGAGAGCGACGTACAGGACAACCTGCTCGACGTGCTCGAAGAATGCGAGTTCACCATCCGCGAGGTGAACCAGGTGATCAAGGCCAGGCAGCGACCGCTGATCCTGCTCACTTCCAATGCCAAGCGAGAGCTCTCCGACCCCTTCCTGCGCCGCTGCTTCTGCCACCACATCCCATTCCCCAACCCAGAAGAGATGCGCGAGATCGTGGACCTGCACTTCCCGAAGGTCGCTGCGTCCCTGCTCGAGCCGGCGCTGGAGATCTTCTACCAGCTACGCGCGCAGGAGTTCGAGAAGGCACCGGCGACGAGTGAACTCCTGGACTGGCTGGGCGCCCTGCAGGCCAGCGGCACGGACCTGCAGGCTGGGGGACTGAAGGACAATCGCGACGTACCCTTCCTCGGCACCCTGCTCAAGCGCACCGGTGACATTCTCGACTACCGGCAGAACAAGCACCGCCTCGACGAACGCGCCGGCAAGAAGAAGTCTCCCTGGAACTGACGCACCCGGTAACTCCTCCATGAGCGACACTCCGACCCCTGACGCCCAGCTCGACCCCACCGACAGTGCGCCACCCCCGGGTGGCCCCTACCAGGGCTTCTTTTTCCTGCTGCGCGAGAACGGCATCGCGATCGGCTTGCAGGAGATCCTCGACTTCTACCAGGCGCTCGAGCGCGGCATGGGGCAGAATCTGGAGAGTCTCTTCGTGCTGGCGCGGCTGGTGTTCGTCAAGCGCCCCGAACAGCTCGACACCTTCGAGCGCGCCTTCGCCCTCTACTTCTACGACCTAGAGCTACCGCGCGTGGCCGAGGGCGACCCCGAGCTGTTGCAAACTCCCGAGTTCCTGGGCTGGCTGCAGCAGGCGATCCAGCGCGCCGAGGTGCCGCCCTACGCACTGTGGCAGATGCCACCCGAGGAGCTGATGCGGCGCTTCTGGGACACGGTGCGCGAGCAGATGGAGGAGCATCACGGCGGGAAACGGTGGGTCGGTACCGGCGGCACGTCGCCGTTCGGGCACTCGGGCTTTTCCAAGGGTGGTGTGCGGGTGCACGGCGAGAGCCGCAATCGCTCGGCTCTCAAGGTGATCGGCGAGCGACGCTACGTCGACTACTCGGATGCCACCACGCTGCAAGGGCACAACATCCGCCAGGCTCTGGGCATGCTCCGACACATGAAGCCAGGTGGACCGCGCAACGAGCTGGACATCGACGAGACCGTCTACGTCAGCGCCCGCAACGGCGGCGAGATCGACCTGGTCTTCCGCCAGCAGCTGCGCGACAAGATCCGCGTCTTGCTGCTGCTCGACAACGGCGGCACGTCGATGCTGCCCTGGGTCCACCTCACCCGCCTGCTGTTCACCAAGCTGCGCGACCGCTTCCAAGACCTGCAGATCGGCTACTTCCACAACACCATCTACGGCACCGTCTACAGCGACCCTCGGCGCAGCAAGCCGTTGCCGGTGGCCAAGCTGCTGCAAGGTTCACGCGAGACCCGCCTGCTGGTCGTTGGTGACGCCTGCATGGCCCCTTCGGAACTGATATCGCAGCGCGGCGCGCTGTCCTGGGATGCCGACGACGAAGAACCCAGCATCGTCTGGCTCGAACGCTTGCGCGAGCGCTTCCGCCACAGTGTCTGGCTCAACCCGATTCCGAAGGACGCCTGGGCCGGCACCTACGGGCGGCACACCCTGCAACGCATCGCCGATGTCTTCCCGATGGAAGACCTGACGCTACGCGGGATACAGGCCGCCGTCGACGAGTTGAACCGGTAGCTCACCCTTCTGGAGATGCTGCAGAGACCTCAGCCGCTCATCGGAATCACCACCAGGTGGACGTTGGCGGCGCGCAGCTTTTCTTCCAGCTCGTTCTTGCGCATCAGATCGCCTTCGAGGTCGTCCGCGCGATCGCCCAGGCGCGGGATCTCACCGATGATGGTAAGAAAGACCGGTTCCTGGACCGCCGTCAACCCCTCTGCCAAGGCGGAGAGGGCCGCATAGAAGCTGCCGGCATCGTTAGTGGCAGCCGGCAGGTGGTCCAGGAGCGAGACCGCGCCCTGCCCCGGTAGGGACTCGTTCCCCTTGCCGCGCAGAGCGGCGTCGATGGCCTGGGCCAGATCCTCGAAATTCTGCGTGAAGTCCTGCAGCACACGCATCTCGGTGCCGCCGCAGCTGATCACCGCCGCGTACTGGTCGTCCTGGAGGGTCGCCAGCATCTGCCGCAGCTCCTGCCCCTGCCGGACCAGCAAGCCCTGTGCATTGGCCGCGCTCTCGTTGAAGGTGCGACGATCGTGAAAGAGCAGGATCATGTGCTTGGCGGGCACGATCCGCTGGGCTGCACCAGCGGCATCTTCACCGCCTTGGGCTCTCAACGGAGTACTGCTGAAGACGCTCAGCGACAGCAAGGACGCAAGAAGAACGAGGGCGGACACGGCAGCGGACAAGCGTTTCATGTCGGGTCTCCTTGGTCGTGCCGCACCAGCGACGGCGCGACCGTACTGGTCATCCTGTCAGGGCTGGCCCGCCAACCTCGACCCACCGCCCTTCGGGTCAGCCGTCGAGGGCTCGGCGAATCTCCAGCCCCATGAGGTCGAGGCCGAACGGCTTGCGCAAGAAGGCGCTGGCACCGGCTTCGAGCAGGGAATTCGCGGTCTGATCGGCATCGCTGGAGCACAGGATGATACGGATCTCCGGGCGCGCGGCGACCAGCTGAGCATAGGTGCTGACGGGATTCATCGAGGTCAAGTTGGTGTCCAGCAGCGCCAGGTCGATGCTGCCGCCATGTTGCTCGGCCAGCTCCACGGCTTCGCCACCCGTGGTGGCTTCCAGCACGCGGTAGCCCAGCATCTCGAGGAACTCGCGCGTGACCGAGATGAAGACCTCTTCTTCGTCGACGACCAGCACGGTCTCGTTGCCCCCCGGCACCGGCATGCGACGCTCCGGCGTGCTGCTCAAGCGCATCTCGGAGTCGATCGCCGGCAGGTAGACATGAATCTTCGTGCCCTGGCCAACCTCGCTCTCGATGTCGATGTGGCCACCATGGTGCCGCACGATGCCCCACACCGCCGCCATACCGAGGCCGCGGCCCTGGAACTTGGTGGTGAAGAAGGGCGCGTAAATCTTGGCCAGCACGTCGGGACTCATGCCACTGCCGTTGTCGGTCACCGCCAGGCAGACGTAGGGCCCCGACTCGAGTTCCGGTACGTCGGTGCGCCGCTCGTCGATCACAACGTTGCGCGTCGAGATGGCCACGCGACCATCAGCACGCTGATCGAGGGCCTCGGCAGCGTTCGCCAGCAGGTTGGCCATCAGCTGCGCCAGTTGCGTCGGGTCCGCGGAGATCCGCCAAAGGCTCGTGTCGGTCTCGAAGTTGACCTCGATGCCGTCCCGCACCTGAGTGGACTGCACCGTCTTGCGCACGGTGTCGTTGAGGTTGACCACCACAGGCTGGTACTGACCGCGGCGCGCGAAGGCGAGCATCTGCTGCACCAACTCGCTGGCACGCTGAGCCTGCTGCGAGATCATCTCCAGGCGGCCGGTCACGTCGGGCCGATCGGCCAGGCGCATCTGCAAGAGCTCGGTATTGCCGAGCACGCCGAACAGCAGGTTGTTGAACTGGTTGGCAATGCCGCCGGCGAGCGTCGCCGTGGCATCCAGACGAGCCGCTTCCTGTAGAGCTTCCTGAGTGCGCTGACGATCCGTGATGTCGCGCAGGATAGCGGTGTAGAACGTCTCTTGCCCGCTACGCCAGCTCGAGAATGCAGCCTCCACCGGTACCTCTCGGCCGTCTTTCCGAAGTGCCGCCATCTCGACCGCTTGGCTAGGCTGGCCTTGCCCTGAGTGGCCGGAAACCGCGGTAGGCACAGGAATCGCGCCGGTGCCGCCCGCCAGGCTCTCCAGCTGCTGGTTGACCAGCGCCTGGAAGCGCTCGGGCAGGATGCGCGAGATCGAGAGCTGCTGCGCCTCTTCCAGGGTGTACCCGAACAGCGACTCGGCGTGGCGGTTCCACAGGATGATGCGACCCTGTCCATCGAAGCTGATGATCGCGTCACTGGCCGACTGCGTCACCGCACGCAAGCGCTCTTCGCTCTGCCGCAGGGCGTCGAGGGCATTGTGGCGCGTCTCTTCCAGGCGCCGCTTCTCGAGCAACCGCTCGATCACAGACGGCAACAAGCGGATATAGCCACCAGCAGCGTCCTTGACAATGTAGTCGCTAGCCCCCAGTTTCAGCGCCTCGACCGCCACCGCCTCGTCGCCGTTGGCGGTCAGCATGATGGTGGGAGGCACACGGCCGCGCGAGGCGAGCAGGCTGATCACTTCGAGACCATCACACACCGGCATCTTGTAGTCGATGGCCAGGATGTCGTACTTCTGACGGTCGAAACACTCCAGACCTTCCTGACCATCGGCGGCAAGGTCGATCTCGTAGCCCAAGCGCTGCAAGCGCTTCTGGAACAGGCGTGCCAGACCCGCGTCGTCCTCCATGTAGAGGATGCGCACCGCTTCATCAGACCCGCCGCGCGGCCGGGAACCGGCCGGAGAATCCGTACCTCCAGGCTGGTTGGCGGTACCCGCTGGACGGTCCGCCTCGCTCGACCTCTCCCCTGCGCTCTGCCGAAGACTCTCCAGGCCTGGCAGACGGACTCGCTGCTGCGGCTGACTACTCGACATTATCTCTCTCGGCTCGTCGTGACTTCTCGAATCGTCGTGGCGTCTCGGCTCGTGGTGGCGTCTCGGCTCGCGCTGGCTCTCAGGCTCACTGTTCCTCGAATGGCGGCTCCAGGGTTCATGGCGACTTCTTCGCCTATTCGCCGTTCGGGATCTGAACAATCGACAAGATCTGGCCCAGACGCCTCATGGTATCAGCGAACTGCTCATAGTTCACGGGCTTGGTGACGAAGATGCTACATCCGAGTTCGTAGCACCTGTCGACCTCACGGCTATCCTCGGTCGTCGTCAGCACGACGACGGGAATGCGCTGCGTCACCGGATCTTCCTTGACGCGCCGCAGCACCTGGTAGCCATCCAGACCGGGCAGGTTCAGATCCAGCAGCACCAACAAGCGTGTCGGGCGCTCGCTGCCGTGGTAATCACCTTCGCTGAACAGGAAGTCGACGGCAGCCTGGCCGTCGCTGACCTGCACGATCTCGTTGGTCACCGTCGCTCGGCGGAGGTTCTTCTCGATCAGGCGGGCATGCCCGGGATCGTCCTCCACCAAGAGGATCGTGATCGGTGGACCGTCAGACATTCCGAACTCCTTTTCCCCACCCGCCAAGGATGTAAGCGAGACCCCAAGCAGGCCACCGAGGAATTGCTCCGGTAGCTGGATTTGCCCACTCGCCGTCGTCGATGTATCCGAACTCAACTCGTCTCCTCGCAGCCCCGACAAGCCGAAGCTTATCGAAATAGCATCCAGGACGGTCGTCACTTCGAGTATCAGGTCCGACAGGCCGTCCTTCAACCCCCGGATTCTTCAGTGACATCTGCAGTGCCTTAGTACAAAGGGAGAAACTCCCCTCACCCTGTTCTAGTGAGGCTCGACCTCCACAGCGGGACGTCTTTTTTAGAGAATTTCGTTTTGACCACAGGACGCGGTGCATTTCAATCCTCCGCCATGGCGGCCCGCAGCACCCGCAAATAGGCCTCGACGGTAGCGCGCCAGCCTCGCTCGAGGGCGTCGCAGGTCAGGGCGTGACCGATCGATACTTCCTGCAGACCGGGCAGGTCGCGGAAACGAATCAGATTGTCGAGATCCAGGTCGTGACCAGCATTGAGACCGAGGCCACAGTCGAGGGCATGCCGCGCCGCGCGCGCGTACTCAGCATACGCGGCCTCAGCATCTCCGGCAGCGTGCGCCTCGGCATAGGGACCGGTGTAGAGTTCGATACGATCGGCACCGGTAGCTGCCGCGGCGTCGACCTTCGGCAGCTCGGTTTCCAGGAAAAGCGAGACCCGAGCACCACTCTCGTGCAGTTCGGCGACCACGTCACGCAGGAACTCCTGGTGCGCGGCCGCGTCCCAACCAGCATTGCTGGTCAGCACGTCTGGCGGATCCGGCACCAGCGTCGCCTGTGTCGGTCGCACGCGGTGCACGAGGTCGAGGTAGCGGCGATCCGGGTACCCCTCGATGTTGTACTCCACGCCACCTTCCGCCACCACCTCGACCAGATCGAGGGCATCTTGATAGCGAATGTGCCGTTCGTCCGGACGCGGGTGGACGGTGATGCCGTGGGCTCCCGCTTCGATGGCGGCGCGCGCGAACGCTGTCACCGACGGCCGCTGGCCGCCACGGGCGTTGCGCAGAGTGGCAATCTTGTTGACGTTGACGCTGAGACAGATCATCGAAATAGCTCCCTCAGAAGTCCAGTGGCCCTTCAGGGACCGACATGGACGACCACGCGGCGATCACTGCGGTGGTCCCGATGCTCCCACACGAAAATGCCTTGCCAAGTACCCAACACCAAGCGACCGCCAAGGATGGGAATCGACAGCGACACGTCGGTCAGCGCCCCCTTGATGTGCGACGGCATGTCGTCGGGCCCTTCCTCCGTGTGGGTGTAGAGCGCATCGTTCTCGGGCACCAGGCGGCGCAACCATTCCCGCAAATCGCGGCGCACAGCCGGATCCGCGTTTTCCTGAATCGTCAGGCTGGCCGAAGTATGGCAGATGAAGACCGTGCAGAGGCCCTCCTCCTGCCCACTGTCGGCCACCACCCGTGCCACGTCGGCAGTGATCTCGTAGAGGTCTTGACCTCCGGTTCGGACGCTCAGCTCGCGGATCATCGGCACTCTAGCTCCTCATCGACAAGTCAACTCGACAGATCAGGTAGTCCGCAGGAATCGATCACCACGTCGACGTCAAATCGTCGCGTCGCGCTCGGTACTCAACAGCAGCAGGACCCTGCGGCCCCCAAGGATAGACCACTCGCCGATAGCGCCGCTGCGGCTGCATGAACAACCGATGCAGTGCCACGCCCGCCAGAAAGCCACCGATGTGCGCCCACCAAGCAATGCCGGAAGCCACGTTACCGACCCATTCCAGTGTACCGCTGACCACCTGCGTCAGCAGCCACAGTCCAATGAAGACTGGTGCCGGCAGACGAAAGAACAGCGGATAGAAGAGGATGGGCAGGAAAGCGAGGACCCGGGCGCCCGGGTAGAACACGAAGTACGCCCCCAGGACGCCCGCGATGGCGCCGGACGCTCCCAGCACCGGGATCTGCGAGTCTTGGTTGGCCAGCACGTGCAGCAGGGTCGCGGCCATGCCGCAGGCGACATAAAAGACGAGGAAACGCCAGCGCCCCATGCGATCCTCGACATTGTCACCGAAGATCCACAGCATCCACATATTGCCCAGCAGGTGCAGGAAGCCACCGTGTAGAAAGGCATTGCTGAACAGCGGCACCAGGCTCACCTGTAAGCCGGCCTGTTCCGCCCAGCCACTGTGTGTGTAGGCCGCCGGCACCAGGCCATAGGTGTAGAAGAGCGTGCGCAGCTCCTCCGGACTCAGGCCGACCTGATACACGAAGACCAGCACGTTGAAAGCAATCAGCGTCCAGGTCACGACCGGGGTACGCTCGCTCGGCAGAGTGTCACGCAGAGGAATCATCGCTGCCACGGATTCTGCCATGATTCACCCCGCCCAACCAGCACAGCCGCGGCACACGCTACCGTGGCTGGGGATCTGGTATGCTGCTCCTCTGCCTGCTGCGGCAGTAGCAGAACACCTGACTCTTGAGCCAATCCCAAAGTTCGATCCTGCAGGTTCGACATGACCGAGCAGACCTGAAGCGCAGGTTTCACGTGCCCGAATACAACTGCCTCGATCCGCTGGAGCTGGAGCGTTTCCTCGACCGCCGGCGAGCCAAGCCCAACTTTCCGCTGGAACTCAGCCTGGCAGAGAACCTCACAGAGGTTCTGCGTCGCGCCAATGAGTTCGTGCCTTCAGCGGCTGGATCGATCCTGCTCGACAATCCGGCGACCAAGTGGGAAGACCGACTCAAAGGATCGCTGACCTTCATCGCCGCCTTCGGTGACCGCTCCAACGAACTGGTCGGCAAGGTCATCCCAGCGTCCGAAGGCATCGCCGGACACGTCTACCTGACAGGCACGACGTACTGCAGCCACGACGTGCGCTCAGACCGCTTCTTCTATCCGGAAGTCGACGCCGACATCGAGTACACCACCGAGTCGCTGATCGCCATCCCGGTGCGCATCGAGAAGTCGGTGTGTGGCGTCCTGGAGTTGATCAACCGCCAACACGCCAGCGGCTACAGCGAAGTCGACCGCAACCTGCTCGAGATCTTCGCCGGCTACATCGCCATCTCGATCCAGAACGTGCTCGATGGCCGCCAGGCACAGGAGATCGCCAAGCGCGACAACCTCACCGGTCTGTACAACGATCGCTACCTGCACATCGCGCTGACCCACTCGATCGAAGTCGGTCTGCAAAAGAACCAAGATCTCGCCGTCGTATTTCTCGATCTCGACCGCTTCAAGAACGTCAACGATACCCACGGCCACCTCGCCGGCAGCCAGGTCTTGCGCGAGTTCGGCCAGCTGCTCAAGCGCTGCCTGCGCAACTCCAAGGACATGGCGGCGCGCTATGGCGGCGACGAGTTCGTACTGGTGCTGCCAGAGACGGACCTCGACGAAGCCGTCGAACTCGCCGAAACGATCCGCGAGACGATGCCGTCAACCACCTTCAGCGAACGCCCCGGAGAGATCCAGCTGGAACCCCTGAACCTCACCGGCCTGACCTGCTCGATCGGCGTCGCGACCCTACACAGCCACGTCACCAAGAGCGGCGGCACCCCGTCGATCGAGACCTGCAAGAGCACCCTTCTGCGCCTGGCGGACGCCGCCATGTACGTGGCCAAGGAAAACGGCCGAGACCGCACCGCGGTCGCTGGCGAATCGGCAATCCAGCGACGCAGCCACACGGCCCCCAGCGGCCGCTGAACACGGCTGCGTCACCAACCCGCCCCGACCAAACCCCGTCCCGCGGCCCGCACGCCGCGTTTGCGACGCTTACCCAACGATGTTCCACAGGAACCAGATGCATAGCAGCCCGAGTCGGACCCCGCAGACTCGCGCCGCGAGGAGAACGCCATGAGTGACAGCCGTGACATCCGAGGCCTACTCGAGACCTTCGACCTGAAAGCCGACAACCCCGGCGCCTTCGACGGCAGCTGGATCGAAACCACCGGCGAGCGCATCGACTCTGTCGACCCGAGCACCGGCGACGTCATCGCCAGCGTCCGCCTGGCCACCATGGACACCTACGAGCAGGTCGTCCAGAGCAGTATCTGCGCCTTCGAGGAGTGGCGCACCTGGCCAGCGCCAGCGCGCGGCGAAGTGATCCGCAAGCTGGGTGAAGCGCTGCGCGAGTACAAGGACCCACTCGGCCGCCTGGTGACCCTGGAAGTCGGCAAGATCCTGTCCGAGGGCATGGGCGAAGTGCAGGAGATGATCGACATCGCCGACCTCGCTGTCGGCCTGTCGCGCCAGCTCTTCGGCAAGACCATGCATTCCGAGCGGCCGCAGCACCGCATGTACGAGCAATGGCACCCACTGGGCCCGATCGGCATCATCTCGGCCTTCAACTTCCCGGTCGCCGTGTGGGCCTGGAACTCCTGCATCGCCGCCGTCTGCGGTGACTCGATGATCTGGAAGCCGTCGCCCGAGGCACCACTGACCTCGCTGGCCGTGACACGCATCGCCCAGAAGGTCCTCGAGGAGGCCAAGGCACCAGCTATCTTCAACCTACTGGTGGCCGGCGCCGACGAGGTCGGCAAGACCTTGGTCGACGACCGCCGCTTGCCGCTGATCTCCGCCACCGGTTCGGTACGCATGGGACGCGAAGTCGGCGCCGCCGTCGCCCAGCGCCTGGGCCGTACCCTGCTCGAATTGGGCGGCAACAACGGCCTGATCGTCATGGACGACGCCGATCTCGACCTGGCACTGCGCGGCATCCTGTTCGGCGCCGCCGGCACCGCCGGCCAGCGCTGCACCAGCACCCGACGCCTGTTCCTGCAGCGCGGCATCGCCGCCGAACTGAAGCAGAAGCTGGTCAAGGCCTACGGCTCGATCCGCGTTGGTGACCCGCTCGATCCCTCGACCCTCATGGGGCCGCTGATCAACCAGCGCGCAGTGGACAGCATGCAGGCGGCCATCGCCACGGCCCAGGAGCAGGGTGGCCGCGTGCTGTGTGGCGGCAAGGTTCTCGACCGCGCCGGCTTCTACGTCGAGCCGACCATTGTCGAGGTCGACCAAGTACTGCCGATCACCTGCGACGAGACCTTCGCGCCGATCCTCTACATCTTCGAGTTCGACGAGTTCGAAGACGTCATGGCGATGCACAACGCCGTACCGCAGGGTCTATCGTCGGCCATCTTCACCCTCAACCTGCGCACCGCCGAACGCTTCCTGGCAGCCACCGGCAGCGACTGCGGCATTGCCAACGTCAACATCGGCACCTCCGGCGCCGAGATCGGCGGCGCCTTCGGCGGCGAGAAGGACACCGGCGGCGGCCGCGAAGCCGGCTCCGACAGCTGGAAGGCCTACATGCGCCGCCAGACCAACACCATCAATTGGGGCGCTGACCTGCCTCTGGCGCAAGGCGTCTCCTTCGACGTCTGACACCGCACCTATCCCCCGCTTCGCTTCAAGGCGCCCGCAAGGGCGCCTTTTTCGTGCCCGAAATCCAACGAGCTGGAAGTGTCGAGCCAGAAATCTACACACCCAACACTCAGATATACGAGAATCTAACAAGGAGGGGTTGACATCTAAGAGGTGGATGCTAAGATCTCTCTTGCCAGGACGAACTGCTTAGCGAGAATTACTCAGGTCCTGGCGCTTTGAATGTCAATTCGTCCGAGCCGGGCCCGCCAACCAGAAGAGGCCAACCAGAAAGGGCCAACCGGCGGGACGGCATCGGAACGCAAGCCAAGAAGGAGAAACACCATGTCCACCGCATTGACCCGTCAAACCACCCAGACCCCGTCGTTCTCCCCGGTTGACCAGCTGTTCGGCTCCTTTGCAGACCGGTTCTTCAACCGCTTCCTCGAAGGCTCACCGGCACTGGCTACCGACAGCGGCAGCTGGGTCCCCAGCACCGACATCCGGGAGACCGATTCCGCCTTCGAACTGCACGCCGACCTGCCCGGCATGACCAAGAAGGATGTCGAGCTGACCTTCGAGGACAACGTCCTCACCCTCAACGGTGAGCGCCGCGTCGAAGAGAAGACCGAGGACAAGGGCTTCCGGCGCATCGAGCGCTCGTACGGCAAGTTCACCCGTTCCTTCCGCGTGCCGACCCACATTGATGCCGATGGCATCAAGGCCAGCTTCAAAGACGGCGTCCTCACCGTCACCCTGCCGAAATCGGCTGAGGCCCAACCGCGAAAGCTGAGCATCAGCTGAACAGATCAGCCCGCGAGCAGAGCCACCCGCAGCAGCCAACCCTGGCTGCTGCGGCCAGGCTCCCAACGACTCGAGAGACGACACCCGCTACAAAGCACCCACCAGGAGGAATCGAGATATGGCCAGCCTGATCCAGTGGACCCCACTCCGTCGCGAATTCGAACCGTTCGAAATGTTCGCCGACACCTTTCTCAACAACGCCGGCTTCAACAACGCCGGCCTCGAACCGCGCAACCTCGCTACCGCCAACGAGCGTTCCTGGGCACCCCCGGTCGACTTCCGCGAGACCGAGGACGGCTTCGAACTGCACGCTGACCTGCCCGGCATGACCAAGAAGGACATCGATCTCACCTTCGAGGACAACGTGCTCACCCTGAGCGGCGAGCGAAAGTTCGCCGACGCCGGCACCAACAAAGGTTTCCGGCGCATCGAGCGGCTGTACGGCAAGTTCACTCGCTCCTTCCAGCTGCCCAACCAGATCGACGCCGGCGCCATCCAAGCTTCGTTCCAGAACGGCGTCCTCACCGTCGCCCTACCGAAGGCCGCCGAGGCCAAGCCGCGCAAGGTCGAGATCGCCTGAAGCCTGCTTCTGACGTCCGCGGGAGCCACCCGCTCCCGACACCACCCCCATTCCGCTGACCTCCCCTCCCGGGCATGCGGAATGGGGCTTCTTCGTCCTGGGTTCAGGCCGACTCTCTTACTTCAGGACGGTAACTGCGAGTCCGCATCGGACACCGAGAGCACCCTCTCCAATCCCAGAAACTCCGTCACCGACACACCGACTCTCTTCTCGAAGCGCTCCTGGTAGCTCTCCACCACCCCCACCGGCTCATCCAAGTACATCTTCTCGAGCCGGAACAACGGCAAGAACACCGTCACCAGGTCGAGCGTCCGCGGCTCGTCCTCTCGCACCGCCTGCGCCACCCAATCGTCGAAGCTGTTGACGCTGATCCCGCGGATCGTCACGCCGTGCAGTCCCAACTCTCCGAGCAGGCCCCAGACCTTCTCGGTCGGGTTGACCAGGTGCAGAATGACGATCGAGCCGGGGGGTATCGTGAGCATGGTTCAAGATTGTATCCTGCGCTCACCATGAAGCGCGCAGGACAGCCCGGTGCACCCTTGACAGCACTCCACCCCTGGGTTAATGTGCGCAGTCTGCGGCCGGAGTTCGCCCTCTCGTGGCTCTCCCGCCCGTAAGAGCCACCAACCAAGAAGAGCAGGAACCCACGATGAAGCCAGAAATTCACCCGGACTACCACCCGGTTCTCTTCGTCGACCACAGTGTCGACTTCGAGTTCGCCAGCCGTTCGACGATGACCAGCGAGGAAGTGCGCAACATCGACGGCGTCGACCACTACGTGATCCGGCTCGAAATCTCTTCGGCCTCGCACCCCTTCTTCACGGGCCAGCAACGCTTCGTGGACACCGCGGGTCGAATCGAGAAGTTCAAGCGCAAGTATCGCGGAGGCGATACCCAGTAAGTCAGGATCGCGGAGGCGATACCCACTACGTCAGTATCGCGGCGGCGAGAAGAACCAAGGAGCAAGATTCACATGGCGACCAAAGCCAAGATCGCACAGAACAACAAGCGCAAGCGGCTCGCGAAGCGCAACTGGGACCTCCGCCAGGAGCTCAAGCAGGTCATTTCCGACCCGAACCGCACCGAGGAAGAGCGCGAAGGCGCCATGGTCCGATTGCAGAAGATGCCGCGCAACTCCAGCGCCACCCGCGTGCGCAACCGTTGCGCCGTGACCGGCCGCCCGCGCGCCTTCTACCGCAAGTTCGGCCTCTCCCGTATCGCGCTGCGCGAGCTGGCACTCGAGGGCTACCTGCCCGGCATCATCAAGGCCAGCTGGTAAGTTCTCAGCTCCCCTGCGCTGCCCACGCGGCTGACACCAACGACCCGGCACTGTCCGGGTCGTTTCTGTTTTCAGGGCAGGATGTCGGAGTCGCGGACCTTGGGTAGAATCAACCTACCAAATCCATGATTTTCGTAGGGAGGTTCTCGATGATCCATAACTCGCTCTTCCGGAGCAGACTGATTCTCGGCCTGCTCGTCTTCGCCACCCTCCTGGCTCCACGGGCCGAGGCCCAAGCCGGCACACCACACAGCGACGACCTGGTCCTGATCCTCGACGCCTCCGGCTCCATGTGGGGCCAGATCGACGGCGTCAACAAGATCGTCATCGCGCGGCAAGTGCTTGGTGAATTGATCAGCGAACTGCCCGACGACACCCAAGTCGGACTGATCGCCTACGGTCACCGCCGCGAGGGGGACTGCGCCGACGTCGAGACCCTGACTGCCCCCGGTCCGCTGGATCGGGCGGCGTTGACCGCGCAAGTCGAAGGCCTCAACCCCAAGGGCAAGACTCCGATCACCGCTTCCCTGCAGCAGGGCATCGATCTCGTCCGCTCGGGCACCTCGGAGGGAGCCACGCTCATCCTGGTCAGCGACGGCCTCGAGACCTGCGGCGGTGATCCCTGCAAGCTGGTGCGCGACGCGCGCGCGGCTGGCGTCGAGATCGTGCTGCACGTCGTCGGCTTCGACGTCCAGGGCGAGGACGTATCGTCCCTGGAGTGTGCCGCCCAAGCCGGTGGCGGTCTCTACCTCGACGCCGGCAACGCCGAAGAGCTGAGCGCCGCCCTCGATCGAGCCGTCGAAGTCCAGGACGAAGCCGCCACCAGCGCCCTCTCCCTCAAGGCGATCGCGGACGGCGAACTCGTCGACGTCAGCGTCCATGTCACCCACGCCGACACCGGCGAAGACATCGCCGGCGGCCGCACCTACACTCACGCCGAGACGAACCCCCGCATCCTGCCGCTGCCCGCGGGCACCTACAACGTGGTCGCCAGAGCCGTTAGCATCAACGGCGGTCCTCAGCGCGAGTTCAAGATCACCGTGGCCGACGGCGAGACAGTCGAGAAGGTACTCGACTTCAGCACCGGCGAACTGTCCGTGTTGGTCCACCAGAACAGCGACCTCGGCGACGCCACCGTCCGCGTGCTGCAAGCCGGCACGACCAAGCAAGTGGCCGCCGGCCGCACCTACACCGCCAGCAACACGAACCCGCGCGTCTTCCGACTCGAAGCCGGCACCTACGACATCGAGGTCGCCTCTGTGTCGATCTCCGGCAAACCGACGTACCGCTTCGAAGGCGTCTCCGTGGCCGGCGAGCGCGTCGAGCTGGAGCATCGATTCGCCAGCGGCACGCTGAAGGTCGGGGCCACAGTAGGCGCCGAACTCGTCGACGCAGCCGTCCACGTCCTGGACGCCGCGTCCGGAAAGCCCGTCGCGCAAGGCCGAACCTACACCAGCGCCAACAGCAACCCGAAGACCTTCACGCTGACACCGGGACGTTATCGCGTCACGATCAAGGCGATCCGCCGGGATGGGGCTCCGGAGCGAGAGCTGGACGTCGAGGTGGTAGCTGGGGAGACGGTCGAGGTGACGGGGGAGCTGGGCGGATAGCTGTCTCCAGCAGGTAACGCTCTCCAAGCCCCATGATAACGTCGCTATCCGCCCTTGCGGACGCGAGCCATGCAGCTACTCATCTCCATCCTGGTCGAAGCCGTCAACATGCTGTACCTGGCAGCACCGTTCCTGCTGCTCGGGTTGATCATGGCTGGCTTCATCCATGTGCTGCTGCCGGCGCGCTTCATCGAGCGGTGGATGGGGCGGCCGGGGATGTCCGGCGTGGTGTGGGCGGGGTTGATCGGGGTGCCGTTGCCGGTGTGCAGCTGCGGCGTGGTACCGATCGCGGTGGAGTTGAAGCGCAAGAAGGCTTCGGACGCGGCGAGTCTTTCGTTCCTCACCACGACACCGGAGTCCGGGGTCGACTCGATCCTCTTCACCTGGAGCCTGATGGGGCCGGTGATGGCGATCGTGCGACCGATTGCGGCGTTCTTCACGGCTGTGATCGGGGGCATCCTGGCGATCGCGTACCTGCCGGTCCGCGGACGCACGCCCCGCAGCGCGCCCTCGGCGGACGAAGTCGACTGTGGGTGTGACCACTCGCACGACGGGCACGCCGAGGACGGCCACTCCCACGACGGCGAGGATCACAGCCACGGCATCGCTTACTCCCGCTCGGACGAGGCGCTGGCGTCGTTGCGAGCGTGGTTCGCGTCACTGTGGCGCTGGCTGCCGCGCCGCAAGCGCAAGCAGGACGAAGACGGTTCCGGAACCGAGCCCGCATCCTCCCCAGAACAGGAGCCAGCATCACGGGCTCCGGCTGAGCTGTGGAAACCGGTGATCAAGCCGGCGTTGGGCTACGGCTTCCGCGAACTGCTCGACGACCTCGCATTTTGGCTCGTGATCGGCGTCGGGCTCGCCGGCGTGCTCAGCGCAGTCTTGCCATCCGACCTGGCGGAGCGTGGGCTCGGATCGGGACTGGCTCCCATGCTGCTGATGGTGGTAGTCGGAGTGCCGCTGTACATGTGTGCGTCGGCCAGCACGCCGATTGCGGCGGCGTTGATGGCCAAGGGCTTGAGCCCGGGGGCAGCGCTGGTGTTCTTGCTCGCCGGCCCGGCGACCAATGCGGCATCCGTGGTGCTCTTGACGCGCACCTTCGGACGCCGTTTCATCCAGGTATACCTGGTCGCGGTGGTGCTCGGATCGCTCCTGTCCGGCCTCGCTCTGGACGCACTGATCGCGGCATTCGGCTGGCAGATCGCACTGCCGATGCTCGCGGGAGAGGACGGCGGCTGGACGGTGTTCGGAACGGTGTGTTTCGTGCTGATGGTGCTGCTGCTCCTGGCCAGTGCCTGGCGCGGAGCGCTGCGCGCGGGCTGGCACGAGATGCGGGCTGGCTTCTCGGGCGCCCGAGACACTCTGGGCGTGCGAGGGCCGTCGCGGCGCGTGCTACTGCTCGGCTTGGCCGGTCTCGTTCTGGCCGCCTGGCTGGCCAGCGGTTTCGTGATGGTGCCTGTGGACGGCGAAGGCTTCTTGCTGCGCTTCGGCAGGCTGACGGAGGCACACTACGGTCCAGGACTGCACTGGGTACCACCAGCTCCGCTTGCACGCCTGGAAATCCGACAGGCGCACTATCCGCGCAAGGCAGATGTCGGTTTTCAAACGGATCTCGACCTGTTGCAGCGGCGCGAGGAACTGACACGCTTCCGCGACCCGAAGCAATGGCACAGCCCCGTGGCGGCGATGAATCCGGACCCGGAACAGGTGACCTTCTTCACCGCCGACGAGAACCTGGTCGAGATGAGCTTCACGGTGCACTACCGGCTGGACGAGCCGCGCAAGTTCTTCTTCGACGTCGACCATCGCCAGGACTTCGTGGAGCTGTACGCGGAAGCGGCGGCGCGGCGGTACCTGGCGTCGGGTACCATCGACGACTTGCTGACCGTGGCGCGGCCGGAAGTGGAACGCGAGGTGGCGGCCGCGCTGCAGACAAAGCTCGACGCGCTGGACGTAGGGGTCGAGGTGACGGCGGTACGCATCGTCGACATCCATCCACCGGGCGACAGCGTCTACTGGTTCCGCGACGTGTCGTCAGCCAAGGAAGACAAAGAAACCACGATCCACCAGGCCCACCAGGCGAGCGCCAGCCAGCTGCCGCGAGCACGCGGCGAGGCGGCGGTAGTGGTGGCAGAGAGCAGAGCCACGGCCGACGGCGCGGTGGCCGAAGCGGATGGTCGAGCCGAGAGTTTCCGGGCGCGCGCGGGTGCCGTGGCACAGCAGCGGCGGGTCCTGGAGCACCTGCTGTGGCTGGAGACGACCGAAGCCGTGCTCGACGGCAAGCGCCTGTACATTCTGCCACCAGGGTCGAGCGGTGGCCTGTCGCTCTGGCAACCGATAGCGCCCAGTACGCCACATGCCTCACCGCCACCCATCCAGCGCCAGGCGGAACCCCCGATCGAACGCCCCTGAGAACTCTCCAGACCTGCGAGGCTGCCGGCCGCTGAACACGACGCGACTGCTGAGGAATGACCATGAGAACCCGTACTGTCCTGTGGATCCTGCTGCTACTCGTAGCCATCGGCCTGCTGCCCACCACCATGTTCACCGTGCCCGAGGGCGAGGTGGCGGTGGTGACGCGCTTTGGAAGGCCGCTCGCCACCACGGTGGAGGAGGTGGCGCAGCCGGGCCTGCACTTCAAGTTGCCGTGGCCGGTGGACGGCGTGATCCGGCTCGACGACCGCTTGCTCGTGTTCGACAATGAGCCGGTCGAGATGCTGACGCTGGACAAAAAGAACGTGCTGGTCGACAGCTTCCTGTGCTGGCGTATCAGCGATCCACTGCGCTTCGCCCAGACGGTCAAGACACGGCTGGAGGCGGAAGCGCGGCTGCTCGACCTGGCGACCGCGACGCTGGGCGCCGAGGTGGGCAGCGAACCGATGGAGCACTTCATCAACCTGGACCCCGAGAAGGTACTGCTGAGCGAGGTCGCCAACCGTGCCGGCGAGGCGGTCGACCAGGTGGCGCGCCAGAACTTCGGCGTCGAGGTGGTGGACCTGGAGATCAACGGCTTCAACCTGCCGCGCCAGAACCGGCGCAGCGTCATCGAGCGCATGCGTGCCGAGCGCTCGCGGATCGCCACCGCCTACCGCAGTGAGGGCGAGGAAGAGGCGCTGAAGATCGAGGCGCAGTCGCGCACCGAGGCCGAGAAGATCCTGGCCGAGGCGCGTTCCGAAGCCGAGAAGCACCGCGGTGCGGGCGACGCCGAGGCGCTGCGCCTGCTGGCGGCGGCTTACGGCCAGGATCCGCAGTTCTACGAGTTCCTACGCTCGCTAGAAGCCTACGAGAAGATCTTCGGCACGCAGACGACCATCTTCCTGGACGGCGAGTCCGAGCTGATGGAGACCTTCCGTGCTCCCTGAGGTCGACGCTCACACGCCCCCCTCGGTCCGGCACCGGTCGCGCTCCGTGCCGCTGATCCGGCGTGCCCGACGCCTGCTGCACCGTTACTGGCGGCCCCTGCTGGTTGGCGGCTCGCTGCTCGCGCTGGCCGTGTGGCTGGGACGCGGGATCTACACTATCGACAGCGGCCAGACGGCGGCGGTGCAGCGCTTCGGCGCTCTGGTCGACGATGCCGTAGAGCCCGGCCTGCACTGGGCCCTGCCGCCAGGCCTGGACCGCGTGCACATTCTGGAAACCGGTGAGGTGTCGCGCGTCGAGGTAACCTCGGATCTGTCGCCAACGCTGTCGCTGGTCTCAGGAGACCTCAACCTGATCGAGGCGCGCGTCGTGGTGCAGTACCGCATTCGCCGGCCGGGCAAGTTCCTGTGGGCGACGGAGGATCCAGAAGGCCTGATCCAACAAGTGGTGCGTGCCTGCCTGCTCGAAGAGTTCGCCGCCACCACCGTCGACGACCTGCTGACCTCGGCCAAGGCACGCCTGCAGTTGCACGTACGCCGGGAAGCTCAGCAGCGGCTGGAAGACTTCGACGCCGGTATCGACCTGGTGGCGGTCAATCTCCAGGCGGTCGATCCACCACGCGAAGCGAGCGGCGCCTTCCGCGACGTATCGGACGCGCGTGCGGAAGCGTCACAGGTGATCAGCGAGGCCGAGGGACGCCGAGCCCGTGACCTGCGGCTGGCGCGCGGCGAGGCCGAGACGCTGACCGAGACCGCGCGCGCCGACGCAGATTCGCGGCGGCAGGCCGCCGAAGGCGCCGCCGATCGCTTCGAGTCCCTGCTCGCCCGCCACCGCATCTCGCCACGGCAGACCCGCATCGAGCTATACAACCAGACGATGGAGCGCGTCCTGCCCGAGACGCAAATCTTCCTACTAGCACCCGGCCAGCAGCCACAAATCGATCTGCAGCTGGTGGAACCGGGAACCCTCTCTTCAGGAACGGCCTCTTCAGGAACTACCTCTCCACGGAGCACCCCTCGCCCCTGAGCCTCGCCTCAGGGCCAGGGGTCACTCGATCCGGGAACCGGTAGACGCGGAGCCGCTGGGACCTAGGCCGCGCCGGCGGTGACCACGCTCTCCATTTCGAGCCCCACCGGACAGCCGATACCCGTACCACCCAGGCCGCAGTAGCCACCGGGATTCTTGCTCAGGTACTGCTGGTGGTAGTGCTCGGCGTAGAAGAAGTCGGGCGCGTCTTGGATCTCGGTGGTGACGTCACCGTAGCCAGCGTCACGTAGCCGGGCCTGGTAGGCCTCGCGCGAAGCATTGGCTGCTGCCCGCTGGTCTGGACCGTAGGTGTAGATACCGGAGCGGTATTGGGTACCCACGTCGTTACCCTGGCGCATGCCCTGGGTTGGATCGTGGTTCTCCCAGAAAACCTTCAGCATCTGTTCGTAGGAAGTCTGCCTTGGGTCGAAGACGACAAGGACGACCTCGTTGTGCCCGGTACGCCCGGAGCACACTTCTTCGTAGGTCGGGTTCTGGGTATAGCCAGCCGCATACCCCACCGAGGTGGAGTACACGCCATCGGCCTGCCAGAACTTGCGCTCAGCTCCCCAGAAGCACCCCATGCCGAACATCGCCAGCTGCAGTCCCTCGGGGAAGGGACCACTCAGCGGTGTGCCGAGCACATGGTGCATCTCCGGAACCGACATACGTTCGGCTCGTCCGGGCAGCGCTTCTTCAGGTCGGGGCATCTGCATCTTCTGTTGCAGCTTCTCAGAACTCAGGAAAAACATGGAAACTCCTCCATTCGTGTGGCCGGACTCATCTGCGGTCCTAACCGTCCGTCACTAAGCATAGTGAGTTGGGATGGCAATACCGTGACGGATTCACCGTAGCTGCAAGCGCGAAAAGGCGTTAGTTTGTTCATGGAAAAGCGCCACGCCCCGGGCCGAATGACTCCGGTGGGGCGTGGCGCTCGGCGGGAGGGCACTGTGGACCGGAGGCTACTGCCGCTGCAGCACCACCGCGTCGAAGGTCATGAACGGACCATCCTCACCCTGCGGCGAGGGCTGCGGATTGGCGCGTTCGAAACTCAGGGAGACATCGCCAGTCCACAGATTCTGCTCCTGGAGCTGGCGCACATTGGCCGTGATGTCGAAGGCGAAGTTGCTGGCGTGCGGGCTGTGAACTCCATGGCCGGTGCCGAAGAGAGAAATCACGCCCACATAGTACGGACCTTCTGGATCCGCTTCGGCGTCTGCCGGCAGGTTCAGGAACACCCGGTAGTAGGCGCCCACGCGTACCTGGCGCACATTCTTGACCACCACGATCAGCCGTTTGTCGTCGCGCAGCAGTTCGGTCTCCGCCTCCGGCAAGGTCAGTGCGACGCGCGCGCGTTCGTCGGTCAGCTCTTCGACCTTCTCGTGGCTGGCCAGCATTTCGGGGGCCTCCTCGGCCGCTTCCGGAGAAGCCGGTGGGGCTACCTCAGGCGGAGCCGCCTCTGGCGTGACCGCCTCTTGCGCTGGCACACCGGCGTACTTGTAGTCCAGCTGCGAAACAGTGTTCAGGATGTCCACGGCCGTCATCGTCACTTCCTTGGGCGTGCCATCGGTTTCGATGTCGAAGAAGGTGAAGACGGTGTTCAGCCATTCGCTGTCGCCCACCGGATTGGCCCGGCCGCCGCCGACGTTCAGCCACACCTGCCACAGGCGGTCGATGTTGGCGTGGTGCAACCAGAAGATCGGATCGCGCGCCGCGCACTGCGGCCAGGACATCCAACCAACGTTGCCGCCGAGCGAGGTGTGCACCACATTGTGCGGTCGCACTTCGAGCTGTCCCGGCCAACCACCGCTGTGGTCCGGGGCCGGCACCTCGGCACCGCCGAAGCTCAGCGTCGAGGCGCTCATGGTGCCAATGAACGGAATGCGCATCAAGGCCTGTGTGGGATCGACGTCGGTGCTGGACAGCTGCGTCGTGCCCTGGTTGATGCCCGGCGCACGCTGTGCCACGAAGAGCGGGCTGTCCGGATTGCGGAAGGGCGGCGGCAACGCGAGCTGACCCGGCTTCTCGTAGTCCCAGTACGGCAAGGCGAAGTCGTCACGCCCCGAGTAGTGACGCAGGATACGTTCGAAGTAGTAGAGGTACATGCGGTGCCAGGAGAGGAAGAAGTACTGGCCATGCTGGCAAGTCTCCCAGGACACCGGGTCTGAGACGCCGGTGGTCACCTGGCAGATCTGCCCGCTCATGTTGCCCTGTTCGGGGATGCCGTGGATGTTGGCCTGGTAGATCCAGCTCGTCTGGTTGCTGGCGGGCAAAGCCTGCATGGCGGCGATCGCCGTTTCCAGCGCCGCGACCATCTCGGGGTCGTTCTGATCCAGGTCGTAGATGTCACGCCGAATGTGGACACCTTCCGGTTCTGGTCCCGGTTCCACCTCGTGGTTCGGCTCGGGTTCTCTCGCCGACCCGTTGTCACCGTTCTGCGGCTCCTCTACCGGACCGCCAGCGGGCGGGCAACCAGTGAGCAGTACCGCACAGATCAATGATGGGAACCAGACCCACCTGGTCCAGACTCGCGATGTTCTCGCCATGACCCTTCGTTCTCCTCTCGCGCTGTCGGAGCAAGCTGTTCGCAGTGACTCAGCCTCAACTCAAGGGAACCGGCGCCAAATCTCACAGAGAATCGGCCTCAGCTTAATAGATAGAATTCTAGTATAGCAGAAGAGCTTCTTCTTGTCTGGGATCAACTCACTTGCTCACAGCGAGCGCAGGATCCGATGTCCTCGCGGGTTACTCCCTGCATGTGCCACGAACCGACCTGGAGGAACCCCATGCCCCGACTGAAAACTCTGCTCGCTCTCTCGACCCTCCTGGTCAGCGTCTTGGCGGTGCTCAGCACGCCGATCGAATCTGCGGCCACCGACACGAACACGGCTCGGCAAGAACGCACGGATTCAGGCGCTTTCCCCTGGCGCGACGCTGGTCTCAGCGAACGCCAGGCCGCCGCTCACCTGCTCGACCGCTGGACCTATGGACCCAGGCCAGGGGATGTCGACCGCGTGCTCGAACTGGGCCTCGAGACCTGGTTCGAAACGCAGCTGACCGCACGTCTGCCGGAGCCGCGCTTGCGCGAGAAGCTCGAGCCACTCGGCACACTGGACCTACCGCTGGAAAAGATTGTCGAGACCTATCCGAATCCGGGTCTGGTCCTGAACCGTGCGCGCCGCGAGGGCGTCATCGACGCCGATCTTCAACCAGGTGACAGTAACGGCAGCGACCGGAATCGACGGGCGATGTTCGAGCAGGTGCGACGCTGGGCCGAGCAGCAGGGCATCCGGCCGCAGCGTGAACTGCTGGCCGAGACGATGGCACAGAAGCTCGGACGTGCCGTCTACGCGGAGAATCAGCTACGCGAGGTGCTGACGGACTTTTGGTTCAACCATTTCAACGTTTCGATCACCAACAATCTCGCTCGACCGCTGGTGTTGAGTTACGAGCGTGACGCCATTCGCCCGCACGTGCTCGGCACTTTCCGCGACCTGCTCGGCGCCACCGCTCGCCACCCGGCAATGCTGGTCTACCTGGACAACGCTCGCTCGACCGCTGAAGAGGGTCGTCCGACGACCTTCGACCCGCGCCAGATGCGTCGAGGCCGGGGCGGACGCGGAGGTAGCTTCGGCGGGCAGCGCGGCTTCGGTGGACAGCGACCGGGGAGCTTTGGTGGCAGCCAAGCCCCGCGACGCGGCTCACGCGAGGGCGACGACGAAGCGCGGCAACGCCGACGCAGCGATGGCTTGAACGAAAACTATGCACGCGAGCTGCTCGAACTGCACACCCTCGGCGTCGACGGCGGCTACAGCCAGGACGATGTGATCGAGGTAGCTCGGGCCTTTACCGGCTGGAGCGTGCTGCCACCCCGCATCGGCCGCGATGGCAGCCAGCAGCGTGCCCTGGAGCGCCTGAGCGAGAATCCACACAGGGCGGCGCGCGCCGGCTTCCATGTCGACGGCCTGTTCCTCTTCCGCGCCGACGCCCACGACGCCGCCGCCAAGCGCGTCCTGGGCACCACCCTGCCGGCCGGGCGCGGTATCGAAGACGGCGAAGACGTGCTCGACCTGCTGGCCGATCATGCCTCTACCGGCCGTCACCTGGCGCACAAGCTCGCCGTCCGCTTCGTCACGGATCAGCCCTCCCCGTCATTGGTCGAACGCCTTGCCTCGACCTTCGAGCGCTCCCGCGGCGACCTACCGACCGTCCTGCGCACGCTGGTCCGGTCTCCCGAGTTCTGGCAGGCCCGCGGCAGCAAGATCAAGTCACCGCTCGAGCTCGCCGCCTCGACGCTGCGCGCTCTCGACGCCGATGTGTCGCACCCGCAAGGCACCCTCGAATGGGTGTCACGCATGGGCCAACCGCTCTATGCCTACCAGGCCCCCACCGGCTACCCAGACACCGCCGACGCCTGGGTCAACACCGGCTCGCTGCTCAATCGCATGAACTTCGGCCTGCAGTTGGCCGCTGGTCGCGTCGACGGCGTGCGTCTAGACCTGTCAGCCCTGGCCGCGTCCCCGGCTGGCGAGCACCGAGAGCCCGAGTCGATGCAGGCCGCGCTCGAGACCTATGTGCCGCTGTTGATGCCCGAGCGCGACGCTGAGGGGACCATCGCACTGCTGACGCCGGTGGTCCAGGATCCGGCCCTCGCCGACAAAGTGAGCGGAGCCGCACCCGAGCCGAGCACGGACGATCCTTACGCCGTCGACCCGGAACTCGACAACCTTCTCTTCGGTTCCTCGGGTCGCCTTGCCTCCCAGAGCTACGCTCCCCCCACCCCTCTGGAACAAGTCATCGGCGTCATCCTGGGATCCCCCGAGTTTCAAAGACGGTAACATCTTCCTCCGAAGGAGCCCCCACATGTGTGACCACCACGGCAAGACGTCATCCCCAACTCGATCCCGGGAGACGCACCTCGACCGCCGCATCTTCCTCAAAGCCGGAGGCCTCGCGCTCTGCAGCCTCGGCCTCGGGCCCTCGTTCCTGCATCGCACCGCCCTCGCCGCCCCCGAGCCAGGCGCCTACAAACGTCGCAAGGTCCTGGTCACCATCTTCCAACGTGGCGCCATGGATGGCCTGATGGCCGTACCGCCGCTGACCGAGCTGAGCGCTCTGCAGCGCTACCGTCCACGCCTGGCCATGAACGCCGGCCGCGGTGCTGGTGAAGAGGCTCTCCTCGACCTCGGTGTCGACTTCGGTTTGCACCCCGCCTTCGAGCCTCTGCTGCCGCTGTGGCAGGACGAACGTCTGGGCATCATCCATGCCGTCGGCTCGCCGGACACCACGCGCTCCCACTTCGACGCCCAGGACTACATGGAAACCGCCACCCCCGGTCGCAAGGGCACCCCCAGCGGCTGGCTCAACCGCGTCAGCGGCCTGCTCGGTCACGACGCCACGCCCTTCCGTTCGGTCGCCATGACCTCCGCGCTGCCACGCTCCCTCTACGGCGCCGAGCCCGCCATCGCGGTCACCAATCTGGCCGACTTCCGCGTCGACTTGCCGGGTGCACGGCGTGCCACCCAGGCAGCCGGCCAGGGCTTCGAAGCTCTCTACCAGCAGACCTCCCAGGACCTGCTACGCGACACCGCCGACGACACCTTCGACGCCGTCGGTGCGCTCGAACAGGCCAACCTGCGTAGCTACCGGCCGGCCCACGGCGCGCGCTATCCGCGCAGTCCACTGGGCAACTCCCTGCGCCAGATCGCCATGCTGATCAAGGCCGACCTCGGCCTCGAGATCGCCTTCGCCGAATCCGGCGGCTGGGACACCCATGTGCAGCAAGGCACCTCCACCGGCTCCTTCGCCCGCCGTGCCCGCGATCTCGCCGACTCCGTGGCCGCCTTCTGGACCGACCTCGGTACGCACCAGGATGACGTGCTGGTGCTGACCATGACCGAGTTCGGCCGCACCGTGCGCGAGAACGGCTCCGGCGGCACCGACCACGGCCACGGCTCCTGCCTCTTCGTGCTCGGCAACCAGGTCGACGGCGGCAAGGTCCACGGTCATTTCCCCGGACTCGACGAGAGCGCCCTTTACGAAGGGCGAGACCTACCAGTAACCACGGACTTCAGAGCGGTCTTCAGCGGCGCGACCCACCACCTCGGCGTCGCGGAGGATTCCGTCGTCTTTCCGGGCTGGGCGGGACAGGGGATGTCGTTGCTGCGAACCTAGCCGCGTCCCGCCGCTCGCCGCTGAGCGTCCGCTTCCAGGCGGTAGAAGGACGTCAGCAGCGCCTTGCGGCGACGCAGCAGCACTGCGATCCAGTGCAGTTCGCGCCACAGCAGCAGGAAGACGGCCAGCGCCAGCACGGTGGCGAGAATCTGCCAGGCGAGGCGGACGGAGTCGGGCAGAAGCCAGCGACGCCAATCGTCGACCAGGCCGCGCAGCTCGGCCAGTGCGGGCGGCGCGGTCTGACCATCGAGCAGGGCATAGCCGGTCTGGGCGTAGGTCAAGAGCTGCGCCGAGTCGAGTTCTTCGCGCCGGTCGAGGCCGATCTGGCCGAGGGTCGATGCCGTGTCCCAGCGGAGGGCGGCCAACCAGTCGGTGGCGCGCTCGCCGAGCTCCACGCCGACTTGCGTGTGGCTGGCATCGGTGCGACCTGCCTGCGTGAAGGTCGAGGCCAGCTGCTCGGGATGGATGCGCCGTGCCAGTGCGGCCAGGAGTTGGTCAGCGGTCCGCTGCTGGGCCGACGTGAGCGTCGCGGCGTCGAGCAAAAGAGCATCCGGCTGGCGACTTTGACGAGCGGCGCGCAGCAGGTCGAGTCGCAGCAGGCCGACCACGAGTTCGGCACGTTCGCCAGCCTGGAGTTGATCCCGCAAGTCCAACGCCGCCTGGTGCAAATCGTCGCGCCGCTGTAGCAGGGACGCGCGGGCGGCATCCGGGGTGTGAGGCAGGGCGGAATCGAGCAACGCAGCCAGGTTGTAGCTCAGGCGGGCGTCGTTGGGTGACGCCGGATTCCAGCGCAGAATGCGTTCGGCGTTGGAGATCGCCCACACCCAGTTCTCGCCGCCGGTCAGATCTTGCTGCACCTCGCGCAGCACCATCAGCAGCGGGTTGGACACCGGCGAGTCTCGATAGGTGCGCTTGAACTCGTCGTCTCGCTCGCTCTGTGTCTCTTCATAGTCGGGCGACTTCAGATAGGCCACCAGCAGGTTGTTGTAGAGATCGTAGGTTGACAGCGCTCCCCGGGTTCCCGGCGGACAGCCGGGCGGTGCAATCTCCAGCTGGCTCCAGGTGGGCATCGACTGGACGTCGGCCAAGCGGCCCCGCTGCACCAGCAGCTTGGTGAAACCGATCGGGTTCTTGACATAGGTGAACAGGTTGTCGTCCGCTCGGTCGTGCTCGATCTGCAGGAAGGCGGTGGCCTGCATCAGGTAGATCTGTGCGCGCAAGGTCTGCTCGTTGTCGCTCGGCCGGATACCCTGACGTTCGACGGCGCGCACCAGCACCAGCTGACTACGCGAGACGTTCTCTGTCTGAGCGAACTCAGCCTGAGCAGCCTCAGTCTGCGAGTCCAGCAGCAGTAGACCGAGGACCAGCGGCGGCAGCCAGTGACGGTCTCCCAGACGCTGCAAGCGGTCCATGGCGACTTGCGTCTCGCCTCGACGCGCCTCGACCAATGCTGTCTCGACGGCGGCACGCGTGCGGCGGGGTGCGTTGGTGCGGCTGGCGCACGGCAGAGCCCCGGGCGGCGAGGTGAGGTAGCGCGGCGGGAAAGCTTCCTCGATCCAACCCACCTCGACGACCGGCGTGCGCTCTGCCAGCAGACGGGCACCTCGCAGCAGAGCGGCGGGATCGCCGGCATGTGGCAGGACCCGCAGCATGGCGTACAACACCATCAGCCCAGCCACCAGGGGTAGCACGAAGGCCAACAGACGAGCTACGGGGACGTCGGGGCGTTTGATTTGGATGCGCATGCTCGATCCAGTTCTCAGAGCAAGGTCGTCTCAGGGCGAGTCCAAAGGTTCCGGGTCCGGCAATCGCTTCCAGCGCTCCCTCTTGCCGGTCAGGAGATCGACAAGCCGCTGCCAGCGCAGCCAGCCACCCGTGGTGACCTGCCACCAGTGCTGGCGTGCCCAGGCAGCATCGAGCAACCAGTCCATGGACAAGCGCACGCCGCAGGGTGGACGCTGGGTCGCGGCGCCGGTAGTGCCGTCGGTGACGATGGCGTGAGTGAAGTCGTAGCGAAAGTGCGCCACGTGTTCGACCAGCGCGTCGTGCAGCTTGGGCAGGCAGTGGAAGGCGAAGAGCACGGGGTCTTCACCCACGGGATACAGCCGCCGCTGGTAGTTGGGGATCGGCGTGCCCTTGACCACATCCGCCTTGGTGAACACGACCTGCACCGGCACGCTGAGCTTCTTCTTCATGCCGCGCACCTGGCGATCGATGTACTGGTGCAGCTGGTGCGAGCTGCCGCTCGGATAGTGACCATCGTGCTGCAGCCAGCGCATGACCTCCAGCACCCAGGCAGCGATCTCGATCTGCTGGCGCCACTCGGCCGGTCCGTCGAGCGACCACAGCTTCTCCAGGTCGATGACCAGGATCATGCCGCGGAAGCGCTGCGCGATCAGCTGCGGCCACAGCTCGATCTGCCCCCCGCCGTAGCTGTCGCCATAGCCGTCCGCGTCGCGCAGGGGATAGAGGTCGACGAAGAGCTCACCCGGGGCATCAATAAAACTGAGCTTGCGGCCGGGCGCGCGTACGTGACGGCTATGGATGGATCGCACGGTGGTGCGCGTGACCCGGCCCAGCTCGTCGCGGTCGAAGTCCTGCAGGAAACCGGCGTCGAGCTTGCTCAGCGCTGCCAGCAACTCGGTCTTGCCGCTGCCGCCGACGCCGGCGATCAGGAACAGCTCGAAGCCATCGGCCAGGTCTTGCTCGACCAGGTCGCGACCGTCGAGTTGTAGACGCTCCAGTTCGGCGCGGCGCTGGCGCGGGGTCGGCGTCTCCTGGGTCTGGCTACGCTGCACCAGCTCGTCGACGCTGACCTCCGCCTCGTGCCGAGTGGACGGCCGGCGGGGCCCGAGCGACTCGACTTCGTCGCCCCAATCCGGCAGCCTGACCGTGCCTTCGGACTTGGTGGCGGCGACGGGGGGCGGCTCGGAAGGCGAGCCGGGGAGCGATTGGGGCGATGGTGGCTCGGGCAAAGGCGGCAGGGCGACGGATGCCGGCGCGGCAGACTCTTCGCGAATCTCGTCCGCCAACACACTGCAGTCAGGGCAGAAGGCGTCATCGAGCACGCTCTGGCAGGAGGGGCAGCGGTAACTCATGCGGAGTAGCTCAATACGAGGTTGCTCATCGTCAGGCGCCAGTATTACCCAGCTCGATCAAGCGGTCCACGTGACGGCCGAAGCGCAGGGCTGCGGCTCCGTGCTGGCCGACCACGATCTGCAGCTGCTGCGGCAGCTGGTTGGGCTCGACTTCGACCAGGTGGCGCAGCCAACCATCGTCGACACTGCCGTCGCGGAGGTGACGCCGACTGGCGTCCAGGAAGGCCTGGACGGCGGCGAACTCTCGACGCTGGAGGGCGAAAGAAAGATAGTCGGCGGCCTTGACCGGATCGATGTCCCAGTTGCGCCCCAACCAGCGGCTGGTGGTCAGGAAGACACGACCTCGCCCAGCCAGCTTGGCGGGCACCGGCAGCCAGCCCAGGTCCGGCGCCGCAGCGCCGTCTTCGAGCACCCCGCGCTCCAGGCGTGCCAGCACCTTCGGCCACTGCCCCTGCAGGCTCCACTTGACGGACGGGCGCGTGGCGCCGCTGAGTAAAGCCTGCAGCAGGGCCTCACAGCACGGGACCGGTGCGCGGGGAAAGAGACATAGCAGCTCGTCGCCCGGCAGGGCAAAGGCATGACCGCGGCGAGCACTCAGATCGGCGGCCAAGTCGTCGAGACGGCGTAGCGCCGAGCCGGTGCTGCGCTCGCCCCGCACCACGCGCAGGCGCTGGATCTCCAGCTCGAAATCGAACTGCGCCTTGGCGTCGATCCGGGGGTCGAGCTGCCCCGCGGCCGCGCGCAACGCCTTGACGAGCGCCACCTCGCCCGGCTTGCCGCCGAGCTGTTCCAGGCGCGGACGCCAGGCGTCGAGGACACTGCGCAAGGACTCCGCCTGCAGCACGTCGAGACTGCGCAGTGCGGCCTTGGGAAAGGAGTCCCAAGCTTCCTCTGGCAAACCCGCCTCTTCTCGCAAGCCCACCTCTTCGCGCAAGCGCAGCCACGCGCAACCAGCCAACCGCGACGCCAGCTCGGGACGGCCGAGACGGGCCAGCACCTGGAGCCATGCGTCCAATTCGCTATGCCAGTCCAGGACACGAACACCGTCGGCTTGCAACAGCGCCGCGAGCGCGGCCGTGGCTTGTTCCGGCTGCAGTTCGAGTACCGAGACGATCAAATCCGCCAGCTCCTGGTACAGCTCAACCAGGTACAGTTCCCCACGACCTGTTGCCGACATGGCTGCGCCGCGCAGAGAGGCGAGCACACTAGCCAGCTCCCGAACCCTCTCCGGTGCCGCCCCGAGCATCGGAACGATGGCTTGCTCCATCAACTCCGCCGAACGACCCGAATCCGCGGCTTGCTGGAAGGTATCGAGCAAAGCACCAGCGATTGACACCGGCGTCAGCGTGTCACCCCAGCCGGCAGCGTCAACTTGCTCCTGAGTTCCGCGCAGCAATCCATCCCAGCGTGGTGCCGTGCCGGCCGCGAGCACCAAGGCAGTGCGAAGGGTGGCGCGCAGCAGGACAGTGCCACTCAACCAAGGGTCGCGCTCCGTTTCGGTACCGCCCCAGCCGTCGCGGCAGGCACGCAGGAAGGCTCCCAACTCGTCGAGCGACGCGAAGCCCTCGCGCGCCCCGCGGGCATCCCCTCGCAGCCAGGCGAGAAACCGCTGTGCGCGACCGGCGTCGTAGAGCAGACTCGGCGACCAGTCCCGCCAGCCCGCTTCGAAGGCCTCCAGCAGGTCCGGCTCGTGCAGCACCACCCACGCGAGCGCCGGTCCCAGCTTCGTCGACGTGGCGTCGACTTCTGGGAGCTCGCGCGGACGGCACTGCCAGCTGGACGGCTCCGCCTGCATGCGTCGGGCCTCCTCGGGTTGCGGCGCGTTGAGCAGCCGGAAGTCCGCACGGACACCGGCGGCAAAGTGCGTGCTCCAGGCCAGCCGGCGACGGTCGCGGCGCGGCAAGCTGGCGGCGGCGAGGGTGAGCAGTTGCTGGTAGGGCAGCGCCTGCGGCAACAGCGCACCCTGACCGGTGAGCAGCGTGTGGAAGGTCCAGCCCAGGGTGGCCAAGAGCGCGGGCTCACCCCACTCACGCTGTAGGTACCTGATTCGCTGACGCTGTGCTTCCACGCGCGCTGCCGGAACGGCGCCCGCCGCGGCCTCCGGCAGCGAGCACCGCAAGTCCGGCAACTCTTGCAGACGATCGGCCGCTGCGGCCTTGCCCAGGTCGGACAACCGTTCGCCAGCAGCTTCGCCAGTCGTGTCACTGCCCGTGTCACTGCCCGTGTCACTGGCCGCGGCACCGACGGGCGAGTAGCGACAGTGCGTGCTGAGCAGGGTGGCATCCCAGTCCAGCGCGTCGAGCAGAGGTTCCGGCACCACCAGCATGTGCACCACGACGCGGTGCACGCCGCGCCGCCGGCCGGCGACGAAACGGCGGATCAGTGCGTGGTTGCCCCGGCCAGCCCTAGACTCCGGACTCTTGGGGAGCGGCAGGAAGGTGAAGTACGGTCCGGGACGCTCGCTGCGGTGCAAGTGCTCGCTGATACCCGAGCAGCGCTTGAGAAAGTGCCCTTCATCGGCCCGAACACTCGGAGACGCGGCCACCAGGACGTAGCCACCGGCCGAGTCGCCGCCCGGATCCGTGACGACAGCCTGACCGACGACGTGCGGCGCGCCCTCACCGGCAGGGGGAGTCACGACGAGGGCGTCTCCACGGCCGGGTCGGCGGGCTCTTCGATCACCGCGGCCGGTTCTTCGTCCCCCTCGGGCGGCGTGACCGCTTCCGGCTCCGCTCCGCGCAGGCGTTCGACTTCGAGCGTCAGACTCTCGACCCGTCCACCCAACTCTTCGACTTGGCCACTGAGCACGCTGATTCCCCAACCCAGCCAGGCAACCATGGCAAACAGCGAGACGAGCAACAGCACCAGCAGCCAGGCCCCGCTCTTGGGGGCTCGCCCCCTGGCGGCGATGGCTCTGTACCTGCGCTGGTCGACGCGCGCGCTGCCCATGACGCCATCGAGCTGGGCATCGACGTAGGCGCGCAACTCCTTCTCCATGCTCTGCTGTTGGCGGTTCAATTCTCCGGGAGTTGGGGCTTTGGTAGTGCTCATCTAGGTCTCCGCCAGCGCTGAGAGTTGATTCCAGGATCGGACCTGCCAGTTCTCGACCACCGCTCGCACCGCACCATCGTCGCCGGCTTGCAAGCGGTGCAGCAAGGCCCGTGCGTAGGCCGGGGGAACTTCGGTTGGGCTCCCGAGAGGATGAGTCGTCACCCTCAAGTTTACGCTCTTGCAGGGCTGCAGGTTCCAGCCCCAGCGCAAGGCCAGTCGCAGGCGTGGAGGCAGGGCTCCCGTCAGCGCGGCCAGCACCTCGGGAACGCTCCGCGGCAGCGGGGCCGGCAGGCACAGCTCGACCGGACCGGAGAGCGCACCGTCCAGAACCCGAGCTGCGGCCGTCAGGAAGGGCTCGAGCAGGCGCGGCCCCAGGACGCGCAGGGCCTGCAGGTTGGGCGACGCCCACTCGACACGCGGCAGGCGGTCGAGTTGGGCCCGGACCTGTGCGATGGAAAGTGCCTCCTCGCCGCCAGTGAGCTGCTCACTGGCCTGCATCAAGGCGACCAGCGAGGCGATGTGCAGCCAGGCATCGCGCTCTTCGTCGACCTCACAGGCCAACAGGTGCGCCAAACGACCCTCGGGACGCCCGAAGGCATCGCGACCGAAGCGGCCATCGACGCGCACCAGGCAGCTGTGCAACCGACCATCCAGCCGCAGACCGGCGGCCGCGTAGCCGATCTTGGGGGGACTGGCTTCTGCGTTGCTGGCTTCAGTGGTTGTGGCGGGCTGCAGCTCGCGTAGCCACGTCTCGGCAGCTTCGAGCCGGGTAGCTTCCAGCGGGGCACCGTCATCACCCCACCCCTTGCGCAGCAGCACGCGGAAACCACGCGCATCGTCTGGACCGTCACCCGGCAGATCCTCGCTCGGTAGGTTGCCATACAGCAAGTGCTTGACGCTCATCTCGATGCCTCTTTCCTGGCCACCTCGATGACAGACCCGTCAGGCCAGGTGCTCCAGCTCCAGCAACCACAGCAGTAGCTCGACGACGCCGTGGGGCTCGATGTGGTAGCGCAGCTGGTCCCCCTCCACGTGCTCACCGCTGGGGCGGAAGCCGAGGCTGGAGGTGGCGAACAGGCGCACCTCCCCGAAGTGTCGCTCGGCGCTCATCAGCAGCGGCCGACGGCCGGAGCGTTCGAGCAAGCCACGGATCAAGCTCTGGTAAGCAGCGGGTTCGAGTTCGGAAGCGGCGGGCGACAGAGCGCGGAAGTCGGCGTGATCCCAGAACAGATCCGACTTGGTGAGCACAATGGCAAGACGCGAGCGACGCGCCTGGCCGCGGCCGAAACCGTCGATCAGCTGGCGCAGCAGGAAGCGATCGTTGGCACCGTGGTCGCCCGGCTCGGGGCGCTGATTCCAAGCGTCGTGGGCGGGGATGCGCAGATCGCTGGCGGCCACGGCACCATCGACCAGCAGCGCCACCGAGCCGAGCGACGCCAGGTAGCGGCGTAGGGTCTCCGGTGGCTCCTCGTGCAGGCGCGCCCAGAACTCGCCGGCCAGGTCGTAGACCGCCAGCACACGGCGACGCTTGACGTCCACGCCTGGCTCGGTGAGCACTTCCCAGGCGAAGTGCCGGTGCGGGTCGGCAGCCTCGGAGGTCGCCGGCAGACGCTCACCCGCTTCCAGGATACGGCGCGACAGCTCACGGAAGCGCGGCTCGGTGGTGCCCAATCCGTTGAGAGCGACGCGCGCCCGGGCTCGCAGCTGCAGCGCGTGGATCATCGCTACCAGCAAGTGTGACTTGCCGCTCGCCCGCGGCCCGGCGAGGCCGACCGCCTTCAGCTGTCCGGCATCGACGCGCAGACTGGGCAGCAGGCGCTCGCCGCAAGCGCAGTAGAAGTGCAGCGCCGCGTCCGGGTGACGCGGGCAGTGGGGCTCCTGCTCCGCCTTCCCGAAGACTCGCCGCCCGAAGACCCGACGCACACGTGCCCAAGGACCGTCGTCGAGCAGGTGGCGCACCGGCCGTGCTTCGTCTTCCAGCGACCAGGGATCCGGTTCGCTGGCGCAGCGCGGACACCGATAGCCGGCGTCGCGTACCGCCATCGACCGCCAGCAGTGGAGACACAGGTAGACGTCGCCGTTCACTCGTCTCCTGAGCTCGAGATTGCCGCGGAATGCCCTTCCTCGCACCGCCAGTCCTGGATGCGCTGCCAGAAGAGGTCGGTGAACGGCTCGACCTCGTGCTCCGGATAGAGCGCTGCCACCTTGGCCTGCACGGCTTGCCGCGCCACGTCGGAGCTGAAGAAGTCGTCGACCACCTCGCCCAGGTGTCCCAGGTGTTCGGCGCTGAACTCCTCGAAACGCTCGACGTCGAAGCGTGCCCGCGCGATCTTGCCGTAGGCGGCGACTTGCTCGCGCAGCGGCAGCTCCGGATCGTGCGCGTCGTAGAAGGCTTGCCAGTCAACGTTGCGATGCATCGGCCTGCCGGTGACCGTGCAGAAGACCGTCCAGCGCACCATCGACTCGAGCAGCCAGGGGAAGTGGTAGTGAAGCGATGTCACCTGCGAGTCGGGGCAGGCGTTGGCGAAGTCGATCGGGTGGTAGACGCCATCCTTGCGCAGCGCCTCGCAGGAGTTGAAATCCCAGCCGAAGAAGCTGTTGATGGTCAACGTCATATCTTCGAGCAGGCGCGCGTCCTCGGCGTTGACCACATCGCGGTCCATCTGGTAGCGGTCGTGCAGCGGCGCCGACGGATCGTACTTGACGATGCGCACCTGCGGGCCGACGCCGACGCAGCGCACGAAGAGGTCGAACGGCAGTACCGCGGCCTGCAGATGCATGACGCGCTTGCCGCTGGCCTCGTAGGTTTCGCGCAGCTTGGCCTCGTCCTCGATACGGTCGACCGCCACCCAGGCGCCCCCGTCGTACGGTTTCATGAACAGCGGGTAGCCCAGCTCCTGACCCAGCTGGCCAAGGTCGAAGAGCTTGGCATAGCGCTCCAGGGTCGACTTGAGGTCGGGCGACGGCTCGTAGGACTTGGGCGGCAGCAGCCAGGTGTCGGGCACCGGCATGCCAAGCCGCATCATGGCAGCGTACGTCGTGCACTTCTCCATCGACTGCAGCGTCCACGGGTTGTTCAGCACGTAGAGATCGTCCATGATCACCGACTTTTTGATCCACTCGCGGCTGGTGTGGTACCAGTGCGTGAGGCGGTCGATGACCAGGGAGTATTTATTGCCCTGGCGCAGATCAAAGGGCTCGATGGTCACTCGTTCGACGTCGAGAGAGACGCGGTCCCCACCCTGCGGCACCGACACCTGCAGGCGGCGCACGATCTCCTCGTAGCAGATGGGCCAACAGAGGTCGGCGCCCAGGGACAGGCCGATGGTACGGGTGATGTCTGCCATTACGTTTGTTCCTTATTCGTAAACCATCCAGAGCGGTCCCGGAAAGAGCCAGCTCAGCCCTTCCCGCAAGCGGTCGCGCCAATTCTCCCAGTTGTGACCGTCCCGGGCTTCCGTATAGCGTACCTCCATTCCTGTGGACTGGAGAAGGGGCAGCATCGAGCGGTTCTCGTAGATCAGCGACTCGTAGACACCGCAACTCTGGAACACGCGTTCGCTCACCTTCTTGGGCTCGCGGCGATATTCGTTGATGAAACGCACCACCGGATCGAACGCTGGACCGCGCGGATTGGGTCCGATGTCGGTAAAGGCAAAGGAACCGGACTGCAGCAACAGGCGGCCGAAGAAGCCCGGGTAGCGGCAGGCGGTGGAGAAGCTGGCGACACCGCCGAAGCTGGCCCCCATCAGGCAGCGCGCATCGGGATCGTCGATCAGCGGTAAGCGGCGCTGCAACAGCGGTACGACCTCTTCTGCCAGGAAACGCGCATGCCGGCCATCGTTGGCGTACTCGCGCAGGCGGTCGGAGGAGTGCGTCAAGACCGCGATCAGACCGCGCACCTCCTGTCGATGGATCAGGTTGTCGAGCACCGCCTTGAGGTTGGCGAAGCGCAAGTAATCGGCGCCATCATGGACGATCAGCAGCGGGTAGCGACGGCGGCGGCGGAAGCGCGCCGGCAAGTAGACCTGCACCTCGCGGCGCTCACCGAAGACATCGCTGGTGATCGCCAGTTTGTGCAGCTCGCCCGCGCGGGACTCGGGGTCCAGCCGCGCCCACGCCGGCACGCTGTAGCCCTCTCCGTGGCATACCGAATTGGCACCGAAGGGATCGTGTGCCAGGTGCGGATTCAGCGGATCGCGGATCCAGTGGTGGTTGTCACCGCGGATGACGTCGATCTTGTACTCGACGCGCGACTTCGGCGGCAGCGTCATCACCAAGTACCAGAAGTCCGAGTTGGCACCCGAGACCGACGCGCGCTGGAACGGCTGCGCCGATGGCAGGCCGTAGATCCAGTGCCGCAGCTCGACGCGATCGGCCTTGCCGCGGTATACGAAGGTCACGTTGCTGCCCTCGGCGAGCGGGAAGTCGTGCGCCTCGACGAAGGCGTCGAACCCCTCGCGCCCCGGCTCCGATTCGAGCAAGCGGTGGATCGCCAAGCTCATCGTGCAAAGGCCTCATCGAGCGTACCGGCCTCGGTGAGCCGCTGTGTGCCTGCCGCGGCGCGCCAGCGTTTGCCGTTCCAGGTCACTCGGCTACCGGCATCGAGCACGATGCACCTTGAAGGCGCCAAGCGCCGGGCCAGCAGAGAGACACGCACCGGATCCTGCAGGCGCAAGCGGCTGGCGGCGTGCGGCAGTGCGACCACGCGTGGAGCCAGGCCGAGACCGTGCTCGAAGACCTCGGCGTTGCCAAAGCCCTGCGGTGGCCGGTCGTGAAACAGCACGACACGCGAGGTCAGCACCATGGCACCAGCGGACCAAGCGATCACCGGCAGATCGGGCAGCTCGCGCAGCAGCTCACCGAGACCAAACAGTCGCAGCCGGTTGAGCAGCACCGTCACGTGACCACCGGCAATGCACAAGGCGGCGCTCTCCGAGAGGATCGCGCGCAACTCGTCGCGGTCGGCGCGCGTCGCTTCGAGCAGCGCCTCACCCCAGGCGTCCTGGAATTCGTCGTGCACCTCCTGGACGCGGTCGAGGTGGTGCCGGTCCAGGCGGCGCACTGCCGCTACGGCCTCCACGCGCTCCGGCTCCAGCAAGTCGTCGTCACCCTCGCGCGAGATCAGCGCCCGCGCCGCGGTCATCGCGTGACGCAGGCGCAGCTGGTAGAGCTGACGCAACTCTTTGAGACGATCCTGACGTTGGCGGTGAGCCAGGAACAGATCGCCGTCCTGCATCACGCGCTCGGCTCGCTCATACAAGCGCAGATTCGATACCGGCCTGTGCACGTGCTCCTGCAGCTCGTCGACCTCCGACTCGCGTTCTTGCCAACCAGCCGTCACCACGGCCACGGCGTTGTCACTACCCGACTCGCGCAGCGAGGGGAGGCGGCGCAAAGTGGTAGCGACAATCGGGTGAAGGCGCTGGGGTCCCAGCAGAGTCAGGGTCGGCACGGTGCTATGATTCGTGGGGAGGAATTCCCCAGGCAGAACGCGTATTCTATCGACCAGCCGCGAGAAAGACACGCTCTATCTCGACCAGCTTCGATTCGGCAGCGGTAGGACTCGCCGATCCATCGCTTTCGGCTGCTCTCGCCACCCCAACACGGCCCTGACAGCAAGGACATTTCGTCATGCACGTGCTGTTCATCGAACCCAGTTTCCCGCACAACCAACGTCATTTCGTGCGCGCCCTACACGAGGTCGGTGCACGCGTCACCGGCATCGGAGAGGTACCGCCGCAGCACCTGACCGCCGAGATGCGCGGCTGGCTCTACGGCTACGAGCACGTGCCCAACGTTTGCCACGAGGGCCTCCTGCTCGACGCTGTACGCCGCGTGCAGGCGCGCGAGTGGGTCGACCGCCTGGAAGCGACCATCGAAGCCCACATCATGGCCGCCGCACACGTGCGTGAGAAATGCGGTATCCCGGGCACCTCCGTCCAGACCGCCTTCCTGTGCCGCGACAAGCCGGCGATGAAAGAGGCGCTACGCAAGGCAGGCATTCCGTGCGCTCGCTCCACGGGTGCCGACGATGCCGCCGAGGTGCGGGCCTTTGCCGCGGAAGTCGGCTACCCGCTGATCCTCAAGCCGCGCGACGCAGCTGGTGCCGCCGGAACGTGGCGCGCCGACAATGCCGCCGAATTGGAGGTGGCGATCGAGGAGTCGGGTGTTGGGCAACAGTCGGTGGCGGTGGAAGAATTCATCGAAGGCCACGAGGCCTTCTACGACACCCTGACCGTTGGCGGCAAGGTGGCGCAGGAATTCATCACTCACTACTACCCCGGCGTGCTCGAAGCCATGCGCACGCGTTGGATTTCGCCCCAGTTCATCGCCACCAACCGGGTCGCGGCTGACAGCTACGACGAGGTCAAGTTGCTCGGGCGGCGGGTCATCGAAGCCCTCGGTATCGGCACCTCGGCGACCCACATGGAATGGTTCTACGGCCCCAAGGGACTCAAATTCTCCGAGATCGGCTGCCGGCCGCCGGGTGTCGGCGCCTGGGATCTCTACTGTGCTGGCAACGAGCTGGACGTCTACCGCGAATGGGCGATGTGCCTGGTGCACGGCGAGAGTCCAGGCCGGGCGTCCCAGCGCTTCGCCGCCGGGATCGTCAACCTGCGGCCCACGCGCGACGGTCGCATTCAGGCCTACGAAGGCCTCGACCGTATCCAGCAGGCGTATGGTGACTGGATGATCGACGCCAAGCTCCCCCCTGAAGGCACGCCGACGCAGCCGGTCGAGGCTGGCTACATGGCCAACGCCTGGATGCGTTTCAAACACCCGGATTACGACCACCTACGACACATGTTGAACACCGTCGGAGAGACCCTCAAGGTTCACGCCGGCTAGGGCCCACCCGTAGAGGAAAACGCATGAGCGACTCGATCCAGCATCTCGAACCCAAGGCCCTGTGGGCCCACTTCGACGAATTGCGTCGCATCCCGCGCGCACCGCGCAAGGAAGAACGCGTGCGTCAGTGGGTGCTCGACATCGCTCAGCGTCACGGCTACGCCACGGAGAGCGACGACGCCGGCAACATCGTGGTCCGCGTGCCCGCCACCGCCGGCAACGAGCAGGCACCGACGGTCGTGCTGCAAGGCCACCTCGATATGGTGTGCGAAAAGAACGCCGACACGGACTTCGACTTCGACCACGACGAGCTGCAGCTGCGCCTCGACGGCGACATCCTGACCGCCGATGGCACCACCCTCGGCGCCGACAACGGCGTCGCGGTGGCCGCCGCTCTGGCGCTGGCCACCGACCCTCCGGCAGCTCACGGTCCGCTCGAGCTCCTGTTCACCGTCAGCGAAGAGATCGGCCTGGTGGGTGCACAGGCGCTCGATCCGTCGATCGTCAGCGGCCGCCTGCTGCTCAACCTGGATACCGAGGAAGAGGGATACCTGACGATCGGTTGCGCCGGCTCACGCGGCGCCTACCTCGACTTCCCAGCCCCGCGCGACGGCGACGGTGGTGGTCACCAGGCTTGCCGTGTGCGCGTACGCGGCGCCCGCGGCGGACACTCTGGCGTCGACATCCATCTCGGTCGCGCCAACGCCGTCAAGATTCTGGCCGACGTCCTGCGCCGGCTCGACGCCGTGCAGCTGGTCAACATCCAGGGCGGCAATGCCGGCAACGCCATCCCGCGTGAAGCCGAAGCCATCTTGTTTGCCGACGCCGCGGCGGTCGATGCGGCGGTCGACGCAGCCAGCGACGCAGCGCGGTCCGAGCACGGCGACAGTGACCCGGACCTGGTGATCGAGGTCAGCCGCGACGACCTCGCCCACGTGCGTCTGCCGGCCCCTCTCGGCACCGACGCCAGCCGCCGGCTGGTACAGCTCCTGCACAAGCTGCCCAGCGGTGTGCTGGCCATGAGCCCGGACTTGCCCGACCTGGTGCAGACCTCCAACACCGTCGCGACGGTGCGCACGACGGCGGGTACAGGTGACGGCGATAGAGTCGAGATCCTCAGCGCCTGCCGCAGCTCGCGGCAGCAAGACATGGAGACCACCACCAGCCGTGCCGTCGAGCTAGCCCGCAGCCTGGGCGGCGACGGTTCCTCCGACCGCGGCTATCCCGGCTGGCAACCCAATCCGGCATCGCCCTTGCTGCGCCGCGCGCAGGCCGTGTACCAGAGCATGTTCGGTCGCGCCCCCGAGGTCTCGGCCGTCCATGCCGGCCTCGAATGCGGCCTGATCGGCGAGAAGATCCCCGGCATGGACATGATTTCCTTCGGCCCCACCATCCGCAACCCGCACTCGCCCGACGAGTTGGTCAGCGTCTCGTCCGTACGTAGAGTGCTAGGGGACTACCTGGCGGCACTGCTCGCCGAGCTGGCGGAGAATCCACCGGATCGATGACCTCGGCTCCTTCACGTCGGCCCCAGCCAGACTCTGAGCTGCCTTCGGAGCTTCGCGAGCTCCAGGAACGAGTCCGTGAGCTGGAACACGCCGAAGACGTGATGCGCTCGATCGCCGAGCGCACGTTCGTCAACGAAGGAGAGAATTTCTTTCGCACCCTGGTGCGCCAGATGGCCGAGGCCTTCGACGTGCGCTACGCCGTCGTCGGCGAGCTGATCTGCCTGGAGCCGCAGCGTATCCGAACTCTCGCCGTGTGGGCCGGCGAGGACTTCCTCGGCAACTTCGAGTACGACCTGGAAGTCACGCCGTGCGCGCACGTGGTCGGCCGGCAGCTGTGCTGCTTCCCGAACCAGTTGCAGCGCCACTTCCCCGAGCACCAGATGCTCGCGGATCTCGACATCCAGAGCTACCTGGGCGTGCCCCTGTTCGGCCGCGCACGAGAACCCATCGGGGTGCTGGTGGTGATGGACGACAAGCCGATGCCGCCGAAGCGCACGCTACAGTCGATGATCACCGTATTCGCCGCCCGCGCTGCCTCCGAGGTCGAGCGCAAGCGCACCGACGAAGCCTTGCTCGACAGCGAGAATCGATTCCGCAAGCTGTTCGAGGACTCCCCTGGTGCGCTGCTCGAAGAAGACATGAGCCAGGTCCGCGAGCGACTCGACGCACTGGCAGCCGAAGGCATCGAAGACGGCACCGCCTACCTGATGGCCAACAAGGATGTCGCCTGGGACCTCTTGCGCAACATCCGCATCAGCGAGGTCAACAGGGCGACCGTCGAACTCTACAAGGCCGGCAGCAAGGAAGAGGTGCGCCACGGCCTGCTCAGCCGCGGCCTGCTGCCCGAGACCTTGCCCGCCATGCTCGAGAGCCTCGAGTTTCTGCGCGCCGGGCACACCTCCTTCACGCTGGAAGCACCGCAGCGGGACTTCACCGGCCAGCTGATCCACACGGTGGTCAAAGTGCTGGTCATCTCGGGCCACGAGACGACCTGGAAGCGTGTGCTGCTCGGTATCACGGACATCACCTTACAGAAACAAGCCGAACAGGCCCAGCAGCTGGAGCGGCGAGAACTCGAACGCCGCGTCGACCAGCGCACCGCCGACCTGTCACGCGCCCACGAGGAACTCAAATCTCTGCTGCACATCATCTCGCACGATCTGCGCGCACCGCTGGTCAACATGCGCGGCTTCGCCGGCGAACTGCGCGCCAACGTCGAAGACGTGCGGCGGCTGGTCGCACCGGCACTCGATCCGCTGGGCGAAGAGAGCGGCGCGCACCTGGTGCACCTGCTCGACGAAGAGATTCCTGAGGCCCTCGGCTTCATCGACACCTCGGTCAACCGCATCGACGGCTTCATGAACATGCTGCTGCGGCTGTCCCAAGAGGGCCGACGCGAGCTGTCCTTTCAGTGGCTCGACGTCAACGACATGGTGCGCGAGATCCTCGAGATCCTGGCGTTCCAGCTGGAGCAGCGACAGACCGAGATGCGTGTCGCCCAGCTGCCGCGCATCAAGGCCGACGCGATGTCAATGGAGCAGATCCTCACCAATCTGCTGTCCAACGCCGTTCTCTACCTGGAACCCGAACGGCCCGGACGTATCGAAGTCCTGGCCGAGAGCACCAACGACGAGTACACCTTCCGGATCCAGGACAATGGCCGCGGCGTACCCCCAGCCGAGCTGAGCAAGATCTTCTTGCCGTTCCGCCGCGGCCAACACCGAGACGTCCAGGGAGAAGGCATGGGACTGGCCTACGTCAAGACGCTCGTGCACCGTCACGGCGGACGCATCTGGTGTGAGTCCAAGCTCCGCGAGGGCTCGACGTTCTCCTTCACGCTGTCCCGTCGCTTCGAACACGCGACCACCAGGCCCTAGAGCTGGCTTACCCCAGGTTCCGGAACAACAGGTTCGCCAAAGGTAGCGACCGATTCCGGTAGGATCAGCGGCCGGAGGAGAACCAGCATGACATCCAGCCCCACTCGATCCACCAGCGTTCAGCCCGCAAGCACCCGACCGGCGCGCATCCTCAGCGGTCTGCCAGCAGGTGTCCTTGCCGCCGCGCTCACGCTCGTCCCGGCAACGCTCGGCGCGCAAGAGTCCCACCCCAGCGAAGCACCCTCGATCCTCGCCCGGCTCAGCGACGGCGCCGAACTGGTGACGCCACCGCTCGACCCCAGCGTGCCGGCTCCCGCGGCCGTGCTCGGGTATCCCGTCGGCGTGCGCTTCACACAGCACCACCGGGTGCTCGAATATCTGCGTGCGCTGGCGGACGCCTCCGACCGCGTGACCCTGTGGCAGTACGGCGAGACCTACGAGGGCCGCCCGCTGACCCTGCTGGCCATCTCCAGCCCCGACAATCTGCGTAACCTGGAACGCATCCGCCAGGATCAGCTGCACCTGGCCGACCCTGACGGCCTCGATGCCGACGAACGCCGGCGCCTGCTCGACAGCGCACCGGTAATCGTCTGGCTCGGCTACGGCGTGCACGGCAACGAATCTTCGTCGACCGAAGCCGCCATGGTCACCGCCTACGTGCTGGCGGCTGGCGGTGGTGCCGTCGCCGACCAGTTGGACAACACCGTGGTGCTGCTCGACCCGCTGCTCAATCCGGATGGCCGCGAGCGCTACGTCCACGGCTTCGTACAGCGTCGCGGCCGGCAGCCGGACAGCGACCCGGACAGCTACGAGCACGGCGAGCCGTGGCCGGGGGGGCGCTTCAATCACTATCTCTTCGATCTCAACCGGGACTGGGCCTGGGCGACACAGCTGGAGACCCGCCACCGCCTCGCCGCCTACCGTCAGTGGGAGCCGCACGTCTTCGTCGACCTGCACGAGATGGGCCGCGAGTCGACCTACTTCTTCCCACCCTCGGCCGCCCCCATCCACGATCTGCTCGACACCCGCCTGCAAAGCTGGCTCGACGCCTTCGGCCGCGGCAACGCCGCCGCCTTCGAGCGCCAGGGCTGGATCTACTTCAAGGCCGAGTACTTCGACCTCTTCTACCCCGGCTACGGCGACAGCTACCCCGGCCTGCGCCAGGCGATCGGCATGACCTACGAAATGGCCGGCGGCGGCCGTGCCGGCCAGAGCGTCGATCTCTCCGGCGGCGGCACTCTGACGCTCGCCGACCGTGCCGCCCGCCACGCCACCAGTTCCCTGGCCACAGTCGCGACCGCCGCGTCGCAGCGCCGCCAATTGCTCGACAGCTTCGTCGACGGTCGGCATCGGCGCCCCGCCGAGCGCACCTATCTGTGGCCCGCCGAACAGCCCGAAGGCGCCGCCCTGGCTGAGCTGCTCGACCGTCACGGCGTCTCCGTCCAGCGCCTGGAGCGCGACCTGCAAGCCAGCGCACGCCGGCTCGATACTGGCCAGGCGACCACCGCCGACAGCAACGAAGCACACACCTTCCCGGCCGGTACCTACGCGGTCAGCACCGACCAGCCCCTCGGCGAACTGGTCGAAGCACTGCTGCAGCGCGAGGCGACCCTGTCCGCCGACTTCATCGAGCGACAACAAGAACGTCGAGACCAGCACCTCGACCTGGAGTTCTACGACATTACCGCCTGGTCGCTGCCGCTGGCCTACGGCGTCGAGACCTGGAGGATCGACGGTCTCGCCGCAGACCTGACCGCCAACACGCCCACGCAGGGTGGACTGCAGGCACCTTCCGGAACAGACCTCGCCTCCGCGACCCTCGTCGCCCACCTGATCCCGCCACAGGGTCTCGCCGGCTACCGTCTGGCTGCCGAGCTGCAGCGCACGGGCGTCCGCCATCGCCTGGCCCTGCTGCCCTTCCGTCTCGAGGGTCGCGACTACCCAGCCGGAACCCTCATCGTTCCGCGTCGTGGCAACGGTGACAACCTCGCCGCTCGCTTGCACGAGAGCGCCGCCCGCCTGGGCGTACACGGCCAGGCGGTGACCACCGGCTACAGCGACAGCGGCCCAGCGCTCGGCTCCGACAACCACATCCCGGTGTCCGCCCCGCGCATCGGCCTGCTCGCCGGCGGCGGCATCTCGCCAACCGGTCACGGCAGCCTGTGGCACCTCCTGGACGAGCAGATCGGCGCCGACCACAGCCGCCTCGACGTCGAACGCCTCGGTTCCATCGACCTCGACACCTTCGACGTCCTCATCCTGCCATCGGGCTTTTACTCCAGCCTCGGCGACAGCACCGCCGAGCGCCTCGGCGGCTGGCTGCGGCGCGGCGGCCTGCTCATCGCCATCGGCAACGCCCAAGGCTGGCTCGCCAGCCACGACCTCACCAGCGTCAAGGCCCTGGGTGATGGAGAGGACGACAGCGACAGCCCGCGACCCCGGCTCGCCCGGCACACCACCGTGCCCGATGTCGAGCGCTCCATGTACATCCCCGGTGCCGCCGTCGCCGGCTCGCTCAGCTCCGAACACCCCCTGGCGGCCGGCCTCGACGCCCCACCCGCCACCCTGGCACAGGGCGACCGGGTGCTACTGCCGAGTGGCGATCCAAGGCTCGACGTCCTGCGCGTGCGCGACCTCGACCCGATCCTCGCCGGCTTCACCTGGCCCGAAGCCACCGATCGTCTCGCCGGCTCGCTGCTGGTCGGCGTCGAGAGCGTCGGCGCCGGTCGCATCGTCGTCTTCGCCCAAGATCCCACCTTCCGCGGCTTCTGGCGCGCCACCATGCCGCTGCTGCTCAACAGCGTGCTCTACGGACCGAGCCTGGTGGAGGCGGGAAAGATTTGACTACCGCACCACCATCCGCTCATCGCCCAACCGTCGCGTCACGCCCTCGGAGTCCAGGAACTCCAGCAACGGGATCGCCCACTTGCGCGACAGCCCGAAGTGGTCCTTGAACTGCGGCACCTTGAATCGGTCCAACGACGCATCAGCCCGTAGTGTCCGTGCCGTCGCGTCGACCGCCGCCCGCGCCAGGATCAAACCACCCGGTAGGCGCACCAGCTTGCCGCGCTCGGTCAAATAGCGCAGCACTCCGTCGAGAATCTGCGGCTTGGCTCCCAACGTCCGGCCCAGCTCCGGCGGCGACGGCGGTGCCAGTCCCGCTGTCTCGAAAGCCTCCGTGACCTGGCGCGCCAGCTGCGACTCCTCACCGGTCAGCTGCGCCTGGCGTCCCGGCTTGGTCACCAGGTCGCCGTCCAGGGACAGCACCTTCTGCGCCTGCAACCACTGCAGGTAGACGCTCGACAACTCGGCCGCGCGTCCCGGCAGGATCCGCTGCACCGCCTCCGCCTTCGGCATGCCCCGCGCCAGACGGTCCTTCTGAAAGTAAGCGTCGAGCACACGCTTGGCCCGCTCCGTCACCCGCTGGTAGGCCGCGGGCACCAGCCAGCAATCGCTCTGCATCCCCTCCACCTCCAGCAGCCTGGCCTCCGACGCCAGCGCCACCAACCGCTTGCGCACTTCCTCACGTGGCCGCCCCAGCCGCGGCGCCAGCTCCACGCTCCCCGTGCCGCGCTCACCCGCCTCGGTCACCCACAAGCGGAGCGCTCGGTCGATGGCGGCCGGATCGTCCACGTCATCCGTTTGCAGAGCCGCCAGCGCTGGCGCCAACAACTTGCCACGCCGCCGGCGCCAGCCCGGATCGAGCACGACCCCTCCACCGAGCGTCGTCGCCGGAGACGGCCGTCGTACGATGCAGCGATCCCCGCGCACCGCCGGCACCGGCTCACTCAGTCGTACCTCGACGAGTCCTTCCTCACCCGGCGCCAGCTCCTCGATTCCGCCCACTTCTCGAGGCAGGGGTCGCAGGCGTCCCACGACCTCGGAAGCGAAGAGATGCAACCGGCACGGCACCCAGCCCGATAGCGCTTTCGGCGCGTCCGGCAGCAGCCGGAAGCGGAGCAACAACTGCCGCCCCGCACGCAGCGAGCCCGGCGTCACCAATTGTGTCCCGCGCGCCAGGTCGTCCAGTTCGACGCCGGACAGCTGCAACGAGGTTCGCTCCCCTGCCAGCGCCTCGTCGCGCGGCGTGCCGTGCACCTGAATGCTGCGCACGCGCGCCGTCCCGCCTTGCGGCAGGAGCTCGAGCGAGTCGCCCGGCGCCACGCGTCCCGACGCCAGCGTGCCCGTCACGACCACTCCCACTCCCTTGAGCACAAACGCCCGATCCACCGGTAGCCGGACCGCCTCGTCGTCCGCCACACGGACCGCATGCGTGCGCGCCAGCTCGATCAGCTTGCTCTTGAGCTCGTCGATACCGTCGCCGGTCAGCGACGACACCGGCACGATCTGCGCTCCGGCGAACGGTGCTCCGTTCGGTCCCTCGGCGAGCAACTCCTCGATCTCCAGCGCCGCCAGCTCCAGTAAATCCGCGTCCACCAGGTCTTTCTTGGTCAGCGCCACCACGGCTGACGGAATGCCCAGCAGCGAGCAGATATCGAGGTGTTCGCGCGTCTGTGGCTTGATCCCCTCGTCCGCCGCAACCACCAGCAGCAACACACGAATACCCCCAAGCCCCGCCAGCGCATTGTGCAGGAAACGCTCGTGCCCGGGCACGTCGACGAAGCCGAGCTGCAGGTCGTCTTCCTGCAGGTGCGCGAACCCCAGGTCGATCGTGATGCCGCGGCTCTTCTCTTCCGCCCAGCGATCACAGTCGATCCCTGTCAGGGCCTCGACGAGCTTGGTCTTCCCGTGGTCGATATGGCCGGCAGTGCCGACGACAACCCGCAGCATCAGCCGGCGCTCAGCACCTCGCGCACGATCGTGCTCAACACCTTGCCGTCCGCGCTCGCCCCCAGTTCGTCCCGCAGCCCCTTCATCGCCGCGCCCATCGCCTTCATGCCGGAAAGCTCCTGGGCCGCCACGTAGGCCTCGACCTTGGCCCGAATCTCGTCTTCGGACAACTGCGCCGGCAAATACGGCTCCAGAATCGCCGCCTCTCGCTCTTCCTTCTCCGCCAGCTCCAGCCGATCCCCGTCCCTATACTGCGCAGCCGCCTCCCCCCGCTGCTTGATCGCCTTCTGCACCAGCGCCAGGAATCGAGCCTCGTCGACCTCCTCACCGGCGCGGATCTTCTCGTTCTTCAGCTCGGTCAGCAGCATCCGCAGCGTCCCGACCTTCTCCTTCTCACCCGCCTTCATGGCGGTCTTGAGGTCGTCTTGGATGCGGGCTTGGGGGGTTGGTGTGCTCATGAGGCGAGTTTAGCTCATTCGGAGAGGTGCCAGTCGATTCTGCCACGTCTAGCTGACCAGTCAGAAGGATGTACAATATGCCTGTACATCTATGATCCAGGAGCCAACATGTCTTTCACCTACACCCAAGCCCGTCGCCAACTCAAGACCCTCTTCGACCAAGTGTGCCACTCCCACGAACCGACCGTGATCCGGCGAAAGAAGGGCGGCAATGTGGTAGTGCTGGCGGAAGAGGACTACAACGCTCTGGAAGAGACAGCCTACCTCTTGCGGTCGCCAGCGAATGCGCACCGCTTGCTAGAGGCGGTCGGACGGGCCAAAAGCAAGGAACCGGGCATTGCTCTGGAATCAGCGCTGAAACAGCTCGGCCTGTCCGAGGACGGGCTTGCAGACTGAGTTCGATCCAAATGCCTTGGAAGACCTGGAGTTCTGGGTTCGCCAAGATCGAAAGAAGGCACTGCGCATCCTGAAGCTGATCCAGGAGATCCGCCGGACTCCCTTCACCGGTACCGGCAAGCCGGAGCCTCTGCGGCACGCTCTGGCCGGTTGTTGGTCGCGCAGGATCGACCGCGAGCACCGGCTCGTATATCGGATCGAGAACGAGGTTCTAAGAATTCTCGCTTGCCGGTATCACTACGAGGGCTGAGAACAACACCCTCGACCGGCAATCTGCTCGGAATCGGGACGATTCACCAGATCTCCTTACCCACGGGCGGACCGAAGTCGACTTCGCCTTGGACATTATCGTCCGTTACCTTGGCCAGCAAATCTGCCAACTCTATCTCTGGTTCCAGAATGGGCCGGATCACGAGATTGCCACTTTTGATCGATAGGTCCACGACACTGCTCCTCCCGGAGATCATGTGGTCCGATACAGTCGATGTCGACGTACCTACTATGAAGATACGGAGTTGTGCCCGATGTTTCAATCTGTTGGTCTACCAGCGGAGTCCGAGCGTTCGGGCGCCAGTTCCACCAACGCCAAGTTCCCCTGCAACGACCCGATCACCACCCGCCCCCAACGCGGCGACGCCAGCACCTCACCCAGGCTCGGCGGATAGTCGATCCCCCAATCGCGACCGACCACCAGGACGTGCGTGATGCCGTACTCGGCGAGCCGGCCGCGCAGCTCTTCCGGCGTCGCGGCACCGCGCAGCCAATCGCCGACCTGGGAGGCTTCGAAGAAGCTGTCGGCGTAGAAGGTGCGGTGGCAGTGGAAGCCGTGGTTGGTGTTGAGCAAGAGGATGCGCGCGTCAGCGGGGAGGTTCTGGTTGATGTAGGCCAAGTGCGGTGGCACGGCGCGTTGACGCAGCTCGGCGCCGTGCTTCGCATAGCCGTCGACGATCTGGCGCGCGGCGGGGACTTGTGGCAGGCCGGCGCTGAGGATCAGGAGGCTGGCTGCCAGGACGGTGCCGGCGTTCACGACGAGACCTACGCGCTCGCTCAGGCCCTGCAACAGGGTCCCGACACTGAGGCCCGCAGCCAGGGCCAGCGGAGGCAGCAAGGGAATCAGGAACCGAGCCTGCTGAGAACTGACGGCCCAGGCGACGAAGTAGAGGCCAGCAGCGAGCACACAGGCGCGGATCGGGGCTCGCTGAGAACGCGACCGGAAAGCGGCCAGAAGGACCAAGGGGACGAGCACCAGCCACAGGGTACTGAAGGTGCCGTCAAAACGCGCGTAGCCTTCGCCGCCTTCCAGGATAACGCGCACGGGGAGCAGCACATAGTCGAGCAGGTCCCGACCCATGCCGATACCTTGCTGCCAGGCACTGAACTGCTCACTCAGCCGGGCACTCCAGTTGGGTCCACCCCAGACGAAGGGATAGATCGGGTTGCCAGTCGCCCACGCACTCTTGACCAGCCAGGGCGACCACAGCACCGCGACGGGCACCGCGAAGCGCAGCACTAGCGAGTGCAGGCGATCGCGCCAAGGCGCTTGCGCCGTGAACAAGTAGACCAACGCGACACAGGCTGCCCCGACGATACCGGTCAACTTGACGCCGGTGAGCACGCCGGCAACGAGGCCAGAGAGCAGGAGGAGGCTGTTGGGATCTCGACCTGTCTTGCCATCCTCGGTCGCCGCGACACAGGCCAGCAGCAGAGCTACTAGGAAGAAGAAGGCGTACGCGAGGTCGACGTAGGCGGCATGGAACTCGAACTGGACGACGCCGTTGGCGAGGAAGAGCGCGGCGGCGAGCCAGGCGAGCGGGATACGCATGGACGCGGGTGCCCAGCGGCGGACGGCGGCAACAACCGTCACGAGGACGAGCACGCCGAAGCCAAAGTGCACCAGCTTGGCGGGAACGGGGTCGCCGCCAAAGAGTTCGAGCACCAGGCCGTAGAGGAGCTGCGGACCGAGAGGCCAGTTCGAATAGACGTTGAACGGCAGGACGGTGAAGCCGCCATTGTCGAGGTAGATGCGCGGGATGGTGAGGTGGTAGGTGTCGGCGTCCCAGGAGATGCCGGGGCTCGACGCACGCAGGAAGAGCAGAGCGAGAGTGACCAGCAGGGCCAACGCCGGCAACAGGTGCCACGGAAGATCTTGTCGCCAGGCAGAGGGGCCAGCGGGCGGCCTTGGGGGCTCGCCTCTCGAGCGTAGCTGCCAGAGCACCAGTCCGACAACGCTGACGAGCACGACCGTCATGCCAAGGCGGTCGTACGCTCCAACACTCGCCAGCGCGAAGGCGGCAAGCATCCAGAAACCGAGGCCGAGGGCGAAGCGGACGGGCACGGCGAACTCGGCCAGCTCACCGACGTGCAACCAGCGACACTGCAAAACCCAGCCGGGGGCGTAGGCGAGCAGCGCCAGGAGGGGCAAGGCGAGCAGGTAGACGAGCAGCTGCGTCAAACCCTCGGCTCCTGCCGGGACATCAGAGGTACCCCAAGGCCTTCAACGCAGCTTCGTCCTCAGCACTGACGACCCCGGCATCCTGCACCTGCTCGGCGACGCCCAGTGTGCGCTCGATGCGCTGGAGCACGGCTTCGGGCCGCGCCTCACAGGGCTCGGACAGCCAAACAAGCTCGGGACCGTGCTCTGGACGTCGGTAACACTCGCCCTGGTACTGACCTTCGTCGCGGCGCCCGGCTTGCCACACCAGTTGGCGGAAGAGCGGCCGCTGCAGGCCGTAGACGTGGGCACCGAGGCGCAGGCGCTCGGGCAAGGGGTGGATGCGGCTCTCGTGCTCTTCCAGGAAGAGGTAGCGGCGCTCGTCCCAGTCGCCCACCTCGTGTCCCTGGACCAAGGCAGCCAACGAGCGTCCGTCGGAGGGATGGGCTTGCCCGTGGTCCGGCATCGGCAGCTCCACTGCTTCCAGCACGGTGGCGAAGAGATCAACCTGCGACACCAACTCCTCGACGCGCCGGCCTTCGCTCTGGCCCGGCCACTTGATCAGCAGCGGGATCTCGGTCAACTCCGGGTCCAGACGACCGGCGTGCGAGAACAAGCCCCCGTACTCGCCGAGGAGCTCGCCATGGTCGGCCACTAGGATGATCAGCGCCTGGTCGTACAGGTCGAGTTCGCGCAGCAGCTCGAAGAGACGGCCGAGCTGGTGGTCGAGGAAGGCGATCTCGCTGTGGTAGGCGGCGCGCAGGTAGGCGAGTAGCTCGGGAGTGACCGTGGCTTCGCCATCGATCATTTGACGCCAGGCGGCGGTGGCTCCCGCTTCGGCGCGGTCGAAGGTCTGCCAGATCGGGTGCCCTTCGAGCGCTTGCCGGTGCTGACCAACGTGCGCACGCTGGCGAAACTCACGCGGCGCCAGGTAGAGAGCGTGCGGGTCGAAATAGTTGGCAAAGACGAAGAGCGGCTTGGCTGCAAACGCACGGCGCCGCAGCTGGGCCTCGAGGTAGGCAGTGAGGCGGTCACCGGGGGTCTCGAAGGCGTCGGGATCGCGGTAGTGGGCGAAGCCACGACCGACGCCGTAGTCGTGGTGCACCATGCGGCCCCCGGCGAAGCCGGCCGTGAAGTAGCCGGCGGCGCGCAGCTCGGAGGCGAGCGTGGGTCGTGCCGCGGAGCCCACGGCTGGCAACTGCGTTTCGCCGACGCCGGCTTCGTGGTGCGACGGGTAGACACCGGTGAAGATCGAAGCATGGCTAGGCAGGGTCCAGGGCGAGGTGCTGTAGGCGTTGTCGAAGACGGTGGCACCATGCGCGAAGTGCTGCAGGTTCGGCGTAAGGGCGGGGTCGCCACCGTAGGGACTGAGCGCGTCCTTACGCGTGGTGTCGAGGGTGATGAGGAAGACCGGAACTGCCGCTTCCGCGGGCTCGGCTGCCAGTCGCTCCCCCCGGGGAGGACGCGGTGTAAAGGTGGGCTCACCCCACAGGTAGATGCCGTCCGGCGTCTGCCGGTCGACCCGCAGCGCCAGCCGTTGACGCCCACTCTTCACCGGTATGCGTGCGTCGCGCTGACTCTGCGGCTGCACCGCGATGATGTAGGTCGGGCCACCCTCTTCACCCAGAGAAAAGCAAGCCATGCTGTCCGAGACGTTCTCCAGCACCAGCTCCAGGTGGCCGGCTGCCGGAAGGTCGAGGTCGACCTTCGCGCTCGCCCCGGCCAGCATCACGAGCCCGTCGCGACGCACAGGACCCGAGCCCGTGTCGAGGCCCGTGACGCCGCGACCGAGGAAGGCGGCCAGGTACTGGAAGCGCGGCAGCTGGTCGAAGGTGAACTCGGTCGCGGTACGACCGAGTCGGTAGCCAAAACCGCTAAAGGTATTGTCGTGCCCGCTACCGGCGCCACGGCGGTAGATGCGGCGCACTTCGAGCACATAGCGCCCCGGCTCGAGCCGATCGCGCGGGATCTCTATCTCCAGATCGCCACGGTTCGGCGCGGTGGCCTCGTCGAGCAGGATCTCACCGTTCCAGCTCACCTGGTACAGCTTGCCCGCGTCCTCCGGATCCCCCTGCAGGTAGATCCGCAAGGGCGACAAGGGACGCTGTCGTACATCGACGTAGACGCGTCCGCGACCGCGAAAGGCCCAGACGTCGCGATCCGGGTGCTGGTACCAATCGCTGTCCGGCACCACGAGCAGCTCTGCCGCCGCCGCGACACCCGCCGTAGGGAAGTCAGGACCGTCGAAGCTGACGGTGTCGGAGCCGCAGGCGGCGAGGAGACAGAACAGGGTCAGGAAGGGCAGACTGGGGCGGGCGAACATACGAGGGATTGTACCTCTTACCCTGCCCACGGTTCCTGTACTACCCGTCCCGATGCGGCTAGGCCGCGCTTCCCCCCCCAGCCACGCTCTCGGCCGAAATGCTCAGCCGCTTCATCATCTCGTGCAGTGTCGTCGGCTTGACCTGCAGTAGCTCCGCCGCCCTCTTCTGCACACCGCCCGAACTCTGCAGCGCCTTGATGATCAGCTGCCGCTCGTAATTGCTGATCGCTTCCTTGAACGACAACCCTCCCGCCGGCAGGGTGGCCGAGGGCAGGTTGGTGTTCGAGGGCTGGCGGATGCTCATCGGCAGCAGCTCGACGTCCAGCACTTCCCCGGTGGACAGCACCACCGCGCGCTCGATCGCGTTCTCCAGCTCGCGCACGTTGCCGGGCCAATGGTAATCGAGCAGCAGTTCCATCGCCCCGGGGGTGATCTCGCGTAGTGGCTTCTCGTTTTCCTCGGTGTACTGGCTCAGGAAGTGCTGCACCAGCATCGGGATATCCTCACTGCGCCGGCGCAGAGGAGGCAGCTGGATGGTGATGACGTTGAGGCGGTAGTAGAGGTCCTCTCGGAAGGTACCCTCGACGACCGCCTCTTCGAGATCGGCGTTGGTGGCGGCGATGATCCGGACGTCGGCGGTCAGCGTCTCGACACCGCCCAGGCGCATGAACTCCTTCTCCTGGATCACGCGCAGTAGCTTGGCCTGCGTTTCCACCGGAACGTTGCCGATCTCGTCGAAGAAGATCGAGCCGCCGTCAGCCACTTCGAACAGGCCCTTCTTGTTGCTCATGGCGCCGGTAAAAGAGCCCTTGACGTGGCCGAAGAGGTTGCTCTCCAGCAGGTCCGGTGGCATCGAGCCGGAGTTGACGGTGACGAAAGGACCGTCGGCGCGCCGTGAGTGGTGATGAATCGCCTTGGCCACCAACTCCTTGCCGGTGCCACTCTCGCCCAGCACCAGGATGTTGCTCTTGGACGGTGACGCCAGACGGATCAGTTCGAACACCTGCTGCATCGGCTGGCTCTTGCCGATGATGTTTTCGAAGCCGAAGCGACCGCGCAGCTCGGCCTTGAGCGCCTTGTTCTCACGTGCCAGGCGGCGCTGCTCCAGCCCTTTGTGCAGGGTGAGCAGCACTTCCTCGTTCTTGAAAGGCTTGGGAATATAGTGAAAGGCGCCCTCTCGCATGGCCTCGATGGCACCCTCGATCGACGAGTATGCAGTGATGATCACCACTACCTGCTCGGGATCCTGCAGATGGATCTGGCGCAACACTTCCTGGCCGCTCATGCCGGGCAGCATGAGGTCCAGCAGGACGAGATCAATCTCTTCGTGCTTGAGTAGTTCGAGCCCCTGCTCACCCGTGCGCGCCGAGAAGGCGGTATGCCCCTGCTTCTCGACCAGAGCGGTGAGAACGTCTTGCAGGACCTCTTCGTCGTCGATGATCAGGATATTCATGCAGCGCAGACTCAGACCGTTCCAGCACCAGTATTGGCACTGGCATTGGCGTCGACCTCGGGCAGCCGCACGGTGAAGCACGCACCCTGACCCAAGCGACTGTCGACCTCCATCGTACCGCCGTGGCGGACGACGATGTCGTAGCTGATAGACAGCCCGAGACCGGTACCACCACGGCTGAGCTTGGTGGAGAAGAAGGGTTGGAAGATCTTCGCCAGCCGCTCGGGCGGAATACCACGACCGGTGTCCTCGATCTCGACACAGATCTGCCCGCCACCCTCGGCACGCGCGGCCCGGTACAGCCGCAGGTGCAGCTCGCCACCGTGGCGACGGAAGTTCGAGGCATCCGGATCCGGCGACATGGCATCGATGGCATTGATCAGCAAATTGGTGAACACCTGCTGTAACTCGCCGTCATTGCCGTGGACCATCAAAGTGCCGTTGGCATCGAGGCCCTCTTCTGCGACCTGCCAATCGACGCGAATCCCGCGCTTCGACAACCGCTCCTTGAGCAGGTCGACCGTCTCACGCAGCAGGCGTTGCAGGTCGAGATCCTGCGACTCGTCGCGCCGGCTGCGCGCGAAGGTCAGCAAGTTGTTGACGATGCGCGAAGCACGGAAGGTCTGCGCCTCCACTTTCTTGAGCAGGCGATGGCGCGGGTCCTCGGGCGGCGTGTCGTCGAGCAGCATCTGGGCGTAGCTCGAAATGCCGGTGATCGGCGTGTTGACCTCGTGCGCGACGCCCGCAGCCAACATGCCGAGCGACGCTAGCCGCTCCTGCTCGCGCAGGGCGGCTTCCATGGCTGTGCGCTGGCTGACATCGTGCACCACCAGGACGCGCAAAGACAGATCACTCGGCGAGCGGCCCTGGAGCTCGGCAACGCTGAGCTGCAAGTAATGCTCTTCTCCACCCGGATCACAGTAGCTGACCTCGACGAGACCGTCCTTCGGCATGGGCAGAGGCCGGATCGGCAGGACCTCTTCCAGACGCCGATGGATCAACGCCGAGCCAGTGTCCACCTGGCCATGGACATCCAGGAGACGGCGGAACGCGGTGTTCACCGAGATCATGCGGTCCATGTCGTCGAGCACCGCAATACCTGCCGGCGACGATTCGATGATGCCCTCGTTGAACTGTTGCAGGCGTCCGACCTCGTCCAGCTGGTGGTACAGCTCGTCGAGTAGCTGCGCGTTCTCGATCGCCAGCGCCGCCTGGTTCAGCAGGCCGCGCACCAGCGCCAGGTCGTCACCGTTGAGCGGCTTGTGATCCAGTTTGTAGCCCGCCACCGCCAGACCGATCTTGCGACCGTGGACGGTCAGCGGAAAGGCGTAGCGGTAGCCTTCCTTGTATAGCTGCTGCTCGACCGTCAGCTCACCGCCAGGCAGGCCGACACCGGAGATGGCCGCCACCTCGCTGCGCCACACGGGTTCCCCGAGGGCGTCGAGCGGCAGGTCGGGCGAGCCAAGACGGCGGGTGCCGGAGTCGAGCGAGATCGGAGCCGCCGGACGCACCGGTACCAGGAGTTCTTCGTGCCCTAGGTAGAGATTGACACGCTGCAGTAGCAGACCGTCTTCGAGATGTTCGAGCAGTGCCGTGCACAGGCGGTGCAGATCGCGCTCGTGGAGCAGCTCTCCGGCCAGCTGGGCCAGTTCCTGGCGTTGGTCGAAGGTGCGGCGGTACTGCAGGCGTTCGAGCGTCGAGCTGATGCGCTTACGGGCCGGTACCACCATCGCCGCGATCACCACGCCAGCACCGAACGAAACCAGGTTGCGCACCATGCCCAGCTCTTCGGACAGCCCGCGCGTCACCACCAGATTGACCAATGAGAAGCCGAGGATGCCGAGCAGCGCGGTCGCGGTGTAGGCAGCGGCGTCGCGCACCACGATCTCGATATCCCACAGCTTGTGGCGCAGAATGGCCCAGGCGAAGGTGACCGGCACGAGACCGAGCGGCAAGACCGCCAGCGACTCAGCCCACTCGGAGGTCGCCAGCTCACCCAGCGCCGGTAGCTCCTGCAGCAGCAAGAAGGCGAGCAGCGGCAGATAGCCGATGCCCATGCCCAGCGCCACCCACATCACCTGTCGCCGCTCCTGCCAGTCCTCGCGCCGCACCACCCGGTAGATCAACAAGAGTGCGGCGGCCAGCGAGTAGAGCACCAGGTGGTAGAGGCTCAGCTGGTCGAGCAACGGCACGATGGTTTCCATCTGTGCCTGTGATGGCGCCCCCAACAGCCAACCACCACTGGCCAGGATCAGGTCCAGATCGACCGGCAGCAGGACCGCGGCGGGCAGGTAGAAGAACGGCACGATCCGGCGCTGCGCAACGGTGCTCCCCAAGCGCTCGGGGAAGACCAGAAAGAGGTGCAAGGTGAGCGCCGGCAGCAACCATCGAGCGACGCGCTCGATGCCGTAGAACCAGCGGTCGAAGGCGTCGAAGCCGGAGCCCGGTGCGAGCAGAAAGACCAACGTGTACGCCAGGCACCAGAGGTAGAACAGGTAGCTGTGCTTCTCGCGGCTCTTGACCAGCGTGTAGATACCGATCAGTAGGTAGAGCGTGCCGATCAGCACCAGGATCAGGTACGGGACGTCGAGATTGATGCCCGGGCGCACGAAGGCAATAGCCTCCAGCTCACCCGCCCGCTCGACCATCAGCTGGCTCTCGGGCAGGCGCAGAAGGACTTCACGCAGGCTGTCGATCGTGCTCGCCTCGGCACCGTTGACCAGCAGGATCACGTCGCCGCTGCGCAGCGCACTGGCCTCCGGGTCCGCGGCCGTGATCTCCCAGCCTCCCGGAGCCGGATCGGCCTGGAAACCAACGGTCTGGAACTCTGCCACCTTGCGATGCACACTGGCTCCGCCTACAGCCACCACGGCAGCAGCCAAGGCCACGTTGAGGAGCAAGAACGCTATTCGGAAAATCTGTTGGCGGCGGTTCTGCACGGTCCCTCTACCTGGTTCGCTTCTTCGACGGGTTGCGGGTCGACCTAGTGGGGCGGCCTGTATCGATGGCCGCGGAGGCGCAGGGCAAACTTCCATCCTTCAACGAAGCAGGATTCATGCCAGTGCACCATTGCACGTGCGTCGCCACTAGGCCAGGAACGCTCGAAGGCGTGGCCGCGCCGCACCGGAGTCAATCCAAAAAAATGGAGAAATCCGACGAATTGGATTCAGCGGGACCGGAGGTGTAGCATCTGAAGATGCTCAGAAGCGGACGGCCAAGCCGCCCAGGAAGCGCTTGCGCAGCTCGTCGGAGTGCTGATCGGCGGTGAACAGCCCGTGGCCACGACTGATCTCCATGTTCAGCTTGACGGCCCAGGTAGAGGCCAGATCGAGCAGGAAGTTGAGATCCTGCGTCAGCATCAGCTGCAACCGCTCCTGCTCCATGTCCGGTACCCGGAACTGGTCGTCGCGCGTCGGCTCGAGTTCCTGCTGCAGCTGGTGGAAGGCCACGAAGACGCCGGTCGAGGTCGCCTGGAACTGGGTGTCGACCGAGGTCACCAGGTAGCGCACCTGATTCTCGTAGGGGCCGTCACCCAGGGCGTAGATCAGACCGCCGCCACCGCTCGCCAGGTTCGACTCGACGGTGGCCACGACGCGCGGCGAAAGGCGCCGGCTGAGCGCCACCTGCAACTCCGGTAGGCGGTCACCTTCGACCAGGTAGACGCTCTCCAGCTGGCGGAAGAAGTCTTCACTGAAGTAGAGGCGCAACGTCTCACCGAATTCGCGATCCAGGGCGCTGATGGTGAAGCGCTCGTCGTCGTTGCGGCGGTGCGCGAAGCTGACCTGGTAGCAGTACTCCTCGCCCTGCTGGCAGCCCGAAGTCTCGCGGTAGAGCGCCGGCATGAAGTCGCGGAAGCTGCGTGGATCGCCGGTATTCAGACGGTGGCTAACACTCAGCGACGCCTCCCAAGCCGGGTTGACCTGCCACAGCACACTGCCGCGCGGGGTCAGCGAGAGGCTGCCATCGCGCAGGGTGGTGAACATGCCGTACTCCACCACCAGTGCAGGCCGCATGCGCCAGCCGCCCTGGCTCAGCAGCTCGACAGTCTCGTACTGCTCGGGCAGCAGCGGATCGAGGCCGTTGCCGTAGAGATCATCCGTGAAGAGATTCTGTCGCTCGCGGTAGCGCAGCTCGGTCTCGAAACGACCCTCGTCCCCAACCTGGGTGCTGTAGGCGCCTTCGACGCTCAGCGTGCGCGAACCCGACGGCACGTCACCCGAAGTGAACCAGCCGTTGCGGTAAAAGTTGCTTTCCTCGGTGTACTGCGCGCGCAACTCGGAACGGCCGCGCTCGCCCACCGGCCGCGACCAGCTGAGCTGGTACTGCTCCAGCTCGACATCATGAGCCCCGCTGGAGACACCGCTGAGCAGGTCACTCTGGCGCGAGCGCAGGCTCAGGCGGTCGTCGCCCGCGTGCAATTGCAGCGCGAACGCTTGATCCGAGCCGCCGCTGCGCGCGAACGTCGCGGCCCCATGTTCCAGATCCGAGGATTGCAGCTCCAAGAACGACGCCTGGATTCCCAATTCGGTCGTGCCCAGACGGGCGTCGATGTCGGCCCGCCCCCCGGTCATCTGCAACTGGTTGCCGGAGACGGTCTCGTCCATGCCGGTCACCGCTTCCAGGTTGGCCCGCAGCTGACCACCCGGCAGATCCGCCAAGCGCAAGGCCCGCTCGCCCTGGCCGCGCGCCTGCAGCGGATCCAGGCCCTGCGAACCTACGGAGGGCTGCGCAGGCGCAGGCTCTGCCACCACCTCCGGTGTCTCGACGGGCGGCTCCGCCGTGGTCGTCGGCAGGCCCATGTCGCGCAGCACGTCGTTCGGAATCTGCCGCCGCACCGCCCAGAAGTCCGCGCCCCGGTCGCGCTGCGGCCCCTGGCGTAGGAGTTCGAGGTCGAGGAACTGATCCGTCCCCGCCGACGAGCGGGCCAGCATCACCACCGACGGCACGAAGCCCTTGCTGTGAGCAATCACCTTGTACAGCCCCGCCGGCAGTTCCGAGAAGAAGAAGCGCCCCTGGTTGTCCGTCGCCACCTTGCGCAGGCTCAAATCGGTGAGCCGATAGGCATAGACCTTGGCCGCGTCGAGTGGCGACGAGGCTCCCGACACCTGTCCCGCGACCACTCCGACCGCCGTCGACGCCGCCGCTGGCGTGGCTGCCGGCCAGGCGAACAGCGAGGCCGTGGCCAGCAGGCAGACCACCGCGGCCATCCTGCTGGGATGTCGTGAAGTCGAAGTCATTCGCAGATAGCTCGGGCGCTGATAGCTGATTGGGGTACTCATAGGGGGCTCTCTCTGGTTGTTGCAGGTAACCAGTATACGCCTGGTGAAATTCCACGGTCAAACCGACCGGCAACTCGAGGACACACGTCCCGTCGCACCACGAAAGAAGTAGCAAGACCTGTGCCGACAGCCGTCCATCAGAGAGGACGCAGGCACAAGGCATTACAATGCCTCCATGAGTGCTCCACCACCCCGAGACCTCCCCCTGCCGCTGCCCCTCGCCGCACGCGATAACTCCCTACCCGCCACCCAACTCCTCTGGCCACCACCTCTCGAGGCTCGCACCTCGGATGCCCAGGTGTACCTGAACACCAGCACGACCAGTCAGACGACCAGTCAGACGACCAGTCAGGCGGCCAGCATCCAGAGTATCGGTCCCGCCGACGTAACCGCTCCGGCACGCGCACTGCTGCAACAAGGGCTGGCACAGCTCGGCATCGGCGGCATCGTTCGTCTGCGCCCCCTGCTTGACAGCCCAGATCTGCCGCCCGAGGGCTACCGCCTGAGCGCCAGCGGCGCCATTACCGAGATCTTCGCTGCCGACGCCGCCGGCCTGCGTCACGGCGCTCATACTTGGCTACAGTGGCTCGCCCTGCACCACGACCCCAACGGCACCCCTCGCATTCCCGCCCTGGAAGTCGAAGACGCCCCGACCTTCCGTCACCGCGGCGTCCAGCTCGACGTCAGCCGCGACAGGGTCCCGACGCTGGCCACCCTGGAGCAGCAGATCGACCAGCTCGCCAGCTGGAAGATCAACCAGCTGCAGCTCTACATGGAACACACCTTCGCCTACCAAGGGCACGAGGACGTGTGGCGAGACGCCAGCCCCTTCACCCCCGACGACATCCGTCACCTCGACGCCTACTGCCGCGAGCGCGGCATCGAACTGGTGCCCAACCAGAACAGCTTCGGCCACTTCCACCGCTGGCTGATCCACGACACGTACCGCGATCTCGCCGAGTGCCCCGACGGCATCGAACACCCCTTCAGCGACGTCCCCGAGCCCTTCAGCCTGTGCCCCGTCGACGAGCGCGTGCCCGAGCTCCTGGCCGACCTCTACGACCAGCTTCTCCCCTGCTTCACCAGCAAGATGGCCAACGTCGGCTGCGACGAGACCTTCGAGCTCGGCCAGGGACGTTCCAAGACCGCCTGCGACGAACGCGGCCGCGACACCGTTTACCTGGAGTTCCTACACCGCGTCCACGGTCTGCTCGCCGAGCGCGACCACCGCATGCAGTTCTGGGGCGACATCTTGCTAGAAGCTTCTTCCGCAGCCGGACCTGACCCCATCCGCGACATCCCCCAAGACGCGATCGCCCTCGCCTGGGGCTACGAAGCCGACCACCCCTTCGCCGCGCAAGCCCAGCAGCTCGCCACCGCCGGCCTCGAGTTCTACCTCTGCCCCGGCACCAGCAGCTGGAACAGCTTCGGCGGTCGCGTGCGCAATATGCTGCACAACTTGGATTCCGCGGCGCGAGCAGGTCGAGACGGTGGAGCCTCCGGCCTGTTGGTGTGCGATTGGGGCGACTGGGGCCACCTGCAGCCCCTACCGGTCAGCGAACCCGGCCTCTTCGCCGGCGCCGGTGCCGCCTGGAACGCGGACGCACTCTCAGCCTCTGGGGGCGGAAGGCTCGAGGAGAGCTTCGCCGAGATGCTCGACCGTCACGTCTACCTGGATGCCGCCGGCGTCGTCGGCAAGGTCGCGGTGGAACTCGGCAATGCGTATCGTCATACCGGTGCCAAGAGCGTCAACGGCTCGGCGCTGTTCTTTCTCTTGAAATTCGCCGGCGCTACCCTGGAACACGCGCGCGTCGCGGGCCTACGGCCCGAAGGACTGGACCGCTCCAAGGAACTGATTCTGCGCGCGGTCGAACAGCTGGACGACGCACGGATGCAGCGTCCAGATGCGGCGCTGGTGGTCGAAGAGTGGAAATGGGTCGCGGACTTGATGGTCTGGGCTTGCGACCTGGGACGATCGCGCTTCGACGTAGGGGTGGGGAGCGGGTTGGGAGAGTTACCGCGACTGGTGCGCGCGTGGCTGGCGGAGCGGATGGCCGGAATCGTCGAGGGGCACCGGAGGATCTGGGAGGCGCGCAATCGTCCGGGGGGACGGGGAGCGTCGGTGGGACGGCTGGAGCGGCTGGGAGGAAAACTGCGATAACTCAATAGATCATCCCATCAGCAGCAACTCACTCACGCTCCGTAGCCTCCTCATCCCGCTCCCCGATCCACCCCTTGTGCCGGAAGTACCACCACAACGCCAGCGACGTCCCCCCCATCAACACCAGCGCGAACGGATAGCCGAAGTACCACTTCAGCTCCGGCATGTTCAGCGGTGACGCGCCCGGATCGAAGTTCATGCCGTAGAAGCCGGCGATGAAGCTGATGGGGATGAAGAAGGCGGAAATCAGCGTCAGCGTCTTCATCACCTCGTTGAGCCGGTTGTTGACGTTCGCCAGGTGCAACTCCATCAAGCTCGACGCGTTGTCACGGTAGGCGGCGACCATGTCGAGGAGTTGCAGGATGTGGTCTTGCGTGTCACGCACGTACAACCTCGTGTTCTCGGCGATGGGAACGTTGCCATCTTCTCGACGCAGCGCGCCGAGGACTTCGCCGAGGGGGCCGATGACGCGCTGCAGGGACAGGAGATCGCGGCGGATGCCTTGGATACGGACGGCGAGACCGTGGTGATGATGGCGTTGGAGGAGCAGGTCTTCCAGTTGCTCCAACTCGGCGCCGAGAGTGTCGAGACGCGGGAAGAAACTGTCGACGATGGCGTCGAGCAGGGCGTACGCGAGATAGTCGGCGCCCCCGTCGCGCAGCCGGCGGCGGCCTTCGCGCAGGCGTACACGGACGGGCGTGAGAATGCCGGAGTGCTTTTCCTGGAAGGTCACGACGAGGCCAGGGCGGAAGATGAGACTGATCTGGTCGGTCTCGACGGGACTCAGGCCGTTGACGATACGGGTAACGACAAAGACGTGCTCGCTATAGCGCTCGAGCTTCGGCCGCTGGTGCACGTTGACAACATCTTCGAGTTCCAGGGAGTGCAAGCCGACCAGCTCACCGACGCGGGTCAGCAGGGGCTCGTCACCCAACCCCTTGACGTCGATCCAGGTGACACCGGCGCGGTCGCGCAGGTCGGCGAAGTCGTCGAGGCTGGCTTCTTCGAACTCCTGCAGCGCCTGCGGGTCGTAGACAAAGGCGGAGAGCTTGGATGGCGGTGCCTCCGGGTCGACCATGAGAGTGCCGGGAGCGGCGCCCGGAAGGGTACGACGTTCGAGCAACTCGTCGGGACGGGGACGGCGGCGGCGGATCGAGGGCGGGCGGAATCGGTTTAGCATCAGTCGGTTCCCGGTGTCGGAGTGGGTTCTAGGTCGAAGAGGTAGGCTTGGAACTCACCACTCCCGGAATCACCAGCACGGAAACCCGCGATCGGACGGCGGCCACCGGCGAGGTGCAGATAGAGCTTGTCGAGCACCATCCAGCGATGAGGCCCATCCGCAGACCCTTCGAGCTTGGCCGCGAGTTGGTCCGGCGGCGTGACGAGACCGCCCAGATCGGCCATGGGACGGTCGCTCCAATAGGCCAGGGTGCCGACCTCGACGCTCAGAATCAGGTCGTCGGGCGCGGTGTGCGCGCGCAGGCGATCAGCCATTTGCCGGTAGACCTGGTCCCGGGCGCCGGACCAGTAGGCGCTGGCATGACCGCGAGCTTCCGCGACGAAACGGGCGCCGTAACTGGCGAGCAGCAGAACGAGCACCAGGGTAACCAGGTGGCGCAGCCCGGCTCTGGAGGTGCCTGTAGCGACCGCCCCCGGGTCCCGGGCGGCAGCAGCAACGGAGGCGAGGGCCAGGACAACGAAGACGGTGACACCTGGATAGAGATGCCAGGTGTGGTCGGCATAGGGACGCAGGACGAGGTAGGCGACAAAGTGGGCGGCGCCGTAGGCGGGTAGGGTCCACAGCAGCGGGGAGCGATGGCGGTACGTCCACAGCAGCCAGATGGTGCCAGCGGCGACCAGCGTCCAGCCAACGAGCGTAACACCGAGGCTCGGCTGCAGGAACAAGGTGCCGGCCGCGTGCTCGGCGATGTGGGCGGCGTACTCGCCCAGGCCGACACGCTGGAACTTGGTGACCGCGCTCTGCGGCAGCGGGCTGCCGTAGGTCCAGGTGGCGAAGAGGTACCAGGGCGCGGAGAGGGCCGCGAAGACGGCGGCGGGACGCCACAGGGCGGCGAGGCGACGACGCAGGGACCAGATACACACGCCGCCGAGGATCACCGACACCAGGTAGGCATCGGGGCGCAGCAGACCAGCGAGAGCGCATAGAGCGGCGATGGCGGCCCAGGGTTGGCGTTCTGCGAGTTCTCGGGTTGGCTGGTCTCGTAGCGCGAGCGCCAGGGCCCACAAGGTGCAGGCGACGGCGAGGTGGGTCTCGAGTGCCACCCAGTGGTACGAGCCCGCCGCGCCGAGGCCGAAGGCGAGCGCGACGCCGGTCGCTCTGAGACGCCCCAGCACCGGCAGCAGCAGGGTGTAGATCGCCAGCGCCTGGGCACTCCAGCCCAGGCAGCCGAGCGCGGCCATGACGGAAGGGGTCGCTTGCTGGCCAGCGACGCGGTAGACGGCAGCTGAGATCAGCGCCTGCCCGGGTGAGGTCGTCGCCAGGTGCGGCTCGCCAGGATTGAACACCAAGCCCTCGCCACGCGCCAGGTTCTGGCCGTAGCGGTAGGTGATGTAGGCGTCGTCGTGCCGCAGGTCGTGAAAGAGGACGATCTGTAGGAGCGCCAGCAGTAGTGCCCCAATCCACGGCGCGTGCAACAGCGCGTACCGCGTCCATGTCTGGTGGTTGGAGAACCGTGCAGCTCGCGTGGACATTGCTGGCCAGTCTAACGCAGGCTCCCGTACCGAGCGTCGAAAGGGTCGGATCGGGGATAATGCTCTGCATGACCGACGACGCGACATCCTCTGACCCGGCAACTTCCTCTGACCAGGCAGCGAGCGAGCTCCTGGCGCAGATCAACGAGGCACAGCAGGAAGTTGTGCAGAGCACCGACGGAGCACAGCTGGTGATCGCTGGCCCCGGCAGTGGCAAGACCCGGACGCTGATCTTCCGGGTCGCCTACCTGGTGCAGCGCGGAGTGGCACCGGAATCGATCCTGCTGCTCACCTTCACCCGGCGAGCAGCACAGGAGATGCTGCGGCGTGCCACATCTCTGCTCGACGATCGCTGCGGCCGGGTGGCCGGCGGTACTTTTCATTCTTTCGCCAACCAGGTGCTACGGCGTCACGGCCAGCTACTCGGCTACGGACCGTCGTTCACCATCCTCGACCGCTCCGACGCCGCCGACCTGGTGGGCGTGGTGCGCACCGAGCTGGGCCACCATCGCAGCGGCAAGCGCTTCCCGCGCAAGGAAACGCTGCTCGACCTGTTCTCGCGCCGCATCAACACCAGTCGCAAGCTAGAGGAGCTGCTGGTCGAGAACTATCCGCACTTTCTGCACCTACTCGACGAGATCGGTGCGGTCGAGCGCGTCTACGGTGAGCGCAAGCTCGAGCAGAACGTCATGGACTACGACGACCTGCTGGTCAACCTGCGCGACCTGCTGGTGCAGCATGAAGCCGTACGGAGACAGCTGGCGACAGCATACCGCTACGTGATGGTCGACGAGTACCAGGACACCAACCGCCTGCAAGCGCACATCGCGGCGCTGCTGGCGACGGGCCATGGCAACCTCATGGTGGTGGGCGACGACGCGCAGAGCATCTACAGCTTCCGCGGTGCCGACTTCCGCAACATCATGGACTTCCCGAAGCTGTTCCCAGACGCGCGTCAAGTGCTGCTGGAGCGCAACTACCGCAGCACCCAGGCGGTGCTCGACCTGGCCAACGCGCTGCTATCGCGAGCGCGCGCGAAGTTCGACAAGCGACTCTACACGCGCATCGAAGGCGGCGAGCTACCGGCCTTCGTGCGCGCCGCCGACGACGTGGAGCAGGCGCGCTTCATCTGCCAGCGCGTCTTGCAGCTGCGCGAAGAAGGCATACCTCTCGGCGAGATCGCCGTGCTCTGCCGCGCTGCCTGGCACAGCAACTCCCTAGAGCTGGAGCTGTCCAACGCCGAGATCCCGTTCCGCAAATTCGGCGGCCAGCGCTTCGTCGAGGCGGCACACGTCAAAGACGTCACCGCGCTGCTCAAGCTGGCCACCAACCCGCAGGACACCGCCGCCTGGTTCCGCATCCTGCAGCTGTTCGAAGGCGTTGGTCCGCAGATCGCGCAGAACGTCGCCTCGGCCGTCGCGGCAGCCGGGGGCGACATCTCAGAACTGACCTCCGAAGCCTGGCGTCGCCGCCGCTATGCCGACGACTTCCGGCGTCTGGCCGAGCTGCTGGAGGCGATCTCCGAGGAGGGCCTGGAGGTATCCCAGCGCGTCGACCCGGCGGTCGAGTACTGCAAGCAGCTGCTGCCCAGCAAGTACGACGACGCCCCGCGGCGCGCTCGGGACCTGGAAACCGTGCAGCACATGGCGGCCCGCTACACCAGCCTGGAGAACTTCCTCGCCGACCTCGCCATCGACCCCCCGCAGCTCGAACGCCCCGGCCAGCCAGACCCGGACGACGAATGCTTGACCGTCTCGACCGTGCACTCCGCCAAAGGCCTCGAATGGCACGCCGTCTTCGTGCTACACCTCAACGAAGGTCAGTTCCCCAGCTACAACAGCCTGCAAGACCCGGACGCGATGGAAGAAGAGCGGCGCCTGCTCTACGTCGCCGTCACGCGCGCCAAGCGCGAGCTGTATCTACTCCAGCCGGAGCAAGTCGGCAACCGCGGTCGGCTGAGTCAGCTGAGTCCCTTCCTCGACGAGATCCCCGACCTGAACCGGCTGACCCGCGAGGTCGTGTTCACGCCGGAGGCGGCAGCGGATCCTTGGGCGACGGCGGATGGGGAGCCGGAGCTGAAGATGGATGAGGCGCTGTTGGGGCGGATCAGCGACTATTTCAAGTACGAGAACT
>CBDUPA010000003.1:0-449386 GCA_965368975.1 uncultured bacterium | reverse complement strand
CCCCCCCCCCCCCCCCCCCGCGACCGGGAAGTGGACGATCCGATGGCAGGGGGTACGGCCCATCATGGTGCCAGGCTGCTTGCTCCAGCCGGTGACCACGACGTCTCGCTCCTGCCCCACCAGCTGCTCGTTCAGTTCCCGACCGATCTTCTCTTGCACCTGGAAGAGATCCTGCAGCCGGCGACTGGCAACCTCGGGATCGACGTGCCCATCCAAGCGCGGCGCAGCAGTGCCGGGACGCACCGAGTACATGAAGGCGTACAGCGAGCCGAAGCGGACCTCACGCACCAGGTCGAGTGTTTCCTGGAAGTCGTCCTCCGTCTCTCCAGGGAAGCCGACGATCATGTCGGTCGACAGCGCGATGTCCGGTCGCGCACGCTTGATCTGGCCGATCAGCCCGAGGTACTCCTCGCGTGTGTAGCCGCGTCCCATGCGCCGCAGTACCGTGTTGGAACCGGACTGCACCGGCAGATGCAGGTAGGGACAGATGTTCTCGTGAAGGCCCAGTTGCTCGACCATGCGCGGCGTGAAGTCGCGTGGATACGAGGTAACGAAGCGCAAGCGATGGACGCCGTCGATGCGGGCTACCGCGTTCAGCACGTCGGCAAAGTCAAGATCCAGCTCGGGGTCGCGCCAGTGATTGACGGTCTGACCGAGCAGCTCGATCTCATTGAACCCGTAGCCCACCAGATGCCGAACCTCGGCGAGGATGTCGTCGAAGGGCCGGCAGCGTTCTGGACCGCGCGTGCTGGGCACGATGCAGAAAGTGCACCGCTTGTTGCAACCCTCGATCAAGGTCACCATCCCCTTGTAGCTGCCGTCGCGCGAGACGGCATCGATATCGAAGTCCCGCTGTTCCGGGAAACCCGTGGCAACTACCCGCTCCCCTGCTCGCGTGCGCTCGACTACCTGGCGTAGCTCGCCGACCCGCGCCGGGCCGAGGACGAAGTCGAGGTCTGGCACCCGCTTGAGTGCCTGCTCCCCCTCTTGCTGCGCCACGCAGCCGCAGAAGCCGATCAACAGATGGCGCTTCTCTGTCTTCAGCTTGCGGTACTCCCCTAGCCGCGAGTACGACTTCATCTCCGCTTTCTCGCGAACCGAGCACGAGTTGAGCAGAATGATGTCCGCCTCGGCTGGCTCGCGCGTCGGTAGCACGCCTTCGGCCATCAGCTGACCCGCCATGCGCTGCGTATCCAGCTCGTTCATCTGGCAGCCCCAGGTCTCGATATAAAACCGCTTTGGTGCTGGAGCCGCAGGCGGCTGCAGGACCTGAAAGCGGGGGTGGACGGATGGTTTCTGGCTATCGCTCATCTGAAGGAATCTCCTGAAAGGCACGATCCACCGTGCCGTGGCCGTCTTGAATACCTGATTCCGGCCCGCGGCGCAAGAGCAAAAACGGCAAAAGCGGCCCCGAAGGACCGCTTTCACAAGGCAAGGCCGCAGTCGATGTGGTTGCGATCAGCGAGGCGGAGGCGCGTAACGCTCCGGGCTCTCGCTACGATGCCGCGTATCGCTGTCGTCTCGAGTCGCCGTGTCGGTCGTTCCGTCTGGCTCCAGGTCGACTCCCTCCTGTAACCAGACCAGCTCGACACCGAGGTCCTGAGCCTCCTGGAACAACGAGTCCAACTCTGCCTGGTACCTGCGTGCATCGTCGCGCGCTTGCTCCAGGTCGACCAGCGCCTTGTCCCACTGCGGCTTGATCTGGCCGTCCCGGATATAGGGGTCATCTTCTCGGTAGAAGTCTTGTCGCAGACGGGCGATGCGATCCTTGAGCACGTCCGTGTCCTCGACCGCACGGCGCCACTTGAGGCGGATATCGATGGCCCGGCCGCGCCAGTAGTCTTCATCCTGGCGTCGATCGCTCTCCGGTGTCGCTTCCACTGCCGGCGCCGATGCTCCCGCTGCAGCTTCCTCGACGTAGGTCAACTGCCCGTCTTTGGCATAGTCGGCGAGATTCTGATTGTTGATGACAATCGTCGATTCTCCGCTCAACTGCCGCCGGCGTTGGCGTTCGGCTTCCGCCGCCTGGACCAGCGAGCGCAGTTCTTCTTCACCGTTCGAGGGCTTGATCTCGACCACCTTGGACGGCGGCGGAGGCGGCGGTCCGCTCGGCCGAACCGTCGGCGGCGGCGCTGCCTGGGTAGGGGGCACCGAGAAACCGGCAGCGGTAGGATCGTCGGGATCCGGCGCGCTGCTACACGCTATGTTGCTGCAGAGCAGACTGGCACCGAGCGCCAACCCGATGAGCTGCAGCCTCGTCGGCGCGCCAGGCGCTGCCTGAAGAACAGATGGGGAAAGCGAGGCGGGAGGGCTAGTCGCTGGCGGCACGGCCGTAGCGATCTTCGAGTCGTACCACATCGTCCAACTCCGGGGTGGAGACCTCGATGATGTCGCAGCCGTTCTCTCCCGCCACCATGCGGTGCTTGGTGTACGGGCGGATGTGGTACGAGTCGCCAGCCTCCAGGGTTTGCGACACCAGCTCGCCTTCCTCCTCGACCACCAATTCGACGGACCCCTCGTGCATGTAGAGGGTCTCGTCCTTGACCTCGTGGTATTGCAGGGACAGCGCATGTCCGGCGTCTACGTGCAAGATCTTCCCCACGTACTTGGGGGTGTGGGCGAAGATCAGTTCGTAGCCCCAGGGCTTTTCGATCCGGCGAATCGGTACCTTCATGCCAGCATCTCGTGGTCTGCGGCCGAGGCTGCCGTGAGGCGGCCGTCGGCTGGGTTGTCTTGGCTTTCCGCTACGGTGGCCGCCTCGGCGGCGTCGGCTGCGGAGGCGGCATTGAGGAATCCTTGCAGACGCTCGGCGACCTGCTCGGCGGTTTCCAGCTGTCCACAGGCATCTGCCAGCTCGCGCAGACGGCCAGCACTGAGCTGGCGGATGCGCTTCTTGACAGTCGGTACCGTGCGTGGACTCATGGATAAGCGGCGCAGTCCCAAGCCGACCAGCAGCGGTGCATACTCGGCGGCCATTTCGCCGCACAGGCTCACCTCGATACCAACCGCCCGGGCACTGTCCACAACAAAGCGTAGCATGCGCAGGATGGCAGGATGAAGGGGCTGGTAGAGATAGGACACGTGCTTGTTGTTGCGATCTACCGCCAGGGCGTACTGGATCAGGTCGTTGGTGCCGATCGAGAAGAAGTCGACTTCGCGTGCCAGCAGGTCGGCGATCATCGCCGCTGACGGCACTTCGATCATCACGCCGAGCTTGAAGGTCCGGCAGCACGGCACGCCCTCGGCCTCCAACTCGTCGAGAATCTCGTCGGCGAAGGTGCGAAACACCCGCACCTCCTCCACCGTCGTGACCAGGGGCAGCATGATCCATACGTCGCCGTGCAAGGCGGCACGGAACAGCGCACGCAACTGGATGCGGAAGATCTGTGGCCGTGCCATCGTGAGTCGAATCCCACGCAAACCGAGCACCGGATTCTCTTCATCCGAGTCCATCATCTCCCGCGCGACCTTGCGCCCACCGAGATCATACGTACGGATAATCACAGGGTGCGGCGCCATGGCTTCCGCCAGACGCCGGTAGATCTGGTAGTGATCGTCCTCGGTCGGCAGGTCGGGGCTGCGCTCGATGTAGAGAAACTCGCTGCGATAGAGGCCGATGCCGTTGGCCCCGAAGTTCACCGCGTCGTCGATCTCTTCGGGCAGGTCGATGTTGGCCATCAACTGCACTTGCACGCCGTCGCGGGTTCGTGCTGGTAGATCTTTGGTGGCCAAGAGGGCTTGCTCCTGCTGGGCCCGGTCGCGCTGAAGACGGCGGTAGTGGCGCAGCGTCTCGGCGGTGGGGTGCAAGATGAACTTGCCGCTGGTGCCGTCGACGATGACCGGGTCTTCGTCGGTCACCAATGCCGTGATGTCGGGCAGGCCGGCGAGCATCGGTAGGTTGAGCGAGCGCGCGATCAGCGTCGTGTGCGAGGTGCGGCCCCCCGACTCGGTGGCGAACCCCACTACGCGCTCGCGCCCCAGGCGCACGGCCTCGGCTGGCGGCAAGTCGTCGGCGACCAGGATGATATCGCCTTTGATCTCGCTCAGCTCGTGGTGAGACAGCCCGCGCAGCACGCGCAGCAGGTAGCCGGAAACGTCCAGCAGGTCCTGGCTACGCTGGCGCAGGTACTCGTTCTCAATGCGCGCGAACTGGTCCGCCAACTCTTCCGCCGACCGTTGCACCGCCCACTCGGCGTTGACGTGTTCCTGAACGATACGGTCGCGCACGCGTCCCAGGAAGGTTGGATCCTTGAGCATCAGCATATGCGCCTCGAAGATCCCGTGCAGTTCTTCGCCAATGTCTTCGTTGTCCTCGACGTCGCGACGCAGCCGGCCGAACTCCGAACTCGCCTGCTCCACCGCTCGCTCCAGGCGCTCCAGCTCGGCGTCGATGGCGTCTTCGGGCAGGGGGAAGCGGTAGATGTCGAGCGTGCGTGTCTCGATGCACACTGCACGGCCGATGGCGATGCCTTCGGCCAGCGCAACACCCTGCACGGTCTCCATCGGCTTGCCGCCTGAACTCATCGTCCGCGCTCCCCCATTCCAGGTTCGCCGCTCTGGTCCTGTCCAGTATCTTCGTCGAATCCGCGCGCGAACAGATCGGTGATCGCGATGCATGCCTCGGTCTCGTCGTCACCCTCGCAGCGCAGCTCGAGCTCTGAACCCTGCGGTGCCGCCAGTAGAAGGATGCCTAGAATGCTCTTGCCCTCGACTTCTTCACCTTCCTTGACCAGGGTCACCTGACTGCGGAACTGGTTGGTCAGGTTGACCAGCTTGGCTGCGGCCCGCGCGTGCAGGCCCAGCCGGTTGACCACCTTGAGCTCTTCCTGTTTCACGCTCCCGCCCTCTTGTTCGTCAAGCCGCCCTCGGCCGCCAGCTCCGTCGAGGTCTGCAGGCGTCGATTGGTCGGCGGTCCGCCGCCCATGTCTGTGGCCCGACGGATGCTCTGCTGCCCCTTCTGGCACAGCCAGCGCGCCACGTCGGCCACGTCGCGCTTGTCCTCTGCCGCCGAGGTGCACCCCAGGCGCATCACCATCGGCAGATTGACCCCGGTCACCACTTCGATGCGGCCCGGGTTGGCGAAGGTCAGGGCGACGTTGCACGGTGTGCCGCCAAACATGTCGGTCAGAATCAGCACGCCGCTACCGTCGTCGATGCCATCGAGCCGCGGTCCCAGCTTCTTGTGGATCGCCTCGGAACCGTCGCTCCACTCGAGAGACAACGCTTCCAAGCAGTCCTGCTTGCCGGCGATCATTTCGGCCGCCGCCAGCAACTCGTCAGCCAACCTGCCATGGGTGAGGATCAACGTCTTCATGAGCGTTGAGGATACTGCGCCCTGGGGTGTTCGAGCAACGCCGCAGGCCGGTCAAGACGGCCCGATCTCGCCTCACCGTTGCATCTCAGCCTGCAGCTCGAGCATTTCGAGCTGCTTGAGCAGCAGTCTACGCAGCAGCTCCACGTCCCGCACGTCAAGATCCAGCGGTACCGTCAGCCGCGCCAGCCGGCCTCCAGGCAGGGCCAGGTCGATGCGCTGCTCCCCCGGATCATCACTTCTCTGTGTTGTCGGCGAGCCGACAATCGCCGCTTTCCCCTGCCCCGCCGGGCGTGCTGGTGCATCGAGCAGGCCAGCAAAGCGCGCCGAGCGTCGAAAGACGTCCGCCGCATGACCACTGGCGCGCCGTGTGATGCCATGGTCGCGACTGAGGATGGCTTCGAGCTGTGCCGGCAGCGAGACCGCTGCATCGTCGCCTCGGCCGTAGTGCTCCAGCAAGGTGCGGAAGAGCTGCGGTGAGCGCAGGGCCTCTCGCCGTGCCGCGTCACGTTCGGCGTCAGAGCGCGGGTGGATCGCCTGCTCAGCCAGTGGCGTCGGAGTGTAGCGACCGCGTCGACGCTCGAGCAGCCCGTAGTGCACCAGCGCCGCGATCTTGCGTCCGGCGACACCGCCTTCGGAACTCTCATAGCCCAGCTCGGAAGCAATGTCGGCGCGGGTGGCCGGGTGGCTGCCGAGAGCGTCGAGCAGGGTCGAGGTGAGGGTCAGGGCTTCGTCCAGGGGGATGGCTGGGTAGGCCTTGCTGCGGGGGGTGGGGGTGTTTTGGGGCATTTTCTAGGGGATGGCGTCTAGGGGATGGCGTTCCGTCCACAGGCGGAATCCACAGGGGTTTCGCACAGGGGGTGGTTTTGCACAGGTGTGGGATCCACAGGTGTTTTGCACAGGAGTGCCTTCGCACAGGCTGTGGACGATAGACTAGCCCGAACAGAAGACACAAGGAAGACCTATCCAGTACAAGGCGTGAACAAATTCACGATTAATCGGTGTGTGTGTGACCGGCAGCTACCTCCGCGGTCTTACGGAAGACGCGACGCCCATCTTCGAAGCCAAGCTCCTCCTCGTCGGTGAAGGCGCCGTCGGTAAGTCGTCGCTTCTTGATGCGGGATCACGGCGACGTGATCGAGGGCTTCTTCGAAGTCGACAGCAAGGACGGGCACGGCATCCGGGAACTGCGAGACGCCATTGCCCAGGCTGCGGCAGGGCTGCCACAGATGGGAGAGAAGTTCAGCGCATGCTGGCAGAACGGGCGAAGACAAGGGGCTCGGCGACCAGGTAATCTTGGACCCGGAGTGGCTGGCGAAGGCAATCAGCCTGGTGCTCGAAGACGGACCAACCAAGGATTTCCGTTCGCGCGGACTGGCCGCAGTACTTCATGAACATCCTGCGCGATACCTTGCAGGTTCTCGCGAAGCGCTGGCAGGGACTCGAGATGACGTTCTCCGTTCCGTGCCCGACGGTCGAACCCGATGGTGAACCCTGCGACGGGCGCTTTCCCTTGGATGGAATGTTGAAGCGGAAGCGCAAAGGGAAGCACGAGGTTTCCTGTCTGCGGTGCGACGAAGCTTGGAGTCTGGATCGCTTACTGACCGGCTTCGACGGTCCGGACGTGCTGGTCGAGGTGCGCGAGATGCGCAAAGAGTCCAAGGCGCACGCCAGCGAGGCGGCGGCACGCCACTGGGCGTTGCTCCGGGCTCTCGGCTCGGAAGGCCATCTTTGCCCCGGCACCTTCACGCTGCTACCCGAAGACCTCGACAGCTGGAACCCCCTCGACCTCGGCAAGACGGCGCAGCGGCTCACCCTCTGGTGCGAACATCCCGACCATCCGCACCCGATCTGGCCGATCGGCACCGGACCTCGAGATAGCGATCAGGGACAGCGCGGCGAATACGTCTTTCCCGTGGCCAACGAGAAGCTGCGCAAGATAGCGCCGCTGATGCGTACGGTCGCGTCGACGCTCAAGCTGGTGATTCCGATCGCAGGCGCCTTAGTCAGAGCAGGGCTCGCCGAGGCCCTGCTCGACGACGTCAAGCCCAAGCTGGAACTGATGGAGAAGGTGACGCGCGGCCTGTTGTCCGGCGAGGCGGAAGACTTCGTGAAGGTCCGAGAGACCGACGACTTCCGAACCCACGCCGAAGGTGCCGCCTTGCGGCATCTCCACTCGTTGTTGCTGGAACTCGACCCCGATCGAACCTGGGGTGGCCTGCGCCGGATCATGACGCCGACCGGGGATTACCGCTGGCTGTGTCCGCAGCATTACAAGGAATACGATCCGGGGTTGCCGATCTTGCCGAAGCAGACCTGATGGATCTGACACCGGAGCCGGAGGGCGCACGTCCGTGCGCCCCTACATCCCGCCCCTGCCCCCGACTCGTTTACGCTTGGCACAAACACCCCGGTCCCGATGGCGCTCCCCCTCATCGCACACCACCGGTGGTCGATCGCAAGAGAAGGCTCAGCAACCAAACCGGCCCTGCGTATGCGCAACGAGTCGGGGGATCGGGTGGGGCGTAGGGGCGCATGGACATGCGCCCTCTGACGGGTGGGCCGGTCGGGGTGGGCGGTTCTGTCTCTTACCGCCCCAGGTCCCGGTGCATCGTACGCACGCCCCACCCTTCCTTCTCCAACCGCGACGCCAGCTCCGCGACCGCCGCGACGGATCGATGCCGGCCGCCGGTGCAGCCGATCGATACGGACAAGTACGTCCGGTTCTCGCGCCGGTATTTCGGCAGCAAGTACAGCAACAGATCCTCCAACCGCTCCACCAATTCGACGAACTCGCTCTGCCCATGCAGGAACTCGTGCACCGGCGCTTCCAGGCCGGTGTGCTCACGCAGCCCGGGGACGAAGTACGGATTCGGCAAGTAGCGTAAGTCGAAGAGGAGGTCCGAGCCGTGCGGGATACCGTGCTTGAAACCGAAGCTGGTCAAGGACACGACGAGCCCGCTGCCGAGGTCTTCGGCGAACTCTTGGTAGATGTGGCTGCGCAGCTGGTGGACGGACCAGCTGGTGGTATCCAGGACGAGGTCGGAGAGGCCGCGGATCTCGGCGAGCTCTTCGCGCTCTCTGCGGATCCCCTGCACCGCCGACTCGCTGCCGGCCAGCGGGTGCGGTCGACGAGTTTCGCTGAAGCGGCGGATCAACGTTTCTTCGGAGGCTTCGAGGAAAACGACCGTCGGCAGCACGCGACTGCGATCGATGCTCTGCAGCAGCTCCGGCAGTTCCTGCGCGAAGCCGTGGGCGCGCACGTCCGTGACGACGGCGATGCGGCGGTAGTGGCCGCCGACCTGAGCCACGGGATCCTGGACGAAACTGCGCAGCAGCGGCAACGGCAAGTTGTCGACCACGTAGTAGCCGAGGTCTTCCAAGCAGTTGGCCGCGTAGCTCTTGCCGGAACCGGACAGGCCGGTGACCAGGATGAGTCTAGCCCGTGCCTCGGGGGGTAAGTGGGACTCGTTGGTGTTCAAGCTGCTCCTCCAACTTGCGTACCAGCTCACGGGCCGAATGATGCCCCTGCAGCTTGAGTACATGGTTGCGGGCGGCAATCTCGATCAAGATCGAGAGGTTGCGGCCGACGGCGACGGGCATCTGGATGTACGGGCAGGGGACGTCGAGAATGTCGTAGAGAGCTTCGTCGAGACCCAGACGCTCGCAATGCGAGTTGGGTAGGAGATGTTCGAGCTTGACGACCAAGTCGATGGACTTGCGCTCGCGCACGGCGGCGAGGCCAAAGAGGTCCTGGACGTTGATGATGCCCAGGCCACGCAGTTCCATGTGGTGGCGCAGTCGCTCTTCGCAGTACCCGATCAGCTCGCCCTTGGGGTAACGCTTGATGGTCACCTGGTCGTCGGCGACCAGACTGTGACCACGCGTCACCAGGTCGAGCGCACATTCACTCTTGCCGACACCGCTGTCACCGATCAGCAAGACGCCGAGACCGTAGATGTCCAGCAACACACCATGCAGCTTGACGCTCGGCACCAAGTTGTCTTCGAGGAAGTAGCTGACCTGCTCGATCACGACCGATGACAGGGCCTGTGAGCTGAGCATCGGTAGGCCCTTGGTCTCGCAGAGATCGAGCAACTGGCGGTGCGGCCGTAGCCCTTTGGTGACCACGAAGACCGGCACCGGCAGGTCGGTGATGTGCTCGAAACGCTGCCGGCGATCGCCGGGGTCGAGCGTGTCGAGGTAAGCGAGTTCGCTCTCGCCGACGATCTGCACGCGGCCGGGTTTGATGTAGGGAAAGTAGCCCGCGAACGCGAGGCCAGGTTTCTGGACGCGCGGGTGGGTGATGCAGCTGTCGAGGTGCTTGTCGCCGCAGAGGACACTGAATTCGAGGTTGAGCAACTCGGTGCTGTGCATGAGCTCGCTGACGGTGACGACCTTGTCGCCTCCGTGGTGTCCACGCTTGCCGCCGTCCTTGCCACCCGTGGATGTCGAGCCCTGGCCCTGCGCACGCGGTTGCTCGCGCGAGCGGCGGCGGCGGGCGGTGGCTGAATTCTTGGACGCGGCCAAGGCTCAGACCTCGCCACCCTGCAGGCGAGCAAAGAGGGCCTCGGCGTCGTCGCAGACGTCGAGCAACTGCTGCACGGGGTTCTCTTTCAGCCAGCGGGTGATGGCGGCCAGGACGGTGAGGTGCTCAGCCGGGTTGTGGCTCGGCGACACGACCAGGAAGAGCACGCGCACCGGTGCGCCATCGACAGCCGCGAAATCGACATCACCGCAGGTGACCGCGATCGCCAGCAGCGCGCGCTCGAGACCGGGCAGTTTGCAGTGCGGAATCGCGACGCCGGATCCAATGCCGGTCGAGTCCAGCTGTTCGCGTTCCCACAGACGATCATAGAGATCTTGTGCGTCGGGAACCGCGCCCACACCCGCTAGCAAATCAGCCAGCGAGCGCAGGACAGTAGAGCGATCCGACCCTGGCAGGGACGGAAAGATGAGTTCCGGCCGCGCCAAAGAAGCCAGGTTCATGTCTTCGGTCTCCGCGGATCAGGGTTCGGCGTCGATCAGGCCGAAGTTGGCGTCCTTACGACGGTACAGGACGTTGACCCGCTGACTGCCGGCGTCGCGGAAGACGATGAACTCGTTCTTCGAGTCGCCGAGTTGGAGCGCCGCTTCGTCGATGGTCATGGGCTTGATCGGCAGGTGACCGGTCTTGACGATGCGCGGCTCGTTGCCGCTGCCGACACTCGCGCCTTCGAGCACGTCCACCGACCAGCGGTGCTCTTCCTGTACCGCACGGTCGGCGCGCCGACGCTTGTCAATGAACTTGTTGTGCGAACGCCGCGCCTGCTTCTCCACCTTCTCGATGGCGTGCAGGATCGAATCGCGCATATCGCTTTCGGTCGCCTCGGACGCCTGCAGGACGCCGTGGCGATGCGCCACATGCACATCGGCGATCAGACGCCGGCCGTTGTTCTCGGTTTCCAAGATCAGGCGAAACTCCGGCTGCTCGACGAACTTGGTGATTTTCTGCAACTTGTCCTCGACGTAGGACTTGGTCGGATCGTCGAGGTGAAAGTGCTTGGTGACGTATTCGATATTCATGGGTCGTGCCTACTCGCCTCCGCCGCACGGCTCACAGCCGGCGGTCCTGAGTGATGGAATTGTCAGAAGACCTGCTTGCGGTCCGTGGACGACGAGATCCCGAGCTCATCGCGGTACTTGGCGACCGTCCGCCGGGCGATCTGGATACCCTCGCGTTGCAGGGTACGCATCAGTGCGCTGTCGGACAGAGGCCGCTTGGGATTCTCGTCGCGGATTAGTTGCTCGATCTTGCGCTTGACGCTCAAGGACGAGATATTTTCTCCACGATCGCGGTCGATACCGCTGTGGAAGAAGAACTTCATGGGATAGAGGCCACGCGGGGTGTGGATGTATTTGTTCGACACCACGCGGCTGACCGTCGACTCGTGCATGCCGATGTCTTCAGCGACGTCGCGCAAGACCATCGGGCGCAAGCCGTCGATGCCCCGCTCTAGGAATTCTTGCTGTTGGCGCACGATCGAGGTGGCGACCTTGTAGATGGTGCGCTGGCGCTGGTCAAGGCTCTTGATCAACCACACGGCGGAGCGCATCTTGTCTTTGATGAAAGCTTGTGCGTCGGTGTGGTGACCGTCGCTCTTCATGCGTTGCAGCATGCGCCGGTAGGCACGGCTGACGCGCAGCCGCGGCATGCCGTCGTCGTTGAGCTGGATGACGTATTCGTCGCCGACCTTGACTACCGCGACGTCGGGCTCGATGTACTGCGGTCGGTCGCTGCTGTAGCGACGACCGGGGCGCGGATCGAGGCTCTTGATCAAGTCGACCGCGGGTTCGAGCTTGGCCAGCGGCTGAGCAAGCTGCTTGGCGAGCACCGGGAACTGACGCTTGAGGAAAAGATCCCAGTGCTCACACACGATGGCACGGGCCAGGTCGTACCGCTGCTGCTGCGCGGAATCGAGGTACCCTTCCCACTCCTCTTCTTCGCGCTGCAGGCGGTCGATCTGGACTTCGAGGCTGTGGCACATGTCACGGCAAGCGATGCCCGGCGGGTCGAAGGTGCGCAGAATCGCGAGCACCGCGTCGATCTCTTCGAGCGTGTAGGGTTCGCCCTCCGGCGCGAGTTCCAGCGCGATAGCGGAAATACCCGTCAGAGCGTCGGCCGCGGCGCGGCTCGCTTTCTCTTTCTGGACTTCGGCATCCACCGCCGAAGTGTCACCGGCGGCGTCTGCGCTCTCGCGTGGCGGAGCCGCCGACAGTTCCAGCGTGCCACCGAGCGCGGCAGCGAGGTCGCCATTGGCGAGCATGGCGGCTTCGGTGAGGTCGGCGTCGGCCTGTAGCTCGGCGACCAGCTCGGCGACCGCTGCCGCCGCCTCCGGCGAGTGCGGTCCGAGAGCCCGGATTTCCTCCGGCGTCACTTCCAGGAACCCGTCATGGTTGAGGTTGCCGATGATCAGCTCGGCGATCTCGCGCTGGCGCTCGTCGATGTCGAGCATCGACAGCTGCCAGAGTAGGTGGTCGTAGAGATCCGGCTCTTCGGTGAGCGTGTTCTCGAGCGGCGGCGCCTCGTGGTGCTCACTGACCGAAGCGTAGCCGGAGCTCTCCCAGTAGTCGCTGAAATAGGATTCCAGGTCGACCTGCTCCATCGACTCCTTGTGATCCAGCTCGTCGTCCCGCTGCGGCTGATCGTCTTCGTCGCGCTTGTTCTCGTCGGGCAGGGTCTCGACGGTCTCTTCGAGCACCGGATTCTGCTCCAGCTCTTCTGCCAGCACCGTCTGCAGCTCCATGCGGGTCATTTGCAGGAGCTTGATCGCCTGCTGCAGTGATGGGGTCATCACCAGCTTTTGGGCGAGCTTGAGAGAAAGCTTCTGTTCCAGCGCCATAGAAGATGTCCAGAGAGCCGGTCTAGAGACGGAACTCGGAACCGAGGTAAATCTTACGCACCTGCGGGTCCGACGACAGTTCTTGTGGCGTGCCCGTACGCAGGATTTCGCCGTTGTTGATGATGTAGGCCCGATCCGTGATCTTCAGCGTCTCGCGCACGTTGTGATCGGTGATCAGAACACCGATCCCCATGTCCTTGAGGTGCCGGATGATCGTCTGAATGTCCAGTACCGCGATCGGATCGATCCCTGCAAAGGGCTCGTCAAGAAGAATATACCAGGGGTCGAGCACCAGGGCGCGGGCAATCTCGACCCGTCTGCGTTCGCCGCCCGACAACGCATAGCCAGGGCTCTTGCGCACCTTCTCGAGGCCGAAATCTTGCAATAGGCGACCGATGCGCCGTTCACGCTCGCCGCGCGGCAGGTCGAGGGTCTCGAAGATGGCGCGCAAGTTGTTCTCCACCGACATCTTGCGAAACACTGAGGGTTCCTGCGGCAGGTAGCTGATGCCGCGCTGGGCCCGCAGGTACATGGGCAACTCGGTGATCTCCTCGTCGCCCAGAAAAACCTGACCACGGTCTGGTGGCGTCAGGCCGACGACCATGTAGAAGGTAGTCGTCTTGCCGGCACCATTGGGACCGAGCAGACCCACGATTTCACCGGGTTCGACTTCCAGCGAGATGTCCTGCACCACCGCACGGCCACGGTAGACCTTGCGCAGATTGCGCGTGCTAAGGACCGGCAACTGCTGGGCCTCGGCCTTGTCGGCCGGCGTCTCCGCCGTGCGGTCGCGGGGCGCTGTGACGCGGGGTCCACCGCTCAGGCTCATGGTTGACTCTCCGTGCTCGACGCCTCGGCTTCGGGCGCCGTGTCGTTCAAGCTGCGCAGTTCGAGCAGCCCCGTCTCGATGTTGTAGACGGCGCGCCGTCCTTGAACCTGCGTACCGTTGCGGTCGCGCATGGTCACCGGATCACCGGTCACGTCGACCAGCCGGCGATCCACCTCGTAGACGGCCACGTCACCTTCGACACGCTGACCGCTGGCGCTATCGCGCACATCCGCGCCACCGGAGCAGATCAGGCGCTCGAGGCGTTGCTCTGCGTCGAGACTCATGTCGGCGACACCGCAAGCCATGGTCCGCGTGGCGTCGACCACCACGACGTTGCCCTCGTAGCGCAGTCGGCGCTCTTGGCCCAGATAGGTAACGCTGTCGGCAGTGACTTCGATCGGCTCGCTGCTGGCTGTCGACTCGCCCTGGTTCTGCGTCTCCTCATCGGTGGTTGGCTCATCGGCGGCGGGCGGCGGGTACCAGACGGTCTTGACGTTGCCCGTGGCGACCAACTCTTCACTCGGTTCGCGCAAGCGCATCTCGTCTGCCAGCAGCAAGTTCTCGCCGCGCCAGGTGCGCACGCGGCCTTGGAAGACGAAGGTGCTGTCCGGCTGGCGCCACCAGGCGCTCTCGGATTCGACCCACACCGGTCCTTCGCCGCCTTGCATCAGCGGTCCAGGCACACTGCGCTCTGGCAACTGCTGCAGCATGGCGCGCACACCACCCTCGGCTTCGACCAGTTCCTGGTCGCGACTGTAGCTAACGATCGGTGCCATGAGCTGCCCCTGCTCGCCGTCCAGCACGACCGGCGAGCCGGTGAAGCGAGCCTTGCCACTGTCACCGTCGAGTTCGGCCCGCGACGCCTTCACCGACACGGGCGGTTCGCGGTAGTCGACGGTGCCGGCGAAAGAGGCAGAAGTCAACTTGCCGAGTGTGCCGGTCTGGGCGCGGCCACGCTCGGCACGAATCTGTCTCAGGAAGCGTTCCGGCGGGGCATCCTGTTCACGCTCCACGAGGCGGACCTGGCCGTACGCCTGGATGACTTCCAGCCGGGTACCACTTTGCGTCCGCGGTGGCGCCGAGGCATCGGCCCCACCATCGGGCACCACTTCGACGGTGACGGAGTTCAAATCCCCGACCAGGTAGTTCGAAGTCAGCGTCCGCACGTTGCCGGTGTCGGCGTCGCGGCTGAGCAAGGTCGCAGGGGTCCGTGGGCTGCCGTCCATCTCGATCTTGCGCAGGCTGCCCGTGGTGTCGAAGACGGCAGACAGACTCTCGGCGGCATAGAAGACGGCGCCTGGTGGTGGGCCACTGGTATTGGTCTCCGGCTCGCTCGCCGAAGCTGGCTGGGCGGCGGACGCATTCTCGTCGTCGTCGAGCCCGCCATCGTCGGTGCCAGCTTCGTCAGCCACCTCGTCCTGGCGAGACGAGGCTTGCGCGTAGAGGTCTTGGCGGTAGCGCGGTGACTCAGGGCCATGGAAGACGCCGCGCACTTCCCAGCGCGCGCGCAGGAAACGGGCGATGTTGCTGTCCTCGGCCAGGAACAAGCTGATGCGTCGAGCGTCCATCCAATCGCTCCAACGCGTCATGCGTACGTTGCCTTCAGCGCGCAGCAGGCGCCTGTCTTCTTCCAGGAAAGCACGCGTGGCATTGAGCCCAAACGGTGTGTCGACACTGAGCAGACTGCGCATGCGGACGACGCCGTGCAGCAGATAGGTGCGTGTCGGAAGGTTGACGCGCAGCTGCTGCGCCCGACCGCGCATCTTGCCCGCATAGCTGTAGCGCACCGGCACCGGCGTCACGATGCGGTTGCCCTGGTCGGTCACCACCATGCGTTCGGTCCACAAGCGCAGCTGTCGCGGTCCCTCGACTTCGACTTCGCCTTCCAGCTGTGCCGACTGCTCTGCCCGGTTGTAGATCGCCTCGTTGCCGCGCACGCGGAAAGTGCTGCCATCAGGGCGGAAGATCTCCAGGTTGACGCCTTCGAGCTCGACCACCGAAGATCGATCCTCGCGGTAGTACTCGCCCTGCAGGCGGAACAGCGCTCGGCCTTCCTCGTACTGCGTGTAGTCGAATCCCTGGCTCGTGGTGGTGACATTGGCGTCGACATCCGACAGCATGTCCTGTTCGTCGACCGGTGCCGGCGCCGTCAACGTATCGAGGCCCGCTCGGCCAAAGAAGTAGAGACCGAGCAAGGCGGCGACGAAAAGCAACACCACCACCAGCAAGACATTGCGCAAGCGAACCAGCAAGGGAACGCGGCGCTGGCGAGCAGCGGCGGTCATCGGGGACTTCTCGAGCAAATGGGGTAGGTCGACGGCACACGCATGACGAAGCTGTAGCTTACATGAAGCGGCGAGCTAGCGGTGATCTAGCAGGGGCTCTCGTGCCGGACCAGCTGAGACGGGCTCAGCGGGTCAGCAGGGCCGTGCCGCACGCAAACGCAGGCGGACGCCACCGCGGTAGTCGTCGTGTTCCAGGTGACCGAGAGCTTCGAAGCGACCGTCGAGCTGGTCGCGCCGTGCCCCCCAGCCCCAGGCGATCACTGGCAGCACGCGTCCGCGTCCACTGCCCGGAGCCTTGACCAGCGCGCTCAGGTGTTTGCCTCCTTCGCCGAGCAATCGGGGCTCGGCGTTCAACTGCAGCGGACCGACGCGCACCAGCGGTGACGGGTTTGCCATGCCGTGCGGTTCCAAGCGGCGTAGCTGAGCAAAGAGCTGGTCGTCGATGTCCTCGACGCGCAGGTCTAGCTCGTACTCATACCGCTTGCGCAAGAGGTCCGGCCCCCAGTGTGCCGCGGCCTGCCGCCATTCGTCGCGCAGCGTTTCGAGATCAGCGGCACCAGCCGTCAAGCCAATCGCCTGCGCGTGACCGCCGAAACGCAGCAAGCGCTGCCGCCACGGCTCGAGGAAGGCATGGAGTTCAATCCCTGGGATGCTGCGCCCGGAGCCGGTCGCCTGGTCTTCGTCGAGGCTGAGCAGCAGCGCCGGTCGGTGGAACTCCTTGGCCAGACGGCCGGCCGCGATGCCGACCACGCCGCGGTGCCACGAGGCATCCCAGGCGACCAGGATTGGCGGCAGCACAGCGTCCTCCGAGGCTTGCTCGAGCAGCTGGGCTCGCGCCTCCTCCACGACTCGAGCCTCCTCGGCCTGGCGCTCCCGGTTCCACCCGTCGAGTTGCTGCGCCAGGTTCAGAGCTTTGCCGTAGTCCCGGCTGAGCAGCAGCTCCAGGGCAGTCTCGGCGCTGCCCAGACGACCGGCAGCGTTGATCCTGGGCCCGAGGCGAAAACCGATGTCCTCGGCCGCCATCGGCGGTTTGACACCGGACTGCTGTGCCAGGGCGCGCAGACCGACGGCGCGCGATCCCTGACCCAAGACCTGATCCAGGGCCCGCAAACCGAGCGCCGTGATGACCCGGTTCTCGCCGGTCAGGGGAACCAAGTCGGCGACCGTGCCGAGACAGGCCATGCGCAGCAGTGACTCCAGCGGCACCGGGACATTGCAGCGCTCGGCGAAGGCCTGGGCGAGCTTGAAGGCCAGTCCGACAGCGGCCAGGTTCGTTTCGGGATAGGTGCAACCTGCCTGCTTGGGATTGATCTGCAGGACGTCGGCGGGCAGATCCTTGCCGGGCAGGTGGTGGTCGGTGATCAGCACCTCGAGGCCCAGTTCGCGCGCCTTGGCCACTGCCATCGTCGAGGTCGTGCCACAGTCCGCGGTCACTACCAGCTTGCAGCCGTGCTCGTGCGCACGCTCGGCGTGTATCGGCTGAAACCCGTAGCCCTCGCGCATGCGGTGCGGCAGGATCGGCAGGATCTCGAGACCGCAGCATCCGAGAACCGCGGTCAGGAGAGCGGTCGATGTCACGCCGTCGACATCATAGTCGCCGACGATCGCTACTTTGTCACCACGTTCGCGTGCCTGCTGCAGGCAATCGAGGGCCTCCGCCATGCCACCCAGCAGGGCCGGGTCGTGCAAGTGCTCGACGCTCGGCGTCAAGAAGCGGCGCGCTTCGTCGGGGGTGTGGACGCCACGGCGTGCCAGCAACGAGGTCAGCCACTCGGGCTCGCGCGCCAGCTCCGGGTCGGCTCGCAGCGCCGCCACCTCCTCGGGTTCCGCGGCCGCCAGCCACTCAGCCTGAGCTTCGTGGGCCTGAGCTTCGTGGGGCAAGTGGCTCAGCCCAGAGCTCCCATGGCGCGGAACTTGGCATAGCGTTCAGCGATCAGCTGCTCGGGGCTGCGCGTCATCAGTTCGCGCAACGCCTGCTCGATCCGGTCACCGACCCGCTGGCAGATCACGGGCGGATCGGTGTGGGCTCCGCCCAGCGGTTCGGGGATGATGTCGTCGATCAGCCCCAGGTGGTCGAGATCCTGGGCCGTCACCCGCAGAGCTTCGGCGGCTTCGGCGCGCGCGTCCTGATTCTTCCACAGGATGGCGGCGCAGCCTTCGGGCGAGATGACCGAGTAGGTCGTGTACTCGAGCATGAAGATCCGGTCGCCAACGCCCAAGGCCAAGGCGCCACCGCTTCCCCCCTCGCCCGTCACCACAACGACAATCGGTACCCGCAGCGAAGCCATCTCGATCAGATTGCGTGCGATCGCCTCCGCTTGCCCGCGCTCCTCGGCGCCGATGCCCGGGTAGGCGCCCGGCGTGTCGATGAAGCTCAGAACTGGTTTGCCGAACTTCTCCGCCAGCCGCATGATGCGCAGCGCCTTGCGATACCCCTCCGGTCGAGGCTGCCCGAAGTTACGCGTGATGCGTGTTTGCGTCGTGCGCCCCTTCATGTGCCCGACCACCGCTACGGATCGACCGCGGAACTGGCCGAAGCCGCAGACGATCGCCGGATCGTCGCCGAACGCGCGATCTCCGTGCAACTCGACCCAGTCGTCCAGCAAGTTTTCGACGTAGTCGAGGGTATACGGTCGCTGGACGTGGCGTGCGACCAGCGTTTTCTGCCAGCGATTGAGCTTCGAGAAGACCTCCTTGGTCTCCTTGCGCAGCTGTTTCTCCAGTCGCTCGATGTCGCGCTCCTTGCCGCTACCGGGCGGGAACGCGCGCAGCTCGCTGATCTGCTCGCGCAGATGCACGAGGGGTTCTTCGAATGCGTATTCAGGTGACGTGGCCATGGGAGGGGGACGCTAGCAGAGCGGAGTGGGGTGGGTCAATTCACAGGCGCTTTCAGAGCAGATCATACGGATCGACATCGACCACGAGATCCGGGTCCGGCTGCTCTGGAATCACAGCCTTGAGCAGGGTTTGCAGGTGCCGGAAGTCCGGCGCTCTGAGCAGCAGCTGGTAGCGCCACTTACCGCGCAGGCGCTCGAAAGGCGCTGGTGCCGGACCAGCGAAACGGACGCCGCGCGCCAAGGGGTGACGGCTGAGGGCTTCCGACAGCTCGTGCATCCGACGCTCGGCGCGTTGCTGGTCTTGGTGGCGGATCAGCAACTGCACCATGCGGGTGAACGGTGGATAGTGGAAGGCGCGCCGGAAGCGCAGCTCTTCTTCGGCGAAGCGCTCGTCGTCGTGGTCGAGCGCGGCGCGGATGGCGTAGTGGTCAGGATTGAAGGTCTGCAGCACCAGGCGACCGGGGACGTCACCGCGGCCGGCACGGCCCGCGAGTTGCACCAGCAGGTTGTAGGTGCGCTCGACGGCTCGGAAGTCAGGAAAGCCGAGGTAGCTGTCCGCGGCCATGACGGCGGTCAGGGCAACGTTCGGGAAGTGGTGGCCCTTGGACACCATCTGCGTGCCGATCAGGACCTGCGTGTCACCACGGCCGAAGCGCTCGAGAACGGCGGCCGCACCGCCCTTGCGGCGCACGGCATCGCGGTCCAGCACGTCGACGCTGACGCCGGGAAAGAGATCGCGGAACTGCTCGTCGAGACGTTCGGTGCCGGTGCCGACGGGTTCCAGCGCCGCGGCCTCGCAGGCCGGGCACACCGACGGTACGACGCGCGTCGAGCCACAGTAGTGGCAAACCAGGCGGGCATCCCGCCGGTGGTACGTCCGTGGCAAGCCGCAGTCGTCACAGCGAAGGTCTTCCCCACACGCGCGGCATAGCAGGATCGGGGAGTAGCCACGCCGGTTGCGCAGCAGGATCACCTGTTCGCCGCGACGCAGGGTGCGGTCGAGCTGGTCGCGTAGCGGTGCCGAGAACTGTACCTCTCCCGGACGCCGGGGCCCCTCGGTGTACTGCCGCATGTCGACCAGGATGCCCTCGGGCAGCTTGCCCTGCCCTACGCGCTCGGTGAGTACCAACTTGCCGTACTTGCCGGTATTTGCATTGTGCCGGCTCTCCAGACTCGGCGTCGCGGAGACCAGCAGCACCGCGGCTCCGGCGCTGCGCGCACGCACCAGCGCAAGGTCGCGGCCGTTGTAGCGTGGTGAGATCTCTTGTTTGTAGGCCGAGTCTTGCTCCTCGTCGACCACGATCAAGCCGAGGTCGTGCAGCGGCGCGAAGATCGCCGAGCGAGGCCCGAGAACGACCTTGGCTTCTCCGTCGCGGATGCGCTGCCACTCCTGCTGTCGTTCGGCCGGTCCCAGGTTCGAATGCAGAATCGCCAGCCGATCGCCGAAGCGTAGCCGGACGGCGCGCGCCACTGCCGGTACCAGGACGATCTCGGGCACCAGCAGCAAGGCTGAACGGCCCCGCTCGAGCACCGATGACACCGCGCGCAGGTAGACCTCGGTCTTGCCAGCACCCGTCATGCCGTGCAGCAGGAAGGGCGCAAAAGCCCTTTCGGGAGCGGCATCTGCTGCGTCGAAGGCGGCTATCAGTGCATCCAGGCACGTCTGCTGGTCAGGGCGCAGGACGATCTCGGGACCACCGCCGCCGCTGAGCATGTGGTGATCGAGGTCGAGCCGCTCGATCTGAGTGAAGCGGCGCAGCACGCCGAGCTTGACCAGCCGGCGCAGTACGCCGTCACTACAGCCGACAGCGCTGGTGATCTCATCGCCGGTCGCCGGCCGACCGAGCGCGTCGAGCCAGTCGACGATCGCCCGGCCCTGGGGTGACCGTCCGCAGGCCTCGCGCTGGGCGTCACGATCGCCGGCCGGCAGCTCGTACGCGGTGACGTAGCGGCTGCCCCGGCGCGTGTCCGAAGCGGTCAGACGGCCGGCGGAGAGCATGCGGTCGATCACAAGCCCCAGATCGTCGAGGCCGAGGTGGTTCTGCAGGTCGGCCATCGACATCGGTCCGACGTCCCGCAGTGCCGCGACCACCGCGGCCTCTGCCTCTCCCGCCGGCTCAGCCAACGCCCCGGCGTCCGTCAGACTCAGGCGCCTCTTGCTCCACCCCGGCAGATCCGACGGCACCAGCGCACGCATCACCTCACCGATCGGCGCCAGGTAGTAGTCTGCGGTGAAGCGCGCCAGCTCGAGCAGATCCTGGTTGAGCACGGGGCGTGCTTCCAACACGGCCTCCAGCGGCCGCACCTTGACCCCTTCGGGGGCGCTGTCTTCGAGCGCCACGACAACGCCGGTCAGGCGTCGCGACCCAAGACGCACGCGCACACGCAAACCGGGCTGGACCAGTGGCAGCAGATTGGTGGGCACGCTGTAGGTCAGCGGGTGCTGCAAGGGCACCGGCACCGCGACGGCGGCGTAGCGCTGCGGCACTGTCATCGACGTTGCGGGTCCGGAATCACGCCGGTCCGGGGTCACGAAGGTCCGGCTGCCGCGGCCCGCTCACAGCCTTCTGAGCAGTAGACCGCGGCATCTGGGTCCGCAGAGGTTCCCGGCGGGCCTGGAAAGTGAATGCCGCAGGTAGCGCAGCGCACGAGACGCGTGGCCCCGGGTTGGTTGGCCGGGCGCGAGGTTCGCGTCCCGCTGCTGGCTGCACCACTGTGCGGACGACCGCCGGCGGGGCGAGGTGCCCCTGCCGCCCGCTGACGCAATTCGCGCTCGATCTCTTCCATCTTGCGCTTGAGCCGCTGGCGCATCGCCTTCATCAACCACACCGTCACCTCGACGGCGAGCCACAGCAGCAGCAAGATGGCGACCACGCGCAGTAGCATGGGCGGCCGGCCTCCTCAGCCTTCAGAACGCAGACGTGTCAGCTCACTGGCCAGCGCCTGCACGTCTTGGTCTTCCGGCCGCATCTCCTGCATGGTCTCGACCACCAGTGCCGCGTCGTCGAGACGCTGCAAGTCGACAATCAGCACCACGGCCTTGTTGTAGTAGGCCACCCAGTGGTCGGGGGCCAGCTCCAAGGCCCGGTCGAGGCTGGAGAGTGCCTCGTCGTACTGGGCCAGCGTGCGCTGCACCACGGCGAGGTCGACCAGCTCGTTGGGGCTTTCGGGCTCGAGTTCCAGATAGCGCTGCAACAGTTCGGCGGCCCGCTCCCAATTGCTGATCTGCAGGTTGAGTCGCGCCAGGCCGAGAACCGCTTCGGCGTCGTCGGGGTTGTCGGTAATGCGCTGCTGCAGCTCGATCACCTCTCCGGCGACCGGGCCACCGCCCATGGCGCCCGCTGCCGGCGCGGCACCGGGCGCCGCGGGCATGCGTGGAGCCCCTGGCGGCGCGGCTGTCGCGGCCCCAGTATCGCTACCAGCGATGCGCCGCACGGGCTGCACCTTCGCTATCTCCTCTTGCAGGAAGTAGCCTGCCAGGAAGCCGATCAGAATTCCAATCACCAAGAACAGAACGTTGTTGCGATTCACGGGGTGTCTTCTTCCTCGTCCTCTTCAGATTCGATCTTGTCCGCCGTCCAGTCGCCACCTCCGGGACCACCGCTGGTCAGGTCGACCGCGGTCCAGGTGCCGAGCAGCTGCCGCCGTACGGGATCCAGTGTCCCCTGGAAAGTGCTGTGCAAGCCTCGAAGCGCGTCGATGCGTTCCAGGCGCAGCAAGCCGCCGGTGTAGGTGCCGCGCAGGGAGCCGCGCGACGGTTCATCGGCAGCCGAGTCGACAAAGGCGCCCGAGCTGGGCGGCAGCGTTCCCGGTTGCAGACTACCACCGGTGCCACCGTCCTCAATGGCGTAGGAGCCACGCACAACGGTGCCATCAAGGCGAAGGGTGAGCACTCCCTCGACATTGCCCGGGTCGAGATCCAAGCGCCAGCGGCCACTGAGCGGATCGGGCAACAGGCCGGGGCCATCGTGCGCCTCCAGGGCCTGCTCCAGCAAACCCGTTCGGCGCAGGCGATCGTAGATCCGCAGGCGCAAGCGCTCGGTTTCCCGTGAGGTTGCTGCCAGTGTTTGCTCGGCCAGCACGATCTGCCGTTCACGGTCTTCCAGCTCTCCGAGGGTCACTGTACCGGTCTCGAACTGCTGATCGACCTCGACCAACAACTCCTCGACGCTCTCGCGCTCGGTGATCTGGCGTTGTCTCGCTTCGGCATAGAGTCGCAGATCGTCTGCCAACAGCTGACGTTCGATCTCCAACTCCATCGACAAGAAGGCGGCCATTTCCTGACCATGTGCTGGCGCAGCCACGGTCAGGCCAACGGCAACAACCACCAGCATGGCAGCCAGGGAGGTACGGAAAGTCAGGAGCAGAACACGGGACAGGGCGGGCGGGGTTACGTTCATGATGCAGCCGGGATCATAGCAGTTCTCCAGAAGGTTCGGACGCGCCGCTCCATCCTCGCGAGCAGAGAGCGGGCGGCTACCGTAGTGGACACACCTGTCTTGTACGATCTGTCTACCCATCCTGCCTATTGCGTGATCCTCTTCAGCCGTCTCCTACAGCTGTGGTAGCTTCACTGTGTACCTGCTCGGACTCACATCTGGAGGAACTTCATGCCTGTCTCACGCTCCGCAGTCCTTTCGCTCGCCCTGCTCATCCTGCTCGCCACCGCCGGCACTATCCCGGCCCAACCTGGCGCTCCCGACGGGGATAGCCACCTCGACGCGCTTACCTTCGCCGGCCTCGAGCTGCGTGGCCTGGGCCCGGCCATGATGTCCGGCCGCATTGCCGACGTCGATATCCATCCGCACGACCGCAACACTTGGTACGTGGCGGTCGGCAGCGGCGGCGTGTGGAAGACGGTCAACGCCGGCACCACCTGGCAGCCGATCTTCGAAGACCAGCCCTCCTACTCTATCGGCTGCGTCGCCCTCGACCCGAACCGACCGCTGACCGTTTGGGTCGGGAGCGGCGAGAACGTCGGCGGCCGGCACGTAGGCTTCGGCGACGGCGTCTACAAGAGTCTCGACGGTGGCACCACGTGGACCCACATGGGACTCGGCGAGTCCGAGCACATCAGCGAAATCCTCATCGACCCGCGCGACTCCGACGTCGTCTACGTGGCGGCCGAAGGTCCGCTGTGGTCCGGTGGCGGCGACCGCGGCTTGTTCAAGAGCACCGATGGCGGTGTCACCTGGAACCAGATTTTGGGAGGCGGTCCCTACACGGGCGTTGTCTCCGTCGTTTTCGATCCGCGCGATCCCGACGTCCTCTACGCAGCTACCCAGCAGCGCATTCGCAGCGTCGCGGCGCTGATCAACGGCGGCCCCGAGAGTGGTATTCACAAGTCGACCGATGGCGGTACGACGTGGAAAGAGTTGACGCACGGTCTGCCGGAAGAGGACATGGGACGCATCGGCCTGGCCGTGTCACCGCAGAAGCCCGATGTCGTCTACGCCACCATCGAGCTGGCGCACCGCGAGGGCGGTTTCTACCGCTCCAGCGACGGCGGCGAAACCTGGCAGCACCGCGACGATTACCTGAGCGGTGGCACGGGTCCCCACTACTACCAGGAGCTGTTCGCCAGCCCGCACGCCTTCGACCGCGTCTACCAGATGGACGCCCCGATGATGGTCACCCACGACGGCGGTGCCACCTTCGAGCAGATGCACCAGGACTTCAAGCACGGTGACAACCACGCTATGGCCTTCCTGCCTGACGACCCCGACTACCTTCTGGTCGGTACGGATGGCGGCATCTACGAGAGTTTCGACCTCGGCACCACCTGGCGCTTCGTCGGCAACCTGCCGGTGACCCAGTTCTACAAAGTCGCCGTCGACTATGACACGCCGTTCTACAACGTCTACGGTGGCACCCAGGACAACGCCACCCAGGGCGGCCCGTCGCGCACCACCAACGTCCACGGCATCCGCAACAGCGACTGGTTCCTCACCGTCTTCGGCGACGGCCACCAGCCCGCCGTCGATCCCAGCAACCCGGACATCGTCTACTCCGAGTGGCAGGAAGGCAACCTGGTGCGCTTCGATCGCAAGACCGGCGAGATCGTCTACATCCAGCCGCAAGAAGAGCCCGGTGAGCCGGCCGATCGCTGGAACTGGGACTCCCCGATCGTCATCAGTCCGCACGATCCAGCCCGCCTGTACTTCGCCAGCCAGCGCGTCTGGCGCAGTGACGACCGGGGCGACAGCTGGCAGCCCATCAGTGGCGACCTGTCGCGCGGCGAGGATCGCTTGGCCAAGCAGATGATGGGCCGGGTCTGGAGCTACGACTCGAATTGGGACATGTACGCCATGTCCAACTTCGGCAACGTCACATCGCTGTCGGAATCCCCCTTGGTCGATGGCCGCCTCTACGCCGGCACCGACGACGGCCTGCTGCACGTGCGCGCCAGTAAAGCTGACAGCACGGACGCCGAGTGGAGTACCTGCGGCAGCTTGCCGAACGTGCCCGAGTACGCCTTCGTCAACGATGTGAAGGCCGATCTGCACGACGCCGACACCGTCTACGCCGCGCTGGACAACCACAAGAACGGTGACTACCAGCCCTATCTGCTCAAGAGCACCGACCGCTGCCAGAGCTGGACCTCGATCAGCGGCAACTTGCCCGACCGTCACCTCGTGTGGCGCGTCGTCCAGGATCATGTCGAGCCAGGGTTACTCTTCGCCGGCACCGAATTCGGCGTCTTCTTCACCGTCGATGGTGGCGGCAGCTGGATCGAACTCACCGGTGGCGTGCCGCAGATCCCCTTCCGCGACCTGGTCATCCAGCAGCGCGAAAACGATCTCGTCGGCGCCACCTTTGGCCGTGGCTTCTACGTCCTCGACGACTACACCCCCCTGCGTCACGTCAGCGCACAAGCCCTGGCGCAAGACGGCTTCCTCTTCCCCGTCAAGGACGCCGCATGGTACATCCCGAGCCGTCCGCTCGGCTTCCCGGAGAAAGGCTATGCCGGTCATAGTCTCTTCACCGCCCCCAATCCGCCCTTCGGCGCCGTCCTGACGTATTACTTGAAGGACGCACCACAGACGCTCCGAGAGCAGCGGCGCGAGGCAGAAGAGAAGATCGAAACCGACGGCGGCGACACCCCGCATCCCGGCTGGGACACCGTCCGTACCGAGGTGCGTGAAGACGAGCCCGCCGTCTTCGTGACCATCCACGACGCCGACGGCACCCTGCTGCGGCGCGTCCCCGCCGTCGCCGAGGCAGGCATCCACCGCGTCGCCTGGGACCTACGCTACCCGCCCTACCGCACCCGCGAACCCGGGTGGGGCCCCGATCGTCCCGAGGGCTACCTCGTCCCTCCCGGCACCTACACCGCACGGCTCCACCAGCGCGTGCGTGGCGAGTTGCGCGAGTTGGGTGAGCCGCAGACCTTCGAGGTCGTGCCCCTGACCGAGGACACCGCCCTGCCGCGTCGAGACTACGCCGAGACCAACGCCTCCCTGCGCCGCGCCGACGAACTCCGGCGTCACATGGAGGGCGTCAACCTCGCTATCACCGACGCCCAGAGCGACCTGGATGCCCTCCGCGAGGCGCTACAGAATTCCGCCGCCAATCCCAGTTTCGACGCCAAGGCCCTCGATCTCGCCAACCGCCTGCACGACCTGAACGAGACGCTCAACGGCAACGAGCAAATGGCGGACCGCGGCGAACCCGCTCCCCCGAGCCTCAGCGACCGCCTCGCCGTCTTCAACTACGGCAACCGCTTCTCCACCTACGGCCCAACGCCCACCCACCTGCGCAACCTGGAGCTGGCGTCAGAAGGCTTCGCGGAGCTGCGCGAGAAGCTACGCCAGATCTTGGACGTCGAGCTGCCAGCACTGCAGCAGCAGCTCAACGTCGCGGGCGTCGCGTGGACATCGGGGCGCGGGGTGCCTTGAGGAAGTGAGGAATCGGTAGAGCGTCAAACCATCTGTAGCTGAGGCAAATGCCGGAAGTGCCGATCCCGCGAGCACAGCTGCAGGCCATTCTCTACTGCCAAGGCCGCGATCCACAAATCGTTGGCGGGGATAGGTGTCCCTTGTTCCCGCAGTTGCCGGTAGAGCGTGGCGTAGGTCCGAGTTGTAGAGTCCGTTGCGTAAAGCACAGAAACCCCAGGTTTCTGCAAGAAACGCTGCAAGGCTTGCTCGTTGGTGCGACCTCGAGTACCCAAGGAAAAACCGGCCCGCAGTTCGGCGAGCACCACAAAGGGAAGGCAGACTTCCGTGGCGATCTCAAGAAGCTCGATGACCTCGTGATCGCCACGAGCCAGGTCGCTATAGCGGTTGGTATCGAGCGCGACTCTCACTTCCACATCTCGGGATCGATACGACGCTGTTCCGCAAGGATCTCGTCGATCACCGGATCTTCCTGCCATGAACCCGCGATGTCGGAGAGATCGCGGACCCGGACGGGACCGGCTGGACTGAGCCCCAGGCCGCGTCGCAGAGCTTCGACGGCGACCTGGTTTAAGCTCTTGTGCTGCTCGCGTGCAGCTTGACGCAGCGCCTGGTCGATGTGAGCGGGGACATTCCGAACTGTATACTGCATAGTGCCTGCATTGTAGGCAATAGATGCCTGCAACGCAAACTCTCTATCCCGTCTCACACACAGACCGATCCTTTCGGAACTCAACTACCCTTGAAACTGAGCCAAGAGATCTTGGCCCCCACGACAACCGACTTCCGAGTAACGGTTGACGAGCTTGTTAGCGAGTTCGCGATCAGCTTGCCCACTGGTCAGATACGCCTCAATCGCTCTACGAATGTACTCGCACTTGTATCCAGGATTGCCTTCTCCGCCCAGCAAGTAGAGCAGAAGTTCACCGAAAGTTTGCATCTCGACCAGATCCAAGAACTCAGATCTCTCGTGGACCAGAGAGAAAAACTGCATTCTCCGTGGTTCATCGAGAGAGGGTGGTTTCAACTCCTGCAGTATAGGAAGTAGATCCGGCAACTGTTCTGGCAGGAACCTTACCAAGTCGACGATTGAGTTTCGCTCTCGCGACTCGATTTTGGGTAGTTGTTCCTTGCACCGAAACTCAAGGAAGGGTTGAAGAAGCTCGTTCCACAACCGGGCCTTGACCTCTGGGACCATGCTTCTGAGAGCACTGTTGATCGACCATATGAAGTGAAGGCGATCCTCAAGTCGAGCCGTCCGGTGAAATTCTCGCAACCATCCGTCCTCCCACGGATCTGTAGGAGAGTCGAATGCCAGGGCCAACAACAGGTCAGTGAACTGCCCTACCAAACGTTCTTCGAAGGCTTCTAACCGTGAGAAGGTCGCCCGCAGCAGAGGCAGTAGGTCGGGCAAAATCTCGTTGTCGGCAAAAGGGTGGTAGAGATAGCCGCTCCACGCCTGGCGAGCAATCTCCCCGTTCGCGACCTTCCAATCCAGAAGCGGTAGCAAGTTCATCTTGGACCACTCCGTGTCTGCCAACCAGAAGAACCTGAAGTAGCTGCACAGAGCTGTTCGTGCAGGGGCAGTTTGTGGCGGACCTTGACGAAGCATTACCTTCAGCAGCCCATCGTAGGATTCCGGAATTCCTTGCCAGGAATCTCTTGCCTGTCGCCTCAGCTGCCAGAGAATTCCAAATGCACAGCTAGCGAGCGTTCCTGGTAGCTCGTTGATAGCCCAGTGCACAAGATCTCTTACGTCTCCTGGAGGTTTCGGCTCAGGTAGAGCTGACCATAGCTGCTCCGTGAAGCGCCAGGTCGTGAGCAAGAGATCTTCAGGAAGCAACGGCTGATCCGGTTTTCGCCTGGTTTGTGACAGCACTACCTGGCACACATCCCAAAGATTGCTCAGCAGAGCTCCTTCCTTGGAAAGAAGGTCCAAGACCCGGCGCCACTCAGGCTCGTTCAGTGGTACTGCTGCCCACCCTCGGAGAATCCGGCGAATCAAACGTTCCTCTGCGGGAGCATTTTCGAGGAGCCAATCGACTAGTTGAACTCCCCACATGGGTTGCTCCTGGGTAGCCTTTTCTGTTTCCTTCAAGAGAGCATCAACCGGATGACTTTCTCCAAACTCTCGCGGCTGGGCTTTCTGCTCGTTGAGCAGAGCCAGATAGTCAACAGGTTGTAGTCGAACCAAGTCCTCCGCACTCTTCACACTCTCTCCTGAGCCCCAGTAGATCGAGACTCGGATTTTCTCCCCAGGGTGCTCATTGGCTCTGAATTGTGGATACGCTCGCCTCAGATCAGCTAAGCGTTCTCGCACAAGGTCACAGTTCGGATCAACTCTCTTGAGCCAGTCGAGTAACTCAAAGAGGCCGTGAGCACCGGACTTGACGTCCTCTGGGGCTTGGTCTGGCACTTCGAGCAACTGGTTCCGAAGCCTGTCAAACTCTTCGAAGAACCTCTTGCGACCCGACTTCTTCAGCGCCGGATAGAGCACAGCCAGAAGGTCACTAACCTCAAATCGTAAAAAGTGAGAATCTAGCCATCGATGACTCACGAGAAGATCAAGTTTCTCATCGCTGGAAAGTATGGCGTCGTGGGTAAGGCCATAGATTGCCAGACGCCGGAAGATGTCGAATTCAGAGAGTACCCAGCTCTGAAGATACGTGGCTGCAACCTCCGGCTTGTTCCTGATATGCCAGTCCAAGACATCTCGTAGACAGTTCAAGAGAAGGTACAGTCCTTCTTCATCTAGAGGGTCCTCTTCATGATCGCGAACTGCGTTCCTCAGCTTGTCCCAGGAAGCGGGCTCTCCCGCGACATCATGGAGAAGAAAGCTTCGCTCCAGCAGCCCAGCCAGCGGCCGAAGCAACCTTGTAGCTAGATGTTCCAGGTCCAAGGTGTTCCAGACTGGTGCGAGGTCATCAGCCTCACAGCGCAAGCGAACTTTCATGGCTCTACTTTCACTGTGATTGGGCGCGATGACGGGCTCAAGCAAAAAGAGCAGCAAGGTAGTTGAAGCTTCTGGCGCAGATTTCGGAATCACTGCCTGCAGATGGATCAAAAAATCGCATACTGTGCCTACGGTTCCAGGCTTATAAGAGATCAGGATCGCGATCCATCGGCGCAGAAGAGGTCCCCGAGGTGGTTCCTCAGTGCCCTCTCGCAGCATGTGATCCAACTCGCCCCAAAGATCTCTACCGATGGCCTGCCACAATAGCGGGTGCAGTCGGACAAAGTCGCGGACTAGCAACCGGCTGGCAACTTCTCCTCTTTCGCCAAGCAAATCGCGGAGAAACCAGGAAATCTGATCCTGGGTCACAGAGCTTGTCTGCTCAGCAGGTACCTGTTCAAGTGGCTTGAGTAGCTCCTTCTCACTTGCCCATTCCAACCACTCTGGATCTTCTGCATACCGGTAAAAGTATGTGCAGAGGTCACCCTTGCAAAGTCCTCGAAATAAATAACTTTCCTCTTCTTCGGAGAGCAATCTACAGCCCCGTTCCGCCAGTATTCGGAGGCGAGACTCGCGGGCCATTGCATCCTCGGTCTCCAACTCGACCCACTTCCGCAGACATTCGTTCAGGCAATGATGCTCACCTTTCTCGTAGATCCTGGCCGTCACGCCCAGAGCATTCCAGTCAGTTTCCTCGTCGAACTCAGCGATCGCGAAGCGCGCTTTCAGTGGGCGCCCTAGAAGGCTGCGTGCCAGGTAGGTCAAGACAACATCGCTGTGCGAATACCCGACGAAGAGCACAATGAAATTGGCAAAGACATCCTGCAAAAAGCGACTGGCCCAACCGTCTGAGATATACGCAGCGCCGAAGTCGGCATCTGTGAGCACCAGGCTCTTCGGAGACCGGGCCAAGCTCCCGTGGAGATGCACAATGCCTCGGAAATCAGAACCCAGCGGTAGAGCCGGCGCCTCAAAAACGTCGATCTCTGGAAGCCGCTCTTGTGCCGCAGTCTCCAGGTGCCGATCGAAATTCGTAGTGACGACTCGAATGTCTCGAGGATCGCGGAACAACTTCACGAGCCATCGATGCAGATCGTTCGGGGCCGAGCCTTTGACCGTCAGCTGTTCAGCTGTCCACTCATGAACCTTGCTCCCCTTGACGGCCAGCTTGCCCAAGAATCTGTCGAAAGGTGGGTCAACCTCTTCTCCTGCGCGATGTGCAAGATCTTTCACGAGTCCCTCGAAACTCGGCAGGCTCGACGGCGGTGGAATCGAGATCCCGGCGCCCGCAAAGATCACCAACCGCTTTTCTTGGAGAGCGTCCAAAAGTTCATCAGGAAGATCGAGTGGGCCGACTCTCAAGGGGTTCCCAGCGCTTTCAAACAGAGTTCAGGCATTCAGCTCAGCAAGTAGCTGGACATCGTCGTCCGGCATCATGTCTCCTCGAACACGCGGCGCACGTCACCGGTAAGCTGCCGGGCCTGCTCGCCTGAGAGGATGCCTTTTGAGTACAGGCCCCCTGCGATCAAGTAGCGCGTGAACTCCGGGTCCCTCAGAGCCGGTGGAATCGAGTCGAGTTCTACTGTGAGCTCCGCCATGGTCTTCCAATGCTAGCTCAACAACCGCTTATGGAGCGAATTGCATAGTACCTAGATATAGGCAGGACATCCTCCCGAAAGAAGGCACCCGGGCGGCTTCCTCGAGGAAACTCGCCCGGGTGACAGAACCGGCACTAGCTACAGGTCACGGCAGCCCACCACCCGCCTGGTAGTAGCGCGCCCGCAGCTCCTGGGTGAACTGGTCCGCGACGTCAGCGTCGTGGATGATCAGCAGGTTCTCGTCGTTGATGTCGTTGCCGTTGACGCTCCAATTGGTCGAGCCGGCGATCACGGCGGGATTGCTGGTGGTGTGGGCGTCGATGATCATGTACTTGTGGTGCAGGATCTCGTCCTCGTCGTCCTTGAGCACCGGCGCCGCGTTGGCCCATCGGGTGTTCGGATTGTTGACCGACGAGTTCGACGCCGTGCGCCCGGTCATGTCGACCGAGGCCGACCACCACTGGTTCCAGCCCAGCGAGTCGAAGACACCGCGTACCGTGAAGCCCGTCAGCGTGCCGACGAGGTCTTGATCGGATCCCTCGTACTTGACCTTCAGCGCATCCACCAGACCCTGGTGCGACCAGGTAAAGGCGGCAAATTCGGCGCTGACGTCGGCTTCGAGGGTGACGTAGTCGGTCACCGCCTGCAGCGCGTCGTCACCGGGTGAGAAGTAGACCTCGACGGTGCGACCACCGACGACCACGGAGTGCGCGGTGTTGTCGGTCTTGCGGCCGTGGAATGCGGCGAGGTCGGGATCCGGCACCATGGAGCTGCTGCCCCACATTTCCTCGAACTCGGTGGTGTAGATGTCCGCCAGGTCCGTCGAGTGGACCTCGATGCCGTGGTTGCTATTGCCCCCCAGGATACCGGCGGCCATGTTGGCCTCATCACCGTAGAGGCCGTTGATAGTGAAGTTCCAGCTGCCAGTCCACACCCAGGTGCCGTCGAGCACGACGAACTTGTTGTGCATCTGGTTGCCCGGGGCGTAGTAGTCGGTGGCGTTCTTCTTCTCGCCGTAGGCCACGACGTAGCCGGCGCGCGAGCCGTTGCCAATGTTGAGCGTCTGGTACGGCAGGTCCGACGGCACCGCCGGCAGACCGGCGTCGGCGCGCTTGGTGGCGTCGAGCACCGCCAGGACGGGCGAATCGGCGAATAGGGCAACGTCGTCCGAGGTGCCGATGACGCCATCCTGGCCGCGGATCAGTTGCTCCATCACCAGGACGAAGCGGTCGTAATTGCTGCTCTCCCCTTCCAACTTGTCCTTGGCGTCCGCGATCACCCGCACGTCGATGCCGGCGGCGGCGCGTGCCAGCAAGGCATTCACCAGGTTGGGCAGGTTGAGTTCGTACGTCGCCAGATCGATGGTCGAGGTGGCGGCATTGATCCGCGTCAGCAGGCGCGTCTCCAGGTTGACGTTGTAGTTGGCCAGCGAACCCTGGTTGTAGGACGGCAGCGCACTCTTGTTGAAGTAGACGTTGATCGCGCCGGCGCCGGTCTGCACGCTGTTGAGCGCCTCCGGTGCACCCTCGTCCGTCAGGTGATCGTGGTCGTTGTCGATGAAGTCGGTCAGTGACCCCGGCGAGTTTGCCGACTCGGCGCCCGGGTTGCCGCTCAACCAGGTGTTGGGGATCGAGTCCCAGGCCAGCTGGAAGTCGTCGGCGAAGCTCTGCGCCAGCACGGTGTTCTCGATGTAAAGGGTGTTCTCATCGTTGATCGTGTCGCCCGAGTAGGTCCAGTTCTGCGACCCCAGGATGACGACTTCACCGTCCGCGACCAGCGACTTCATGTGCTCCTTGCCGGCCCAGTTCTCCACCTTGACGGCGATACCAGCGGTACGCAGCTCCTCGTGGATGCTGAACTCGCCCGCCGCCCCTGAGGCGTCGATGATCACCCGGATGCTGACACCGCGATTGTGCGCCGCGATCAGCGCGTCTCGCACGTCCCAGTCGGTGAAGGTGAAGATCCGCGCATCGATGTAGCTCGTGGCGCCATCGATCGCCGGCAGAATGGCGTTCGCCTCGGCCGCGTCCGTGGGTGCGAAGTAGCTCTCGATCACCGAACCATCGGCCAGCGGCGCGAAGGTGTGCGTGGTGTTGTCGCTCTTGGCGGTGTGGAAGTAGCCAGCGAACATCTCCTCGAACTCGTCAGTGTACGCGGCGGCCAGACCTGTATGGTCGATCAAGATCGACCAGTTCGAGTTGTACTCCACATACAGCCCCGTGTCCGAGACGTTGCCCGAGCCGGTCCACACGTAGCGGTCGTCGAAGACGAAGAACTTGTTGTGCATCAGGGCGTCATCGTTGTCGGTGACGATACTGCCAGGCGCCAGCGCGTTGATCAGCGTCTCGCTGTCGCGGTAGGCGTACCAACCGGTAGAACTGGTGTCCATCACGCCGCGCACCGTCACACCACGGTTCTGTGCCGCGACCAGCGCGTCGATCACCTGCTGCGAACCACCGACGCCGTAGAGCGCGAAGTCGATGCTCGTGGTCGCCGCGTCGATCTGGTCGATCAGCGCCTGCGCCGTGGTACTCGGCCCGGTGGCGCCCGGAAGTACGGTGCTGTAGTGATTCGAGAAATAGACGTCGTACCAGCTGTCCGTGTGCGTCGAGCCGGTTCCCGATCCACCGCCGGACGAGGTACCGGCCGGCGTACCGAGACCGCCGTCATACGTGGCACTGCCATCCGACCAGCTCGCCGGATCGTTGCCGGCGCCCGTGGACGTTGTACGACTCATCGTCGCCTTGGTCGAGTTGTCGCCCGCGTGCCAGGCGTCGACGAGGTCGATCAACGTGCCGCCGCCGTCACGCAGCTCCAGGACTTCCCCGCTGTTCGACAGTGCCCCGGTGTAGATCTGATCCGCGACAACGCCGGGGACCGAGGTGTCGTCCGTGCGCTCGAGCAGGAAGGAACCACCCGCCGGGATGGTGCCCAAGAGCACGATCGACGGCGTGCCGTCGGTCGCGGCCAGAGTCCAGCCCGTGACGTCGACCGCCGAGAGCGTCGGGTTGAACAGCTCGAGCCACTCGTCGCTGCTCGAGTAGGTCGTGCCCATCCAGGCGATCTCGGAAATCAGCACGTCGCCGTTGGTCGATCCGGGTGTGCCGAAACCAGCGCCGGAGCCGTACCCGAGCGTCCCGCTCTCCCAGTTCGACGCCGTCGTACCGCTGGTCAGACTCGAAATGCGCGACATCGACGCCTTGGTCGAATTGTCACCCGCGTGCCAGGCGTCCACCGAATCGACCACGGTCAGGAACAAGTCCTTCAATTGCAGCACTTCTCCACTGTTGGACAGCGCTCCAGTGTAAATCTGGTCAGCGGCGACGCCGGGGGCGGAAGTGTCGTCGGTGCGTTCCAGCAGGAAGTAGCCGTGCGCCGGAATGATGCCACTCAGCGTGATCGACGGCGTGCCGTCGGTGCTGGCCAGCGTCCAGCCGGTGACGTCGATGTTACCGGCTGAAGCGTTGTGCAGCTCGATCCACTCGTCGTTGCTGCTGCTCGTCGTTCCCATCCAGGCGATCTCGTTGATCACTACGGACTGGGACAGTGCCGGTGTCACACTCATACCGACACACAGGGTCCACAGAGCCAGGCCCACAGCCTGGCGGCACAATGCGTTCATGATTTCCTCTCCTTCGATGCGATAGCAAATCAGGCCCTCCCCTCGGGCGGAGGGACTGGCGTCCAAGCTGAGTCTAGGGAGACGATGTTACAGACATGTGTGGCTGAGGTGGAACTTCCGAGGTGTTTGAGCGAGCGTCAGGTACAATCTCGCCCATGGCCGACAAACCCACCGAAAAGACCCCCTTCTGGAAGACCTACCGCCAGGAGCTCACCTTCCTCGCCATCTTCCTCGTCCTCCTGGGCGGTAGCTTCACCCTGATCTCGCTGACCTGGGTCAACGACAACGTCATCGAGCCCTTCACCGGCTGGGTCGCCCACGCCAGCGGCATCGCGCTCAACCTCATCGGCCAGGGGATCACCAAGGACGGGACGATCCTGCGCAATGACGCCTTCGCGGTGAACATCCGCAATGGTTGCAACGGGGTCGAGACGATGCTGATCTTCGGCGCGGCGGTGCTGGCATTTCCGGCGTCGTGGCGGGCACGGGCACTTGGGTTCGTGTTCGGCATGGCGGCGATTCAGGGGGTGAATCTGGTCCGGGTGGTGGCGTTGTTCTTGACCGGGGCGTACTACCCGTCGTTCTTCGACGCCTCGCACACAGTGGTTTGGCAGACCGTGGTGGTGGCGTTCGGTGTGCTGCTATGGATCGTGTGGGCGGATCGCTTTGCCAAACCACGGACCGACACAGCAGGCACCGCTACGGTAGACACTCCCGCAGGAGACATCTCCGCAGAAAACACCCCCGCGGGCTCGGACGGCTCCGAGGACGCGCAGGCATGAGCAAGAAGGGCTCTGCGCCGAAGGCGAAGAAGGGCACCAAGGTTCACACGGCGCGGGCTCAACCAGTGCAAGCAGAGTCGCCGCTCGGCTTTGACGCACGGCGCTTTGTACGCAATGTGCTGCTGTGGCTGTTGCCGGCGGTGGTAGCCTGGCTCTTGATTACCGGCTTCTACAACCATTTCCTGACCACGGCGACGAACAATCTGCTGCACGTGGTCGAGAGCCCGAACGTCACGGACCTCAATCCACATCCCAACGATCCGAAGCACACGGCGGCGGTGTCGCGGCGGGACTTCCCGCCCAGCCGCGGGATTCTCTACACCATCCGCACGACGGACCTGCACTATCACCTGATCCTGATGATCGCCATGTTCCTGGCGGTGCCGGGAGTACCGCTGAGCCAGCGCGGGACCAATCTTGGCTACGCCTTGCTGGTAAGCGTGTTCTTCCACGTTCTGCTGTTCTTCTTCTGGGTGCAGTTCGTCTACGCGACGCAGCTCGGTGCATGGAGCGTAGAGAACTATTCCGCGTTCGCGCAGAATCTCTTCGGACTGGGAAAGCACGTGCTGGATCTACCGGTGAAGCTGGCCTGGCCGCTGGTGCTGTGGGCGTTCTTCTATCTGCGGCGACTTCGGGGGGACACACCCCACATCTAGCGCCTCTCTGCACACTCACCACAATCTCTTGTGGCCCCATCGAAGCTTTGCTATCCTTTGCGCCGCTTCGTCATGTCGTCGTCACACGGACTCTTATTGGCCTGCATTTCGACCCTGCACGGCCCTGAACGGACAGCAGGAATCTGATAGCCGGATGCTGAAACTCGATCGCCTCGACCTCTCCGGATTCAAGTCTTTCGTCGACCCGGTGCACGTCAAGTTTGCCGGTGGCATTACGGCCATCGTCGGACCGAACGGCTGCGGCAAGAGCAACCTGTCGGACGGTATGTCCTGGGTGCTCGGTGAGCAGAGCGCCAAGTCGCTGCGTGGCGGCAAGATGGAGGACATCATCTTCAATGGCTCGGACCAACGCCGGCCGCTGGGCATGGCGGAAGTGACGCTGACGCTGAAGACGGATCCGAGCTTCGAGCGGGCGTCGGAGGACGGAAGTATCACTCTCGGGCGGCGCGTGTTCCGCACCGGCGAGAGCCAGTACAAGTTGAACGGCAAGACGGTGCGCCTGAAGCAGATCAAGGAACTGCTGATGGACACCGGCCTGGGTATCCGCGCCTACTCCGTCATCGAGCAAGGCAAGATCGGCATGATTCTCTCCGGCAAGCCACAAGAGCGGCGCAAGTTGCTGGAGGAGGCGGCCGGGATCACGCGCTACAAGGCGCGCAAGCGGGTGGCGGAGGTCAAGCTCGAGGAGGCGACGGCGAACTTGCTGCGCCTCGACGACGTCATCTCGGAGATCGAGCGCTCGCTGCGCTCGCTCAAGCGACAGGCAGGCGCGGCACGGCGCTTCAAGGAGCAGCAGGGACAGTACCGGCTGTTGCTGCGCCAGGTTCTCTCCGGACGCTGGGCGCGCTTGCACCAACGGCTCGAAGCGCTGCACGCGCAGTTGGCGGAGGCGACGGGCAACGACGCCGAGCTGGCGGCGGCGCTGCACCGAGACGAGGCGTCGCTGGCGGCGGGTCGCGAGGCGCTGGACAAGCAGTCGCGCCAACTCGCTAATTGCCATCAGCAGCGCTCGGATCTGGCGGCGATGATCCAGGGACGCCAGGAGTTCTTGAAGAGTTCGCGTCAGACGCTGCAGGAAATCGCCGAACGGGCGGCCGGTGGTCGGGCGCTGGCGGAGCGGCGGCAGAAGGACCAAGAAGACCACCGCCGGCATCTCGACGAGCAGCAAGAGCGACGCCAGGAGTTGCTGCGCGAGCGCGACCAGGCGGCCGCGGCAGTCGAGGAAGACGAGTCGCAGATTGCTGGCGCGGAGCGCGATCTCAACCAGGGCGAAGTGCGGGCACGCAACGTGCGCGGCGAGCTCTTGAAAGCGGCGGCCGAAGTGACAGCGCTGCAGAAGAAGCTGCACCAGGGCCAGCTTGAGCAAGAGCGTGGTAACTACCGTCGCCAGCATCTGGACGACGAGCTCGAACAGCTCGACGGTCAGCTTGCGCAAGCCGTCGAGGCACTAGCGCTGGCCCAGGATCAGCTCAGCGACCTGGAACGCGGCATCGAGCAAGCGGCGTCGCAGCTGGAGCAGGTGGGCTACTCGCTCGAAGATACCCTCGACCGCGAGGCTGCGACCACCGAGAAGCAGCGCGACTTGCAGGACGCGATCACCGAGCGGCGGCAGCGGCGCAAGGTGCTCGAACAGCTGAGCCAGGCGCACGCCGAACGGCGCTCGAAGCTGGAACGCGCACTGGCCGGTGCCGGTATTGACGAACCGGTCTACCTGGAGGACCGGGTGCAGGCGGTGGAAGGCTGGGAGCGGGCGCTCGACTTCTATCTTGGCGAGCTGACGTCGGCGGTCCTACTGGACACCGACGAGGCGGTCATGACGCTGGCGCGCTTCCTCTCCGGCGAGGCCGAAGCAACGCTCCTGCGGCCTCTGACCGTCGACGCGGAGACCTGGGAGTCTCTGGGTGGACCCGAGCTGCAGGCTGACCCTGCGGTACTGCTGTCGCTCGCCCAGGCCTTGGAACTGCCGCCCGAACTGGCCCAGGCCCTGCCTCCCGCCTTCTTGGTCGAGCAGCCGGCAGACGCCGAGCGGCTGGCTCGCGCGCATCCGGGCATCTGCTTCTTGAGCCGCGAGGGTATCTGGGCCCAGGGGGGGCTGCTGCGGATCGAGGGTGATTCCGAAATGCCAGGTGTGCTGCAGCGCGAGCGTGAGTTGCAGCAGATCGAGGACGAGTTGCCGAAGCTGGCGGACGACCTGGCGACGACCGAGTCCGAACTGCAGCGCTTGGTCGACGAACGCGCGCAGCATGCCAAGCGCAAGAACGCGCTGGAGCAGGAGCTGGCAAAGCTGCGCCAAGACCAGGCGGTGCAGCAGGCCCGGCGCCAGGACCAGGAAGGGCGCCACGAGCGACTGCAGAAGCAACGCGGCGTGATCCAGGCTGACGCCGACAAGCTGACGAGCGAGCTGGAAACACTATCCACACGGCGCGCCGGAACCGAGGCGGAACTGCGCCAGATGCAGGAGCGGCACGGCCAGCTGGAAGCAGCGGTCGATCGAGCGCAGCAGGAGCTGGAATCGGCCAAGGAGCAGCGCGAGCTGCTGCGCACGGCCAGCGCCGGCCGGCGCGGACGCTTGGAGGTACTGCAAGAGCGACTCGACTCTGTAGACGCGGAGATCCGGCGGCTCGAAACCGCGATCGAGGACGCCGAGCGCCAGTACCAGCTATGGCAGCAGGAGAGCGGTAAGCTCGACCACCGCCGTGTGGACCTCGAGCGCCGGCGCCAGGAAGCCGAGCAAGAGCTCCAGCAGGCGCTCGAGTCGCGCGAGCAGGTCGACGAGCAGGTGATCCTCGAGCAGGAAAAGGTCGACGACCTGCGGACCGATCTCTCGACGCTCGAAGAGCGCATCCAGGCGTGTCGCCATCAGCGCGAGCAGCTGCGCGATGGCCTGGAGAAGCTGCGCGTGACGCAGGCATCGCTGAACCAAGATCTCGAGCACTTGGCGGTCACCTACCAGGACGAGTTCGAGGAAGCACTGCCCGAGAACCCGCTGGGCAAGGGCAGCACGGAACCGGCCGAGATGTCGCGTTCCGAGGTGCCTGCTCCCGAGGTACCGACCTCCGAGGAGCTAGCGCAGCTGGAGGCGGAGCTGTCGCGCAGCAAGGCGACGCTGGAACGGCTGGGGCCGGTGAACGTACTGGCGGTCGAGGAATTCGAGGAGCAGGAGGAGCGTCACGGCTTCCTGACCACGCAACGCAAGGATGTCGCGGACTCGGTGGCCCGGCTCAAGGAGACGATCCGCGAGATCAACGCAGAGAGCAGCAAGCGCTTCCGTGAGACTTTCGTCGAGGTCAACAAGTGCTTCGCCGAGACCTTCAGGCGTCTCTTCCGCGGCGGTGAGGCGGACATGACGCTGCTCGACGAGGAGGACGTGCTCGAGAGCGGCATCGAGATCACCGCTCGGCCGCCGGGCAAGCGGCCACAGAACATCATGCTGCTGTCGGGTGGAGAGAAAGCGCTGACGGCGATCGCGCTGCTGTTCGCGCTGTTCCAAACCAAGCCTTCGCCGTTCTGCATTCTCGATGAGGTCGACGCGCCGCTCGATGATCCGAACACGGTCCGCTTCGTCGAGCTGTTGCAGGAGATGTGTCAGGACACGCAGTTCCTGGTGATCACCCACAACAAGATCACCATGGAAGCGGCCTCGACGCTCTACGGCGTGACCATGGAGGAACGCGGCGTGTCGAAGCTGGTGTCCGTCGAGATGGACGAAGTCCAGCCGGAGCCCGTGATACTCGAAGCGACGGCTTGAGCCGGCTTGCCAAGGCAACTGCTAAGCCAGCAAGGGAAGGCCCCGGGCGGTAGATCCACCCGGGGCCAAAAACAAGGGAACCTGCTATATCCGACCGCCTCTATTCAGGGACGGCCTCTTCTGAATTCGTCTCACTCCCGTCTCCGCTGGCCGCCGTACTCGCCGTGGCGAAGCTCTGGGCTGCGAAAGGACGGAAGCGGATCGAGGTGAAGTTGGCGAGGTTGGAAAACTCCGCGCGAAATCGGGTGCGTTCGCCGGGTGGCAGCGTGGTGGCGCTGAGGACCGCTTCGCTCGTCCCCATCTCGGTACCGTCCGAGTCGTAGGCCACGACGGCCAGGGAGAGTGACGCCGCGACTTCGCGCGTGCCATTGGTCAGCGTGCCGATGATGCGCAGCCCGGATCCGTCATACCCATCGTCGAGTTGCCAGCCGCTCACGGCCAGACCGCCTGCAGCGGGGGCATCTGCGGCGGCACCCTCGCTCCCCTCCCCTGCAGTCTCGTCGGCTTCCTGCTCGGCCGGTGGCGGGACGTAGCGGGCCACGTCGTCGTCGGTCAGCACCAGTCGCGGGCCTTCGTACTCCGGCACCGGAGCCGGAGGCGGCTCGACGATGGGTCGCGAGCGCTCTTCGGTCAGGCGCGCGCTAGCGTCCAGGTCGACCTTGGTGGCGCGCAGGGAGGCCAGCGTCCCATCAGCCTGACGGAAGACGACCAGGCGTCCCTTGACCTCCCACGGACCTTGGGTCTCGATCTTCGCCCCGCTGGTGGTGACCAGCCAGTCGGCAGCTGCCGGCGGTGCTGCCGCCAGGAGCATGCACGCCAGGGGGATAACCGCCAGAGGTACCGCGAGGGTCGCGACCTTGGTCAGCTTGCAGAGTTGCTGCATCATTGCTCCTTCCAATTGCGCTCGACGATGCACACCGGGACCGGCGCGATGAAGTTCATCGTGGTGTCGGCAGCCACGGTCTTGATGTCGATGCGGAAGTTGGAGAATCGGCAGTTGCTGGGGAACAGCTGCTTGAGCTGCTCGAGAACCTGCTCCAGCTGCGGCGTCAGGTCATCCGCGGTACTGCCCGAGGCACCGGTGACCGGGTTCTTGGTCTGGCCGAGTTCCGCGAACGGCTCGGTGACGAAGTTGTCGATCACGTTGTAGCGCACCTGGTTGCCGGAGACATCGTAGAGCAGGCTGTTGCCGCTGATCGTGTCGACCACGAAGACGCGGCTCTCCCCCACCTTGGAGCACTCCGGATTCTTGACGCCGCTGACCTGCACCTCTGGCTCGAAAGTCGAGAAGATCGTGACGCCGGAGAGGGCGAAGGCCGGGGTAATGACACGCTCGTCGGTATTGAGCGGGATGTACCAACCACGGCCACCGATGGTGGTCTCGAACAAGTACTCGTCGGTCACCGAGGCGACGTTGAGGTCCACCATGTTGAAGTTGGACTCGGTGTATGGCAACGTGCCGGTGTACTCGTCGCTATCGTCGACGAAGACATAGAAGCGGCCGGTTTGGCTGGTCGGCTGCCACAGATCCTCGCGGTCGCCCGTACCGATCGCGATGGCATAGAGGCCGAGACGCGCGATGAAGATCACCGACGGACGGAAGTAGATGGTACGACCACCGGCGTCGAAGATCTCGCGCGGCACCCACTCGTTGGTGTCGATGCGCGGTACCGTGTAGGCATCGCCATTGATGTCGTAGACCGTGGTGTTCTTGACTTCCGGGTAGTCGCCACTCGAGTCCGCGGTCAGGTCGATGCGGTAGAGGTTGCCCAGGGTGGTGGCGGCGTAGATGCGGTCGAGGAAGCCGTCCTGGTCGGTATCGACCGCGGCCACCTCGGCTGGGATCGAGCCCTGCACCTTGCGCTTGTACAAAATCTCACCGGTCTCGATGTCGATCATGTAGATGAAGTCACCCGTGGCGTTGTTCTTCAGCGGATCGAGGCCGCCACCGATGACCATGACGTAGCGCTCTTCGACCTTGGTCGGGCTGTCGGACGGATCGCAGCCACTGCTGTCCGTGCAGACCAGGATGCGGCCCAGGTTCGGCGTCGACCAGCTCTCACCCAGGTCGTGGTTGCCGTCGCGGTCTTCGTCGAGCTCGATCAGATCACCCGTGATGTCCTCGATCTTGTCTTCGAATTCCCACAGCGCGGCGCCGAACGCGATGGGGCCGCAATCGGCCTCGACTACCGTGGCGGAAGCAGTGCCGAGACAGGAAGGGACGTAGTCGTCGACCTGGTCTTCCGCCGCCGGGCTGCCCTTGTAGTTCGCAGTGAGCGGCTCGGGGATGCTGCCATCGAACTTGTCCGGCTGCGTGATGTCGAGCGCGTAGTAGGCGCGGCCGCCTTCGCGCATGCCCCCGATCAGCACGGTGCGCCACTCGCGCTCATCCGGATCGGGAGTGGTCGAAAACACCGGGTCGATGTGGACATCCGCGGCGCGCACGCTACCGTCGACCCCCCACTTGTGGGTGGTGCCGGAGGCTAGCGAGCCGATCGTCGGCACCATCGAACGCGGCACGTAGGCGAAAAGTTCGCGGCCCGTGCCGTCGTCATAGAGCAGTTCCCCGTCCGGCTGTTCACGGATGATACCGGCGTCGAAAACGTGCAGCATGCCATCGTTGGCGCCCACAGCCAGCAGCTTGCGCCGCGTCGAGTGGGTCGTAGCGAAATCACGGTAGTCCTCGTGGTCGTTGGCGAAGAAGACCGTGTTGGCCGGGTTGCCGATCACGGTCGGGTTGGAGTGGAAGACGTCACCGAGCACGTATTCGATGTCCGTCGTCGTGCCATCGGCGTTGGTCAGCGTGTGCATCTTGGTGCTGTAGATGAAGTTCAGCACCTTTTGCGTCTCGATCTGGGCATCGGCCGCAGCCATGCCGCCGAAGCCGAGCAGATCCCACAGTTCCTGGTTGGCGGCGGCATCGGTCGTGTTGGCGAAGGGCCGCCGCAAGGTGCCCCACGTCCCCGCTTCTCCCTGTTGCGAGAAGAAGACGCGCCGCTGATCCGCCGCCAGACCGAGACCCTCGCTCTGCGCCAGCATCTCGGCACCGGCGTCCCACAGGAAGCGGTCGCTGGTGATGTCCGGGCGGCCGTCGACGGTCACGGGTAGCGGCTTGAGGAAGGCGTTGATGTGGCCGTCCCACACTGACTTGCTGTTGAGCGGCGTGAAGTTGGTCAGATAGATCTTGTCCTCGGCCGTGGCTTGTACGGTTGGCACGGCGGCGGAGGCGAAGGTACGCACTTCTTCGCGGATCTCACCCAGGATGGTGTTGAGCGCGTCGCGCAGTTCGTCACGCGTGGCGGCGTTGACCAGTTCGCCCTTGCCGCTCTGCACGATCGAGTTCAGCTGGCCGCCATTGCCGCCGCCGAAGTTGACCACCCAGGTCTGGATACCGGCCTTGGAGTTCAGGTTGGCGACGTCGGCGGTCGGACTCTCACCACCGGTGCAGGAGTTTTCCCCGTCGGTGATGATGATCAGGAAGGGCCGGCGGCAACCCCAGTCGGAGTCGTTGGCCAGCGCGATTTCTTCCCAGCCGGTCGTGTACGTGCGGTTGTTACACTTGCCGCCCGGCGTCTTGGACGAGAGGTACCAGCAGCGGAAGTCGTTGATCGCCTTGGCCAATGGGCTCTCGCCGAAGGCCACCAGGGGACGGTCGCGGGAGGAGTTGTACTGAAGGTGGTTGTACCCCAGGTCGGACGGCACGTTCTCGAAGTACGGCGACGTGCTGTAACCGAAGACGCCGGGCGTCGGGTGGTTGGGCACCAAGCGACTCAGGAACTCATCCTTGTTGGGAACTGACCAGTGCAGCGGTAGCACGTCACCGGTATCCATGGCACGACCGTACGAACTGAGTGCGGTTGGGCGCTTGAGCGTATAGCAGTCGGAGTTGCCACCCGGACCGTTGCAGAATTCGTCGACGTCGCTTGTTTCCTTGTCGAAGGTGTTGTCGCCGGTGTTGGGCGGATCGTTGTCGTAGTTGCCCTCCCAGCCCTTGCCGGAGAACGGTGCCTGTGAGGAACAAGTGGCGTCGCCGATGACGTCCTGGTAATCCCACCAGCCAGCCTCGTTCTCGGTATCGAGTTTCTTGCCACCGCTGGCACCAAGATCCTTGTCGTAGAGCAGGAAGTCGAAGCCGCGTGCCAGCTTGACTCGCTCAGAGGCGTCAGGCGCTCCCGCCAAGATCGTCGACAAGCTACCCAGGCCGTTGCAGTTCTGGAACCTGAATAGATCGAGTTGCACCCACATCTCGGGGTCTCCGAGACCGGTCGAGTTGGTGTCGTCGACACCATCGTTGTTGGCATCCTCGGGAATGGTGCTCGGACTCGTGACGCGCATCAGATAGGTCTTGTTCTGCTGTTCGATCCAGATCCGCGTCTCGCCCACGCCGCTGTCGTCGAGTTTGGCGAAACGGTTGATCTTCTCGCGGTCGCGGTTGACGTCGAGCGGCACCGAGCAGGTGCCCGCGGTCGCGACGCCGGAACTCTCGTAGGCAGGGAAGTGGTACCCGAAGGTCATCAGGTCACCGGCGTCCAGTTCCAGCTCGATCTCACCGTCGGCACCGGTACCGATGATCGCGCCATCGGTTTCGGCCAGGGGATAGCCGATCGGCCAGGCGTTCGGCAGGTCGCTGGTCGCGAAATACAGCCAGTGCTTGGCCTGGATGCGCATCGTGTCCTGGTTGGGGAACGAGGCGAACCCCATGTGCACGTCGTCGACGTCCTTGAACACCTGGTAGAGCGCCCACTTCGCCTGGAAGAGCTTGGAGCGCGGATCGTCGGCGTTGCCGTGCACCCAGTCATTGCCGGGCGTCAGGTTCATCGAACTGGAAGTGTCCAGCAGCACGAAGACATACGGCTTGGCGGTGCTGAAGCGCAGCAGGTCGGTGTCGTCGGCCAGGGCCGTGTTGGGCGCCTGCGTGAACAGACTGGGAAGCAAGGCGTTGCACAGAACGACCAGAGCAAGAACGACGGCGAATTTGTAGCTACGCCGCGGCGCTTCGAGGCTCGAAGCGGTCTGGGCAAGAGAGCTGGGGCGAATCGAATCTGTAAACATTGCGCGGCTCCTTGGGGGACGCATCAGAACTTGATCTGGTCGATCAGGGTCTGGTCGTTGAGGGCCAGCAGGGCGTCCGTCGCGGCATGCCACGGCTCCACCTGAATGGTGGCACTGAGTTGTTTGCTGGCCAGCGGACGCCGAGTACCATTACCGCCGAGGCCATAGCGCACGGCGGTCGAGGTCACTGCATAGTTGATCTTGCGCAGGGCGCTGCCGCCACCCTGATAGGTGCTAGCGTTGTTGATCTCACACAGGTTGCAGGGCAAGTCGAGAATCGGCAACATCGGGGTGAGAGACACTTCGGAACCGAATTCGAGTTCGGCTATCGGGCCACCGGTGACGTCCTTGTAGAGAAAGGTCTTGGCCGTATAGTCGTTGGTCACCAGGGCCTTGGCGATGGCGACCTCGATGCCGGCATCGGCCGCATAGAAGGTCCGGTTGATCAATCGCTCGTTGGCGCCGATTTCCATCTCTGTCTGGGTCACCAGACTGAGAACCAGGCCCATCATGGTCAGGACCAGCATTACCAGGAGGACGGTGATGTACGCACTGCCGTTCTCGGAACGTCGCGCACCGGAGCGCCACGCTCGAGCCAACCAAGCCTGGGTGTCGGAGCCTCGGCGGATCGAAGAAAAGAGGGTCATGACAAGTTCCTTAGATCGACAGTCGTGGTCACCGAGCGGCGGCGATAGGTACGCTCGCGGCGAGCCGTCTCGCTGCCGGGGACCTCGGACTCGTTGTAGACGTGATCTTCAAGTTTGGTGATCGGTCGGTCGCGGTAGCCGGGATCAGGATTGTTGGTGCGCGCCAGCGTGGTCAGACGCAGGTGGAAGAGCGGTGGCGACGGATTGGTCTGCCAGGCCGCGTCACCGGCGTTGTCACCGGTCGCATTGAACAAGTATTCGTCGGCGTTGCTGTCCAGATCAGCAACGATGCCGTCGTCATTGAGATCGATCCCCAGGGCGACCTGGAAGTCGACGATGTAGTCGGCGACATCGGCCAAGCTATCCGACGCTGTGTGCAGACTGTTGGTGTTCGGGAAGAAGCGGCCTCGGACGAGGCGTGGCACGGGGTTCTGGAAGCGGTCGACCTGATCGGTCGACTCCTGGATGAAGATGCGGTATTCCTCCAGGATCGAAACGAAGGCGACAGTACTGAGCGTTGCCGGAAACGCTCCACCGGTCGACATCTGCAGGTAGGACGCCGTGTTGGTGCCGCCGCTGACCTTGAAGGCCAACGTGGCGCTACTCTGGTCTGCCGCGACGGTGCTGGCCGCCGGATCCAGTTCGACGATCGCATACTGCGTGTCATCGATCGGGCTCACCAGCAGGATTGCTTCGCGGCGGCCAGCGTCGACGGCATCCTTGAACGGGCTCAGCGACTGCAGAACTCCCGTCGGACTCCGGTTGATGATCACGATCGTCCCTTCGGTCGGAGCCGACGGCGGCGGCGGCGTCAGCGTGAAGAGGCTCGGGTCGGTGTAGTTGATCTGGTACATGGGCGCCGAGAAGACACCGCGTACGGTCAGCACATCGGTGTTGGCACGCACCGTCGGTGCCGAAGCGCCACTGCCTAGCTGGGTACCCGAGGAGACATTGTTCTGCACTTCGAGTGAGATCCCGGTCGGCCAGGGCTTGCGCGTCGGATCGGCAGAGGGCAGACCTCCGCGACCGATCATGCGCACCAGCCGAACGCTTTCCTGCTGGCTCACGCGCAACGACTGCTGCATCTCCGCCACCTGCGTCTCGACCCGCGTGACGCGATTGTTGAAATCAAACAAGCTGAGCGCAGCGACCAGGATGGTTGCGGTCACAAAGAGGGATACCAGCACCTCGAAAAGGCTGAAGCCGGCCTCGCAGGGATGGCAGTGGGTTGGGGCGTGGCGTCGCATGCTGGTGTTCCTTGTGACTCGGTGCACGAAAGGTACGTTCATTTCGCTTTCAACATCTTGAGCGTGAGGCGTTTGCCACCACCGAGCGGGCCGTTGCCACGGGCGTTCCAGACTTGCACTTCGATCTCTTTGAGGTGGACGAAGCCTGGAAGCGCGGCACCGTCGAGCGGAGTGTTGAAGACGGCATCGTCTTCGAGGTCGTTGATGCTGTACTGGCGCACGATGGTGCTACGTACCCAGGTCGTCTTGTCGGTGCTCGGCAGGGTTGTCAGCCACCTGCGCTGCGTCTCGGACCAATATTCTTCGACACCGTTTTCAGTTTGCCCCGCGCCGAGGACCAGCAGCGCGCTGTCGAAGGGGATCTGCACCATCTCTTCGACTTCGGACTTGGCCATGTTGCTCACCATCGTCGATTCGCGACCGGCGATGTTGTGGCTCAATGCCCGGGTGAACAGCGGCAAGACACCGATCGCGACGATCAGCAGCATGGCCGCGGCAATCAGGGTCTCGACCAGCGATAGGCCTTGTTCACGGCGCAGCTCGGCAAGTAGGTGCCCGCCGCGTCGAGAGGAGCGTCTCAATACCATTCCCAGGCCTCCCCTCCCTCGCCTTGGTAGCGCCACTCGTCGGAGTCGCGATCCCATTTGCGCAGTTTCACCTTGCCGGTCGCGGCCGGCTCGATGCGGATCTCCAGGTAGTTGTCGCTGCTGTCTCCCACCCGAACCCAGCCCGTGGTGCGAACGGATCCGGTCGAGCTGAACACCAGGCGCGGTCGATCGATGTTGAAGTTGCCGGAAGAGGTGTCTTCCTCCCATCCCCAGGTCTCGATGGTGCCCCCGTAGTCGCCGCCATCTCCGTCAGCGCTCCAGAAAGCAGCTGCGAGGCCTCCCTCCAAGCCCCCGCCCAAGCCACCGCCTAGACCGCTACCGGCCGGCAGCGATGCGACCTCGATGCCATCAGAATTGTAGGCCGGACGCTTGGTGGTGAAACCACTGAGAACGTCGTGGCCGGCTGGTGCCGAGAAGTCGACTCCATTGGGCAGGCGGAGACGAGTTATTTGGTAGTCGGTGTCCTTGCCGAGCAGCCCCGCGACCGGTGTGTAGGCGAAGTCGGGACGCAGCAGGTCTCCCGCTCCGTTGTGCACATCGCCAAAAGCCAGTACTTCGCCGCGGTCAACATCGATCACCACGACGGCCGGCACGTTGTTGCCGATCGACTCGAGGCGGGCCTTGCGCATCAGGACTGTCGCCTGGCGGGCGAAACCGTCGAGCTTGCGGGCGTTCAGGGTGTTGAGTAGCGGCAATCCGACCATCATCATGAGGGCGAACGCAATCGCCATGACGACCAGGAGTTCGACCAGGGTGAACCCCTGTGTCGATTTCTTTCGGGGCGTAAGGCGCGGTTGCTTGCGGCGTGTCATCGGGACCTCCATTGAGTAGCTCATCGAGCGACATCATTGAGCGACGGTGCGAGCACGGAGTGCGTCGAGTCGCTACACTTGGAGGTAAGCAAGAAACGCGCCAGTCACGAGAAGCGCTCCAAAGAGGAGCGTAAACCGCTACAGGAAGGTACTTTGCAGGATTTTAGACGGGGGGAATACGGCGTGAGGAGTGGCTACTCGGCTGCGAATTCTCTCTTCAGCTGCTGGACTCCACCTCACCATATCCTGGCAAGCCTGGTGTACCAGCCAGGCCGCGTCTCTTACTCGATGCCGTACTTCTGCAGCCGGTAGTAGAAGGTCGGCGGCGATAGGTTGAGCAGCCGGGCCGCCTTGGCCTTGTTCTGCTTCGCTTGCTCCAGCGCCTGCCGCATGAGTGCCTTCTCGAGGTCTTCAAGATCCAGCCCCTCGGCCGGCAAACGGAAGCGCTCTGCCGTGGCCTCATCCGCAGCCCCTTCGGAACTCTCCGCTGGAGCGCTCGGACCCGCGGTTGACTCGTCCCAGGTCGACTTGCCCGAAGTCAACGCCGTGGAACCAGCCGGTACGTACCGCCCCATGCCCAACGGACGCAAGAAGGCGAGGTGTGGCAGCGTGACGCGCTCGCCGTCTTCTGCCAGCACGAGGCGTTCGATCAGATTGCGAAGCTCACGCACGTTGCCCGGCCAGGATCGCTGCAGCAGGGCCTCGGCAGCTTCAGGTTCAAAGCCGGTGAAGTGCTTGCTGAATTTTCGGTTGAGCTGTGCCAAGAAGTGCTCGGCCAGCAGCATGACGTCTTCGCCGCGCTCGCGCAGCGGGGGCAAGACGATGCGGAAGACGTTGAGGCGGAAGTAAAGATCTTCCCTGAAGGTCCCCTGTTGCACCTGTTCTTGCAAGTCCCTGTTGGTGGCCGCGATCACACGCACGTCGACGCGCCGTAGCCGGCTGCCACCGACCGGATAGAACTCTTGTTCTTCGAGCACTCGCAACAACTTGACTTGGGCATCCAGTGTCAGCTCACCGATCTCGTCGAGCAGCAACGTGCCTCCGTGCGCCAGCTCGAACTTGCCGATGCCGCTACGGTCGGCACCAGTGAAGGCACCGCGCGCATGGCCGAAGAACTCTGCCTCGATCAAGTCCTTGGGCAGAGCACCGCAGTTGACCGGCACGAAGGCTCCGCTCCCCCGCTTGCTCGCCGCGTGGATACCTCGCGCCACCACTTCCTTGCCGGTGCCAGTCTCGCCTTCCAGCAACACTGTCGCGTCCGTGCCGGCGACCACGTCGATATCGTGCCGCACTTGGCGGATCACCGGGCTCTCACCGATCAGCTGGAAGCGCTGGTTGGATAGCCGTTGCAGCTCCCGTCGCTGGGCCAACTCCCGCTTCATCGCCGCCGCCTCGAGTGCACGGTCGATGGTGAGCACCAATTCGTCCGTGTCGACCGGCTTGGTCAGGTAGTCGGTGGCTCCGAGCTGGATCGCTTCGACGACGGTCGAGATCTTCTCCACCGCGGTCAGCATCAGGACAGTCAACTCGGGATCGCGTCGCCGTAGTTCTTTGAGCACCTGCAACCCGTCGGTACCCGGCAACATGATGTCTAGAAGTACCAAGTCTGGTGAGGTCTCCGTCAGCTGTGCAACCGCGGCATCGGCATCCGCGGCCTGCGAAACCCGGTAGTGCTGCTTGAGCACCTTGTGCAGGGAACGTCGGAAGAGATCGTCGTCTTCGACGAGGAGGACGGTAGGGCGCGCACGGTTGGCACCGCGGGTGGGGTCATCAGCTGCTGGCGACATGGGTGGGCTTGTTCTCCTCGGATGAAGTCTCCGGCTGCGCTACCGACTCTGGCCGCAGGGTGCGGTCGAGGTGTGCCGGATCGTCGGATTGGGGGGCTGCTGCGGACTCGTTCGGGAACTCGGGAGGAGTCACATCGAGCGGCACATCTCGCGGATCGTGGGTGCCGGCCACGGGTAAGGTCAAGACGAAGGTACTGCCTGTCGGCGCGCTGGTGGATTCGCCGCTGGCATCGGCGTCCTCGACTGCAATGTGTCCGCCATGCTGCTCGAGAATGCGGAAGACGATCGCCAAGCCCAGGCCGATGCCGGTCACCTTGGTGGTAAAGAAGGGCTGGAAAATCTTCTCACGATTGTCGGGTGAAATCCCGGAGCCGGTGTCGCTGACTCGGATCTCGACGGTGTCACCGAGCAGCTGGGAAGTGACGGTAATGCGGCCGCCCTCTGGCATCGCTTGCACCGCGTTCTCGATCAGGTTGGTCAAGACCTGCTTGATCTGAGCGGCATCGACGTCGACCTTGGTCGGTGGGTGGCGCAGTTCGCGCACGACCTCGACGCCTGCTTCCTTGGCAACTCCCGTGGCGGTACCGAGCGCCGAAGTGAGCACGTCGCTGAGATCCTCGCGCGTCAAGTTGGAGACCAGTGGCCGGGTGAAGTTGAGAATACCCTGTACCAGGCCTTGCAAGCGCTCGACACCGGCAAAGAGGTCATCCATCGTTTCCAGGGCCTCCTTGGCGGCTTCCTCTGGCCCCGGCTCGGTGGCGTCCCCCGTTAGCAAGTCGCTGAGATACCGCAGATTGAGGGCAATCGCGCCCAGTGGGTTCCGAATCTCATGGGCCAGCGTCGCCGACATCTGACCGAGGGCCGCTAGATGCTCCATGCGCTGCGCCCGCCGCTCGCTGCGCTTGCGCTCCGTGATGTCTTCGCACGAAGTCACGAGAGCGATCGGATACCCGATTTGGTCGCGCACCACGTGCGAGATCAACTGCACAGGGAAACTGCTGCCATCGCGCCGGATATTGAGGCTCTCCCGGTGCCAGGTACCCGCCCGCCACAGCGTGTCGGCACGCTGACCGCTGCGGAACTCCGCCGGCCCGAAGTGCGAGGCATCGCGGCCCACCAACTCACCCACCGAATAGCCATGCATCTCGGCCTCGGCCGGGTTGGTGAACAGGATGCGACCCTCGAGGTCGGTGATGGTCAGGCCCAAGGGCATGGTCTGGAAGGCCTTCTCCAGCAACCGGATAGCCTCCTCCGCCTGTCGCCGCTGTTCGCGCAGTGTCAGGTTACGATTCTCGATCAAGTGCTGCTTGACCAGCGCCATCGAACCCAGCGAGATGAGGAAGAACAGCACCAGCAACTCGCGTGCGAAGCGGCCCTCGGGCGCCAGCAGACCCAGGGTGTGCAGGCCGAGGTGCAGGAAGGGGAAAAGAAAGGTGTACATGACCAGAGGGCCGGCCAGCTTGCGCCAACCGCCTCGACCGGAATCGAGTTCGGTCTCCGCCAGGACCAGCGTCCCGTCCAGCGAGTGATCCGGCAGCTTCAGGTCGCGCACCCGCGCGGCGGCGACGAAGATCAAGAACGGCAAGGACCAGAACGGATCGATCAGGGTCGGCTGGTAGGGCTCGAGCCACGGATTGGGCATGTGCGACAGCGCCTCGATGAAATCGAGAAGAGCCCAGCTCAGGGCGCCGATGGTCATGAGGCCGTAGGTGGCACGCCAACGCAGCCCGGGAGTGGTCGATGCAAGGTAACCGAAGCGCACCGCCAGGTAGAGGTCGAGGACCACGTAGAGCAGCAGCGAAGGCAGCCATGAGTCGTAGTCTGCCGGGCTCGTGGTGATCGGGATGACGATGAAGTACACCAACAGCCCGAAAATGAACAGGATCGAACCGGAAGCATCGAAGTTGTCTACCAGGCGCTGCGAGTGCGACTCCGGGCGGCGGTCCGGCCGTACCGCCGAGGCCATCACCAGGGACAGGTAGAACAGGAGGTAGAGAATGTCGCTGAAGACGTCGGTCATCCACAGGTACTGGATGGACAAGGTCTCCAACGACAGAACATCGAGCACACCGATCAGCAACCAGAAGCCGAAGCCGATCGTGCAGTATTGGTAGAAACGCCGGCTCTGCTCGGACAGCACCGCGGAGCTGGCCGGGAAGAAGGCCAGGGACGTCAGCAGCAGCAACAGGAAGTCGCTGTAATGAAACGCAGCTTCTTTCAGCGACGACTGCGGCAGCAACGGAAGATAGAACGGCAAGGCCAACACCAAGATCAGTGCCGCGACGCTGAGCACGAACGGGTCGCGCAGCAAGGCGGAGCGCACGGTGCGGAAGTTCGGTTCCTCTTGCATGGGTTGCCATCTTACCTCTATCGGTGAAGCTGGACCGCCGGCAATGGCGTTTCGTGATCGTCGCGCGTAAGGTGAAGGTATGAGCCCTTTCAACCGCTGGACCGCCGTCTCGCCCCCGCTCTCTACTGGCCTCTCTACGGTTCCCTGCCTCTGCCTCTGCCTTGCCCTTGCTATTTGCCTTGCTCAGGCGGCTCCGGCGCAATCACCCGTCGCCACGCAGGCTGCTGGGCCGGACTTGCTGCAAGACCTGCTGCGGCGCGCGGCCGAACCACCCGCCGCCCTACCCCTCGACTTCGCTCGCTCTCTGGGGTCCCGCTTGGCCCTCGTCTGGCACCAGAATCCCGGTGCACCCATGGCCTACGCGCTCCCCTGGGCCGCGATCTCGTCCTCGGACGCAGCAGCTGACCAGCGCAAAGACGGCAGCCCGAACATCCGCCAACCGGCGGACTTCGCCCCCCTCCCAGAGGGATCATCACATCCGGGAAGTCTTTTCCTGCACGTCAGCTATCTCGGAAGCAATGGCCGGATGCGGCCCTTCCGCGACCTCCCTGTAGACGCTGCCGAGCAGCTCCTCCATGCACTGCTCGACGTCTACCTGGCCGGCCTCTGGCCGCCATCCCAGGCGGCGCCACTGGATGGCGTAGGACAGAGCTTGCAGCAGCGTGCCGAGATATTGCTACCTGACCTGCCCGCGTGGGCACAGCGTGAGGCCTACCTGGCAGCCCTCGGTGACTTCGGTGCGCACATCTTGTCGATAGCGAACGAGGTCGAACGACTCTTCGCCCGCCGCGGATCGCGTCTGTGTGCGGCTGTCGACCTGCGGCACACGCTCTTCGGGCTGTGGACTCGCTCCTTCCGCGACGGCCGGTATGCCGGCCGCTACTACCAGCCGGCTGCCACTCGAGCCGGCGATCCAGAGCCGCCCGAGTCACCAGCAGGGGGGCCCTCGCTACCGACAACCGGCTACTGGGTCGAGGCGGCACCACTCACCCCCGACGACAAACGTCTGGTCGTCGAGGCCATTCTCGGCGCAGCCTGGCAGGGCGATGCACGCGCAGATCTGGCCGCTCGTCACTGTTCGCCCAGCAGCCCGTAGCGCCCGCTGCCCGTAGCGCCCGGCAGCCAGTAGCTACCGGCGCGGCAAAAGCTGAAGGTACTTCACTGGGCGAAGAAACCTACAGCCCCTCCCCCGCCGCCAGGGGCTGCAAGGGTGTGAAGTCGCGAGAGGCGAGGAAATCGGGACGTGGATTCGGCACCGGCTCGGGTAGGTTCTCGGTGCTGTTGTAGGTCACCAGCAGCAGCGCGCGGTCCCAGGGAGACATGTTGGGCGCCGAGCCATGGACTGCGTTCGGGTGGAACAACAGCACGGAGCCCGCGGGCCCCTTGGGTGCCCGGATGCCGCCGCTCTCCTCGACCAGCTCCGCCAGGCGCTCCCGGCCGATCGAGTACTTGAGATCGGCGGTGAGGTTCGAGACCCAATCCGGCTGATCCTCGTAGCCCTCGGGCGGTGCTTCGTCACCCTCCAGCAGGATGACGCCGTGTCGCTGACTGCCGGGAATCACCAGCAAGGGACCGTTGAACTCGGTCACGTCGTCGAGAAAGATCGAGATGTTGACCAGACGCGGATCCATGATGCCATCTTCATTGCGCCAGAAGATGTAGTCCTGGTGCCACTCCCAGATGTCTCCTTCGAAGGCGGCCTTGGTGTTGATTTTGAACTGGTGCACGTAGACGTCGCTCTCCAGAACCTGGCGCGCTGGCTCGAGCAGCGCGGGATGGCGCGTCAAGCGCTGGAAGAAGTCGTGTGTCAGGTGGCACCCATGCAGAGCCCGTACCGAGGTGCCGCCCTTCTCCAAGACGCGGCTCGGCGACTCTTCTTCCAGCAGCGGCTGCATCGCGCGCTTGATTGCCGCCACGTCGTCGGCCGAGAAGAGTTCTGGCAGCAGTAACAGGCCATCTTCCTGGTAAGTTCGGAGCTGTTCGTTGCTCAGTCTCATGGTACGTCTCCCAACGTGGAATGCAGTGCGATCACAGTGGCAGATTGCCGTGCTTGCGTCGCACCGCCGGTGGTCGCTTGTGACGCAGTTGGCGCAAAGCGCCGATCAAGTGCGGGCGTGTTTCACGCGGCCGGATGACAGCATCAATATAGCCGCGATCGGTTGCAGAGTAAGGATTCGAGAAGCGGTGGCGGTAGTTCTCGATCTCTTGAGCGCGCAGGGCTTCGGCTTGCTCACCAGCCTTCGCTAACTCACCGCGATGCAGAATACCTACCGCTCCCTCCGGTCCCATGACCGCGACTTCGGCAGTCGGCCAGGCCAGATTGACGTCGGTGCGCAGGTGCTTGCTGCCCATCACTGCATAGGCTCCGCCATAGGACTTGCGCAGGATCACCGTCAGCTTGGGTACGGTCGCTTCGGCATAGGCATAGAGCAACTTGGCACCATGCTTGATGATGCCTCCCAGCTCTTGTTGCACACCGGGCATGAAGCCAGGAACATCGACAAAACTGAGTAGCGGTACGCCAAAGGCATCGCACGTGCGGACGAAGCGCGCCGCTTTCAGAGAAGCTTCCAGATCCAGCACGCCGGCCAGGTAGGCGGGTTGATTGGCGACAATACCGACACTCGTACGTCCCAGATGTGCGAAGCCGACGACGACGTTGCGGGCGTGGTGCGGCTGCAGTTGCAGAAAGCGGCCATCATCGACCACCGCCCGGATCGCGTGCAAGACATCGTACGGCTTGTTCGGGCTCGCTGGAACCAGGTCGTCGAGCGCTGCGTCCCGGCGCTCCTCGTCGTCGCCTTCGGGTCCGGGAGCCGCCGGGTCGAGGTGGTTGCTGGGCAGGTAGCCGAGCAACTGCCGGAGCGCAAACAGGCATGCCGGTTCATTGTCGCATGCCAGATGCCAGAGACTCTCGGGCTGCCAATCCGGGCTACCTACCTGCACTTGCCGGTCCGGAGACGCTATCGGCGGGGTCAAGACCGGCGGCTCGACGCCAGCTACGGTCACCACGAAATCGGCCAGCGCAGTGTGCAGGCTCGGTTCCGCACTACAGCCGCCGAGCACTGCGGCCAGCTGCGGTACGACTCCCGACATGCGGACCTGCCGCTGCCAGATCTCACCGCAGCCGGCCATGCCCTCGAGACCGAGACCGGCGTGTTCTAGATCGAAGGGCACTCCCGAGTGCAGCGCCGCGTCGCGGTGACCATCGAACAAGGCTACGACAGGTGCCCCCTGGTCGAGCGCCAAGTCCATGACTTTGCACACCTTGCGGGTGCTCGCCTCCGACCAGCCTGCGGCCCGCGGCTCCTGGGCGTAGAGGTAGACAAGCTTGCCGCCGACAGTGCCGTAGCCACTCACCAACCCGTCGCCGACTGGACGCCCTGCAGCAGATGCCCGGCTGTCACTGCCGGCAGCCACCCACCGACGCCGCACCAGGGCATCTAGCTCGACGAACGAGCCGGGATCCAACAGTCGCTCGACGCGCTGCCTTGCCTCACTCATCAGGCTGCCTTCCGAACCCTCAAATCTCCGCGGGAGCCGCGGGTACCGCAGCGCCGCTCGTGTTCTCCTGGCGATCCGCCATGCCGGTGGCGTACGGCGAGCCGTCGTAGGGTCCGTCATAGCGGACTCGACCGTAGTCCAGCTTGACGATGCGATCGGCCAGCGGGTAGTAACGGTCGTCGTGACTGATCACGATCACCGTCTTGCCTCGGGCCTTGAGCTCGGCAAGGATGCTGCGGTAGAAGACCTCGCGGAATTCCGGGTCCTGATCCGCAGCCCACTCGTCGAAGACGTAGATCGGGCGATCTTCCAGGTAGGACACCATCAAGGCCAAGCGCTTGCGCTGGCCATCCGAAAGTGCGGTCGTCGACAGCTTTCCGTCCTGCACGGTCAGCTTGCCGCTCAGGTGCAATTGCTCGAGATAGCCGCGTACCTTTTCGTCGAAGCTGTCATCGCGGTCGAAGCCGAGCAGTTCTTCGAACAGGAACGGTCTGGCGAAGACGGTCGAGAAGAACTGTCGATAGTCGTCGCGAACTTCGTCGGTCACCGGCTCTCCGTCCAACTGGATCTCGCCTTCCTTCGGCGTATAGAGACCGGTGAGCAGCTTCGCGAAGGTGGTCTTGCCGCTGCCGTTGCCGCCGACCAGGAACACCAGCTCGCCGGCGTGCATCTGCAGGTCGAACGGACCCACTGCGAAGTTCTCGTCTTCATCCTCGCCAACGTACTCGTAGGTGACACCGTTGAAGCTCAACTCGCGCCAACCGGGATCGACCGCCAGGTCACCGTCGCCCCGCTCGACCAGTGGATCGTCGAGCGACAGGCCCAGCTTCTCCACCTTGTCGAGCGCGACGCTGGCCTGGCCGAGGTTGGGGAAGATCTGCATCATCGACTGTAGCGGCGTCACCATGTACATGACGACGAGTGCATAGCTGCGCACCGTGCTCGGCTCGACGTCTTGCCACAGCGGCACGAAGAAGATCAGCACACCGATCACCACGAAGAACAGCATGTTGCCCCATACCGCTGCCAGGTTGAAGATCATCATGGCGCCGATCTGCAGCGTCCGCAGGATGTTGGCGGAGCGGTCGACGAGCGACACGAACTCACGCGAACGCTGGCGGTGCAGCTTCAGCTCTTGCAGACCGTCGGCGAGTGCCTTGAAGTGGTCGAAGAGTGTGTCGCGCTCCTCACGCGAGGCGCGGAAACGTCGCATACCGGCCAGGATGGGTAGCTGGTAGGTCACCACGCCGATGATGATCGTCACCAGCAGGGCGCCGAACAAGGGCAGAGACAACCAACCCAGGTACACCAGGCAGCCCACGACCATGAAAGCGTTGATGGCGATCCCCGGGATCAGTACCAAGCTGCCGCCCAATTGCCCCACGTCATCGGTGAGCGTCGCCAGCAAGCGATGGCCCCCCACCTTCTCCAGGCGCGCGAGCGGCGTCGCCAGGATGCTGCGCGTCATTCGCACGCGGAACTGCACCACCGTGTTCTGACCAAGCAACAGCAGGAGGTACTGAGCGATGATGCTGGACACCGGCGACAGCAGGCACAGCCCCAGGAACATGGGAACCAAGACCCGTGGATCTTGCTGCAACTCCATGCGCGTGATGGCGGAGTTGATGATGGCCAGGAGTCCGGCTGCGCACAAGCCAGAAATGGCTCCGGCAAAAATGGCTCCGATCATCCAGCGCGGTGATCTCTTGAGCAAAAAGGCGATCAGCTTCATTCTGAACCTCCGTCGCCGCGCTCATTCCACGGCAGGGGGAGAAAGTTCTCGATAACCGTCCCGACGCCCTGTTCCCGAGCCGATTGCAGCACCAGGTGCGCGACGGCCAGATCCAGCACTCCCAAGCCGAAGGGACTGTAGATGGTCAAGCGATGTCCGGGATCTCTGGGCGGCGCACTGCCCCGCAGCACGGCCCCGATGGGCGCCCGGATGAAATCACGGTGGCCGACTTGTTCGGCCGCCAAGTGAATCGAAGTACCCGCCCGGCACACGTGGTCCGCGTCGTCGACCACGTTGTCGGCGTCCAGGATCACGTCCGGCTCCAGATCCCGCAGCGAAATGTGCAGGATCACCGCCCCGTCAACACAGGCGTTGAGGCTGCCGACGTGCGGCTCCACCGCCGTCGTCGCGAAACTGACCAGCGGCGCTGACGCCAGGGTGGCTTCGGCCGAGGCCAGGGCCTCGAACTGCAACGCGGGTTGCAGAGTCCGCAGCAGCTCGCCAAGGGCGGCGGCGCGCTCGGCACGCAGGTCGAAGGCGGTGAAGGCCTTCAGCTGCGGCCAGACGGTCAGCAGAAAGCGGCAGATCTCGAACTGGATCGGACCGCAGCCGATCAAGGCCACGGTCTCGGGCGCCTTGCCAGGGCGCTGGCCGTCGGCTCCCGTCAACAACTCGCGCGCCGCCAACGCGGCACTGGCGGCGGTCCGCCGTGCGCTGATCACCGAGCCTTCGACCAGGGCTCGCGGCCGGCCGGTCTTGCGGTCGTTGACCAGGATGGCTGCCGAGGCTCGCTCCAAGCCGCGCTCGATATTGGCAGGGATCGAGGCGATCCACTTGACGCCCGCCAGATCAAAGCCATCCCCCCCCAGATACGCCGGCAAGGCGATGATGCGATCGCGCGCTTCGTCCGGGAAACGCAGGAAAGTCGAGTGCGGCAGGGAGCTGGCGCCCTCGTCATGGGCCACGTAGGCGCGCGCGACCACGTCCAGCACGGCGCTCTCGCGACCGCTCAGCAACTCGAGGACCTCACTGCCACGCACGATGCGCAGGCGGTCCTCCACGTCTTCTCTCATCCTCTATCTTCCCCTAGCAGATGCTCGATATCGCCGCAGTGCTCGTGCACCCAGGCGTCCGAGTAGATGGTATCCAGATATCGCTCGCCACGGTCCGGCAGGATCAGAACGCATCTGGCGCCGTCCTCGATCCGGTCCGAGAAGCGCTCCAGTGCGGTAACGACTCCACCCGCGGAGCCTCCTGCCAGAATCGCTTCTCGCCGCAGCAGTCGCTGGCAACCTACCACGCAATCCGTGTCGCTGACATGAACAATGTGGTGCAATTCGTCACGAGGACACAAAGGTGGGCACAATCCGGCACCTAATCCGGGTACGTGGCGCGGTTCAGGACGGTCCTGAAAGATCAAGCTGCCCTGTGCGTCGACAGCCACCACTTGGGTCGAAAGACCGTGCCGGTGCACAAAGTCGAGACAGCCACGCACGGTACCGCAGGTACTCGTGGCGACAAACACGTAGTCGGCACCACCTTCCTCCGCCAGCGCCTCCTGAATCTCACGCATGGTGGTTTCGAAATGCGCCGCCGCATTCTGCAGGTTGGCATACTGATTTGGCCAGAAGTGCTTCGGGTACTTCTGCCGCAATTCCTCGACGCGCCGGAGGCGCGCTTGCAGCAATTCCCCCGTCTCGGGATCCGGTTGCTCGACGAGATCCAATTCCGCACCGTACAGACGCATGATCTCCAGATTCTGGCGCGTCGTCTTTGTGTCGACGACGCAGATGAAGCGCAGATCATGGTAGCGGCAGGCCTGCGCCAGTCCGATACCCATGTTGCCGGAACTCGATTCGATGACAACTGTGTCAGAGTCGATCAAGCCCTGCGCCAGCGCCTGCTGGATCATCGACCGCGCGGGCCGATCCTTCGAGCTTCCGCCAGGATTCAGGGACTCCAGCTTGGCAAAGGTCCGAAAGCGCGCACCAGGGATCAGGCGCTCTAACTCGATGAGCGGCGTCTGCCCGATCGCAGCGAGGATTCCCTTCTCCATCTCCGGTCCCTAAATCCCTGCCTGTCGGTCCCAGGCTGAGCCTCCCCTGGCGAACTCGAGGCAGCTGGCCGTGCAGGCGTCAACCGCCCAAGGCTCGCCGAGGGGAACTATCGTGGATGAACCTGCAGAGCCAAGTTGGTGCTGCTGACTCTTGATGTACGAGAGGGGACCCCGAGATCGCCAGACTAGCGAAAGTACCTCAACAAGGGAAACAAACCACGCTATTCAGCCTACCACCACTGCAGCAGGGAGCCAATCTGAGAAGGCCGCCGACGGCCTCCCTTCCACCGGCTCGGTCAATTCGCTGCGCCGAGGGCGCGAATGCTCAAGCGCAGCAGGTCGACCGTTTCGCGACCGGTGGCTTCCGCTCGGGGCAGACAGTCGGCCTCCGAGGCGAGCAGCCGACAAGCAACCGCGGCCTCACAGACCCGCCTGATCGACGGTGCGCTGTTTAGCTGCAAATCGCCGACGCACGCCGGGCTCTCGCTCTGCTGTGACTCCAAGCCACGCAGCAGGCTCTGCAATACCTGCACGCGGGTGACAGGCCGATCCGGTTCGAAGCGGTGGACTTCTGCGTCCACGTCCATCAGTCCGAGGTTGATCACGCGTGCGATCTCCTCTCGGTGTGGATGCTGCAGAATGTCCCCGGCGATGCGAGCCCGCACCGCCTGGCCCGACCGAACGCCCGGCAGGAGAGCGTGCAGCAAGAGGGCGAAGTCGGCCCGGCTCAGCACCGGCAACTCTGCCAGGCGCCGAATCTCCACCGGAGACATTGCCAGCCGCCAGCGAAACTTGGCAGCGTCGAGCTTGTCCGCGATCACCGGATCGTCCGGGAAGGACTCGCTCAATTCGGTCATCAACCGCACCGCCGTGGTCGGATCCCCTACCTGTAGTTCAAGTTCGGCACGCCTTTCGAGCAGCTGCACATTGTCCGGATAGCGCCGCTGCAAGCGGTCGACCGCAGCCAGTTCCGCGCTCGCATCCCCGCTCGCCGCGGCCAAGCGCCAGCGCGCCTCGAGCGTTAGATCGTCTTCGGGGGCCCAAGCCTCCAAGCGCTCTAGTTCTAGCGCGGCAAGCTCCGAATGGCCTCGCCGCAGGGCGTCGAAGAAGCGGTTGGAGACGATCTCCAGGGCCCTGGGTTGCAGGTCACTGAGTGCCTGCGCGATGGCATCCCCCGTTGCCGCAACCGCTACCTCGCTTCCCAGCAGGTAGCGGTAATCCTCGAAGGCCCCGACCGGATCGTCGCCGACCTGACGGCAACGGGCGCGCAGCAAGCGAGCTGCGGCATAGTCCGGCAAGACCTCGACCACGGCATCGACCTCGCTCGAGACCACGTGGCAGTCGCCGTCGAGGAATGCCGCTTGTGCCACCAACACCGCCGCCACGGGCAAACTCGGTTCTTCCGCACGCAGCAATTCGGCGGCTCGCCGCACGTCCAGGCCCACCTCGGCGACACTGGCGGTAGCACCTCCGCGCACCAGTGCCGCAAAGATCTGCTGGCTGCGTCCGGTGCGCTGCGGATCGAGCATCAGCGGATAGCTCGCCAGCGGATCGAGCACAAAGGCGAGCTCCGCCTCACTCGGAGCCGTAACGATCGCTTGCGCGGCTCTCGGTGCCGTCACCGGGGCTTCGCCGCCGCCACCGCAAGCAGCCAGGAGCAAGCAGCCAGTCAGCGCCAGCGCTGATCCTGTGAGCCCTGGTAAACAAGGGGCACCGGGCGACAGCGCCGGATGCCCCTTCGAGAGTTTACGACCGCAGGAGCGACCGGATTGCCCAGCACAACCGTCTTCGTACGGACAACCAGTCTGCCGCAGCCTACGCCAAACTGATCGTGGCGATGGCATGCTTGTAGACCAGAGATTCCTTATTGTCTACCTCGACGACCACGGCGAACCGGTCGAAGCGCTTGAGGCGCCCCAACATTTCCGTCCCCGTGACCAAGGTCACCTTCAGAGTCTGAGCTTCTTTGAGGTTCTGGAACAGAAAACCGTCCTGGATATTGATGCTGTGCTTCGGCATGGCTCCTCCCGAAACCACTAATGGGCTCGGTTCTGGACAAGATGGGAAGTGGATTGCAGGACACCCGTTGGCGCAACCTCAATCTTCGATTCGACGCGTATGAAAATCAGACCAGACTATCGGCTTCACGAATTCGACAAACAAGGTCCGGAAGCCGATGAGCCGCATCTTGAGCCGGGAGCCACGCGACATCTGGCTCCCTTCGGAACCAGGTCTCCTGCCGCTTGGCAAAGCGGCGCGTCTCCCGCACGATGTGAGTCAAGGCCTGATCCAGGGGCCATTCGCCACGGAGGTGGCGGACCAGCTGGCGGTACCCTATGGCCTGGAAGGCGGGCGCGTCCGGGGAAAGGCCCGAAGCCAACAACCGTCGAACTTCGTCAACCCAGCCCGCGTGGACCATGGTTTCAACCCGCGCTTCGATGCGATGGTACAAGAGGTCGCGAGGAAGCGTCAATCCGAACCTGATGGCTGGCAGACGCTTCTCTCCAAAGGGGCGCTCGGCGATCCAACTCGACAGCGGCCGACCGCTGACGTGAAACACCTCTAGTGCCCGCAGGATGCGCTGCGTGTCGGTGGCTCCGAGGCGCTCAGCGGTCAGAGGATCGGTCTGTCGCAACCGCGCGTACAGCTGAGCCACGCCGACCTCATCGAGCTGGTCGCGCAGCTGTTGGCGCACTTTCGGATCACCCGGCGGAATCGGGCTGATGCCTTCCAGCAAGGCACGCAGGTAGAGACCACTTCCCCCAACCACGACAGCACGCCGGCCGCGAGCTTCCAGGTCGCGGATCACCTGCCGAGCACGGCGCGCGAAGTCTCCGGCCGAGTAGCGTTCGGTGGGGTCGAGGATGTCGATCAAGTGATGCGGTACGCGTTGACGCTGTTCGGGTGTCGGCTTGGCGGTACCGATCTCGAGACCTCGGTAGACCTGCAGTGCATCGGCATTCAGAATCTCGCCCCCCACGGCCTCGGCCAAACCCAGGCTGAACTCCGTCTTTCCGACGGCCGTCTGCCCCAGCACGACGATCACCGGCTGCTGCAGCTGCGGTGCGGAAGACCCTTCAGCAGCGTCGCGACTCGCTTCGATGGGCTGGTAGGAGGACTCGGTGTTCATGGGCCCGTCATTCTACTCGCTTCCGAGGCTGCTCGACCGCCGAGCCCCGGGCTATGCTCCGTATGCACGCCCAACGTCCCCCGCGGCCCGACGCGCAGTGTGATGGCGCCGTGAAGATCCGTCCTCAGGAGGCGTACACCGTAGCCGTGCAACCGTCGCACGACGCTCGCATGAGGATGCCCGTAGCGATTGCCGGCACCGACGCTGAGCAAGGCCCAGCGCGGCCGAAGGTCGTGCAGTAGGCCGGGCGTGGTCGATGTCCGGCTACCGTGGTGCGGCACCTTGAGAACGTCGCACGTCGTCGCCTCCCCCGCTCGCCGCCAGCGCTCTCGTAGCTCTCGCTCCCCCGCCGCCTCCAGATCCCCCGTCAGCAGGAGACAGCGTGAGAAGGCCTCGGCTCGGACCACGATCGAGCGATCGTTGGTGGTCCCTGCTGCGTCCCTGCCTGCGAGTCCGTCCTCTGCCGGATGCTGGAACAAGAGCCGCCAGAAGCCGAGTGACCTCGACTCTCCAGCGCGCACCAAGCGCACCGGTACTCCGCGACGCTGCACCAAATCTTGGATACACACAGCGCGGCTGACCCCGGACGCCAGCCACACCTGCTCCACCGGCAGATAGTCGGCCAGCTGCGCGGCGCCGGCGCAATGGTCTTGGTCTGGGTGGGTGATCAGTACCGCGTCGAGACGCCGGACGCCGAGCCGCGCCAAGGCCGGTACCAGCACTCGGCCAGCCAAGTCACCGCGTCGCCAGCCGCCGCCGTCGATCAGTAGCGCTCTGCGGCCATCGCGCAGCAACAAGGCATCGCCCTGCCCGACATCGAGCACGCTCAGGGTGGGTGACGCAGCGTTGGAATTCCAGGGGACCGGCACCTTGGGTTCCGGTCGACTCCACGTCACCAGGACCATTCCCGCCAGCAGCACCGCGCTCCCCCACGGTCGGGTCCCGAGCAACAGGAGCAGTAGCAGCAGGCTCAGAAACAAGGCCTCCAAGGACGAAACGGCCAGCGGCAAGGTCGTCCAGCCATCCGGGGGAACAGTCGCGAGAAGCTCCAGCGGTAGCGCAGCTAGATCGAGCAGCGTCAAGAGAGTCCGTGCCAACTCCCTCGGTACAACAAGGGCCAGTCCTGTCCACAAAGCTCCCAGCGGCAGTAGGACGGCCAGCCACGGCACGGCGAGTAGATTGACGATCGGCGCCACGACCGGGAGTAGATGGAACGCCGGAAGCGCGATCGGCAACGAGGCCAGCTGGGCCCCGACGCTCGCTGCCAAAGGCACACGCCAAGCGGCCGGGAGCAGGCACCAGCGCCGCGCCAAGCGAGGACCGAGAAGCAGGATCCCCGCGGTCGCGCTGACGGAGAGCTGAAAGCCGAGATCGAGCACGACTGCTGGATCGGTCACCACGCTCACGAGCACAAAAAGGGCCAGGGCGTGCACGGCCACGGGAGGTCGGCGCAAGGACAACGAGATACCAACCATCAGACCCATGGCCGCCGCACGTAGCAAAGACGGCCTCGGACCTACCAGCAGCGCATAGGCCACCACCGCCACCAGCGGCAAGAGGAGCCGTGGCCCGCGCGGCAGGGACATGCCGGCCAGCCAGACAAAGCCCGCGACGAGACCGACGTGCAAGCCGGAGACTGCCAGCACGTGCGCCAGCCCGAGTCGGCGCAAGGTCCTCTGCCACGCGGGTTCCAACTGGCTTCGATCCCCGAGCCACAGCGCCCGTGTCAAGGCTAGTCCCGGAGATCTACCCGCAGATTCCGCTGCCGGCGGCGGCTCCTGAGGCTCGACACTGCGCCATACGTCGTCGACGGCCTGACGCAGGCGTGACGACCAGCGCAGCCAGCGCGGCGGCGGACTCTCGATGTGCAACATGCGTCGGCTCGCCAGGGTCAGCCGCCAGCCCATCGGCGGTGGTGGTAGGCCGTTGCGCGGCTCTCGCATCTGACGCAGCTGGCCGCGAACACGCACGGTGCCAGCCTCCGGCGGTTCGTCTGGTCCAGGGATCGAGAGCACGAAGCGTCCAGGTAAGTGGCCCATTCCTCCTACGGCTGGGCGGCTCCAGTGCACGTCGCGCAGTTCGATCCACCATCCTCCCTCCGGATCACCAGCGTCCGCAGTCCAGGCCGATCGCAGCTGCCCGACGATCTCGACCGGCCTGCCTTCGACCGGCATCCCCGCTTCCTCCGATCCGAACTGCTGCACATCGGATGTATGCAAGCCACCGCTCGTCGCACCAACCGCCAGCGCCAACAACCACCAGCCCCAGCGCCGCCGGAAACTCAGCGCCCAGGCCAGGGACAAGAGACCCAACAGCACCAGCAGGCGGACATCGAAGAACCGAATCTGCAGGCCCCATGCCGCTCCGAGTAGAGCCGCCACGGCGGGTGCGAGCACGGGGGACTTCGGGGCTAGATAGACGGCGTGGCCGTCGAGTTGTCGCTCCATGCCCTATATAGACGACAAACGGAGCCGCGATCTGTCGCCTGGGCACGAACTTTCTGCGGACTTTCTTTGCAGAATCTCTGCACTGACCCGGTGTGCAGGTCTCTCGCTGCTTCAGGCCCCCGCTTCGGGCGCAAAGAGAGACAGGACTGGCAGGTGCAGCTGCTGTCGCAGTAGCTGACGGCGCAGGCGCTCACGGGCGCGTTCCAGCTCTGCACGGTCGAGGCGCGCGCCGAGACGATGCAGCGTGCTTTCCAAGGTCTCAGTCAGCCGTGCTCGAGCGGCATCGTCGAGGTGGCTCTCGACGTGCTGCAACAGCTCGGCATCGAGCCGTTCGAGTTCGGTCTCGACGTGCTCGGGGCTGCCGGTCAAGGCTTGCACGGCGTCGGCGAAGCGCTGGCGGTCAGTCAGTTCTGTTGGGAGCGCCGCCGCCAGGTTGTGCAGGCGCTCAGCGGACTCTAGCTTGGGTGCGGGGTCGCTGCGGCGATGCCCAGCGGCGGTGAGCTCACGTACTTCGGCCCAGGCTTGTTCCACCGCGGAGGCGCAGTACGACAGCGACGACACCGAGCGCCGGGCCGTGCCCCGTTCACGCCGACGCTCAAAGACCTCTTCCAGCGAGCGCTCGACCAGATCGACCGGAATGCCCGCCTGCCACCAGACCTTGGCGACCTGGTAGTCGCTGGGCGACAAGAACAGGGGAGCACCGCGCAGTTCGATGAAGCGATCTTCGATACGCCGGAAGTAGGCGAGTTCGGTCGCCTCGTCCTTCGACGTTGCCGGCTCAGCGCCGGGTTGTTTGCTGGCTTTGCCGGTAGTCATAGATCAGCTTGAGACCGTCGAGCGTCAACTGTTGGTCGATGACGTCGATATGCTCAGAATCGCGGGCAATCAGCTCGGCCAAGCCGCCGGTGGCGAGCACGGAGTGCAGGTCGGGAAGCTCCCGCTTCAGCCGAGTCAGGATACCGTCGACGAGACCGATGTAGCCATAGTAGATGCCGGACTGTACCGCTTCGACCGTCGTGTGCCCGACCAGCTGCGGCGGCCGCTTGATATCGACGCGATACAGACGCGACGCCTTCGAGAACAAGGCTTCGGCCGAGATCGAGGCACCCGGCGCGATGATGCCACCGACGTAGGCACCGCTGGCATCGACAACGTCGAAGGTGGTCGCGGTACCGAAGTCGACGACCACGACGGGCGCACCGAAGCGGGCACGCGCGGCCACCGCGTTGACAATGCGGTCGGCACCCACCTCCTGCGGGTTGATGTGGCGCACCGGCAAACCGGTGTCGGTCTCGGCGTCGATGAAGTCCGGTTCGATGCCAAAGAGACGGCGGCACAGCTGGATCAGCGTGCCGTTCATCGGCGGCACGACCGAGCTGATCAGGACCGCGCAGGCTTGCGCCGGAGCCAGGCCCGCCTGGCTGAACAGCGGCACCAGCAGCGCCAGGTACTCGTCGACAGTGCGCCGGCTGTCGGTGGCCAGGCGCATAGATTCGAGCAGGTCGTCGTTACGAAAGACGCCGAAGACGGTGTTGGTATTTCCGGTATCGACCAGGATCAGGAGGTCCTTGCCGCCTTCTCCACCACGGGCTTGCTTGTCACTCACGCTGCACTTTCTTCCTGAAACATTCTAGGAGTCGCCCCCCGGAAGCTCGAGATCCCCGCTGTTGAGAAGGACTTCGCGTTCGCCGCTGCGCATGCGCAAGTAGCCACGCTGGTCGAAGCCGAGAAACACCCCTTCGAGCGGTGCGCCACCGTCCAGCCGGCAGCGCACGATGTCACCCGGCCGATGCAGGGAGACCTCGTCGTAGAGACGCAACGTCTCCTGATTGTCGCGCCGCCAGCGTAGCGCGGAGTAGAGGCTACCGACCAGCTCACCAGCCAGCGTCCCAAGGGTCGGCGGCTGTTCGCACTCGATCGCAATGGAGGTGCTGGCGGCGATCGGTAGTTGCTCGGGGGCGTGGCCATAGTTGATACCGAATCCGATGAGCGCGACGGGAGCGAGTTCGCGACGCGTCTCCGTCTCGATCAGGATGCCGCCCAACTTCTTGCCGTCGACCATGAGGTCATTGGGCCACTTGAGACGGCACGCGTCGCCCAGATGCGGGTTCAACGCTCGTGCCAGGCCGACGCCGGCGAGCAGCGGCAAGCGCGGCAATTCGGCGAGGTCGTCCAGCGGCAGAACTAGCGTCGCATAGAGCCCGAGCCCTGCCGGACTGGACCATGCCCGGCCGTGACGGCCCCGGCCAGCCGTCTGCTCCAGCGCCAGCACGAGTGCCCCGGGCACGGTTTCACCTTCCTTGAGGTATTCCGCCGCGATGTGGCGCGCCAGCCGGTTGGTCGACGGCACGGAGCGCAACAGCACAACGTTCTCGGGCTGACAGGCGGCAGTGTCCGAGAAGTGCACCTGGCCAAGATCGTCCAAGATGCGTCCCAGAGCCGATCCTTGCGGCGACCCGGGTGGCTGTAGCGGCGATTCCATGATGTCGGCTACGTCGTCCCTGCTCGGGGACTCAAGACTCCAAGCTAGTCAAGATACGCTCGCGGCGTTCCTTCATCTCGTCCAGTCGCTGACGCTGGCTCTCGACGACTTGCGCAGGAGCCTTGCTCAAAAAGTGTTCGTTGCTCAGGCGGGCTTCAGCCTTCTCGATCTCTTCACCGAGCTTGGCGGCATCCTTTTCCAACCGCTGGCGCTCGGTAGCGGTCATTTCTGGCACCTCGGCGACCAAAGCCATCTCGACCCCGGCAACCAGATCACGCACGGCTCCTTCCGGCGCGGGCGTGAGTTCCAGGGATTCGAGGCGCAGCAAGAAGCGCAGCAGTGCGGCCTGCTCATGCAGGAAATCGGCCAGGTTAGCGTCCTGGGCCTGGGCGTGCAGCGTCACTTTGGTCGACGCGGGCAGATTCTGCTCAGTACGCATGGCGCGCGCCCGCCCGATGACCTCCAGGACAGCAGCCATCTTGGCCTCGACACCCGCATCTTCCCAGCTCTCTTCGCGCTTCGGGTACGGCGCCAGCGAGATGCTACGCGCATCGATTGCGCTGTAGCCCGGCAAGCGATGCCACAGTTCCTCGGTCAGATGTGGCATCACCGGATGCAGCAGGCGCAGGCTGCGGTCGAGCACGGTCAGCAGAACCTGCGCCACGTGCGGCCGTGGGGCCTCACCACCGAGGGCCGGCTTGCACAGTTCGATGTACCAGTCGCACAGCTCACCCCAGAAGAAATGATAGAGCGCCTGGCAAGCTTCGTCGAAGCGGAAGGCCTCCAGCCGAGCACTGACCTCTTCGGCGACGCGCGACAACCGGCTGAGGATCCATCGCTCGGGCGCGGCCAGTTCACCGATGAAGGCGGCGTCCGGCTCGACGACGATCTCGGCGGTGCTCTTAGAGTCGTCATCATTGGCACTATCGATCTTCGACAGGGCAAAGCGCGTGGCGTTCCAGATCTTGTTGCAAAACGCCCGGTAGCCGGCCATGCGTTCCGGGTCCAGCGGAATGTCACGCCCGGGTACGTCGAGGATCGACAAGGTGAAGCGCAACGCGTCAGCGCCGTGCTCGTCCACCAGTTCGAGCGGATCGATGGTGTTGCCCTTGGTCTTCGACATCTTCTGACCGTCGGCGGCGCGCACCAGGCCGGTCAGATGCACGCTGTGGAACGGCAGCTTGCCGGTGAACTGGTAACCGCTGAACACCATGCGGGCGACCCAGAAGAAGAGAATGTCGTGACCGGTGATCAGCACGTCGGTGGGGTAGAACGATTGCATGTCCGGCGTGTCGTCCGGCCAACCCAAGGTCGAGAACGGCCACAGCGCTGACGAGAACCAGGTGTCGAGCACGTCTGGATCTTGCGTCAGTTGATCGGTGCCGGCCTGCTCGGCAGCTTCCTCGAAGCTGTGCGCCACGAAGATATCGCCGTCTTCGTTGTACCAGGCGGGAATGCGGTGCCCCCACCACAGCTGGCGCGATACGCACCAAGGCCGAATGTTGGACAGCCAGTGCTCCCAAGTCTTGGCGTGGGTCGCCGGCACCAGCTGCAAGTCCCCCTTCTGTACCGCCTCCAGGGCCAGCTTCGACGGTTCGGAGACGTCACAGAACCACTGCGTCGACACTAGCGGCTCGATCGGCTCACCACCGCGCTGACTATGGCCGACGTTGTGCACATGGTCTTCGACCTTGACCAGATAGCCCTGATCGCGCAGCGCCTCGACCACCTGCTTGCGCGCTTCGAAGCGGTCGAGGCCGGCAAACTCCCCTGCCGCCTCGGTCATGTGACCATCGAGCCCGATCACCTGCACACGCTCCAAGCCGTGGCGCTGCCCCATCTCGAAGTCGTTCGGATCGTGGAATGGCGTCACCTTGACCAGACCGGTGCCGAACTCGGGATCGACCACGTCGTCGGCAATGAATCGCAGCTTACGTCCGACCAACGGCAGCACAGCGTGCTTGTCCAGCAGGTGCTGGTAGCGCTCGTCCTCCGGATGCAGCGCGATGCCGGTGTCGCCGAGCATCGTCTCGGGACGCGTGGTTGCTACGACGATGCGCTCGTCTGAACCCTCGATCGGGTAGGCCACATGGTACAGCTTACCCTGCACCTCCTTCATCTCGACTTCGAGGTCCGAGACGGCGGTCTGCAGCTGCGGCGACCAGTTCACCAAGTACTCACCGCGGTAGAGCTTGCCCTCGCGGTAGTAACGCACGAAGGCCTCGCGCACGGCGCGGCAGAGCCCCTCGTCCATGGTGAAGCGCTCGCGCGTCCAGTCGCAGCTAGTACCGAGTAGCTCCAACTGGTTGCGGATGTGCCCGTGATGCTCGTGCTTCCATTCCCAGACGCGCTCTACGAACGCGTCGCGGCCGACTTCCTGCCGGCTGGTCCCTTCCGTCTTCAGCTGACGTTCGACCATCAGCTGTGTCGCGATCCCTGCGTGATCGGTACCGGGCAACCACAAGGCGTTGTATCCCTGCATGCGGCGCCAGCGCACCAGCAGATCCTGCAGCGCGCTCTGCAGCGCATGCCCGAGGTGTAGCGTGCCGGTGACGTTGGGCGGCGGGATCATGATGCAGAAGCCCGGCCGGTCGGAGGTCTCGGGACACGTGTACAGCTCGTTGTCGACCCAGTACTTCTGCCACTTCCGCTCGTAGCTGGCAGGATCGAAGTGTTTGTCCATCGCGGCGTTGTTTCCCATACTGGCGGCCTATCTCATCGAGGAAGTTGCGAGTTTTCAGGTGTTGGGTCGAGTCGAGGGACGAAATGAGGTCCAGGTACGGGACAGACCTGCTCCCATGGAGCCAGGCCCTCGGACGCCGAGGTTGGCGGTCCTACCCAGGCATGGGCGTAGGGTTTAGAGAGTCGACGGAGTGTGAGACAAAGGGCAGAGGGAGAAAAACTCTGCAACGAGACTGCGAAGAGTTGAGTCCTGCAGCGCCGGCCCGAAGACCGGCGCGTTTCCTGGAGGGTAAGCAGGTCGCTTCACGCCAGCTGATTCTCCAGCTCGCGCAGGCGATCCTTGATCACCACCTCGGCAAGGTCAGGAATGATCTCCCAGGCCAGCTCGCGGGCCATCTTCTCGCCCATCAGCTCGACGACGCGGCGAGCAATTCGGTCGACATCGCCGTCGGAGAGCTGACCGTTGCCGCCCGCAGCGCCAGTACCCGTCGAAGAGCTTGCCGCGGCAGCAGGTTCCTCTGTCACGGCCTCCGCAGCAACGGGTTCAACCTCAGCAACGGGTTCAGCCTCAGCAACGGGTTCAGCCTCAGCAACGGATTTAGCCTCGGTAGCGCGCTCTTCCTCGGCAGAGGGTTCAGCCGCTGAGATCTCGGCTGGAGCAGGCTCCGGGGCCACCTCGACCTCAGCCGGTACCGGAGCGGCCGGCGACACTTCCATCTCGGCAGGCTCGTCGGCGAACACGTCCTCTACGACGTCGGCGGCAACCTCGACATCCTCGAGCCGTCCCGAGGTGGGCAACGTCATCGCCGGCAACTCGACGTGCGGCACCTCAAAGGCTGGGGTCTTGGCTTCCGGCGAGGCTTCCACCTCGGCCGCCTCGGCCTCTGCTACAGCGCCAACATCGCCGCGCGTTAGGCCCTCCGGCGGCTCGAACGAATAGGCGTCGTCTTCGAAGGTCAAGGCGTCCTCGCTGGCCGCAACTTCAGCCTGCTGTTCCGCCGCTGTAACTGTCGGGAGCAAGGAGCCTGTTTCATCAGGATCGAAGGGGATGGCCTCGACGCTGGAGGGCGCCGGTGCGGCCGGATCCATCTCGACAACTGGTTCGGCCAGCTCTTCGAGCGTCGGCTCCTCGAACGCGATCGCCTCGACACTCGAGGCCACGGCAGGTTCCGGCACATCGGCTGGCGGCTGCACCTGCGACGAGCCGTCACCTTCGGTCAGGTCGACACTCAGCGCTGGGCTGCCAGCGGCTTCGACCATCGACGGGGCGGTGGGTGCGGGAACCGACGGAGCGGGTAGTTCTTCGACCTGCAGGAAGGGATCCTCAGGGACTGCAGCTTCGGCCCCCCCCGTTTCGGGAGTCGGAGCCTCGGCGGCGCGAGCCGCTGTCATGTCTTCGGGCGGCATCACCAGAGACGAGCTGTCCATCGGGTCGTCGTCGAGGCTGAAACCGCTCAAGTCGTCGTCCAGCGGCGGCAGCGGATCGATCGCCGGTGGCGGCGGTGGGGGCGGCGCTGCAGCCTCAGCGACCGGCGCGGCCAAGGGGGCCTGCTCCGGTGCGGGTGCGGTGGCTCCGCCGCTCAGCTGCTCGACCAGTCGCAGCAGTTCCTGCGAATCGAATGGCTTCTTCAGGTAGTCGTCAGCACCACAAGCACCGTATTCCGCGTCGTCGAACTCCTCGAAGGTGCCGACGAGCAGCAGTACAGGGACACCCGGCAGCCTCGCCTTGCTCTGGCGCGCCACCTCGTAGCCGGTGGCCCCTGGCATGTGCACGTCGGCGATGACCAGGTCCGGCGTCATCTCACCGAGTCGGGCCAGTGCGTCGTCACCGCTACTGACCGGTACCACCTCGTAGTTCTGGTCCATGAAGGTCAGCTCGATGACCTTCTGTATCGTGACGCTGTCGTCGGCCAGCAGGATTGTCTTGCTCATAGGGTCCCCTTGGAACTCGGTGCGTAGAACTCGATAGATTGGGGTTCGTCAGCGGCTGGAGTTCAGACTCGATTTCCGCCTTCGATCTCTGCCTTGCGAACCGCCGTATATTATAGGCGTTCCCGCCCGGCATTCCAGTCCCGGGCAGCGATTGCTCGAACTCACAAGAAACCGACCCGCTGCGAACTCTCTGCCACGACGGCCGGAGGGGTCCCGGTTGAACCTTCGCGGTCATCGCGACCGAACCCACCATTCGAGGCCCGAAACTCCATGACCACGACCAGCTCTCCCACTGCGCAAGCTGCCCGTCAACCCTCCTCCACCGAACCCTACCAGCCGCGCAACCCAGTGCGGATCATCACTTCGGCCGCGCTGTTCGACGGCCACGACGCCTCGATCAACATCATGCGCCGTATCTTGCAGGCCAGCGGTGCCGAGGTCATCCACCTGGGGCACAACCGCTCAGTAGAGGAAGTCGTGCAGGCTGCGCTGCAAGAAGACGCACAGGGCATCGCGCTGACCAGTTACCAGGGCGGGCACATGGAGTACTTCACCTACATGCGTCAGATGCTCGACGAATGTGGCGCCCAGCACGTCAAAATCTTCGGCGGAGGCGGGGGCGTGATCGTACCGCGCGAGATCGAGCAACTGCACGCGAGCGGCATCGATCGGGTCTTCTCGCCCGACGACGGTCGGCAGATGGGCCTGCAGGGCATGATCAACATGGTGCTCGAAGGCTGCGACTACGACCTGGCAGCTCTGCCCGTGTCGGTCAACGGCGGTCCACAGACCTTCCTGCCGCTGGCCCGGCGCGTCACCGCGGCGGAGTATGCAGCTGAAAACGGTACTGCCGCGTCTGCCACCGCTGAAGGTACAGCCAAGGGAAAGCGCGCACCGATCATCGGCCTCACCGGTACCGGCGGCGCTGGCAAGAGCAGCTTGACGGACGAGCTGGTACGTCGCTTCGTCCACGATTTCCCGGACAAGAAAGTCGCCATCGTCTGCGTCGATCCAACACGCCGACGCACCGGCGGTGCGCTGCTTGGCGATCGCATCCGTTTCAACAGTCTCAAGAACCCCCGCGTCTACATGCGCTCGCTCGCCACGCGCGGAGCCCGCGGCGAGGTCTCGGCGGCGCTGGCGCCCGTAGTCGATGTCGTCGCGCAGGACGACTTCGACCTCGTCTTCGTCGAGACCGCCGGTATCGGGCAGGGCGACAATGCGATCATCGAAGTCTCGGACCTGTCTCTCTACGTCATGACCAGCGAGTTCGGCGCTCCGACGCAGCTGGAAAAGATCGAGATGCTCGACTACGCCGACTTCGTGGCGATCAACAAGTTCACCCGCCGCGGCAGCGAGGACGCCTTGCGCCAGGTGCGCAAGCAAGTCCAGCGCAACCGCGAGCTGTGGAGCCAGCCGTTGGAGTCGCTGCCGGTCTTCGGCACCAGCGCCGCGCACTTCAACGACAGCGGGGTCAACGCGCTCTATGGACACCTGGTGGGCGCCTTGAACGAACGCTTCGACCTTGGCTGGACGTCACACTACGAGGCCGGGACGGGGCGCGTCACCGACACGAGTCAGCACATCATCCCAGCTGGCCGGGAACGCTATCTGAGCGAGATCTCAGATGCCTGCCGCCAGTACCGGACGTGGGCGCGAGCGCAAGCCGAAGTCGCTGCCGACCTGGACGCCCTCGAACGCTCTATCGCCTTTCTGCTCGGCGATGGCACCAGCTCGCTGGCGGCTGGTACGGGACGATCGGTGCTGACCGGCTTCTCCGCCAACGAGATTCAGGCCGCGACGAACGCCGGTAAGACAGGGGCAGCCGACTTGATGGACGCCTACAACACCCAATTGCAGGCGCTGGAACCGCGCTGCCTCGAGTTGCTGCGCGGTTGGGACGCCTGGGACGCGCAGTACCGGGGCGACGAATTCGTGTACCACGTGCGCGGCAAGGAAGTCCGGGTCGCCAACTACCGCACGACGCTTTCCGACAGTCGCATCCCCAAGGTCGCGCGCCCACGCTTCTCCGGCTGGGGCGATCGCCTGTACTGGCGTCTGACCGAGAACGTGCCAGGAGAGTATCCCTTTACCAGTGGAGTCTTCCCGTTCAAGCGTCAGGCCGAAGACCCGACGCGCATGTTCGCCGGAGAGGGGCCGTCCGAGCGCACCAACCGCCGCTTCCACCTGCTCGCCAACGGCCAGCCGGCGGCGCGCTTGTCGACCGCCTTCGATTCGATCACGCTCTACGGTGAGGACCCGCACCTGCGGCCCGACATCTACGGCAAGATCGGCGAGAGCGGCGTCGCGGTGTTCACCGTCGAGGAGGCCGAGCGGCTGTACGCCGGCTTCGACCTGTGCGACCCCACCACCTCGGTGAGCATGACCATCAACGGCCCGGCCCCCACCATCTTGGCCTTCTTCTTCAATACCGCCGTGCGCCAGCAGTGCCGCCGTTTCCTGCGCGCCGAGGGCCGGCTGGACATCAGCGAGGCCGAAGAGCTGCAGCCCGATGCCCTGCGCGGCGCCACTTGGGACGACGTCCGCGCCCTGCTCAGCGACGCGGAATACGCACGCATCCAGGGCGAGACGCTGGCGAGAGTCCGCGGCACCGTCCAGGCCGACATCTTGAAGGAAGACCAGGGGCAGAACACCTGCATCTTCTCCACCGAGTTCGCGCTGCGCATGATGGGCGACGTGCAGGCGTACTTCATCGACCACAACGTCCGCAACTTCTACAGCGTCTCGATCAGCGGCTACCACATCGCGGAGGCTGGCGCGAACCCGATCCATCAGCTCGCTTACACGCTGGCCAACGGTTTCACCTACGTCGAGTACTACCGCTCCCGGGGCATGGATGTCGACCGCTTCGCACCCAATCTCAGCTTCTTCTTCTCCAACGGCATGGACACCGAGTACAGCGTTATCGGCAGGGTCGCCCGGCGCGTCTGGGCGGTAGCCCTGGATCGCCTCTACGGCGCTTCCGAACGTGCCCAGAAACTGAAGTACCACATCCAAACCAGTGGTCGCAGTCTGCACGCCATGGAGATTCAGTTCAACGACATCCGCACCACCTTGCAGGCCCTGCTCGCCACCTTCGACAACGCCCAGAGCCTGCACACCAATGCCTATGACGAGGCGATCACGACGCCGACGGAAGAGTCGGTTCGTCGCGCCATGGCGATCCAGCTGATCATCAACAAAGAATTCGGCCTGACCTTCTGCGAGAACGCTACGCAGGGCAGCTTCGTGATCGAAGAACTCACCGACCTGGTCGAGGAAGCCGTGCTGGCCGAGTTCGATCGACTCACCGAGCGCGGCGGGGTGCTGGGCGCCATGGAGCTGCAGTACCAGCGCGGCACCATCCAGGAAGACTCGATGAAGTACGAGCACCTGAAGCACAGTGGCGAGCTACCCGTGATCGGCGTCAACACCTTCTTGCCCAAGACGACGGAAGAAGCGTCCGAACAAGGCGAGATTGAACTGTCGCGGGCGACCGACGAAGAGAAGAAGGAGTGCATCCGTCGCCTGGAGGATTTCCAGACGCGTCATGCAGACAAGGCACCAGCGGCGTTGCAGCGGCTGCAGGACGCGGCCTTGAGCGGCAGCAACCTCTTCGCAGCGCTGATGGAGGCGGTGAACAGCTGCTCTCTGGGTCAGATCACGGGAGCCTTGTACGAGGTCGGCGGCGAGTATCGCCGCAACTTGTGAAGCGACGGGAAAGCCGACTCGACAAGCAACAACCGCAGCCCCGGCTCGCGACACCAGGGACCGCGGTTGCGGAGGTTCGTTCTAGTAGCAGAGTTCCGTGCCGGCACAGCCAGAAATCGGCGGCTCGGTGAACTGGAAGTCCTGGACGCCACCCCGAGCCTGACGGATCTGCAGATCGTTCAGGGTCTCACGGTGCAACGTCAGCTTCTTCTTGGTTGCTTCTTCATAGCTTCCTCCTCAGAATTGGAGATGGAGATGTAGGTGCCTCCGGCACTCTCGGTAACTGCTACCGTGAGCGTAGGGGGCGATTCGGCATTGATGTACGCAGGAACATCCTGAGAGTTCAGCTCATTCCCTCATCGCACGTCCAGGAACGAACGCGATAGACTGTTGGGTACTACATGTACAGGTTCCGCCTTCTCATCGCCGCTCTCGTGAGTCTCCTGGTGATCGTCCACGTCCTGGGGATCGACTCGGACGCCACGTCGCAGAGCACCAGCTTCGACACCAGCTGTGGAAGTAGCTCGCTGTGCACCCAGGTTCGACGTGTGGCGCTCGACATCGAAGCTCGGCGATGGCTCTACAACAGCGCCGAGCTGACAGATTGCTCGGGCATCTTCCACCGTTTCCTCGGCGCCCTCGAACAGAGCTGCCCTGGCGTCGACCGGCCGCCCGTCGATCCCTACCGCAGCACCCGAGACCTGGCCTACTGGTACCACCAGCAGGGCCGCCTCACCCTGATTCACGATGCCGTCGCCGAGCAAGAACACATCCGGCCGGGAGCCGTGATGTTCTACGGCACGCAGGGCAAGACCTACCGCCGCTTCGACCTCGACGACCTGCTGAAGAATCCAGGCGGCATCCAGCACGTTGGCGTAGTGACTGACGTCTACGAGGTCGAAGGCAACCTGACCTACGACCTGTTCCACGGCCGCAGCAGCGGCAAGCGAGCCGGCATCACGAGCTTCCACCGTCTACATCCATCACGCGACCGTTTGCCGCCGCTCGGCAACTGGGACCAGCAGTGGGTCGCCATCGCCACCCTCGCCGCCACGGATGCAGACTGCCAATAATCTTCCCTGGACCGCCCGTTACCCAGTTCCCGCGTCCCAGGGAAACCTGCTAGCATGCGCCAACTCACCCTGCAAAACAAGGAGAAAACCATGTACAAGTACATCCTCTCGATGGTGACCGTCGCATTGTTGTTCAGCTTCGTGGGCCTGACTGGCTGTCAGAGCGAAGAGAAGACCGCGGGCGAACAGGTCGAAGAAGCCGTCGACAACGCGACCGAGGCGGTCGAAGACGCTGCCGAAGCGGCGGGCGATGCGGTCGAAGATGCGGCCGAGGCGACCGAGGAAGCGCTCGATGACGCCGCTGAGGCAGTCGAAGATGCGGTGGACGATGCGACCGAGGCAGTCGAAGAGGCCGCAGAAGAGGCCACAGAAGAGGTCACTCCTCCGCCGACCGAGAACTGATTTCACCGCCAGCTGACCGGAGGCTCAACCCATGAGCCGAATCTCGGCCAGCAGAGCTGTTGGAGAAAGGCGCGGCGTCCGTAGGGGCACCGCGCCCTTTTCTTGTTCCGGCGAAGCACTGGCGCTGCCTGGGTCGCCCGCAGTTGGAGGTCGCCCCGCTTCCACGACGGCCCCCGTTTCAAAGTGCACTACGCCACGAGTGAGACGTAAAACCTCGCGCCGAGTACTGGAACTGCAGACGCTGGAGCGGTAGGCTGGCCGCGAACCAATCTTGGGAGCCTGACCATGCCGCCGCTCGAACCCACGCCCCGTCCCATCCCTGCCGCCGAGACTCCCGCGGAAACTCACCCGAGCGTCTGCCCGATGGACTGTCCCGACACCTGCAGTCTCGACGTCACGGTGCACGACGGGCGGGTGGTGCGGCTGGAAGGCAACCACCGGAACCCGCTCACCGACGGCTTCATCTGCGCCAAGGTTCGCAACTTCGACCGGCATGTCTATGGCGAACACCGCCTTCTGCACCCGCTGCGCCGTGTCGGGCGCAAGGGCGAGGGTCGTTTTGAACGGCTGTCGTGGGACGAAGCGCTCGACCTGGCCGCCGGCAAACTGCGCGCGGTCGCCGAAGCCTATGGCGCTGAGGCGATCCTCCCCTTCTGCTACGGCGGCTCCAACGGCCTGCTGAGCCAAGATTCCACCGATGCCCGCCTGTTCCGGCGACTCGGTGCTTCGCAGCTGCGCCGAGCGGTCTGTGCCGCCCCAACCGCGACGGCGCTGAGCGGCCTCTACGGCAAGCTCGCTGGCGTCGCGTTCGAGGACTATGAGCATGCCAAGCTGATCGTCATCTGGGGCGCCAACCCATCGGCCTCGGGTATCCATCTGGTACCGGTGGTTCAGCGCGCCCAGGCAGCGGGTGCCCAGCTGGTGGTCATCGATCCGCGCCGCACTCCGCTGGCCAAGAAAGCCGACCTGCATCTGGCGCCGCGTCCCGGTACCGATCTACCTGTAGCGCTCAGCCTCATTCGCTGGCTGTTCGAAAACGATCGTGCCGATCTCGACTTCCTGGCGCAGCACACGACCGGCAGCGACGAACTGCGCCACCGCGCCGCCCCCTGGACGCTCGAGCGAGCCGCCCAGGTCAGCGGCATCCCGGCCGCCGACCTCGAACGCTTCGCTCACATGTATGCTGAGACTCACCCGGCAGTTCTGCGCTGCGGTTACGGCCAGGAGCGCAACCGCAACGGCGGCTCCTCCACCGCCGCCATCCTCGCTCTGCCCGCCGTCGCTGGCAAGTTCGGTCGACGCGCTGGCGGCCTCACAATGAGCAACAGCGGCGTCTGGAAGCATCTCGGCAAGGCGGTCGACGATGCGCCGCCGGCCACGCGCATCCTCAACATGAACCGCCTCGGTCGTGATCTCCTCGAGGCCGACCCACCGGTGCACCTGCTCTTCGTCTACAATGCCAATCCGCTGTCGACGCTGCCCGAGCAGGTCCAGGTGCGCCAGGGGCTGGAACGCAAGGATCTATTCACCATCGTCTTCGAGCAGGTGATGACCGATACCGCCCGCTACGCCGACTTGCTGCTGCCCGCCACCACCTTCTTGGAGCATCGTGAACTCAAGCGTGCCTACGGCGCCTACGCCCTGCAAGACGGGCAGCCCGTGATCCCTCCGGTCGGCGAAGCACGCTCCAACCTCGAAGTCTTCGCAGACCTCACGCAGCGTCTCGATCTCGACCGCCCCGAAGACGCCAGCGATGCCGACTCGATCATCGACCGCATCCTCGACGGCAGTGGCCAGGGCGATGAGCTGCGCCAGCAGATCCAAGATGGCGGCGTCGCTCCCCCACCCAGCGGAGCGCGGCCGATCCAGTTCGTCGATGTCTTCCCAGGCACGCCGGACCGCAAGATCCACCTCGTGCCACCCGCTCTCGACGCTGAGACTCCGCACGGCCTCTATCACTACCAGGCCGATCCCGGAACCGAGGACTATCCCCTCGCCCTCATCTCCCCCGCCCTGCGCACCCACATCAGCTCCACGTTCGGCCAGCTACACCGAGACCTCGTTCCCGTCGAGCTGCACCCGGACGACGCGGCAGCCCGCGGGCTGACCAGCGGCGATGACGTGCGCGTCTACAACGAGCTGGGCGAGGTGCGCTGCCCGCTGAAGGTCAATGCAGATCTACGCCCCGGCGTCGCAGCGCTGCCCAAGGGTATCTGGAGCCACAACACCCACAACGGCCTCAGTTCGAATGCACTCTCTCCAGCGACCTACGCGGATCTCGGCGAGGGAGCGTGCTTCAATGACGCACGCGTCGAGGTGGCGAAGATCTAGTTCGGCACGATCTCGATGCCGGCAGGGTTCCGAACCTTGCTCCCAGCCGGGACATCCTGCATCACGACCACATTGGGCCCGATCATCACATCGTCCCCAATCTCGATGCCACCAATCAGCTTGGCACCGGCACCGAGGAACGCATTGTCCCCGACGCGCGGCATCTGCTCGACCTTGCCGCGGCTCGGTGAGCCCAGCGTCACACCATGCAACAGCAGGGCATTGGCCCCGATCTTGGCGTACCCGCCGATCACCAGGCCGACCCCATGACTGATCAGCAAGCCTGGACCGATCTCGGCACTCGGCGAGATATCAACACCGGTCAGGAAGATGTTCAGGCGCTGCAGGAAGGGGCCGGCGAACGGAATGCGGTGCTTCTTGAACCAGTGCGACATCCGGTACAGCACCACCGCCTGGTAGCCGTTGTCGAGCAGCAGGCTCTCGAGCACGTACCAAGGAAAGGCCTTGGACTTGATGAGCTTCATGCGCCGGGTGTCGGCCTTGAGATTGTCGAACATCTCGATCTCCCGTGTACTACTCGAGCACCCGGTACGGCGGCCCCTGGGCGTCAACGCTCGGTGGCGAGGTCATCGGGGCGCGTAGACCGTCCACAAAGCCGCGTGCTTTCGACACCACGGCCCCTTGGTTTCCCTTCAGGAGCTCGCGCACAAACGCCGCCGGCAGCGCGGCACAGAGGAATGCGAGCGAGCGTAGCCACTGCAGTGGCCCGGCGTAGCGACGCAGGAAGAGAGCGGTACTGCGGCCGGTCTGAAACGTCTTGCCGGCTTTGTAGACACCGGTGGCATAGGCAACCATGTGCCAGAGGCGGGCGCGGTGGGCGTACCAGCAGGTCCAGCCGCGCGCTTGCAGCCGGCGGCAGAAGTCGGCGTCCTCGACGGCGAGGTGGAAGAGCGGGTCCCAGAGACCCACATCGAGCATGGCCTGGCGGCGGATCAGCATGGCGCAACCGTTGATGTAGTCGACCTGCTCGTCGCGGTCGTACTGACCTTCATCGATCTCTCCATCACCGCGTTCCCGCGTGATCGCCTCACGGAAGCGAATGCGGCCACCAGCGGACCACAGGCGTTGGCGATCCCAGTAGTAGTACTCCTTGGGTCCGACGCAGCCGATCTGCGGATCCACCTCGGCGAGGGCGACCAGCTCGCTGAGCATCTCCGGGGCGACCTCGATGTCATTGTTGAGGATCAGAAGGTAATCGTAGCTTTGTTCCAGCGCGTAGCGGAAGCCAAGATTGCAGCCACCAGCGGCGCCCAAGTTGACGTCGGTGCGCACTTGCAGAACCTGGGGAAACTGCTCGGCGATGGCGTCGGCGGAACCATCGCTCGAACCGTTGTCGACCACGATCAGGTCGAAGGCACCGTAGGTCATGGCGCTCAGGCTGGCCAGCGCCTGGAGCGTGACGTCCTTGCCGTTGTAGTTGAGGACGATGGCGGCGACGCGCGGCAGGTCAGTCGAAGTTTCGGTCAAGGCGTGTCTTCCTCCAGTCCAGCTACAGGCAATTCTGCGGGCAATACCGTGATCGGGATGCGCTGCGTGGTGCCGCCGTTGCGCTGCGAGAACCAGGCGATGCGTTCATAGACCAGGTCGATTTCTAACAAGTAGGAGCCCGTGACGGTCGGAGCCTCGACATCCTGGCGCACGACGACACGCTCTCCTGGCTCGACAGTTCCCGGCAACTCGGTGCGCTCACCATCGCCCAGGCCGGCCACGACCTCGCCACTGGGGTCGAGCCAGCGGTAGCTCAGCTTGACGCGCGCGGCTCCCGGTGCCTGCTTGCCCCCTGGCCACGGCAGTGCGCTCTGGTTGAACACTCGCGTCCCGAGCTGGAAGCGCTGTCCCACCGTCACGCTCGCCGGAGCGTCGATCTGGCCCCAGCGCACGGCGTAGAGATCGGCATCGAGGTCGACATTCTGGCCCAACCAGGCCAGCCCCACGCCGACCAAGAAGTTCTCTTGCCGCGTCTCGTCGTAGGTGAAGTACGGACAGGGATTGGGTGGATAGAAGCGCGTCCACGGCCGCACACGGCCCGTGCTGGACTGCACGACCAGGCGGTAGACGTAGATCTTGCCCAGGCTCATCTCACCGGTCGCGTCGTCGTACAAGCGCACGGTGCGCACCCGATAGGGCTCCCCGGCCTCGAGTTGCAAACGGGCAACCTGCTCGGCCTGGGTGAAGTGGAGATACTCGTAGTGCTGTGTCCACCAAGGACTGCCCAGCCACAGGCGGACCTCGTTGTTCGGTGCCGGACTGCGCAGCTCGAAGGTCACTTGCTCCAGGCGCTCGGGACTCAGCACATGGATCTCGCTGCGCGTCGAACCATGCAGCCAGATCTCGTCCCCCTGCGGCAGGAACACATCCTTGCGGCCGCGCAAGCGCAGATCACCGATCCTGGTCGTCTCGTAGCCGGGCACGTTGCGCAGCGACAGCTCGAGCGGGAAGACGCGGAACGGCGCATTGCGCACGTGCGCCTGCAGGGTCGGTTCGGGTACGCCGGAGCCGAAGGGCGTGATCAGCAGTGGCGCCAGGAACAGGCCGCCGAACAAGCAGACCACCGGCAGCAACCAGCGTGGACGGATCACCGTCACCAGGAAGAGAAACGCTGGGTAGACACTGACATAGTAGCGGTTGCCGATGAAGCCGCCACCACCATGCCAGTTGAAGAAGATGAAGAGCAAGAAGAAGAGCGCCACGGCAACCAGGCCGGCGAGCAGGGCCCAGCGCCCGGGATCGCGGCGCGGGGCTTCGAGCCGATGCCTCCAGGCCTGCCAGCGGTGGCGGCCAAAGAAGATCACGGCAAGCACGGCGAAGGGCATGTAGAGGAACAACCCCGTGTGCCGGCCCCACAGGAAGTAACTCAGGTTCTCGAAGAACTCGCCTGGAATCAGCCTCGGCACCCGGAACATCCAGCTCCAGGCATTGCCGGTCGGTGAATGCGCGACCGCCTCCCGTTCGCGCGCCGCGGCGCTGTTGTCGTCGGTGTCCGCCAAGGTTTCTGCCGGCACGATGGCTGCGGGGATCTTGCCCGGCTCGCAGACGGTCACGCCCTGGCGACTCACCCCCAGGTACGATGATGGATGGCCGGTCAGTAGCTGCGCCAGGCCGCTGATCAGAGCCATGCCAAGGATCGCACCGAGCACCCACGCTACCGCACGCCGACCTCCGAGACGCCAGCTTTCTGCCCCGTCGCCCCCACTCTCGCCTGCCTCGCTACCCTCGCCCACCTCGCCAGACTTACTTACCTCTTCCTCGCCCCGGTGAGCCGGCCACAGGTAGGCGACCAACGGCGCGATGCCCAACAGCGCGAACATCGGCTTGTTGTAGACCGCTAGCGCCAGCACGGCACCGGAGGCGGCCGCGCGCAGCAAGGCTCGCCGGTCGCGCGGTTCGTGCGGCATCGCCACTGATGCACCGGTGAACGCCAGATACAGGCATGCCGTGATCGACGCCATGTTGAACACTTCCGGATGCAACCAGAAGACGTACGGGGCAGCATTGGCGAGCAGGAAGAAGCCGGCGGCGAAGAGTTCGGACAGCGGGCGGGCGTTGAAGCGCTGCAGGTACTGCGCGCCCATCCAGATCATGGCCACCAACAGCAGCATGTTGAAGAAGATCATGCCGTCGGCACCGAAAGGCCCGGCGAGAGGCGCGGCAAAAAGGCTGTAGACGTAGGGCTTGCCGAAGTAGGCGCTGTTCCAGCCGTCGTCGGTCATGGCGATCAGGTTGCGCACAGCCCCGTAGGGGTACTCGTGGAACACCCGATCGACGTCTTCGACCTCCAGCCGTAGGTCGCGGTCGTGGAACAGGCTCAGCGCCATCAGGTAGTAGGCGCTCTCGTCCGCCTTCAAGTTGGGCGGCAGGCCGGGTTTGCCCAAGGTCAGCGGGAAAGCCAGCAGAACCAGGAAAAGGCACGCCAGGGGCAGCGACACGGTGCGGTGGAGGGTGGGGCGAATCACGGAGGGCAAGTCTAGCGTAGACCGGCCAAGGGGAGAACCTGGCAGCGCCGAACTCCTGATATCCTGTGTGACCTATGTGTACGACCTCGCCTGCTTCCGTCTCCTCTGCTCGCTCCGCTCATGCCTGTCTCGGCCTGCTGACTACCCTGCTGTTGTGGGGAACTCAGATCGCCTGCGACCGCGCCCCTTCGACACCACCCGCGGAGACCTCCGCCGGTTCCTCGACGACGCGCGCGCACTCCCTGCTGCCCGGCGACTATCAACCACCCCAACGTGTCTTCCTGATCACCGTCGACACACTGCGCGCCGACCACATGAGCCTCTACGGCTATCCGCGGGACACCTCGCCGTACCTGCGGGAACTAGCGACCAGCGGCGTCACCTTCGACAAGGCGATCGCTCAATGGCCGAAGACCGGCGCCTCCTTCGCCTCGATTTTCACTGGGCGCTACCCGCAGACTACCGGCATGACGCACGCGGCGGCGGTGGAGGTGCCCGAGGCCTACCACACACTGCCCGAGGTGTTTCACGACGCCGGCTATCGCACGGCCGCGGTAATCTCGAACGCCGTCCTGTCCAAAGATCTGGGCTGGGACGCGGGCTTCGACGAGTACCTGCAGACGTGGGGCGACGGCCACTCCGATCAGCCGACCATTTTCCGGGAACAACTGTGGGCCGGTGAGGTCAACGAGCGTGCGCTGCCGCTGCTCGAGCGTCTGCAGGACGTCGACCGTACCTTCGTCTGGTTGCACTACTCGGATCCACATGTGCCGTACATCCTGCCCGACGGTTTCGACAATCCCTTCCTCGACGACTCTTACTACCAGGGGGACGAGCGCGTCGACCTGCGCAACACCCGCGGCCGACGCATCGGTGACCACGACGAGCTGCGCTTTTACGTCGCGCAGTACGACGCCAACATCTTGGTCACCGACCTGCACATCCAGGCGGTGCTGGAGCGCGCGCGCTCCTTGGGCCTGCTCGACGATGCACTGGTGATCTTCACCGCCGACCACGGTGAGAGCCTGGGCGACCACGGCTCCTATTTCGAGCATGGCCCAACGCCCTACAACGCCGCCTCGCACGTACCGCTCTTCTTCGTCCGCTATGGCAGCGCTCAGGACGGTGCGCCGGCCGTCGGCTCACTGGCTGAACAGCGACGCGTCGAGCGCGCGGTCGACTTGGTCGACCTCTACCCGACGCTGCTCGACCTGGCGCTGCCACGGGTCGAAGTCGACGGTCTGGAGGGCGAGAGCCTGCTGCCCTGGCTGCTGCCGGATCTCGAACCCACCCGGACGGAAGCGCTGTCGCGGTACGCCTTCGCCGAAGCCGGCCGCAAGCCCGCGCACTATCGCAGCGTGCAGGACGAGGCCTGGAAGCTGATCTACCTACCTGAGACTCAACGCCGCCAGCGCCTGGTGCCCGAGGCCTACGAGCTCTACCACTTGCCCAGCGATCCCGGCGAGACGCGCAACCTGCTGGCCGAGGACGAGACGGCGGACCACACGGAGCAGGTGAGGCGCCTGCGCCGTGAACTCTTCGGCTGGCTGCGCGACAATGTCGAAGCGGGCAGCGACGCGGATTCGGAGGAGGCGCAGAAGGCGTTGCGAGCGCTGGGGTACACGGACTAGCGCTCGACGGCTGGATCTTCGACGGCTGGATCTTCGGTGGCTGGATCTTCGACGGATGGGCTTTCGACGGTCGCGCGCACGATCCGGTCACCGATCTCGATCGCGTCGATCACCTCCAGGCCCTCGACAACCTGCCCGAAGACGGTGTAATTGCCGTCCAGGTGCGGTGTCGGGATGTGGGTGAAGAACAACTGGCCACCGCCGGTGTCCTTGCCGGCCTTGGGCATGCCCAGGGTGCCACGACGGTAGCGCTGAACGGGATGGATCTCGTCGCGTAGGTTGTAGCCAGGACCGCCCCAGCCGTCACCGCGCGGGTCGCCGCCTTGAATGACAAAATTGGGCGCGACGCGGTGCCAGAGAAGACCATCGTAGAAGCCCTGCTCGACCAGCTGGACGAAGTTGGCGACGTGCACGGGCGCGTCGGCCGGCAGGGTCTGGACGCGGAGCGTCCCCTTGTCGGTCTCCAGCACGACGATCGGCGCAGTCTCGAAGTCGACGTCGAGCAAGGCTGAGCGCGTGTCCTCCGCCGGCACCGTTTCGGTCGCCGTGCCAGTCGCCGTGCCAGTGCCTTCCTCCTCGGCAATCTCGACGGTCTCGCCGCGCGCCTGCAACGCCTCGCGCGCCAGCGCCACCACCGACGGCGCCGGATCCTCGAGACCGCGGCGCAGCAGCGGCAGGATCGCCGCATCTTCTGGCGGCAGTTCGCCGGCAGCCGTCATCAGCTGTTCCCGCACTTCGATCCAGTCGAGGCCGGCGGACGCGTCATAGGCAGCGGTCAGGTGTGCCGGCAAGTCGGGCAACTCGATGCCGGGCTGTGCGAGTAGCTGCGGTAGGACGGTCAGCGCGGTGCCGCGCACCGACAGATCCTCGGTCGCCAGCACCTCACCGAACCAGGCCCGCGGCTCCGCGTCGGGCACCTGCGTAGCCAAGCCCGCCAGCGGCTCGATGGCTGCTACGGCGACGCGTACGTCCGGATCTCGGAGAGCACGACGCAGACGCGCCGCGGCTTCCTCCGCTGGCAAGAACCTGGCCGCCCGGACGGCAGCGGCGCGCAGACGGTAGTCCTCATCGCTCTGATAACCATCGAGTTCCTCGACCGCGTCCTTCCCCAGCCGCTGGGCCAGGGCTTCGATCACCGCCGCACGGACACCCGGCGAGGCATCCGCTTCGAGACGCCGTAGAGCGTCCAACTCTCCGGGTTTCGTACCGCGAGCCCAGGCGGACGCGGCAGCCGCGCGCACCAACCAGCTGGCATCCTCGACCAGCTGCACCGGCAGCCGCTCAGCCGCGGCTAGGGCTGCCAGCGAGGTCACGGCCTCCAGGCGTACGTGCAGATCGGCATCGTCGAGCCGACTCGCGATGGCGTCCAGTGTTGGGGCCGTCGCGGCGGATTCTCCACTGCGGCCGAGCGCCCGCAGTGCGAAGACCGGCGTCCACTCCTCGGCTGCGACTCCCCCACCAGCCGCGGTGGATTCCAGGTAGGCCACCAGGGCGTCGATCGCGCGCGGCTCTCCCCAGCGGCTCAAGGCATGCGCGGCCGCTTCGCGCACACCGGGATCGGCGTCCACCAGCGCACCTCCGAGGGCCTCGACAGCCGAGTCACTCAACGCCGGCGGCTGCTCGGCCTGGCCCCGCCACAGGGGAGCGAAACGCAGCCGGAAGAGTCCGTGAGCGGCCTCGACGCGGACCGACGCGTGCTCAGAGTTCAGCTGCTCCAGCAGCCGTGCCTCCGCGTCGACAACGCTCGGCGCTGGCGCCAACTTGCCCAAGGCCTCGGTCGCGAGCGCCGCGACCTGGATGTCGGGATCGCCGAGCAAGGCCGCAACCGTGGTGGCGGCAGTCGCTTCGATCGGTGACTTGTCGCCGCGCCAGTCAAGCTGCTCTGCCAGGCCGTACTGCCCGAGCGCAAATACGGCTTCCTGGCGCACGGCCCGATCGACATCTTCCTTCGCCACGCGAGCCAGCGCCGGCACCGCGAAAGGATCTTGCAGGCGGCCGAGAGCACGCGCGGCACGGGCCCGCACGACCTCGTTTCCCTCGATCAAGTAGCGCACCAACAATCCGCTGTCGTCGCGCGCATCTTCCAGCTCGGCGATGCGCTCCAGGCGCGCATCCGTCGGCGGTGCACTCTTGCCGCAAGCCTGTGCCAGCAGTACGCAAGCCAGAAGTCCGCACATTCTCGCGACCACGGATGCTGACATCCGGTCGCGCTCCGTCCTACTCTGTCCCTCTCGCTCGCACATTCGCATCGCCTCCTGTTGCCCTTCAAACGTTGGTTGCTGGCTCGAACTCGGCAAGCAGCACTCGGAACCCCATCAAGGAAACCAGCCAAGGTATCCATGGCAGAAACTTCAGCCTAGCAGCTCCCCGCGCATCGTCAGCACCGCCTTACCGCCCAGCAGCACCCGCTCCCCCGCCAACGTGACCCGCACGTCGCCAGAGCGGCGCGAGATCTGACGCGCCAGCAAGGTCTCCTTGCCCAGCCTCGGTACCCAGTAGGGCCCCAGAACACAATGCGCAGAACCAGTCACCGGGTCCTCGTCGACGCCGGCGGCGGGAGCGAAGAAACGCGACACGAAATCGACGCCGTCGCTGCCACCGTCTGCAGCCGCGGTAACGATCACGCCCCGTGTCTCGACGCGGCCCAGGCGTGCGAAGTCCGGCTGCAGGCGTGCGACTATCGCCGCCGTGCGCACGTGCACCAGGTGGTCGAAGCGACTGTTCTGCACGTGCTCGACTTCGTGGGTCGCGACGCCGAGGGCGTCGAGCAAGCCGTCCGGCGGCGGCACGTCGCGGCCGGACAAGGCGGGAAAGTCCAAGACGATCCAATCGCCGTCTCGACGCGCGCTCAGGACGCCGCTCTTGGTGTGGAAGTCGATCGTCTCCTGCTCGCTCGCCAAGCCCTCGAGCCACAGCACGTGGGCACTCGCCAGTGTCGCGTGCCCGCACAGGTCGACCTCGACCGTCGGCGTGAACCAGCGCAGATCGAAGCCGTCTCGACGCGCTTGCAGGAAGGCGGTCTCGCTCAGGTTCATCTCGGCGGCGACTGCCTGCATCCAGGCTTCCGGCCGCGGCGAAGGCAGTAGGCAGACCGCTGCCGGGTTGCCACCGAACGGCTGTTCACTGAACGCGTCTACTTGGAACAGTTGCCAAGACATGAAGGTCTCCTTCGCAATCGTCTCGTAACGGGAATTCTAGGACCGTTGTGGAATCTGACATACTGCGGCGGCGAATGTCACCCCTTACCCACTTCTCGACCCCCACCTGACGGAAGGCAAACATGCGACGACGAGCCCTCTTGCATAGGCTGGCTCGGGCTGCTCTAGCCCGGACCTTGATAGTGGCGGCCACCGTGATCACCGCCCCGGCCCTTCCCTTGGCCGCGGCCGGCCCCCCGGCAGTTCATGCCTTGACACAGGTGCGCATCGTGGTCGCTCCGGGGCAGGTCATCGACAGCGGCACCGTGGTCGTACGCGACGGTGTCATCGTGGCAGCCGGCGCCGACGTCGAGCCACCGGCTGACGCGCGCGTCTGGGATCATGAAGGACACACCGTCTATGCTGGCCTGATCGACCTCTACGTGCCGCAGTCGTGGCCGGAGGAAGAGGCGGCGGAGCCTCCCGGCGGGGGATCATCCGAAATGATGCGCGTGGTCGAGCCTCAAGGCCTGCACGCGACCCGCGAGGCGGCTTGGCTGGGTCTCGACGATGGTACCCGTAGCAGTTTGCGCGGTGCCGGCTTCACCAGTGCCCTGGTGGTCCTCGAGGAGGGGGTCTTCCGCGGTACCAGCGCGCTGCTGGCGGTGGGTGACGGCGAGCCAGCACGGGATCTGCTCGTGCGCTCCGGCGCCCAGTACGCAGCGCTGCGGGCTCCCAGCGGCGGCAATGACCCCGAGGACTATCCCAGCTCGACGATGGGCGCCGTGGCGGTGTTCCGCCAGAGCCTGCTCGACGCCGGCTGGTACCGCCGCGCCTGGCAAGCCTACGAGCGCAATCCGGCGCAGGCGCGTCCGCCGGTCGATCGAAGCCTGGAGGCGCTGGCTGCCGTGCTCGATGGCAGCCAGCAGCTCGTCTTTCACACGCGGGATCCGCTGGACAGCCAGCGCGTCCTACGCTTGGCGGCCGAGTTCGAGCTCGACGCGGCCCTGGTCGGCCACGGCCGCGAGTACCAGATTCTCGACACGCTCACCGCCGCCGGCCTGCCGCTCGTGCTGCCACTCGACTTTCCGCAGCCGCCGGCGGTCGGCGATGAAGACGACCCGGCCTACAGCGTCGACCTGACGCAGCTGCGCCACTGGGACGCGGCGCCGAACAACCCGCAATTGCTGCTCGATGCCGGCCTCACCGTCGTCTTCACCAGCCACGGCGGGCGGCCGGTACAACTGTTCGAGAACCTGGCTCGGGCGATCGAGCGCGGTCTGACCCGCGAGCAGGCACTGGCTGCCCTGACCACCACTCCGGCCACCTGGCTGGGTGTCGAGGACCGGCTCGGCACTCTCGAAGCCGGCAAGCTGGCACACCTGGTAGTGGTCGACGGCGATCTCTTCGTCGACAAACCGAACATCCTGGAGACCTGGGTCGACGGCCGGCGCTACGAGATCAAGACCAACGAACCACCGAAGGTGAATCCCAACGGTACGTGGGAGCTGGACCTGACCGCGGGCGGTGGCATGCAATTCCAGATGGAGCTAGTGATCAGCGGCGAGGCGGGCGCACACACTGGCAGCATCGGCATGCAGGGCGGCGACTCGCTGCCCCTCAGCTCGGCCACCGTTTCCGGTTCCACACTCGACATCGCCTATGACGCCACCCCGATCGGCCTGCCTGGCACCATCACCATGAGTCTGTCCCTCGGCGGTGACCGCCTGAGCGGCGGCGGTGAGAGTCCGATGGGGCCCTTCACCATCACTGGTAGCCGCACCGCGAGCCCACCGAGCGGTTCTCGTCACAGCGCACAGGAGGACATCCGATGAGCCTCGATCGTCACCTTGCCCGCTCGTCCATGCGCCTGACCTGGACGCTGATGACCTGGACGCTGATGACCGGCACCCTGATGACCGGCACCCTGATGACCGGCACCCTGACCCTGGGGTCCGCGCTGCTGCCGACGGCGGCACACGCGTCGCAACACCGCCCTGACCTCGACGCCTGGCGCTCGCCCGTCCCCGAGGCTCCCGCCGCCGTGCTGGTACGTGGGGCCACCATCTGGACCAACGGCCCAGACGGCGTGCTCCAAGATGCCGATCTACTGGTGCGCGACGGCAAGATCGCAGCCGTCGGCAACGGCCTCGAGGCACCCGCCGACGCCCTCGAGATCGACGGCACCGGCCTCCACGTGACGCCAGGCATCATCGATCCACACTCGCACATCGCGATGGACAGCTCGACCAACGAGTCGACCACCATCGTCACCGCGCAGGTGCGGGTCGAGGACGTGCTCGATCCCTACGACATCGCGATCTACCGTCAGCTCGCGGGGGGGACCACGGCGGCGCACATCATGCACGGCTCGGCGAATTCGATCGGCGGCCAGAACGCGGTGATCAAGCTCCGCTGGGGAGCCGGCGTCGACGCATTGCGCTTCGTGGATGCCCCGCCGACCATCAAGTTCGCGCTGGGCGAAAATCCGAAGCGCGCCAGCAGCGACACGTCGACGCGCTTCCCGCGCTCCCGCATGGGCGTCGCGCAATCGATCCGCGACGCGCTGCAGGCTGCACTCGACTACCGTCAAGCCTGGCAGAGCTACGACGAACGTACGGCGGCCGGCGAGCGGGACCTGGTGCCGCCGCGCCGCGACCTGCAGCTCGACGCCCTGCTCGAAGTCCTCGACGGCCAGCGCTGGGTGCACGCCCACTCCTATCGTGCCGACGAGATCCTGATGCTGCTGCGCACCGCGGAAGACTTCGGCTTCCAGGTGCGCGTGCTGCAGCACGTCCTCGAGGGCTACAAGGTCGCCGACGAGATCGCCGCCCACGGTGCCGGCGCTTCTACCTTCAGCGACTGGTGGGCCTTCAAGTATGAGGTCATCGACGCCATTCCCTACAACGCCGCCATCATGCACGAGCGCGGCGTCCTGGTGACTTTCAACTCCGACAGCGCCGAACTCGGCCGCCGCCTCAATGCCGAAGCCGCCAAGGCTGTGCGCTACGGTGGCATGAGCGAGGAAGACGCGCTCAAGCTGGTGACGCTCAACCCAGCGATCCAGCTGGGAGTCGACGACCGTGTGGGCTCCCTGGAAGCGGGCAAGGACGCCGACTTCGTGCTGTGGACCGGCCATCCACTATCCACCCTCAGCCGCTGCGAGCAAACCTGGATCGACGGCCGGCCCTACTTTGACCGCCAGCGCGACCTGGAAGCGCGCAAGCAATGGCACGCTGAGCGCCAGGCCTTGCTCGCCAAAGTCCGCGCTCTGCACGGCACACCGGATACCGTCGAAGACGCAGACGCCGTACCAGCCACGACCGACGAATCGCCCACCTTGACCGCTCAACCGCCACCGGAACCGGCGTACCTGGAAGTCCTCCAGGACGGACACGGCGCCGAAGGCTGCGGGGAGGCCCACCCATGAACCGCTCGCTCCGCCCCTCTGCCCTCCCTCTACCTTCCCCGCTGAGGTCCGCACTGCCGGCTACCTTGCTGCTGGCTTTCGTGCTGCTCGGTGTCCTGTTGTTGGGCTTCAGCCCGCCGGCAGGTGCCGAGTCGGTGGCCCTGGTCGGCGCCACCGTCCATCCGATCAGTTCCGAGCCGCTCGTCGGCGCGACACTGGTGTTCGAAGACGGCCGCATCACCGCCATCGGTGTCGACGTCAACCTACCGGCAGACGCTCAGATCGTCGATGTCAGTGGCAAACACATCTACCCGGGCATGATCGACGCGCTGACCGCTCTCGGCCTGGTCGAGATCAGCGCCGTCGACTCCACTATCGATACGACCGAGATCGGCCAGGTCAACCCGCACGTTCGTACGCAGGTCGCCTTCCATCCCGGGTCGCAGCTGCTGCCGGTGACCGTCAGCGGGGGTGTCCTGGTGGCGCACACGGTGCCGTCCGGCGGCCTGTTCAGCGGCATCTCGTCGGTCATGCGGCTCGAAGGCTGGACCTGGGAGGGCATGTCCGTCCGCGGCGATGCCGGCTTGCACCTGCGCTTCCCGCGTTTCACCGCCCCCGCCTTCGGCCCGCCCCAGAGCGAGGAACAGCTGGAGCGACAGCGCACAGAAGCCCTGAAGACGCTCAACACCTGGATGGACCAGGCGCGCGTTTATCACGCGGCGCAGCGGGCCGTGGACGCCGGTAACGCCGAACCCTTCGCCTTTGACCCCAAGCTGGCAGCGCTGACGCGACTGTTCGAGGGCGCCCCGGGTCAAGGCAGCCTGCCACTCTACATCCACGCCGACGAGGTGCAGCAGGTCGAAGGCGCACTCGAGTGGCTGGATGAGCAAGACGACTTGGCGGCCCCCGTGGTCCTGGTTGTCGGGCCGGACGGAGCCCTGTTGGCGGATGAGTTCGCCGAGCGCGGCCTGCCCGTCCTGCTCTCGGGCGTGCATCGCAACCCGAGCCGCACCTGGGACGGCTACGATCACGCCTTCGACGCGGCGGCCCGCCTGCACGACGCCGGTGTCACGTTCGCCATCTGTGGTCGCGGCATCAGCTTCGGCTCGGCCAACACGCGCAACTTGCCTTTGCAGGCGGCGACCGCCGTCGCCTACGGCCTCGACCCGGACGCCGCGTTGCGCTCGATCACCCTCAGCGCCGCCAAGATCCTCGGCGTCGGGGACCAGCTCGGCTCGCTCGAGGTCGGCAAGGAGGCGACCCTCATCGTCACCGACGGCAATCCGCTGGAGGTGCGCACCCGCATCGAACAAGCGTGGATCGCCGGCGAGCACTTCGACGAACGCCGGGATCGTCAGAAGCTGCTCTACGAGCGGCATCGTGGACGACCTCAGCGATCGGTCGAGCCGACTGCGCAGCCTTGAACCGAGCGGGCTTTCAGAGGAAGGCCCGCTCGACCGCCCAGTAGAGCCCGGTGAGCGCGATCAATACCGATGCTGGCACCACCACTCGCTGACGGTACCAGGGGCGATCGCGGAAACTCCCCACGAGCAGAAAGGCGATCAGGATCACCGCTAGCTGACCGAGTTCGACGCCGACGTTGAAGGTCAGCAAGGCGGTCACCAGGTCGCGATCTGGCAGCCCGAGCTCGGACAGCACGCCGGCGAAGCCGAGACCGTGCAACAGGCCAAAGGCGAAGACCACTGCCGGCCGCCAGGGCTTGAGCTCGCTGGTGAACAGGTTCTCCACCGCCACGTAGGCGATCGACAGCGCGATCAGCGGCTCGACGATGCCGGAAGGCAGTTGCACGACGCCGTAGGTCGAGAGCGCCAGCGTCAGGGTATGAGCGGCGGTGAAGGCACTGACCTGCCACAGCAACGGCCGCCAATGCGCACTGAGCAGGAACAGACCGAGCACGAAGAGGATATGGTCCAAGCCTTCGGGCACAATGTGCCAGAAGCCGAGCACCAGGTAGCGGCCGGCGACGGTCAGGCGGTCGTGCTCTTGCTCCGCCGCTGGTCGATCCAGCAAATAGGCGTCGCTCGGCACGCCGCGTTCGAGCAGAATGCGCTCGCCGTAGCGCTGGTCGAGAACGGTCATCAGCACGGGCGGGAAAGCTCTCGACGCACGTAAGGTGAAGCTCGTAGCACCCTCGGGGATGCTTCCGCGCAGACGCGCGGTCAGGCCCAGAAAGGTCGCAATTTCGGCGTCGCTGGCAATGGAGGTGCCCGCGTCTGGAAAACTGACGTCGGGGGTCACGACCTGACCGCTGTAGGGCTCGCCATCGAGTCCCTGGCCATCGAAGCGCAGGCGGACGCGGCGCAGAAACGTCTGCCGTAGGCCGTCGATCTCAGCCTGCAACTGCTCCTGCTGCAGGGCCTGCAGCGCCGCAACGAGCTCAGCATCATCGGCGCGTACAGGGTCGACGCCCAAGGCCATGGCGTCGAGATCACAGACGAGATCGACCTGGTAGGTACCGTCGTTCTTGAGCAGCACAATGGTATCGGTGAACTCGAGATTGTGCGCCGAGACCGACGTCGCAGCCAGGCAGGCCAGGAGAAAAACGGCCACCTGCGCTCTGAACTGAAATTCGCGTCTCCTCTTCATGGCAACGCAGCTTACTCTTTGCCTGGACCAGACGCCAGTGCCAGTAGAGTGCGGCAGTTGGCTGCCGCCCTGGGATGCCGCACTGGGATACCGCACTGGGATGCCGCACCGCGGCAGACCGAAGCAGTACCGTCGCTACTCAGCTCTGCGTCAACCCAGCTGAGATTGCCGCACCGCGGCGCGTCGACACTCTGGGCCTCGCCTGCTACAATAGTAGGAGACCGGAAACCACTGCCGTGACCACGGCGAACCTCTTTCCGGAAGGTCGGCAATGCCCGAATTTCGAGGCACCGGCTTCACAGCGTGATCCGCACACCGCGTCGACACGTCCCACGCATCACCAAGGAGAAGCACATGTCCAACAAACCTCAGGCTGAGCGTCACGTCAGCGAGGAGGAGTCCAGGGCGGTCGCCGAGGCCTCGCGCCAAACGGAATGGCTGCAGCCCAGCTTCATGAAGGAACTCTTCATGGGCAACTTCCGACTCGACCTGCTGCACCCCTACCCTGCCTCGCCACCCGAGCGACCGGAGTTCGCCGCCTTCTACAACGCCCTGCGCGAACTCGTGCGCGAGTACGACCCGGCCGAAATTGACAGCACCGGCGAATACCCGGAAGGCTTGCTTGACGGCCTGCGCAAGCTCGGCGCCTTCGGCATGAAGATTCCGAAGAAGTACGGCGGCCTCGGCTTCTCCCAGCTCGAGTACCAGGAGGTCATGCACTTCCTGGGCACCTACGACGGCAACCTCACCGCCCTGCTCTCCGCCCACCAGTCGATCGGCGTGCCACAGCCGCTGAAGAACTTCGGCACCGAAGAACTGAAGCAGAAGTACCTGCCGCGCTGTGCCGGGGGTGAGATCTCCGCTTTCGCGCTCACGGAGCACGGTGTCGGCTCCGATCCGGCGCGCATGGAAACGACCGCCGAGCTGACGCCCGAGGGCGACGCCTACATCCTCAACGGCAAGAAGCTGTGGTGCAGCAACGGCACCATCGCCGGCCTGGTGGTGGTCATGGCCACGCACCCCGGCAGCAAGAAGATCAGCGCCTTTGTCGTCGAGACCGCCTGGGAAGGCGTCGAGATCCTCAACCGCTGCCACTTCATGGGCCTGAAGGCTCTGGCCAACGCCGAGATGCAGTTCACCAATGTGCGCGTGCCGCGTGAGAACTTGATCGGCAAGGAAGGCCGCGGCCTCAAAATCGCGCTCACCACTCTCAATGACGGCCGCCTGTCGATCCCCAACAGCGCCGTCGGTGCCGCCAAGGTGGCGATCAAGATTTCGCGCGAGTGGAGCAACGAGCGTGTGCAGTGGGGCAAGCCCGTGGGCAAGCACGAGGCGCTGTCGCACAAGATCGCCGACATGGCTGCGACCACCTTCGCCATGGAGTCGATCGCCCGCGTCACCACGCACATGTCCAACAGCGGTGACTTCGACATCCGCCTCGAAGCCGCGGCATGCAAGCTATGGAACACCACGCGCGGCTGGGACATTGTCGACGATCTGATGCAGATCCGTGGCGGCCGCGGCTACGAGACCGAGGCGTCGCTGCGGCAGCGCGGGGACAAGCCGATCGGTGTCGAACGCATGATGCGCGACTTCCGCATCAACCGGATCTTCGAGGGCTCGGACGAAATCATGCGTCTGTTCATGGCCCGCGAGGCGGTCGACAAGCACCTGCAGGTCGCCGGTGCCATGGTCGAGTCCAAGGTGCCGATGGGCACCAAGCTGGCGGCACTGCCAGGCATCGCTGCTTTCTATGCCTGGTGGTACCCGAGCCGCTGGATCGGCTGGGGCCTGTGGCCGCGCTTTTCTGAGTTCGGCCCCAACGCCAAGCACCTGCGCTTCGTCGACCGTAGCTGCCGCAAACTGGCACGCCAGATCTTCCACGGCATGATGGTTCACCAGGCCAAGCTGCAGTTCAAGCAGGCTTTCCTCTTCCGTATCGTCGACATTGCCGACGAATTGTTCGCCATGGCCGCTTCAGTCAGCCGTGTACAGGCAATGCGCAAGGCCGGCGCGGCCGAGGCCAAGCAGGCGCAGAAACTGGCCGACTTGTTCTGCCGCAATGCCCGGCGCAAGGTCAAGCAGATGTTCCGCGACCTGTGGAGCAACGACGACATGCTCAAGTACCGCACCGCCCTCGGCGTCTTGGACGGCAACCAGGAGTGGCTCGAAGGCGACCTCGGCGAGCTGTACTTCACGCCTCCGGCGGCAGCGGCAGCGGTCGCTGACAAGCAGGCGGCACCCGTAGCGGCCTCTCTCTAGCCGAAGCTTCGCAGCACAATGTAGAAACGAGGGCGGCTCCACTTCCCTACCCGGGTTCCGGCAGCCGCCCTCGGTGTATCATCGTTGCGACGCGTCTGAGTTTCGGCTGCATCACTATCGGATTCATCACCATCGGATGTGTTCGCACAGTCTGTACGGGGGAGTAGAGACCATGCTCGCGGTCCTGCCGGATAGCCACCTTCAGCCTCGCCTCGGAGAACTGCCAGATCCCCGGCCCCAGGCCGGAGACGTCCTGGTACGGATCGCCGCCAGCGCCATCAATCACGCCGACCTACTGCAACTGCAGGGGCGCTACCCGGCGCCGCCCGGTGAGAGCAAAGTGCCCGGTCTCGAGTGTGCCGGCACGATCGAAGAGTTGGGCGACGGTATCGACGACTGGCAGATCGGGGACCGCGTCATGGCCTTGCTCGCCGGCGGTGGTCACGGTGAGCTGGCGGCGGTGCCGTCCGGCCAGTTGCTACCAGTCCCCGAGAATTTCACCTGGGCCCAGGCCGCGGCAGTGCCGGAAGCGGCGCTGACCGGTTGGACCAATCTGGTCGCCGAGGGCAAGCTGCAACGCGGCGAGACGGTGCTCATTCTCGGCGCCTCGTCCGGCATGGGGACCTTCGCGGTGCAGCTGGCTCGCGAGCTGGGCGCTCGCACCCTGGCGGCCGGCCGCAACCGCCACCGACTGGAGCCGCTGCTGGCTCTGGGGGCGGACGAGCTGATCCTGCTCGGTGAGAACTTCGTCGAGCAAGTGCACCGGGTGACCGGCGCCGAGGGCGATGCCGGCATCCAACTGGTGCTCGACCTGGTTGGCGGAGAACACTTGGCTCGGTCGCTGGAGGTGCTGGCACCGCGCGGTCGCCTGGTGCTGCTGGGCCTGCTTGCCGGTCGACGGGCGGAGCTCGACCTCGGCCTGATCCTGCGCAAGCGCCTACACCTGGTGGGCTCGGTACTGCGGGGACGCTCGCGCGCTGAGAAGAGTGAGCTGGTCGCTTCGTTTCGCGACTTCGGACTACCGCGCCTCGCGGACGGACGTTTGAAACCGACGATCGACCGCGTCCTGCCCTTCAGCGACATCGCCGACGCGTACGCGGCGATGGCCGGGGGTGGAGCCCTGGGCAAGATCGTCGTCGAAATGACCTGACAGAGATGGCCTGACCAGCATCGTGCTCGCCGCTATCCTGTCGCTCTTCTTACTCGCGCTGCTTGCGGCGCCTTTCTGCCGCTGGGCTGCCTCGCTGGAATCACACGGCGGCACTCGGGATGCGGGCAGCGGCCCCGAGCGGCCCGGTGGCAAGACTCCAGGCACGGCCGGAACCTGGGCGCCCAGGCTCCTGGCCTTGGTCCCCCTCGCCTGGGCGGCCGAGTTCGCCCGCCGCACCGCGAGTGTGACCGAGGGCGCCTTCGAACACTGGCAGCACCCGTGGATCGCGGGCAGTAATCTCGGCCTGCCGCGCATCGACCTGGCGTTCCGGCTCGATGGCCTGAGCCTGCTCTTCGCGCTGCTGGTGTGCGCTATTGGCGGCTTGGTGGTGCTCTATGCCGGTGCCTACTTTGACAACAGCCGCGATCGTGGACGCTTCCTCGGTCCACTGTTCGCCTTCATGGCGTCCATGCTGGGCCTGGTGCTGGCCGACGATCTGCTGCTGCTGTTCCTGTTCTGGGAATTGACCAGCATCAGTTCCTACTTGCTGATCGGCTTCGGTCATCGTCGCGAGGCAGCGCGCAAGGCTGCCCTCCAGGCCTTGCTGGTCACCGCGCTCGGTGGTCTGGGTCTGCTCGCTGGCTTGCTCCTGCTGGTACTCGCGAGCGGCACCGGCTCGATCTCGGAATTGCTGCAGGCAGCCACCGATCCTGCCTGGCGGCAGCAGTTGCACAGCCATCCACTGTACCTGCCACTGCTCCTGCTGATCGTCCTCGGTGCGGCCACCAAGTCGGCGCAGTTCCCCTTTCACTTCTGGTTGCCCGGAGCCATGTCCGCACCGGCGCCTGCCAGCGCTTACCTACACTCCTCCACCATGGTGAAAGCAGGTGTCTACCTCTTGGCGCGCCTGCATCCGGTCCTTGGCGGTACCTCCGAATGGTTCACGCTGCTGGCGAGCCTCGGCATCACGACGATGCTGGTCGGCGCCTGGCTGGCCCTGCGCCATCGCGATCTCAAGCGCGTGCTGGCCTACTCCACGGTGAGCGTGCTCGGGACACTGTTCTTCCTGCTCGCTCTCGACGCCGACACCGCGGAAAAGGCAGTCGTGGTGCTGATCCTGGCTCACGCACTGTACAAGAGCACCCTGTTCCTGACCACCGGTGCGCTCGACTACGCCACTGGCACCCGCGACGTGGAAGAACTGTCGCAAGCCGGCCGGCAGTTCCCAGGGCTCGCTGTCGCCGCGATACTAGCCGCACTGTCGATGGCAGGTGCGCCGCTCTTCTACGGTTTTCTGGGCAAGGAGACCCTGCTGCAGGCGACGTTGGAGAGCACGCGCTGTCCAGTCTGGATCGTCGCCCTGGTCTTGCTGGTCAGCGTGTGGACCGTGGTCGCCGCCGGCCTCTCCGGGGTGCGCCCGTTCCTGGCCGCCGACGGCAGACCGCCGACGCCGGTGCGCAGGCCTCTACCGACCGAGCTGTGGTTGGCACCGGTGCTGCTGGGCGTCATCGGCTTCGTCTTCGGCACGGTCAAGAGCTGGCCCGGTCAGTGGTGGGTCGAACCCGCGACATCGAACGTCCAGGGTCGAGCCGTGATGCTGGCTGACGATCCCGCCGGCTACGGCAGCCTTGCCTTCGTGCTCAAGATGACGGTCCTGGCCAGCGGCGTCTTGCTCTATCTCTTCCACGTCTCCACCGCCGGCCAGCGCTGGCGTGAGCGCAGCCGTGGGCACCTCGGCTGGCTGCAGCAGGGGCTCGGTGAGCTGCCGGTGCGTACCTGGCAAGCCGGCGTTTCGGGTGTGCTGCGCTTTGCGAGCTGGCAGAGCCGCAAGCTACAAGGCGGAACGCTTGGCTGGCACTTGCGCCTGGTGATCACCAGTACCGTCGTCCTGCTCGGAACCGGTCTGCTCTTGCGTGCAGTTCCAGAATCGCCGACGGCAGGGCTGCAGCAGCTGGCCGACACGCCTCTCCTCTTCTCTGCTGTCGCGCTGGCAGGAATCCTTCTCGGTGCTGCCGGCGTCGCGGTGACAGCGACACATCGCCTGGCAGCGGTCACTGCTCTCGGCGTCGTCGGCTTCGCCGTGGCTGCCCTCTTCCTGCTTTTCGGGGCTCCCGACCTCGCGATGACCTTGATGGTGACCGAGACCTTGACAGTGGTGCTCCTGGTCCTCGCCTTCTACCACTTGCCGCACTTTGAACGCTTCTCCTCCCCGTCGCGTCGCCGACGCGACGCCCTGCTGGCCTCGGGCGCCGGAGTCTTGATGACTACCCTGGTGCTGCTGGCGCTCGACCTCCACTCGCTAGCCGTGACGGGGCCAGGAGCCGCCGGGACCGATGCTGCGATCTCCGCCTTCTTCGCCGAGCAGAGCGTGCCCGCCGGCCATGGACGCAATGTGGTCAATGTGATCCTGGTCGACTTTCGGGCTCTCGACACGCTGGGAGAACTCACCGTCGTCGCGCTGGCGGGCTTGGGTGTCTATGCCCTGCTGCGTCTGAAGCCGCCGGGAGGCTCATCGCTGGGCGCGCGCAAGAGCGGAGGACGTCACTGATGGAGGTCATGGGCTCGCTGGTGCTGCGCACCGCAGCGCGACTGCTCCAGCCCCTGTTGCTGCTGTTCTCGATCTTCTTGTTACTGACCGGCCACAACCAACCGGGCGGTGGCTTCATCGGTGCGCTGACGGCTGCCGCAGCGTTCGCACTGCTGATCTTCTCGCACGGCCCGCTGCGCGCGCGGGCCAGCCTGGGAGTCGAGCCGAGAACCCTGTCCGCGATCGGTCTACTCACTGCGTTGGCCAGCGGCAGCTGGCAATTGCTGCTGGGCCGACCGCTGCTGGCTCCTGCCTGGACCACGGTAACCCTCCCGTCTCTCGGGCCGCTGAAGCTGGGTACCCCGCTGCTCTTCGACCTCGGCGTCTACCTGCTCGTTCTCGGCGTCACCCTGTGGGTGGTCTTCGCACTGGCGGAGGAAGACTGAAGATGCACGTTCTCTTCGCCGTCGTCATCGGCGCTCTCTACGCCGCTGGCTTCTACTTGATCCTGCGGCGCACACCGGTCAGGGTCATCCTGGGACTGATCTTTCTCGGACATGCCGCACACCTGCTGCTCTTCGTCAGTGCCCGCTTGACGCGCGGCCGACCGCCTCTGATACCCGAAGGCGCCGAGGCGTTGACACTGCCGTACGCCGATCCCTTACCCCAGGCGCTCGTTCTTACCGCACTGGTCATCGGCTTCGCCATCATTGCCTTCGCCGTGGTGCTCTTCTACCGAGCGCACGACGCCGTCGGCCACGACGACCTGGACCGCCTGGGATCACCGGAGGGCTGACCAGTGTTCTCGCCGCACGCGCGCGCCGACTTGCTGCTCGCCTTACCGTTGCTCTGGCCGCTGGCCACCGCCGCGCTGTCACTGCTCGCCTGGCGTCACCCTCGACGCCAGCGGGCACTGGCCCTGATCGGTGCCGTAGGTCTCCTGTGCAGTGCCGTCGTGCTTCTGCGCGCGGTGCAGGAGCGCGGCATCCTGAGCGCGCAGGCCGGCGGCTGGCCGGCCCCGTTCGGTATCACCCTGGCGGCGGATCTCTTCTCCGCCATGCTGCTGGTGGTGGCCTCGATCGCCGGGCTGGCTGTGCTGCTCTACGCGTTTGCCACCTTCGACATCTCGGCCCAGGATCGCAAGCGTGAAGGCTTCGGCTTCTATCCTCTCTTCCTGTTCTTGCTGCTCGGTGTCACCGGCGCTTTCCTGACCGGTGACCTGTTCAACCTGTACGTCTGGTTCGAGGTCCTGCTGCTCAGTTCCTTCGTCCTGCTGGCGCTGGGCGGCGAGAAGCGACAGATGGAAGGAGCCATTCGCTACTTCGTGCTCAACATGCTCTCGAGCACCTTCTTCCTGGCCGCGCTCGGTCTGCTCTACGGCAGCGTCGGGACGCTCAACCTAGCAGATCTGGCGCTGCGCCTGAGCAGCATGAGCGAACCCGAGCGACTAACACCGATCGCGCTCCTCTTCCTGCTCGCCTTTGGGCTCAAGGCGGCGATCTTCCCGCTCTACTTCTGGCTCCCGGCCTCCTACCCGACTCCACCGCCCGTGATCTCAGCGTTGTTCGCCGGCTTGCTGACCAAGGTCGGCGTCTACGCCATCGTGCGCATCTTCGCGACACTCTTCGTCGAAGATCTCGGCCTGACGCACTTGCTCCTGCTCTGGTTGGCAGGTTTGACCATGGTCTTCGGCGTGCTCGGAGCCGTGGCGCAGAATGAGGTCCGACAGATCCTGTCGTTTCATATTGTCAGCCAGATCGGCTACATGTTGCTCGGGCTGGCGCTGCTGACACCGCTGGCGCTCGCCGGCTCGATTTTCTACATCGTCCACCACATCGTGGTGAAGACGAACCTCTTCTTGATCGCCGGCCTGATCTACCGCCTGCGCACCACCGGTCGCTTGGCGCAACTGGGTGGCCTGCTCCACAGTCGGCCAGGCGTCGCTGTGCTGTTCGCCATCTCGGCACTCTCGCTCGCCGGGCTGCCACCTTTCTCCGGCTTCTGGGCCAAGCTCGTGCTGATCCAGGCCAGCCTGCGGGCCGAGCAGTACGTCATTGCCGCGTGTGCCCTCGGGGTCGGCTTGCTGACGCTGCTGTCAATGACCAAGATCTGGAGCGAGGTCTACTGGGGCGTCGACACGCGTGTCGAACAGGAACTCAGCGGCACGGGCAGCCGACCACCAATGCCGGTCCTCGGCGCCCTGCTGCTGCCGGTCCTACTGCTGACCGCCGTCAGTCTGGGGATCGCCGTCTTCGCTGGCCCACTGCTCGAACTGTCACAGGAAGCCGGCGCGCAACTCCTCGACCGGGACGCCTACATCCGGGCGGTGTTGGGAGACGCTGCCCTGGAAGCAGCCCTGCCGGGAGCACCCCTGCCGGGGGATCCGGCGCTGGGCGGTTCGCTGGGAGAGGTTCCATGAGAGCCGGCCTCGCGCTGAACGTACTTCTCGCCTTCACTTGGACGCTGCTCGTCGGCGAAGTGACGCTGCCGCAGCTGTTTGTCGGTTTCCTGCTCGGCTACCCTCTGCTGGCTTGCGCTGAGCGACTGAGCCGCACTTCGCGCCCGGGCAGCAGAGCCCCCCACGCCGGTAAGCACAGCGGCAACAGCGGACCTTCCGCGCGAGCAGCTCAGGGTAGCCAACCACAGGGACTGAGCTACACCGCCAAGGTACCCAAGCTCCTGCTCTTCGCCCTGCGCTTTGCGGGTGCCCTCGTGCGCGCCAACCTGCAGGTTGCCCACGACGTGCTGACGCGTCATCGCTACGCCAACCCCGGCGTGCTAGCGATCTCCTTGCGTGCCGAGACGGAACTCGAGCTGACGCTGCTCGCCAACCTCGTCACACTGACACCCGGCACGCTGAGCCTCGACGTCTGCTTCACCGGCGGGCGTCGCGTTCTCTATGTCCATGCCATGTTCGCGAGCGATCCGGACCGCGTCCGGCGTGAAATCCGAGACACCTTCGAAACCCCGCTGCTGGAGCTCCTACGATGAGCTGGGCCTTCGACTTGGCAGCCGGCCTGCTACTCCTCGCGCTGTTGCTGAGCCTGCTGCGTCTCAGCCTCGGTCCGACCCTCGCGGACCGCGTCGTGGCGCTCGACCTGATCGCGGTGATCACGGTCGGCCTGATCCTGGTCGACGCCGTGCGTAGCGACCAGGCGCCCTACTTGCGCCCTGCCCTGCTGCTCGGCCTGGTCGGGTTCCTGGCCACGGTCGCATTCGCGTACCACCTCAAGCGGCGTGGTCACCAGCCCGACCGTCGGCCCACCCAGCGAGAGACCCCCAAGGAGAGTGCATGAGCGAGCTGATCTGGACCACCGCGGCCGCATTCCTCCTGCTGATCGGCGCCGGCTTCATGCTCATCGCGGCCCTCGGCGTCCTGCGCATGCCCGACCTGATGCTGCGTCTCCAGGCCGGCACCAAGGCCTCGACCCTGGGCATCGCCTGCACGGCCCTGGGCGCGGCAGCTCACTTCCGGGACGCAGAGACGACGATCACAGCAGGGCTAGTGATCACGTTTTTCCTCCTCACGGCCCCCGTCGCCGGTCATATCATTGGCCGTGCCGCCTACTTGACCGGTATCCGCCTACTGCCCGAGACGCGCGACGAGTGGGGCCAACACGGCGAGCCCGAGCACTCCTCGGACGGCAGGGAATTCTGAGCTGTGGCAAGGAGTCTGTGATGCACCGTCTCGGCCTGGTCGATCTCGGGTCCAATACAGCCCGCCTGGTGGTCTATGCCTACGAACCCGGTACCTGGTTCCGGCTCGAGGACGAAATCCGCGAACCGATCCGGTTGGCGGAAGGCCTGATCCGCCACGGTCGCCTGAGCGACGCCGCCATCGGCCGTGCCGAGGCGGCTCTGCAACTGTTCGCTGACTACCGCACCGGTAGCGACCTCGAGCTCGCTCCTTTCGACGTCTTCGGCACCAGCGCTCTGCGCGACGCCGGCGACCGCGAGCGCCTGCGCGTCCCGGACGGATTGCACCTGCGCGTGCTCTCCGGCGAGGAGGAAGCCCAATGCGGCGTACGTGCCGTCGCCAACAGCTTCGCGCAGAGCAACGCCTGGGTGATGGATCTCGGTGGCGGCAGCGCGCAGGTGTCCCGCATGGAGGGACGTCAGTACGTCGACGGCCAGGCCTACCCACTCGGGGCCGTGCGCCTGACCGAGACCTTCCTCGGGCACGATCCACCCAAGAACAGCGAACTCAAGCGCCTGAAGGCCAGTGTCGAACAGCACCTGGGCCACGTCGCCCAGCGCATTGCCGCCGACGACGTACCGCTGATCGCCATGGGGGGCACCATCCGCAACTTGGCCCGTGCGGTACAGAAGGAGTGCAAGTACCCGCTGAGCCTGTTGCATGGGTACTTCCTGCCGCTGCGCGAACTCGACGAACTGATCTCCGAGCTGTGCAGCTTGAAGGCGGCGCAGCGCGGCACCGTGCCGGGCATCCACCGCGATCGTGCCGACATCATCCTCGCCGGTGCTCTGGTATTCCAATGGCTGCTCCACGCCAGCGGCCGGGACGGCTTGTGGATTTCCGGCCAGGGCCTCCGCGAGGGCGCCTTCTACGGGCGCTTCCTGCCAGCACCGCACCACCTGGTGCCCGACGTCCGCGCCTTCGCGCGTCGCAATGTCTCGGCCTACTACCGTCAGCTCTCCGGGTTGCATCCGGATCGCCAGGATCAATACCCGGGACACACGCTCCACGTACGTCATCTGGCCCGCCGCCTGTTCGAGTGTCTGCAGCCGTTGCACGAGCTGGGCGAGGACGCTGCGGAACTGCTGGACACTGCCGCCGAGCTACACGACCTGGGCTCGACGATCGACTACTACCGCCACCACAAGCACGGCGCTTACCTGCTCGGCTCGGCGCCTCTGGTCGGCTTCGACCACCGCGAGCAGACGCTGATCCTGCTCATGGTGCGCTACCACCACAAGGGCTCTCCGCGCATGGGCTCTCTTCAGAGCCTGATGCACGCCGGTGACAAGCGTCTGCTACGTATGCTCACCACCTGCCTGCGGCTGGCGGAAACGCTCGAACGCTCGCGTGCCGGCCGTGTGCGTGACGTGCGCGCCCAGATCGACGACAAGACCGTGACGCTCGAGTTGGCTGCACGCGAGGAGCCCTCCGTCGAACTCTGGGAGACCCGCAACCAGAGTTCCCTATTCGAAAGCGCCTTCGGCCGTCAGCTCGAGCTGCGCACGGTACAACCCTAGCCACCACCAGAGCTCCAGGAACCGGGCACCAGTCTCAGCGACCGGCGTCGCGGCTCTGCTTCAACTCTGCCAGTAGCTGCTCCAACCCCTCGTCGATGCGCACGGCATAGGGCTCGGCACTCTCTTCGAGCTGACGCAGGCGTTCCGGCAGGGCCGCCAGCTGGTTCTGGCAGTACAGCTTGCTGGTACCGAGTTCCGGGAGCGGCAAGAGTTCCCCCTGGCGCATGACCGGCTGCAGCAGCGCTTCACCGGGGCTGCCGTCACGCAGATCGTCGCGCAGCAGCACGAGATCACTCGCCAGCTTGCCCTGCTCATCGAAGCGTCGCAGCACTTGCTTGCAGCCCGGGTACGAAACCTTGTGCGCGCTGGCTTTGAAGTGCAGGCGCGTCTGCCCCGCGTGCACGGACTGCACCAACTTGTAGACGCCATCCAGCGTCGGGGCATCGGCCGGCACTGCGACTCGGGTACCGACTCCATAGGCATCGATCGGCGCTCCGCCTGCGCGCAGCTCCGCGATGCGCCACTCGTCGATGTTGTTGGAAGCAAAGATCTTGGCGTCCGGGCGCCCGCCCTCGTCGAGCAGCTGGCGCGCCGCCTGGGCCAGGGCACACAGGTCGCCGCTGTCCAACCGCACACCGAGGAACCCATCGCCCCCGACTTCGAGCGCCCGCCGCACCCCGCGCAAGCTGTCGTAGGTGTCGACCAGATGGATCGTGTGTTGGGGGAAGGTCGCCTGGTAGCGTTGGAACGCATCCGCCTCGTCCTCGAAGGCCATGACGAAGCTGTGCGCCATCGTACCGGTGATCGGGATGCCCAGCTGCTGCCCTGCCAGCACGTTCGATGTCGCATCGAAGCCCGCCAGGTAAGCCGCACGCGCCGCCCACGCCGCTGCCTGGGGTCCATGCGCCCGCCGACTGCCGAACTCCGCCAACAAGGCCTCCGGCCCCGCTGCCAGCCGCACCCGTGCCGCCTTCGACGCCACCGCCGTCTGGAAGTTGAGGATCGACAACAGCACCGTCTCGAGCAACTGTGCCTCGAACAGCGTGCCGGTGACGCGCAGCACGGGCTCGTTGGGAAAGAACACTGTGCCTTCGGGCATCGCTTCGATGTCGCCAGAGAATCGGAAGTCCGCCAGTTCCCGCCAGAAGCCCTCGCCGACGTCGGCGAACTGCGGCAGGTCGCGCAAATAGTCGAGCTGCCGGTGGCTGAAGCGCAGCTTGCTGACCGTCGCCAGGGCCTGTTCGAGGCCTGCCAGCACCAAGAAGTTCCGGTCCTTGGGCAGCCGCCGCACGAACAGCTCGAAACTGGCATCCGGCATCTCGTCGAACCGCTGGTAGGCAGCGGCCATGGTCAGCTGGTAGAGATCGGTGGCGAAGCTGAGGTCGGCGTCGGTGAGCGTGAAGGTCTGGGGCTGCATGGCGCGTATTGTGCCACGATCTCGTCGTCCATTCGCACCGGATCAACCTTCCACGATGCGCCGATAGAAGCTGAGTAGGCAATCTCCGTATTTGCGCTCTTCTACGCGCTCTAGAACCTGGCCCTGCGGTCCCTCGACGCGCTCCGGCAGATCACCACGACTGCCATGTTCGATCGCGACCTGGGCGTCTGGAGTCAGCAGGGGCGCGATTCCCGCAAGCAAGGCTTCGTAGTCCTCGAAGGCGTACGGTGGATCGGCGAAGACAAGATCGTAGGGCGCGGCTTGCCGCACGGTATCAGTGCTGAGACCCGCGGGCAGGGTCAGCTTCAGGCGCACGACCTCAGTCTCTCCCAAGGCGACACAAGCGGCGGTGAGGTCACGCAGGACGGGGCCGCTGCGCTCGATGCACACGGCACTGGCGGCGTCGCGGCCGAGGGCTTCCAAGGAGACCGCACCAGTACCGGCGAAGAGGTCGAGCAAATGGGCGCCAGGGAGTTGGTCCTGCCAGATGTTGAACAAGGCTTCCCTGACCCGCCCCTCGGTCGGACGTACTCCCTGCGGCACGCGCAGCACGCGACCGCCGTGACGCCCTCCCGCCAGGCGCACCCCGCGTCCGCTCATGGTGCGCTCACCGGCCTCGCCTCGAGTCGTCGCGGCGGGACACCAAGATCGGGAACTCCCCGACCAAGTCACCGGCGTCTACATAGAGGGTCACTGGTTGGTGCAAACCGCGCATTTCGAAACCCCGGCCATCGACGGTGCGGGCACGGATCTCGAAAATGTGCCCGTCGCGGCGGCGTAGCTGATCGCCGATCTCGGGCTGATAGTTGGCTGGCAGACCGGAACGTTCGACCTTGTGCTGGATGACGCGGTCCTCCAGCTCTTCGACGATGTGCAACACTCGGCTGAGGTCGAGAGGCAGGGTGTCACGGCGACCGAATTCGAAGCGCCGCGGCAGGTAGCGTGGGAACTCCAGCAGCAGCTCGCAACGCTCGACCCAGTCGCCACGCACGCCGGCTCCCAGGCCTTCTTCGCGGACTTTGGACAGGTCGATGACGCGCAGGCGGTCGAGGTAGATATCGAGTTCGTCGGGACCCATCTCGCCCAGAAACACCTCGGTCTCGATCACCCTCGGCTCGACGCCCAAGCCCGTGGTCAGGCTGACGCCGGTGGTCGACGGAGGGTCGCGGCGCAGGCGCACGGTGCCGTTAGCGAACAAGGTCAGGCGCTCGCGACCGAGTTCGCTGGCACAGTCGAGGTTGACGACTTCGATGCTGCGGCGGTCCGCCAGGGGGCCCCATTCGTTGCCGTCGACGCTCAGCACGTCGTCTGGCTCGCTGGCCGGTACGCGCTCGACCGGCACACCTTCGATGTAGACGAGATCGGTTTCCAGCGAGCCCTCGGGCAGCGACTCGATCGGCACGCTCGGCACGTCTTCCTCCTGCGCCAGAGCTCGCTGTGCCACAGCCAAGACACAGACAGCCAAGACACAGACGGTGCACAGCAGCACCGTGGCCAGCACGAGCGTAGTGCCTGGTAGGGAGCGGGGGCGGTTGGTCAGACCTCGAGCGTGCAAGGACATGATGGTGCCTCGGGGGGGTCGCCTCAGGCGGCCGAGGACTCCAGCGCGGCGGAGGTCGGCGATTCTTGCGGCCGGCGCTCGACCACCGCACCGGGGCCGAGAAGGCTCTCCAGGGTTTCCTTGAACGAGGCGTCGAAACGGATACTGAAGCCCTGCGCCGGCGCGATGCGGACGGTGTGCTCCGGGATGTGAACCTGCAGCCGAACCGGCACTGGGCCGGGGTTCTCGAGCACCATGTCGCGCAGGCGTTGCAGCGTCTCACCGGCGAGTTCCGGCTTGAGAAACAGGTCGACACCGAGGATTCGGTCACCGCGACGCTCGACGCGCCTGAGGTCGTCGACCGTCATCTCCAGATCGCTCCCTCGCTCGCGCACGATGCCGGTCGCCAGCACCACCGCGTCTTCTTCGAGCAGATGACCGAACTGCGCCAGCTGGTTGGCAAAGACGACCGCCGGTAAGCTGCCGGTCTTGTCTTCCAGTTGAAAGCGCGCCATGAACTTGCCCTCGCTGGGGCCGCTCTTGATCTTGGTCCGCGCAACGCGAGTGACCAGGCCGCCGATCTTGGACGGCCCCCCGATCGCCTCGCTGTCCTCGCCGTAGAGTTCCTTGACGTGCGCGATGCTCTGACCGCCGAGCTGCTCCAGCTCCTGCTTGTACTCGGATAGAGGGTGACCGGTCAGGTACAGACCGAGCATTTCCTTCTCATAGCGCAGGCGCTCACGCAGGGGCCAGGGTTGAAGATCCGTGGGGATCTTCGGTTCAGGAGCGCGGCCAGCTCCTGCTACATCAAAAATCGAGCCCTGACCCTGGATCTGATCTTCCTTCTCTCCTTGAGCGTACACGAGAATCACCGCAAGTGATTCCAGGAGTGCACGCCGATTGGCCTCCAACTCGTCGAAGCAACCGACCTTGATCAGGCATTCGAAGACCTTGCGGTTGAGCGCCTTGAGATCGACCTTGGTGGCCATGTGCGTGAGGCTAGTAAAGCGTCCGGCTTGCCCGCGCCCCTGCAAGATCGCTTCGACCGCCCCCTCCCCGACACCCTTGACACCACCCAGGCCGTAGCGCACGTCGCCGCTGGCAGCGTCGCCGTCGACGGTGAACAACCACACCGAGGTATTGATGTCCGGCGGCAGCACCTCGATACCCATCTCGCGGCATTCCTGGATGTACTTGGCGACGTTGTCGGCCGAGGACATTTCCGAGTTCAGCATGGCCGCCATGAAAGCGCTCGGATAGTGCGCCTTGAGGAAGGCCGTCTGGTACGCCAGTAGCGCGTAGGCGACACTGTGACTCTTGTTGAAGCCGTAGCCGGCGAAGGGTTCGATGTAATCCCAGAGTTCCTGCGCCTTGCGGCGATCGAAGCCACGGCTCTCGGCACCATCGAGGAACTTCGCCTTCTGCTCCTCCATCATGTCGAGCTTCTTCTTGCCCATCGCCTTGCGCAGCACATCCGCTTCGGCCATGGTGAAGCCGGCAATCAACACGGCGATGAGCATGACCTGCTCCTGGTAGACGATGATGCCGTAGGTCTCTTCCAGGATATCCTTGGTCTCGGGAATGATGTAGCTGATGCGCTTGCGGCCCAGCTTGCGCTTGATGTATTCGTCGACCATGCCGACGGACAGCGCGCCTGGACGATAGAGCGCATTGAACGCCGCCAGGTCCTCGAACTTCGACGGCTGGGCACGCCGCAGCAGATCTTTCATGCCCGAGGATTCGAACTGAAACACACCGCTGGTGCGCCCTTCGCAGAACAGGCGGTAGGTCTCGGGGTCGTCCAAACCGAGTTCGTCGATGTCGAGTTCGATGCCCTGCTGCGCCAGGATGCGCAGGGTATCGTCGATGACGGTGAGGGTCCGCAGGCCCAGGAAGTCCATCTTGAGCAGGCCCAACTCTTCGACGATGTCCTTGTCCCACTGCGTGACAATGTTCTCGTCCTCGCCCTTCTTTACCCGGTAGAGCGGCACGAGCTCTTGTGTCGGGTTGGGCGTGATGACGACACCGGCAGCGTGGATCGAGGCGTGGCGCGTCAACCCTTCCAGGCGGCTGCCGATCTTGATCACTTCGGCGATCTGCGGATCCTTGCGCGCCTCGGCCTTGAGCGCGTCGTTCTCCTTGGCCACTTGGGCCAGCGAGCGCGTCATGTCGGGAATCAGCTTGGCGACTTGGTTGATCTTGGTGTAGGGCACACCGAGCACGCGGCCGACGTCGCGTACGGCAGCCTTGGCGGCGAGCGTTCCGAAGGTGATGATCTGGGCCACGTGATCGCGCCCGTACTTGTGGGCCACGTAGTCGATCACCTCGGCGCGCCGACGCATGCAGAAATCGATATCGATATCCGGCATGCTGATGCGGTCGGGGTTGAGGAAGCGCTCGAACAGCAGGTCGTACTGCAGCGGGTCGATGTTGGTGATGCGCAGGGCGTAGGACACAAGCGAACCCGCGGCCGAGCCGCGGCCCGGGCCGACCGGGATGTCCTGCTCGCGCGAGTAGCGGATGAAATCCCAGACCACCAGGAAATAGCCCGGGAAGCCCATCTTGCGGATGATCTCGATCTCGGTTTCCAGGCGCTGGTGGTAATCGTCCTCGGTGATGCGGTGCAAGCGACTCGCACCCCGGCGGCGCAGTTCTTGGAGGCGCTCTTCGAGCCCTTCCCGCGCTACCCGGGCGAAATAGCTGTCCAGCGTCTCGCCCTCGGGTACCGGGAACTTCGGCAGATGGAAGGTGCCGAAGTCGATGTCGAGGTCGCACATCTCCGCCACTTCGACGGTGCGCTCGACCGCGTCACCGTCCCGCGGGAACAGGCTGTGCATCTCGTCCGCGGTCTTGAGATAGAACTGGTCTGATGCGTACTTCAGCCGGTCCTGGTCGGCCTTCATCTTCTGCGTGCCGATACACAGAAGCGCATCGTGGGCGTCGGCGTCATCCTTGTGCAGGTAGTGGCAATCGTTGCTCACCACCATGGGTACGCCGAGCCTCTTGGAGATGCGTCGCAGTACCTCGTTGGCCTGCTGTTGCTCGCGGATGCCGTGATCCTGCAACTCCAGGTAGTAGTTGCCCGGACCGAAGATGTCCAAGTACTCGCGTGCCACCACCTCGGCTTGGTCGGCACCCTGCTGGAACAACGTCTCGTTGACCTCGCCCTTGAGACACGCGGACAAAGCGATGATGCCTTCGCTGTGCTTGCGCAGGAGCTCCTTGTCCATGCGTGGCTTGTAGTAGAAGCCTTCCAGGTAGGCGATCGAGCTCAGCTGCAGCAAGTTCCGGTAGCCGGCCTCGTTCTTGGCCAACAACACCAGGTGATTGTTGCTCTGCCGCTTGCGATCCTTGCGGCTGCCTACCGTGGTGTAGGCCTCGATGCCGAGGATCGGCTTGACGCCGGCCTTCTTCGCCTTCTTGAAGAAATCGATGGCGCCAAACATGTTGCCGTGATCCGTGAGTGCCACCGCGGGCATGCCGTGACCGGCCACGGTCTGGACGACATCGTCGAGACGGTTGGCACCGTCGAGCAAACTGAACTGGCTGTGCAGATGGAGATGCGCGAACTGGGACATGGACGGCAGTCTATCGCACCCTCCTCGGTCGCGAGCTGGGGTCTTGCGCCCGAAATCCGGACGGCCGCCCACCGCGAGGGGACCCGGCACGGGCTCCGGGCCCCTCTACGGCTGGGCGACCGTCCACTGATCCATGTTGCCGCTCTCGAAACTGTCTGTGAACAGAGTCTCCCCGGTGATCGGCGTCACGTCGACACCTTGCACGATGCCCAGCGGGGCGTAGCTGCTGTAGCCAGGGAACACCGCACCGAGATTGGAGTTTCCCATGCGTCGGATCAGGATCTCGCTCAGCACGCGCCGGAAGTCAGTCGTGACGGCGAGGTCCGCGTTGTCGTAGAGCTGCTCGGTGGCCAGACCCGGGAACGTGCCGTGGACACCACCGATGGCATTGCCGCTGAGCACCAGCATGGCGTTGCCGTGGCCGTGGTCGAGGCCGTCGTCGGCATTGCTGCGCAAGCGGCGCCCGAACTCACTCTGCACCACCGCGGTGAGACGTTGCGTGTAGTTGCCGGCGCCAGCGCCGTCGAGATCGGTGAACAGGGCGTGCAGCCCTTGCGCCAGGGTGCCCACCAGGCCGGCGAAGTAGCCACCGCCTTGCGTGCCCTGGTTCTCGTGTGTATCCCAGCCGCCGAGGTCGACGGTGACGACACGGAGACCGACGTCGAGCTTGATCATCTGCGCGACGATGCGTAGCTGGTCGCCGAAGCTGTTGCTGGGATAGCTGGCTCCGTGGCTCGGCACGTAATCGTCATGGACGAAGGCCTCGATCAAGTCCGCCGCGTTGAGCGCCTGCAGACCGGCATCGTGGAACAGCGACGCGCCGCTGGCATAGAGACGGCGTAGGGCCGTTCGCTGCGGATAGCGCCACAACCACGGACCCGTATTGAGGTTGAAGTTGCCGGGATCGTCCATGGCCAAGGTGTCGCGGTCGCCCACCAACGAGGTTGGCTGCAACTCCCCCACCGCCAGCGACGGCATCAAGATGTCGGCCGGCAGGTTGCTGGCGCTCGCCAGGTGCCGGGTCAGCCAACCCTCGGTGCTGCTCTTCGAGCCCGGTGTGCCGAGTTCGAGGAACTCCATGGCGTCGAAGTGGCTACGCGTGTCGACGTTCATGCCCACCGCCTGCACGACCGCCAGGTAGCCGTCCTGGTACAGCTCGTGCAGCGGCGCCGCCGCCGGATGCAAGCCAAAGTTGCTGGTCAGCGGCAAGGCCGCGTTGGGGCCGGTCAGCGGAATCTGCAGCTCGGGCCGGGCAGCCTCGTAGAAGGCGCGGTCGACACCGTCGATCGGCGGCACGATGCTGAGACCATCGGCACCACCGCGCAAGAAGACGACGACTAGCACTTCCTCACCACCCGCCATCTTCGCCGGGTCCTGAAACGAGGCAAAGCTGAGACGCGCGCCGGCCATGCCGGCGATCGCTGCCGAGCAGCCCATGAGCGTGCCCCCGAGGAAGGAGCGCCGGGTCAGAGGAGTCCCGGCGGTTCGCCGGTGGTTGTTCTTGTCATGACACATCGTAAATCTCCTCTCGCGGCTCAACGCAGCAGGAACTCGGGGGAAATGAGCAACAGGCCGAGCATCGAGCGCAGGCGCTCCTGGACGTCCTCGTCGGTCGTCACAGGCAGGTCGAGATCGGGATTGCGACCTGCGGCCATGAAATCGAGCACTTCTTGCCGCTCTGCGGCACACAGAGCCCGACCGAGCAGGCGCTGGCTCCAGAAGTCGACCAACTCGGTGGCCGTGCGCACGTGCACTGGCGTCTGTCCGACGGCATCGATGATGTGGGGATTACCGGTGACGGATCCGTCTGTCTCGTCGACCAGCCAGTTGATCAAGCGCCAGCTCATCAGTAGCGGCGTCGTGCTCAGCCAGTCCTCCTTGAAGTCTGGATAGCCATTGGGCGGACGCCAGCGGAACGGCAATTGGCCCGTTTGCCCATAGAGCCACATGAAGGTGTCCGAGGTACCGTGGCCGAGACGCAGGTCGAGTTCGGCACCGGTGGCCCGCAGAGCACTGACCGCCAGCTCGAACGGCCGCTTGACCTTTTCGCCCCAGGTCGTGGCGAGTTCCGGGGACAGCAAGATCGTGCGCACCACCTGTGCCAGCTGATCGGGCGCGGCCTGTTGTGCCGAGAACACGGCCGCCGCCGCGTCGACGACGCTCTGCGGCGGCTCGTCGGCGATCAGGCGTCGGCACAGCTTGCGCGCGATGAAGCGCGCGGTGCCCGGGTGAGCGGCGATGGCGTCGAGCACGTCGCGACCGTCGCGCAGATCCGGTTGATCTGCGGGCAGGAAGACCCCGAGCACGTTCTTCTGGAAACGGTCGTGCCAGTCAACGCGATACATGAACTGGCCGGTATCCCAGTCGATCGTCCAACCGGTGAACGCGCGCGTTGCTTCGTAGACGTCGTCGTCGACGTAGCCGACCGGTACTCCATTCTCCTCGGGCACCAGATTCTGACGCAGGACTCCGAGGTAGTTCTCGGCGCCGAAGCCGTGCAGTTCACACAGCTCACGGGCGTAGTTCTCATTCGGACCGCCGTTGCTGTTGGTGTAATTGTCCAAGTAGTAGAGCATCGGCACGCTGGTCGCCACGGCTTCCAGGAAGGCGCGAAAGTTGCCCAGCATGTGGCCGCGAATGACGTCGCGGTCGTAGCTCACCCACAGCGGCCCGGTCGAATACTCCCAGGCATAGACGTTGAAGTGGTTGTGCCAGAAGTCCGCCAGAACTTCGACCAGTTGCCGGCGGCTGTGAACGGCGCGTAGGAAGACCGCCCGCTCACTCTCAGCCACCGGTCGCATGCGCACCTCCCACGGCGGATCCGGCGTCACGTGGTCGGCCCACAGCTGCGCGGCACCTTTGCCGAGCGTGGTGTAGCCGGCGGCAGCCAAGCGAGTGTCGAGGGCGCTGTCGTCGATCGACGCCGGGTCGAGTTGCTGGTCGACGTAGGCCTGCAAGCGCGCCTCGTCCGTTGCACCAAGAGTGTCGAAAGCTTCGAGATCGCCGGGGCGCGGGCCAAAGCCCATGCGGTTGAGGGCGATGACCGCCAGCGGTGGCACACTGCCGGCGTTGCTCTTCTCTGTCGCTCGTACCCGCTGCCGGTGCCGCTCTGCCGAGCGCAGCGGCTGTACCTGGCGGCGCGTCTCGTGGCTCTTGGGCCGTTGCCGACCTCCCCACAAGGAACGCCGGCTGAAACCCGCCTCACGCGGGCGTGTCGAAACCTCGCTCATCTTCATCTCCCTGCCTGCTCGTCCTTGGGGGAGGACTCGTCACAAAGCAACTTCGCCGAATATACCAAAGTAGCTATGAATCTATCAACCACCCCGCACTCTCCCCTGGTGCTGAGACCCTCAGACCGAAGTGCAACAGCTCACACGACAATCATGAAATGTCTCTTTCTGCGGCGAATCGGAACAAATCAGTCCGCCTCCGTTGTCATAACCAGTACAGGGAGCCGCTTCCGGCTCCGCGGATCCCCCGAAGGAGGTCTCTCATGCTGCGTTCCCCCAACTTCCTGCGCACTCTGGCGCCACTGCTGGCGCTGCTCGCCCTCACCGCCTTGCCTGCCGCGGCCGACTGGCAGACCGGGGTCACCGCTTTCCGTGGTGGCGACTACACCACCGCCGCACAGAATTTCCAGCACGTCGTCGACCTGCAACCAGACTGGCCCGGTGGACACCTGATGCTCGGCCGTTCGCTGCTCGCCCTGAACCGCAAGCAAGATGCCGTCGCGCACCTGAGTCGGGCGCACGAGCTCAAGCCCGACGACGGCACAACGGTGCTGACGCTCGGGCGCACCTACCTCGAACTCGGTCAGGCCAACCAGGCTGCGACCATCCTGGGCAAGGTCGATGCGCGTTCGCTGCCCGAAGCCAATCGCGGCACCCTGTATCAGCTTCGGGGCCAAGCCTTGCTACAAGCGGGACACCCCTCCGAGGCACTCTCGGATCTGGCCCACGCCGTCCGCCTGGAGCCGGATAACGCCAAGCTGCAGCGGACCTATGGCTCGCTGGAACTCAGGCACGGCGATCTGGAGCGGGCTTTGCCAGCTCTGCAACGCAGCGCCGAGTTGGACCCCGACGATGCCGACGCGCAGCGGCTCTATCTCTCCGCCCTGGTCCGTGACGCGCGTCAGGCTCCCGAAACCGGCAAGGCCGCGGCCTACAGCCGGGCGGCAGCGGTCGGCGAGGGACTAGCCCGCCTCGATGCCAGCGGCGAGACGCTCTCCCTACTCGGCAACCTGCAGTTGCAAGCGGGCCGTGAGGACGCCGCCTTCAGCACCTTCGGCAAGGCCGCCGAGGCCGATCCGGCGGCCTGGGAGCCCGCGTTCTACCGCGGCCAGATCCTGCTCGGCAGGCAGGACTACAGGACCGCCGAAAGCGAACTCAAGCGCGCCCAAGGCCTGGCGCCCGCAGACTCGCAGACACGGATCTGGCGGCAGCTGGGCAGCATCTACGAGAAGCTGCCGGAGCCGGACTACTTCGACGAGGCCAAGGAGGCCTATACGCAGGCCGGCGATACCGACGCGCTGGCGCGAGTCGAGAAGAACGAGCAGATCTTTCGAGACAACGCTCGCCTCGACGCCGAGGAACGACGCCAACGGGTCGAGCAGGCGTGCCGCCAGGAGATCACGGCGGAACTCAACCGCGGGGCGATTCCACCGAGCATGGAAGACTGCATGGCGCGCAAGGGTGCCGGCTGAAACCACCTCCCCCCAGGCCGAGAGCGTCTCGGACTCTGTGAGCAGTTCCAGGGCGGCCCCGGTGGGCCGCCCTTCTCCACGCCCAGGCCTTTAGAGCCTGGAAGTAGCGTTCACGTCGAGGGCTGGTCCTGAGCTGAGGCTCAGGGCAGGCTCGACTGCAGCGCACAAGCGTTGATCGCTAGTGCGTCCGAGCCGCTGATGATGTGGAACAGCCACAAGGTCGTGGTCTTCGCCGCCACGCACAGCACGTACTGACCGTGGTTGTTGGCTTCGTCCGCACACTGCTGCAACTCGTCACTGACGCTGCAGCCATCGTCCAGGAGCACGTTGGCGGCACCGCTGTCGCAGCCATCAATCACCACCGTCGGCGTCAGGTCCGATGCCGAGCACATGTCGTCGGCGTTGGGCACACCGTCAGCATCACTGTCGGCCAGGAGCCAGCCGATGTCCTGGAACAGGTGCCGCGTCAGATCGACATCGACAGCCGGTGTCAGGTCATCACTGATGAAGGGCTCCATCAGTAGGTTCGGCGTCGCCGACGTGTCCCAGTGCGACAGCGACGAGCCCGACTGCACGACCGGCGGCGCGTAGATCAACACCTGCCCGGCATCGTTGGCACCGATCCGCAGATCCTGGTTGCGGTTCAAGGTCACCACGACGCTACCGCCGAAGAAGAACTTGTCCGCCTCGTCGGCATCTGCGCTCTCGTCATCAGTTGCCGTGACACGTAGATCGTCGAGTGACGCCAGTGCCGCCTTGAGATCGTCACCCGCCGCCTGCGAGACGCCGATGGACGGGATGGTGACCGTCGGATCGGCGCCGCCCATCGGCGGAAGACCGTCCGGCAGGTTGTTGGCGACGACCACCGCGCGCGCGCCGCCGGCCTGCGCGTTCAGCACCTTCTGCACGAAGGAGCAGGAACCACGATCGACCAGGACGATGCGACGATTGACGTTGTTGGTCAGCGGCTCACAGGCATCGGCGGCCTCGCCGACTCCGTCGTCCGCCAGCACCAGCTTGCCGAGCTTGCCGAAGTCCGACAGCGCGGGCCCGAACTCAGCGTCCTGCGCTGGGTAGGTGGCCCGGTACGCTGACGGCTTGTTGACCACCAGCTGCGGCCGCGCGTTCAAGTAACGAGGTGCGTTGTCGGTCACGTTGGCGCCGTTCCACACCACGTTGCCATCATTGATCGCCGAAGCTTGACGCTCGGCGTCGGTCATCTCGGCCCAGGTCTTGTTCTGCGTCGTATCGAGAGTGAATACGGAGAAGATATCGGTACGGCCGCCCAGCGGGGCACCGGTCGTCTCGTTGGTGAAGTTGGCAAAACCAAGGCCATGCGCAAACTCGTGCATCACCACCGACAGCAGGTCGACGTCCACGGGGTCGTTGTTGTGATCCAAACCGTAGTACCAGTTGCCGGGCAAGCAGTCGGGATTGTTGTCGATCGCGCTGTTGAAGAAGGCGAAGATCTCGTCGTTGCCGAAGCCAAGGAACGGGTCCGGCGGACCGGGAGTGGCATCGAAGCCAGCCAGAGCATTGGTCAGAGCCGAGTGGTACCAGACTTCCGGCACGACGTTGGGCAGGAAGCCCGGCGGAAAGGCGAAGACCTGCAGCGAGCCGGCCGAACCCAAGGTCGCCGCGAAGGGGCTGCAACCCAGAGGCACGAAGACGGCACCGACGACGATGTCAACGTCGCTGTCGATCACCTGTCCCCAAGCGGCCGCAGCGTACTCGAAGACGTTCAAGCGCTGTTCGCCCAAGGTCACCCCCGGGTTGCCGCCCACCGGTGCCACCGGTGTCGGATCGTTGAAACCTGCACCCGGTGGATCCAGGTTGTTGATGATGAAGGTCGCGTCGCCGAAGGCCGGAGCCGACGGAGCCGCGAGCAGAGCGACGAGGACAAGGGCTGTGAGGAGGAAGCGTAGATTCTTCATGGCGTGGCTCCTCACATCACGGGCCGCGTGGCGCGGCGTTGCTGATGGACCTGGCGGTTGTCCGTCCGAGGGGCGGACACATCTTCGCTGTGGTCGTGATCCAGACCACAGGTGAACGCGACGGAACCGTCCGCCTGGATCTGGGCAAAGCTGAAGTTCACCGACTCCAGACCCAGCAGTGCCGCCTCCATGCCGTTGGGCAAGGTCCGGACCTGGATCGGCTGGACGGAGCGGGCGTGCAGTTGCACACCGCGCTTCCCCAGCGCCTGGGCGAGCGCGGCAGCTTCTTCAGCGTTGGGCGCGCGCACTTCGCCGGTCTCGGGATCGGCGAAGGCCAGGAAGCCCCCCAAATCGAGGGTCGCTGGTGCGACCTCGGCTACTGGGGTGGCCTCGTCAGCGCTCGTGGCTGCTAGTGCCTCGTCGGCGCTTGTGGCTACTAGTGCCTCGTCGGCGCTCGTGGCTGCTAGTGCCTCGTCGGCACGGGCCGACGTCACACCGAGCGTCAGTAGTACCGCCGCGGTCCAAAGCGACCACGAAGCGGCACGTCCCTGCATGCAATGACGCATGGTTCTCTCCTTACATCGGAAGTGAGTTGGGTGGACCCAAAGGGAAACACATCGCAACCACGAGCAACTTTGAGAGAACCGGCTGGAGGGACAAGGGAACAGATCGGAGGCAAGGAAGGGCGGCCACGAGGACCGCCCTTCACTTCATCGGCAGTCTACCCCAAGTCAGGGTCGACTAGCCGCTGGATGGAAGGCTCAGGGGAGGCTCGACTGCGCAGCGCAACTGGTGATCGCGCCCTTGTCGGAACCGCTGATCACACCGGCGGCGACCAGGCCATTGCCGGTCTGGGTCGCGCAGCTGACGAACTGCCCATGGTTGCCGGCACCGTCGGCACAGCCGAGCACCAGGTCGGTGATCGTGCAGCCATCGGCGAACAGCAGGTTGCCGACGCCGCTGTCGCAGCCGTCGATCACGACCGTGGCACCCAGATCAGAAGCCGGGCAGGCGTCGTCCGCGTTCGGCACGCCGTCACCGTCGCTGTCACACAGCTCCCAACCGAGGTCCTGGAACAGGTGGCGGGTCAGGTCGACATCGACAGCCGGCGTCAGGTCGTCACTGATGAAGGGCTCCATCAGCAGGTTCGGCGTCGCCGAGGTATCCCAGTGCGACAGCGACGAGCCAGAAGCGACGCTCGGCGGTGCGTACAACCGCACCAGGCCGTTGATGTCGGTACCCGTGCGACCGGTGGTGCTCTGACGCAGCGTCGCGCTGACACCCGGCAGGTTGGCCTTGACCAGACTGCCGTCGTCGAACGAGATGCCGACGGAAGGAATACCTACCGCCGTCGAACCACCCATCGGCGGCAGGCCGGTCGGCTGATTGTTGGCCACGATGACACCACTGGCACCCGCCGCCTCGGCGTTCTGCACCTTCAGGACGAAGGAGCAGCCGCCACGGTCGACCAGCGCGATGTTGCCGGCGAAGCTGTTGTTCAGCGGCTCGCAAGCATCCGTCGCCACACCGATGCCGTCATCGGCCAGCTCGATGCTGCCACTGACGCCGGTCAAGTCCAGAGTCGGACCGAAGAAGGCGCCCTGCGCCTCGAAGGTGCCGACGCTGCTCACAACTTCCGTGCCCGGCGCAAGATAGCGCGAGGCGTTGGCCGTGACGTTCGGGCCGACCCACACCACGTTACCGGTGTTGACAGCCGAGAACTGGCGCTCGGCGTTGGTCATCTGCGCCCAGGTCTTGCCCAGGGTCTTGTCGTAGGTGTACACCGAGAAGATGTCCGTGCGGCCACCCAGCGGTGCACCGGTGCTCTCGTTGGTGAAGTTGGCGAAGCCCAGTCCGTGGCCGAACTCGTGCATGACGACGCTCAGCAGGTCGACGTCGATCAGCTCGTTGTCGTGGTCCAGGCCGTAGTACCAGTTACCCGGCAGGCAGTTGGGGTTGTTGTCGATCGCGCTGTTGAAGAAAGCGAAGATCTCGTCGTTACCGAACCCCAGGAACGGGTCCGGCGGACCCGGCGTGGCGTCGAAACCGATCAGTGCGTTGACCAGAGCCACGTGGTACCAAACGTTGGGAATGATGTTCGGCTGGAAGGCCGAGTTGAACGAGAATACCTGCAAGGTACCGGCCGAGCCGAGGGTCGCGGCGAACGGGCTGCAACCCAGCGGCACGAAGACAGCACCCACGGTGATCGTGGCGTCGCTGTCCAGCACCGAACCCCAAGCGTCTGCCGCGAACTGGAAGACGTTGAGCCGCTGCTCACCGAGGGTGGTACCGGGGTTGCCGCCGATCGGCGCCACCGGCGTGGGATCATTGAAACCGACGCCCGGGGCGTCCAGGTTGTTGACGAAGATCGTCGCGCTAGCGGCAGCCGGCGTGGCCGGCACCGTCAGCAGAGCGAGGAGGGCGAGAGGGAGCGCGAGAGCGAAGTGCTTTTTCATGGTCTTGGCTCCCGGTCTCACATTTCACCCGGCTGGGCGGTGTTGGTGTCTGTCGCGGTGGCCGTGTGCGCGCTGTGATCGTGGTCGATGCCACAGTCGAACGCAACGCTGCCATCGGCTTGCACACGGGCGACGCTGAAGCTGACGCTGCTCAGATCGAGCAGCACACTTTCGGCAGCGACACCGTTGTCGAGCGTAACGGACTCGACGGTCGGGGCCTGTAGCGAACGAGCCTGTAGGGCCTGCTGCGGCAAGCGCAGAGCCTGCGCCAGCGCGGCGGCTTCCTGCTCGTTCGGCGCCCGGAACTCACCGGTCTCGGGGTCGATGAAGGCCAGGAACCCGCTCAGGTCGAGCACCGGGATCTGCGCGGCTTCGACCGCGGTCTCGGATACATGACTGTTGGGTGTGGGAACTGCTTCAGAAGTGGTGTCCGCGGCGATCGCCGGGACAGCACAGAGGAGGAGGACCGCGGTGGCACACAATAGCCAGGCGGCGCTTCCCTGCAGAGAATGACGCATGATGTCTCCTTACATGTGGAAGGGGAACGGCTTTGGACCCAAGAAGAACCACAAGTTATATACCGAAACAGATAGGGACCAGCGCTAATGGAGATGAGGATCAGTTGCGGCGAGTGCATCGGCGGGAGTCACTCCGTCGCCGCTCTTGCCGAAACCTACAATGCGCTGGAAGATAGCACAGTCTCAGCGCTCGATGAAGCGCCTGGACAATATTTGAATCTTGTATTTCTGGACAGCTCAGATCCGGTTAGATGCAAAAAGACCCGGGGAGAAACCTCCCCGGGTCTTACTGATAGCTCGCTTTCCGCTGCGGGAAACAGCGACCTCGTGGCGAATCAGCTATCGAAACGCGGACCGCGCGCTTGCTCCTGCAGCAGGCTCATACGACCCTGGTCGATCAGGCGCAGATCTCGTACTTCGAACGGCGCTCCGAAGCCCTCGCGCGCCAGGGCCTGGGCATCGAAGCCCAGGCTCAGGGTTCCTTCGCCCGGCTCCAGCCATGCCGCGCTGTGCGCCGCTGCCAGCGGCCGTAGCTGCCCTTCGGTGTTCGTGCCATAGACTACCGCGCGCACCTCGTAGCGACCTTCGACGGCAACCTCTACGCCGACATCCACGGTGCGGACACCGTCCTGACGCTGGCGTGCGACATCCGTCACACGAGCAGTCGGCAGTGCGACGGCGAAGGCCGTGTGCACCGCGCGCCGTACGCGCTGGCCATTCGCGTCTCCCTCGACCACGGCTTCGACCTGCCACAACCCTCGGTAGCCCGCTTCGCCACTGGCGTTCAGCGGCACGCGCGCCACGTAGGCACCGTCAGCAGCAGGCGTGAAGGTCACCGGCCAGGCCTGGCCGGAAGGCGCGGCGAGAAAGCCGTCGATCTGGGCAACGGAAGTGACGTCCTCAGCTTGCAACTCGACCGTGAAGCGAGCCACGCTGTTGTGCAGAAAGTGGCCCTGGTTGGCAGCCAGGGCCAGCACCGCGTCACTGTTTGGCTCGAAGACGTGGAACAGGATGCTGTCGATGTCGGCACCCGGATCTTCCCGCTGGCTCTCAGCGTCGAAAACCTCACCGCTGACCACGAACTCCCCCGCTCCCAGGTCACCGCGCAGCCGGAAGGCTGCGGTACCGGTAGCGAACGGCGTGCTCGCGGCGTCCATCTTCTCGGCGTCGATCAGCAGGTCCATCGCCGCGCCACGTACCAAGAGCTCGCCGGCGGGGGTGGCGACGCGCAGGGCGTCGATGTCGACTGGACGGGCATCGCCATCGACGTCGAAACTCTGCACGCGCACTAGCGCGCCGGCCGAGGTGGTCGGTAGAGCCACACCTGCACGCAGCTCTTCGGGCGTGACGCGCAGCCAATATTGCCGGCTATACGCCACCGGATACGTCGGCTCGTCCTTGCCGATCTCGTGCGCCGGATCGAGCGCCCAGGTGAAGGTCACCGCCTCGCGGCTGACATCGGGGCGATTGGCAGGAACAGCGATCTCCGCGGGATCGATCAGATCACCAGGGGTGGTCCGGGAGGCGTGAGTCTCGCGCTGCGCGGAAGCCGGCAGGACGGCCAGCCCAAGAAGCAGGGCAAGAAGCAGAACAGGTAAGGTCCAGACGAAGTTGCGTGACATCTCTACTCTCCTTCTCACAGGTCGTTGCGCAGAATGACGTCGAGGTTGAAGCACTTGCGCCGGCTCTGGTTGTGGCTCAGCGGCTCGCCACCAGCCGTCACGCTGGTGTCATAGAACCAGACCGAGCCGGCTCCCGCCTGGCTAGTGCACTCGAGGAACCCATCCGAGCAGCTGGCGAGCCAGGCCTGCGTCACTTCGAGCCCAAGGTTCAGGTCGTAACCACCGCAGTAGCTGTCCCCATCCCAAATCGCGGTCTCGACGTCGGTACCAACAACGTTCCAGAAACCCTTCGGTAGAGCGGGACGGCCGGACGTACCGAGCAGGTAGGTCGAGTTGTAGTAGGCCATCCACGACGTCTGCTGCATGCGCACAGCGTCGCTCTGATAACCAAGCAACCAGCCGACCGCCGCTTCGAAGATCGAGCCACTCATCACGGCATCGGCGAGCGGCGTGCCCAAGCTCGATGGTGCCAGCGCGTTGACCCAGCGGGTGTTGTTGATGATCGTCGGATAGCGGCTGTCCCAGGTCGGGTTGGACAGGATCCAGCGCATCACGTTGCCACCATTTGAGTGCGTGATGACCACCAAGTCGTCGATGTTCTTGCTGGTGATGAAGTTGTAGAGATAGCCCGCCAGGCATCCGGCGGCCTGGGAGTCCCACATGTACTCCTCGAACTGACAGTTGATCACCGTGTAGTTCGCACTGTTGGACAATCCCTGGCGTACAGAGTTGACGAAGTCACTCTTCCAGTAGTCGTTCAGGGCATCTGTCTGATTGCCGGTGCCATGGACGAATGCCACACCGGTGTTGGCCAGCGCCGGCAGCGCCAGCAGACCACACAACGTCAACAGACCCACGACGCGGATCGCGGATGAATTCGGCCTCATGCTCTCCTCCTTGTTGGTTCCAAAGGCCTAGGGTTGAGATGCAGGCAAGGCGGAGTCGCTTCACGCAGCGCGGACAGCGCCCCAGCCATCCGGACGATTCCGGCCTACATCTTCGGACTGTAGTGTTTGAAAGCGAGTGGACAGGAGCGACGGAAAGTCCTGACCGCACAGGCGTCAGAAGCGCGGGTTCGGAGTCGGTCGTCGCTGCCAGAAAAGCAAAGAAAGCGAAAGGAGCGCGAGAAATGTAGCATAGGCCTCCACAGAGAATCCATCCGCCCTGGCACCACCGTACTGCTCGTGCACCAAGCCGTGGCCAGCCACTCCCCAAGGACCTGACTCATCCCCTCGGAGGTATCCATGCCCAGACGAAACACCCCAGTGTCGCTCGGCCACGTCCTGCGATCCCTGCTCCCAGCTCTGCTGCTGACACTCGGCCCGAGTGCTCTGAGCGCCGCGACCGAAGGTGTGCGTGACAAGCCTCCTGAGCCAGGAATGCGCGGTGCCGAAGTGCATCCGGATCTGCCGGACAGCTTCCAGCAGCTGCTACCGCGTGGCGGCATTCCGGCGATCCACGCTCCCGACTTCGTGACGGCTGACGAAGCCGACGTGCCGGAGGATGCCTGGGTCCTCGGTATCGCGCTCGACGGAGAGGCGCGCGCCTACTCGTTGAACCTGCTGAACCAGCACGAAGTAGTCAACGATCGCCTGGGAGAGCTGCCGATCGCGGCAGTCTGGTGACCGCTCGCCAACACGGCCGTCGTGTACGGCCGCAACTACGCGGGCAAGACTCTTCACTTCGAACCCTCCGGCGGTCTCATCCACGCCACGCTGGTGATGCAGGACCGCGAGACCGACAGCTACTGGCCGATCCTCAACGGGGAAGCCATCGCCGGCGATCTCGATGGCACTCTGCTCGACGAGCTCACGATTGGCGAGAAGGCACAGTGGGCCGACTGGAAGGGTCGCTACCCCCACACGCTCGTGCTCTCCGTCGGCGGGCAGGAGCACGCGGACAGCAATCCCTATGACAACTACCTGTCCTCCGATCGAGTGTTCCGAGATGGCCAGCTGGCGGACACTCGCCTGTCAGCCAAAGCCCACATCTTCGCCTTCGAACTCGAGGGCACTCCGTACGCTGTAGCCTCCGAGCACTTCACCGGATCGGGGGTATTGTTGCAGCTGGGAGACCACCAGATCCTGCTCCAGCGCCCCGCAGGCGCCGCGATCTACCGCAGCTCAGCCGCCTTCGTGGCACCGAAGCCGGCCGAAGGCGACGCCTTCGAAGCGCACAGCGGCACCTGGGTGCACCGCGCGTCGGGTTCCCGACTCGACCCCGCCTCCGCAAGCTTCGTCGGCGAGGGCGCATCGACCGTGCAGCGCTTGCCAGGCGTCGACACCTTCTGGTTCAACTGGAGCATGAACCGACCGGCCACCGAGGTGGTGACACCGTGATCCGATCCTGAGCGACGCCAGCTCTGAGCGGCGGTAGCGGTGATACGCTGCCGCCGCCATGAATTCCCCCAACGCACCGTGGCGTGTCCACTATCCGTTTCAGAGTCACTTCTTCCAGCTCGACGAGCCCGGCGCATCGCCGCACCCGCCGTGGCGCCTGCACTATCTCGACGAAGGCGACCCCCAAGCGCCGCCCGTTGTCCTGGTGCACGGCAACCCGACCTGGTCGTTCTACTTCCGTCACCTGATCCCAGCGCTGGCCCCCGATCACCGCGTGATCGTTCCGGACCACCTGGGTTGCGGCCTGTCGGACAAGCCACCAGCGGCTGCCGAGGGCACGCCGTACACGCTGGAACTGCACATCCAGCGTCTCGAAGCGCTGCTCGACCACCTCGAGGTCGAGCGGGCGTCCTTGATCGTCCACGACTGGGGCGGCGCCATCGGAATGGGCTGGGCCACGCGCCACCCCGAGCGCGTCGACCGTCTCGTCGTCGGCAACACCGCCGCCTTCCACGTCGACTTCTGCCCCTGGCGTATCCGTGTCTGCCGCTACCCTGCCGTCGGTGCCTTCCTGGTGCGTGGGCTCAATGGCTTCGCCCGCGCCGCCCAGCTCTTCGCCACGTCGCAGCACCTGCCCGAGGACGTGCGTGCCGGGTACCTCGCCCCGTATGACAGCTGGCAGGACCGCGTCGCCGTCCATCGTTTCGTGCGCGACATCCCGCTCGAGCCGCATCATCCAACCCGCCGTACCCTCGACGCCATCGACGCCGGCCTGGGCCAGCTGGCGCAGCGGCCGATGCGGATCTACTGGGGAGATCAGGACTTCTGCTTCACCACCCGGCACTTCCTACCCGAATGGCAGCAGCGCTTCCCGCACGCGGAGGTCGAAGTCTTCACCGACGCCGGGCACTACATCTTCGAAGACGCCCACGAACGGATCGTGCCCTCGCTGGTACCGTTCCTGAAGTAGCCTTCTGCAACAGCCTCTTGAAGTAACGATGTCCGACCGCTACAACATCGCCCGCGACTTCGCCCGCCAGGCCGAGCGGGCGCCCCACCGTCCAGCGGTTCTCTTCCCCGCTGGCCGCACGCGCGACGACCGGCCGCGCTTCGTACAGCTGAGCTTCGCGCAGCTGCACCAGCTCTCCGACGCCTATGCCCACGGCCTGGTGCACCGCGGTTTCGACCGCGGGCAGCGCGTCTTGGTCATGCTCCGACCCGGGATCGAGCTGATCGCGGTGATCTTCGCGCTCCTCAAGGCCGGCGCGGTGCCGGTGCTGATCGATCCCGGCATGGGTCGCAAGGCGTTCTTGCAGTGCGTACGCGAGACGGAGCCCACGTCGATGATCGGCATTCCACTGGCGCACGTGCTGAGCCGGCTGTTCCCTGCCGCGTTTCGCTCGGTCCGGCGACGCGCTACGCACGCCGGTATGGGGCTCAGCCGGCTCTTCGGGGGCGGGGTCACGCTGACGGAGTTGCTCGCCAGCGGTGTCTCGGCGGGCCCCTTCTCCATCGCCGACACCGACAGCGACGATGAAGCGGCGGTCGCCTTCACCTCCGGTTCGACCGGCATGCCGAAGGGTGTCGTCTACCTGCAGGGTATCTTTCGAGCTCAGCTGGCGGCGATGCACGGCGACATGGGGATCCGCGAGGGCGACATCCACCTCGCCATCCTGCCCATCTTCGCGCTGTTCAATCCGGCGCTCGGCGTCTCGACGGTGATCCCGGACATGGACCCACGGCAGCCGGCGAAGGTCGACCCGGCACGCCTGGTGGAGGCCATCGAGACCCACGGTGTGACGCTCAGCCTCGGCTCACCGGTGGTGTGGCGCAAACTGGCGGACCACTGCCTGGCGCGCGACATCCACCTGTCCTACCTCCAGCACCTCTTCCTCTTCGGTGCTTCGGTCGACCCACGCTTGGTCGAGGATCTACGCCGTATCGTGCCGGTTGATTGTCGGGTCGCGACGCCCTTCGGCGCCACCGAGGCTCTGCCGCTGACACTGGTCGATCACGCTACGGTGCTCGATCCAGACGTACGCGGCGCCACAGAAGCCGGGCGTGGGGTCTGCGTCGGACGGCCGCTAGGAGACGTCGACATCCGCATCATCCGCCTCAGCGACGACGTCCTCGAGACCTGGAACGAAGTCGAGGAGCTGCCCGCGGGGGAACTGGGCGAAATCGTGGTCCGCGGCTCGATCGTCACGCGCGAGTATCTCCATCGTCCGCAGCAGACGGCGCTCGCCAAGATCCGTGCCACCGACGGTAGCCTGTGGCATCGTATGGGGGACCTCGGCTACGTCGACACACACGGCAGGCTGTGGGTCTGTGGCCGCAAGTCGCACCGCGTCGAGACGGCAGATGGCGCCCTCCTGCTATCGGCCCTGGAAGCGATCTTCGACCAGCATCCCGCGGTCCGACGTACCGCCTTGGTCGGTGCCGGACCACGGGGTCGGCAACGACCGGTGCTGGTCGTCGAGCTGCTCGACGGGCGCACACCCAGCGGTGCCGAGGCGGAGCGCCTACGCCGCGAACTCCTGGCCCTCGGCGATGACCACCCTCGAGCCGCCAAGATTCACGACTTCCTGTTCCACCCCGAGTTTCCCGTCGATGTACGGCACAATGCCAAGATCGTGCGCGAGGCGCTGGCGGCCTGGGCAGCACCACGGGTGCGTCGAACGACCCCGGGAGGACCCGCGACATGAGAGCCCTGGTCACCGGCGGTGGCGGCTTCCTGGGAAGCCACATCGTACGCCAGCTCCTCGACCGCGGCGACGAGGTCACCATCTTCGCGCGCGGCGACTATCCGGAACTCACCCAAGCCGGCGCCAGCTTGGTGCGCGGCGACCTGGCCGACACCCGGACGGTCCTCGACGCCTGCAAGCCTCTCGACGGCAAGAGCCTCGACGCGGTCTTCCACACGGCCGCCAAGGCCGGCGTCTGGGGCTCTTGGGACAGCTTCTATCAGCCCAACGTGGTCGGCACGCAGAACGTCATCACCGCCTGCCGCACCCATGGTATTCGCCACCTGGTCTTCACCAGCTCACCGAGCGTGGTCTTCGACGGCAGCGACCACCAAGGCCACGACGAATCGCTGCCCTACCCCGAGCGGCACGAGAATCGCTACTCAGCCACCAAGGCGATCGCCGAACGCCTGGTGTTGCAGGGACATAGCGACACGCTGCGCACCGTCGCACTGCGACCGCACTTGATTCTGGGCCCCGGGGATCCGCACCTGGTGCCGCGCCTGGTGGCACGTGCCCGTGCCGGCAAGCTCATCCAGGTCGGCGAGGGGCGAAACCGTGTCGACATGACCTTTGTCGAGGACGCGGCCCGTGCGCACCTGCAGGCCGCCGACGTGCTGCAGCGCGCAGACGGCGCACCCGTGGGCGGCAAGACCTACTTCCTGAGCCAGGGTGAGCCCGTCGTGCTCTGGCCGTGGATCAACGGACTGCTCAACCGCCTCAACATCCCCCCGGTACGCCGCCGCATCTCCGAGACCACGGCGCGCCGACTCGCCGGCGTGCTCGAGACCTTCCACCGGACCCTGCGCCTGCCCGGCGAACCACGCCTGACCCGCTTCCTGGCCGGCGTCTTGGCGCGTGATCATTTCTACGACATCTCGGCCGCTCGCCGCGACTTCGCCTATGCGCCCCGATCGACCATGGAGCAGGTGGTCGATCGAGTGGTGGCCTCGCTGCGCTAGCCTGCCACAGTGTGGGGCCCCCCAGCGAGCGGTACCCTCACCGCAGACCCCAGCCGAGCCTGCAGTGCGATAGGCTTCCCGACCGGAGGAGTCCTCAATGAGCCTGACACCACACATGGTCGCTGACCTGTTGCACCGCCACAAGGTGATCTCGCCGCAGCAGGTCGAGTTGGTCAAGAAGGAGGCTCGCCACACGCGAGCGGCCTCGTCACGCGCCTTCGAGCAGCGTGCCGTGGCTTACGAGCTGATCTGCGGGCTCAACCTTCCCATCCAGTCGGGCACCCTGTCCGCGAACGGCGACAACCCCGTCGTCGACGAACACGTGATCGCGCAAGTGATCGCCACGGACGCCAAGCTGGCGCACGTGCGCATCGACCCGCTGGGGCTGAACGCTGATCTCATCGAGTCCAAGATCTCACGCCCGTTCGCCAAGCGCCACCGCATGCTGCCGCTCGAGATGGCCGATGGCCGGCTGCGCGTCGCCTGCGCCAACCCCTTCGACATCGAGGCGATCGACTCTTTCAAGCGCATTGCCGACCTGGAGCTCGAACTCGTCGTAGCGTCCGAGCCGGATCTGCTGCGCGCGATCACTGAATTCTACGGTCTACGCCACTCCGTCAAGCGTGCCGAGCGGGACCTCGACGGCGGCATCGACCTGGGCAATCTCGAACAGCTCGTGCGCATGAAGAGCGAGACCGAGATCGAGTCCAGCGACCAGCACGTCGTCAATGCCGTCGAGTACATGCTGCAACACGCCTACGATAGCCGCGCCAGCGACATCCACGTCGAGCCCAAGCGCGAGGCAAGCCTGATCCGCTTCCGCATCGATGGCGTACTCCACGACATCCAGACCATGCCCAAGGTGGTGCACAAGGCAGTGATCAGCCGCCTCAAGACCATGTCGCGGCTCGATATCGCCGAGAAGCGACGACCGCAGGACGGGCGTGTCAAGACCACGCGCGATGGTCGCGAGATCGAGCTGCGTGTGTCGACGCTGCCGGTGGCCTTCGGCGAGAAGATCGTCATGCGTATCTTCGACCCGGACGTGATGCTCAAGGACCTCGACGGCCTCGGCTTCTACGACGACGAGCTCTCCGTCTTCCAAGACTTCATCGGCCGCCCGCACGGCATCATCCTGGTCACTGGACCGACCGGTTCGGGCAAGACGACCACGCTCTACTCGGCCCTCAACGTCCTGGCCAATCCCGAAGTCAACATCACTACCATCGAAGATCCGATCGAAATGATCCACGAGCCGTTCAACCAGACGGCCGTGCAGCCCAAGGTCGGCATCACCTTCGCCGGCGCGCTGCGGCACATCCTGCGCCAGGACCCGGACATCATCATGGTGGGTGAGATCCGCGATGGCGAGACGGCCCACTATGCGACGCAGGCGGCCCTCACAGGCCACCAGGTCTTCTCCACCCTGCACACCAACGACGCTGCCGCCGCCATCAGCCGCCTGGCGGACCTCGACGTCGAGCGCTTCCTGATCACCTCGACGCTGGTCGGTGCCATGGCGCAACGCCTGGTGCGCAAGGTGTGCCCGCACTGCGTCATCGAGCGCTACCTCAGCGACGACGAAGTGCACACGCTGCACCTGTCGATTCCCCCCAACCGGCGCGTCAAGGTGCACGAGGGGGAAGGCTGCTTCGAGTGTCGTGGCACCGGCTATCTGGGCCGCACCGGCGTGTTCGAGATCCTGCCGATGAAAGACGCCATCAAGGACCTGATCATCGAAGGAGCGGACGCGACCAAGATCAAGCGCGAGGCGGTCAAGAACGGCATGCGCACGCTGCGCCAGAGCGCACTCCGCAAGATGGCCGAGGGCGTCACCACCTTCGAAGAAGTCGTGCGCGTCACGGGCTGAAAGACCAACCGACCTATCCTCCCCTCAGATCGTCGAACCGAACTATACTGACGTATCGTGGACACCTTCCTCAGCGCCGCGCTCCTCCTCTTGCCTCTGGTCTACCTGCTGGTGACGCTGACCTACGGCCTGCTCTTCTTCCAGCGCCACCCGGTCGCCGAGCGCACCGCCGCACCTGCTCTGCGAGCTACCCTGCTCTTCCACTTCGCGTACCTGGTCGTGCTGACCTTCAAGTGGGGGCAGTTTCCCGCCGCCACCGTGCCGCAAGCCCTGTCGATCATCGCCTTCGCCGTGGCCTTGGTCTACACCCTGGTGGAGTGGCAAGGTCGCGAGCGCTCGACCGGCCTGTGGATGCTCGCCCTGGTCTTCCTGCTGCAACTGCTCTCCTCACTCCTGCACCGGCCGGAACCACCATCCCTCGACCTGTTCAAGAGCCCGCTGTTCACAATTCACGTGTTCCTGGCCCTGATCGGCTATTCCGCCTTCGTCCTGGCTGGTGTCTACGGCTTCCTCTACCTGGAGCTGTACCGAGAACTGAAATCAGCCCATTTCCGCCTGTTCTACGGACGCCTGCCGCCGCTCGAAGTGCTCGACCGGATGCTCAGCGGCGCCCTCGGCGTCGGTTTCGTAGCGCTCACCGGTGCGGTCGCCGCCGGTCTCTACTGGACCTACGCCATCGGCTACGAGACCTGGCTGCAGGACACCAAGATCGTGTTCACCCTCGCCACCTGGTTGCTCTACGGGCTGGCTCTGGGGATGCGCCGGTTGCGGCGCTGGCAGGGGCCGCAGACGGCCATCGCCAGCCTCGCCGGCCTCGCCGTCATCCTCGTGTCGCTGATGGTCATCAACTTCGTCTTCACCGGTAGCTTTCATGCCTCCTGAAGCTTCGACCGCAGGCCCCGCCCTATCATGAGCAAGACGTCATGAGCCGGACCGCCAACAGTACCCCCTCGATCGTCCTCGTCGGAACCGACTTCCGGCGCGCCTCTCTGGAGCTCCGCGAACAGGTCAGCTATGGCCCGGAACAGACCACCGAGATCCTGGTCCACTTGCTCGCCCGCCCCGAGATCGCCGAGGCTTGTCTGCTCTCGACCTGCAATCGCACCGAAGTCTACGTGCGACCGCGCGAACACGAAGAGAACGCCTTCCGCAGCGCACTGGAAGAGGTCTTCCTGCCGCGCGCTCCCGACATCGAGAGCCAAGGCCGGCTTTATGTCAAGTGGCGCCAGGACGCCGCCGAACACCTGCTCGCCGTCGCCTGCGGCCTGGAATCGATGGTCCTTGGTGAACCCGAGATCCTAGGCCAGGTAAAACAGGCCACCGCCGCTGCCGACGCCGTCGGAGCCGCTGGTGCCGTCTTGCGCCAATTGCTGCGCACCGCCGCTAGCGCTGGGAAGCGCGCTCGCTCCGAGACCGGCCTGTCCGCCGGCGCGGTCTCCTTTGGCTACGCCGTGCTGGAACTCGCGCGCAACATCTTCTCGCACCTCGAAGAAAGCCGCGTGCTGCTGCTCGGTGCCGGCGAGATCGCCTATCAGGTCGCGCGCAACCTCAAGGAGCGCGGCGTTCAGCACCTGAGCATCGCCAACCGCACACGAGCCCGTGCCGACGCCTTCCGTGAGGAGTTTCCGGAAACCCACGTCGTCGATTTCGACGACCGTCACACCATCGCAGCCCAGTCCGACCTGGTGATCTCCACCACGGGCGCCGACGAGCCCGTCCTGCTGCGCGCCGATCTCGACGCCGCCCTCGGCCGTCGACGCGGTCCCTTGCTGATCGTCGACCTGGGCGTACCGCGCAATGTCGAACCGACAGTCGGCCGTCTCGACAACGTCTTCCTCCACGACATCGACGCCCTCGAAACGCTGATCAGCCACAACCTCAAGCGCCGCCGAGAGGCCGTCCCGCAGTGCCGTGAAATCATCGATCACGAACTGACCCGTTTCTACAGCTGGTTCCGGAGCCTCGAAGCCGAGCCCCTGGTCGCCAGCCTGCAACGCCGCGCGGAAACCATCCGGCGTCGCGAGGTCGAGCGCGTGTTGCGCGAATTCCCTGACGAAACGCACCCGCAACTCGAGCAACTCACCCGCTCGCTGGTGCGAAAGATCTTGCATCACCCCAGCACCCGCCTGCGCCGCCCTGAAGGAGACGGTCTGCCCCACCTGGCGCTGGTCCGCGAATTGTTTCAGCTCGACGAGGAGGAAAAGTGACTGTCTTGAAGTTGGGAACCCGCCGCAGCAAGCTCGCCGTGGCACAAAGCTCGTGGGTCGCCCGCCAGCTAGAAGCGCTCGAACCGGGCCTGCAGGTCGAGCTGGAGACCATCGTCACCCGCGGTGATCGATTCTCCGGCCAGCTGGCCGAGATCGGCGGCAAGGGCCTCTTCACCGAGGAGCTGGAAGCCGGATTGCTCAGCGGCTCGATCGACCTGGCGGTCCACAGTCTCAAGGACATGCCGGCCTTGGTGCCACCGGAACTGACCCTGGCCGCCTTCCCGCCGCGCGAAGACCCGCGCGATGTCCTGATCAGCAACGTGGCCTCGACCCTCGGTGCCCTTCCGACCGGCGCCTCCGTCCTGACCGGCTCCATGCGCCGCCAGGCTCAGCTCCTCCGCCTGCGTCCCGACCTCCGCGTCAAGCCGATCCGCGGCAACATCGACACGCGCATCGAGAAGTGGCGTGGAGGCGGCGGGCAAGCCGTCATCCTCGCTGCCGCCGGCCTGCGTCGCCTGGATCTCAGCGGCTTTCCCGCCCACCCCATCGCTGCCTCCGGCGATGCCGCCATGGTCCCTGCACCGGGTCAAGGTACCCTGGTCCTGCAAGCCAAACGCGATTCCGTCGCCCACGAGATCTGCAGCCGCTTGAATGACACGGATGCCAGCGACGCTGCGCATGCCGAGCGCCAGATCTCACGCAGCTTCGGTGGCAACTGCACGCTGCCCCTCGGCGCCTGGGGCCGTAGATTGGACGACGGCCGCTTCGCCCTCGACGCCATCCTCCTCACCCCCGATGGTCAGCACACCGCGCGCGGCTACGGAGTCGACGCGGACCCTAGAATAGCCACCAGCACGTGCATCCAAGCGATGCGCGACAACGGTGCCGCAGACGTCCTCAAGCGCATCCGCCGCTCGGCTCGATGAGCCCGAAGCGCCCCCGCATCGTCATCACCCGGCCGACACACCAGGCCGACAGCTGGGTCAGGAAATTCGAGGAGGACGGCTTCGAGGTGGTGCTGCTGCCGCTGCTCGAGGTCGTCGAGGTCAAGGACGATCGGCCGCTACGCGCGATGGCGGCCGAGCTTGCGGCGGCGACAACGGCGGCCGGTGCGGGCCAAGACGTATGGCTGGCCGTGACGTCGGCCAATGCGGTAGATCCCCTGTGCGATCGGATGCCGGCAGGGACTCGTTGGGAAACCGTGCGAGCTGCCAGCGTCGGGAAAGCCACCGCGGCAGCCCTGCAGCGTCGCGGCATCGAGCCGCGGCTCGTGGGACAAGGTACGGCGGCTGACCTGGCGCGGGAGCTGGTGAACGTCGTGGGAGTCGGCGCCAAGGTCCTGGTACCGCAGGCGGCGGACGCACGTCCGGATCTGGTCGACGGACTACGAAACGCGGGCGTCGAGGTGAAGGCGGCCGTCGCTTACGACAAGGTGTTGCCAGCAGGAACCATCGAGCGGGCGCGCGAGATCTTCCGCCACGAGATCGGCTGGGTCACCTTCACCAGTCCAAGGATCGTGCGGCATTTCCTGGACGTGCTGGCCGAGGTGCCTGGGGGGATGGAGCGTCTTGGGGAGCTGAAGGCGTGGTCGATCGGACCGGTGACGTCGAAGGAGTTGCGGCGGGCCGGGGTCAAGACCTACCAGGAACCAGAGAGCGCCTTGGAACATCAAGCGTCCAGCGCTTGAAGTCCATCGGCTAGTCCTGGTACTTCGTCGCGTGCTTGTACTTCGCCTCTAGCTCACCCAGCGGAGCATTGGCCCGCGCGTCGATCGAGAGCGAGCTGGCCTCACCGCGCTGGCGCCAGAGGAAGTAGGCGGCACCAGCGACCATGGCACCGTTGTCGACGCACAACTTGGGCTGCGGCAGAAACGTACGGAAACCTCGCTCCGTCGCGCCGGCTGTCAACGCGGCGCGCAGTTGGCGATTCATGGCGACGCCACCGGCCAGGGCGATGCGTTCGAGCTTCTTGCGCTCGGCCAGGCGCAGGGTCTTGCTCACCAGCACGTCGACCACGGCTTGTTGGAAGCTGGCGCACAGGTCGGCAACGGGTAGGTCTTCCCCTGCTTCTTCCAGACGGTCAATCGTGCGGATGACGGACGACTTGAGGCCACTGAAGCTGACCTCTGCGTGCGGCTTGTCGATCATCGGACGCGGAAAGTCAAAAGCCTTGGGGTCGCCCTCGGCCGCCAGGCGGTCGATGACGGGGCCGCCGGGATAGCCGAGATCGAGACGGCGGGCGATCTTGTCGTAGGCTTCGCCGGCGGCGTCGTCGCGGGTGTGGCCGAGCAGGTGGTAGTGGCCGTGGTCGGTGACTTCGAGCAGGAGCGTGTGACCGCCGGCGACGGTGAGCAGGACGAACGGGAACTCGAGCTCGTCGGGATGGTCCATCAGGGGCGAGTAGATGTGTCCTTCGAGGTGGTGGATACCGATGAGCGGGATGCCCTGCGCCAAGGCGATCGATTTGGCCGCCGCGACACCGACGACGAGCGACAGCAGCAGCCCCTGGTCATTGGACACGGCGACCGCATCGAGATCCGCGAAGCCGACGCCGGCTTCTTCGAGCGCTGCCTGCAGGATCACGTTGACGTTGCGCACGTGCTGGCGCGCCGCGATCATCGGTACGATGCCGCCGTAGCGCTCGTGCGCCGCGTGTTGCGACGCGATGACGTTGGCGCGGATGTGGACGCCGTCCTCGACGACGCCAACGCCGGTGTCGTCGCAGGTGGTGTCGATGCCCAGGATCAGTTGGCTCATCGTCTCAGCTACCCGATCCCTGGCCAGCCAAGGCATCTTGCAGATAGTGCGGTGAGAAGGTCAGCGCGGCTTCACCACTAAGGGCTCGACCTCGGGCCGCACCTAGCGCGCGCAGCAGGCCGTGGGGGTCGAGGTGGGCGACGCTTCGCACCTCCGCTTCCCCGACCTCGCGCGCCATCTGTGCGGAGAGGACGTTGCCGTATTCGACGACCAGGGGCCGGCTCGTCTGGGCATCGACGCGCAGTCGCTGGCACACTTCGTCGATCGGTAGCACCTGTAGCTGGCGGTCTCGCTGACCGGCGACGCCCTCGATGTCTGTCAGGTCGACGACCCCTTGCTCCCCCATCGTGTAGACGCCGCAGTAGGCCTTGCGACGCTTGGCGTCGAGCAGGGCGTACACGGGGGTGGCGGGCGGCACCGAGGATCCGCCTGCCGTTGGATCGATCGCCGCCACCAGGCAGTCGAGGCTGCCGAGGGGGATCACGGGGATCTCGAGTACCTGCGCCAGGGTCTTGGCCGCGGTGACGCCGATGTTGAGTCCGGTCCAGGAACCAGGGCCGGCGACGACGGCGACCGCGTCGAGGTCGCGCATCGACAGGTCGAGTCCGGCCAGCAGGTCGCGCGCCATTTCGTGCAGGTGGGTCAGCGGCTGAACGTCGAGGCTGCGGCTGTCAGACAGCCGGGACTCGCCGCCGCCGGGCAACGGGATCTCAGCCAGGGCGACAGTTGTGCGCGAGCTGGAAGTATCGAGGATCAGCGTCTTCATGCAAGGTTCCGGACATGGGCGGAGACGGTGGCCGTCAGGGTCGCCAAGAGGTCGTCATAGCCGTCGCCCACGGTGTCGAGGCGGATCTGGCGTTGTTCGTCGGCGCCGGGCACCGTTTGCAACTCCACGGCAAGAAAACCCGGTACCAGTTCAGCCAGAAAGCGGCGAGCCCACTCCACCAAGACGATCGTGTCGCGGCGCTCGAAGTACTCGGCGAAGAGCAGGGCGTCGGTGTCGGAGAGCTCTTCCAGGCGGTAGAAGTCGATGTGGATGACGAGCTGCGTTGCGCCGTCAGGCCTGTACACCGGGTACTCGTGCACCAGGTTGTAGGCCGGGCTCTTGACCGAAGCGGCATCGAAGGTGCCGATGCCTTCGACCAGGCCTTTGCACAGCCAGGTCTTGCCGGCTCCCAGGTCGCCGTCGAGACCAACGACGGTACCGGCGGGTAGCTGGGCCCCGAGGCGACGGCCAAGGGCTCGCGTGTCTTCAGGGCTGTGGGTCGTGAGTTCGATCATTGGGGCGTTCGTGTTGCCAAAACAGCAACGAAGTCTCTCATCTTTTGTCGCCCACGGGCAATCCGCAGGTCGCAATGTGGGGCCGGCAACGACCGCTGTTCAAGCTCTCCTTCAGCGGATAAGCTAGGAACCGTCCTAACTCCCGTACGAACCACCACGAGGTGCCTGAGCGATGAAATTTCCCAACCTGTTCAAGATTCCGTCCATGGTTCTGCGCCAGCTGTACACCTACAGCAGCTTGCTCAATACAGACAAGGGCGTGCGTTTCGGAATCAAGAACCGCCTCAACGACGCCACCCTGACTGGCGTCAAGAGCATTCGCATCAACGGCCAAGAGATCGACGTGGCGCACATCCAGCTCGACCTCGGGGACCACAGAGTCGCGGCGACGGAGATCAGTGAGACGTCGCCGATCGACTTCCCGCTGCGCAAGGCGCTCTTGGTGCTGTGCAATACCGGCGCGGCTCTGCCCGAGGGCAAGCACAGGATCAACATCGCTTTCGAGGCCAAGCCCTTTGGTAGCCTCGACTTCGAGGTCGAGGACGCGATCGAGGAACAGGTCGAGCGCACCATCGTGCCGCTCGACAAGGAAGACAACTACACTCCCGAGATTGTCGCCGCGCGGCAGGCGTTCATCGAACAGCAGACCGGCGTCCAGCTGCAACACGTCAACAAGTATTCGTTCGACCCGGCGGTAACGCAGGGCAACATCGAGAACTTCACCGGTGTAGCACAAGTACCGCTCGGCTTCGCTGGTCCGTTGCAGGTCAATGGCGAGCACGCCATCGGCGAATTCCTGATCCCCTTGGCCACCGCCGAAGGCACGCTCGTGGCGTCCTACAACCGCGGCATCAAGGTGCTCAATTTGTCGGGCGGCGTCACCTGCACGGTGGTCGGCGACGTCATGCAGCGTGCACCGGTGTTCGTCTTCGACTCGGCGCGCCAGGCACGCGATTTCCGCGACTGGATCCAAGAGAACATGGACCACATTCGGCAGGCCGCGGAGGAAACCTCGAGCGTCGCCAAGCTGGTCTACATCGACACCTACCTCTCGAACAAGTTCGCCTACCTGCGCTTCAACTACTCGACGGGGGACGCGGCGGGACAGAACATGGTTGGACGCGCCACCTTCGCCGCCTGTAGCTGGATCCTCGACCAGCTCGACAACGTGCGCCACTTCTACCTGGAATCGAACTTCGCTACCGACAAGAAGGCGTCGCAGATCAACGTCATGCGCACGCGCGGCAAGCGCGTGACGGCGGAGTGTACGATCCCGCGTGACGTGCTGATCCAGCACATGCGCGTCGAGCCGGAAACGCTGCACTACCACTCGAACGTCGCCAACATCGGCGCCTTCCTCTCCGGTGCCAACAACAACGGCTGCCACTCGCCCAACGCCATCACCGCCATGTTCATCGCCACCGGCCAGGATGTCGCCAACGTCTCGGAGTCGTCGGCCGGAGTCCTCTACACCGAGGTCGACAAGAACGGCGACTTCTACATTTCGCTGACCATTCCGTCGCTGATCGTCGCCACCTATGGCGGCGGCACCAGCCTGCCGACGCAGCGCGAGTGCCTGGAGGTGCTGGACTGCTACGGCAAGGGCAAGGTGCTCAAGTTCGCCGAGATCGTCGCTGGCGTCGCGCTGGCGGGCGAGATCTCCCTCGGCTCGGCGATCTCGGCGCTCGACTGGGTGTCGAGCCACGAACAGTACGGGCGGAATCGTTGAGGAGCGGAGCCAGCCTCCCATGACGGCTGGAGCCTCCGCAAGCGAAGAGCAAGCGCCGGAAGATCCCCTCGAGGGCTTCGAGCTGCTGATCGAGCGGCCGCCACCCGGGCTACTCCGACGCTTCCTCACCACGCAACGCCACCTGCTCGGCCTCGGCCTCGGCGGCATGGTCGCGGCGGTGCGCGATCGGCCGAAGGCGCTGCGCAGCGGCCTGCTCTGGTGGCTGCTGCGGGTCGCGGCTTTCTTCGCTGTGCCGTTCGTGCGCGGCGACCTGCGGCGCCAGCCGTTCCCGGTGCAACTGCGCCGCCGGCTCGAAATCCTCGGTCCAACGTATATCAAGCTCGGGCAGGTGCTATCGCTGCGCCAAGACATTCTGCCGCACTCGATCACCGACGAGCTGAAGAACCTGCTCGACCGCCTACCCGTAGTGCCCTTTGACCGCTACGTGGAGCTGGTGGCCGCGGACCTGCGCTGCCCGCTGGACGAAGCGTACAGCTGGATCGACCCGAGACCGATCGGCTCGGCGTCGATCGCCCAGACCCACCGGGCCACTACCGTGCATGGCGACTCGGTGATCCTCAAGGTGGTCAAGCCCGGCATCCGCCAGTTGCTGACCCGCGACGCGCGTCTGCTCAAGCTCTTCGGCGGTCTGCTACAACTGCTGATTCCGGCCTACCGACCGCGACAGGTCATCCGCGAGTTCGTCGACTACACCTCTAAGGAGATCGACCTGCGCCGCGAGGCGGACAACGCCGAGACCTTCGCGGCCAACTTCGTCGACGACCCCGACATCGTCTTCCCCAAGATCTACCGCGAGTACTCGGGGATGAACGTCATGTGCATGGAGTTCTTCGACGGCATCAAGCCGGACTCGCCGGAGGCACGAGCCCTGCCCGAGGAAGACCGCGACCGCATCGTCGAGTTGGGGGCCGAGGCGATCATCCGCATGTTGTACCAGGACGGCTTCTTCCACGCCGACCTGCACCCAGGCAACTTGATCATCCTGCCCGGGCGCGACGGCAAGGGGCCGCGGGCCGGCTTCATCGACCTCGGCATGGTCGGCCGCTTCGACGAAGACCTACGGCGCACGCTGATGTACTACTACTACTGCCTGGTCATGGGCGACGCCGACAACGCGTCGCGCTACCTGGCCGCCGTCGCCACGACCGGCTACGGCTCGGATCCGGTCGGCTTCCGCCGCGCGCTGACCGAGATCGCACAGCGCTGGCACCGCAGCTCCAACTTCGAAGGCTTCTCGCTGGCGCAGCTGATCCTGCAGTCGGTCAATCTGGGTGGTCAGTTCCGCGTCTACTTCCCCGTCGAGATGGTGTTGATGGTCAAGGCGCTGGTGACCTTCGAGGGCGTCGGCTACATCCTGCAACCGGACCTCGACATCGTCGAGCTGAGCCAGAAGCACATCAACAAGATCTTCCTCCATCAATTCGGGCCCATACGCCTGCTGCGCCAGAGCCTGCGCGGCGCGCCCGAACTGGTCGACGCAGTGGTCAAGTCTCCGATGCTGGTCACCGAGAGCCTGCGCGTGCTCGAACAAATGACGCAACAGCCCCAGGAGAACCCGCTAGCCGGCTTGCGCGGCACGCTCTTCGGCGGTTTCTGCATGCTCGCCGGTGCCGTGCTGTTGACGTCGGACGCCCCGTGGGCACTGCCAGTGTCCATCGTGCTCTTCTTGCTCGGGTTTCTGATCCCCCTACGGCGAGGGCGAGAATGAGCGAGCCGCGCTACTACGAACCCTTCGACGCCGCCTACATGCGCGACCTGGTCGACGAGGTCTTCGCTCCGCTCTTCGTCGATGCCTACTTCCGCCCTCGCCTGCTGGGCGCCCACCGTCTCCCAGACAAGGGGCCGCTGATCCTGGCCCCCAACCACAGCGGCAACGCCTTCCCCTACGACGCCATGGTGCTCGACGGCCTGCTATGGAGCCGCCAGGGGCGGACGCGCGAGGCCAAGATCCGCTCGGTCTTCGAGCGCGAGCTGACGACCACCTGGTGGATGCGCCCGTGGGGTATCGACAACTTCTGGCGTCGCGGCGGCGGTGTCGACCTGACGTTCGACAACTTCGACCAGCTGTTGGCGCGCGGTGAGCGCATCCTGTACTACCCGGAGGGCGTACCCGGTATCGGCAAGGGCTTCAATCACCGCTACGAGCTGCAGCGCTTTTCCACCAGTTTTATCCTGCTGGGAGCGCGCCACCAGGCCCCCATCTACCCAACCTACATCATCAACGCCGAGTGGATCATCCCCTTCAACTACACCTTCAAGCCGGTCGATTGGTTGGTGCAAAAGCTCTTCGGCGTGCCCTTCATACCGCTGCCGGCAGCACCGATCACGCTGCTGCTGCCCTGGACCTGGTACCTGGCGCTGCCCACGCGCATGGTGTTCGTTATCGGCGAACCACTCGATGTCGCGGCGATGGTGCGAGAAGCCGGTATCGACCTGGACAACCCGGACCGGGCCAAGTTGCAGGCCGTCGCCGAGCAAGTGCGCCAGCGCATGCAGGCCGAGATGGACCGCTACGTCGAGCGCTACGGTCAGCACCCCTACCAGTGGCGCCTGCTCAAGCAGCGCCTGGCGCGCGCGCGACGTCGCGGCCTGCTGCACAAGGCGATGCCGTGGACCTGGGCGGTCACTTTCGTGCGCCACTACCGCGACCGTCGCCGCCAGCCGGCCAAGAACAAGCTACACCGCTGGCTGCGTGACTGGGACCTGATCGGCTTCTACCTGCCGCTCGGCTGGTTCCTGCTCGCTCTCACCCGCCGCTTGCGCCGGCCCCCGTACGGCTATCGGGGCCTGACGCCGGAAGTGCGCAAACAGCAAGAGGGCGCCTTCCTGTGGAAACTGGAAGAACGCCCTCTGCCGCCTCGGGAGTCCAACAACGGATCCGAATCTGGGTAGGGGCACCCCCGTGTGGGTGCCCTGGGCGGGGGAACGGCGGTCTTCCTCCGGATTCGGATGCGGCTGACGCCGCAGGGCGGCCACATGGGGCCGCCCCTACCCAGAGAGACTCCGGATTTGACCGTTATCGATACTGTGGCCGCGGACCACGGCCGAACCGATCCGCGAACTCGCGCGACTGGCACATGTTGATCACCACGATCTCCAGCTGCCCGTTGCGCAGGCGCTGCAGGTCGTTGCGCCAAGCCACTTCCGAGATCTCACGCTCGGACAAGCCCATCAGGTGCTCGTAGAGCGATAGCAGGCGCTCTTCATGCGTCACACCACGACCGTAGATGTCGATCGTGCTCTCACGGCTCTTGGCGATATCCCGCGCATGGTTGACCGCGGCTGCATGACCGTTGTTCGCGATGTCCTCGACACGCGGCCGAGCCCCTGCATCCGGGGACCGCATCAGGATGCCGCGGTACAGGGCATCGACGACCTTGCTGGCGTAGCCCTGCTCGCCACTGTCGTAGCCGCCACCACCAGGGTCGGCACCCCCGCGACGGATGCGCACCCCGAAGGTGCCCTTGAACAAGCGACGGTCCATGTTGACGTTGTCGGTCACCTGGTAGCGGAAGAACGAGTCTCCATCACCCAAGCGGCGCGCCTCGAGGACCACTGAGCCAAGGTGTGGCTTGGGATCACTCAAGACAACCTCGGCGTTGCTCCGTTCCGGCCCCGTAAAGCGGCCAGCGGGATAGCGCTGGGAATGATTCTGGCTCGCTGGAATAGCGATCAGGCGCAGCCGCACCTTCTCACCGACGTTCAGCTCCAAGACATCTCCATCGCGGAGAATGACGACATCCTCGCGGGTATTCACGTCCTGCACCGCGATGCGGATCTCACTCATGCGCTGGCCGTCGAATTTGAGCTCCTGAGTTTGCTGCGCTGGCTCGCGCTCACCACGAGTTTCACGTTGCGCCGCGGCGACCAGCGAGGACGCCAGAAGCAGTGCCAGGCCGAGGGCCACGATCAAGCCGTGGGGCGATGCGCTTCTGGCCGCGAACCGAACGGTGGCTTCGCTACTGGGCTGAATCATTCGATGGACTCCATATAGGGCAGGCTCGGCATCTTGGGCTGCCCCGGCTCTGTGCGGCTGAGCCTCGCGACGGTCGAACTTGCGTGTCTTCTTTGCCATGGTGGCTCTCTCCTTTCGTCGAGCTTCCGTAACCACTGCCAAACTAGCATAGCATCCACATGCCCTCGGGGCTGTCCTCATCGCGTCTGGTCACGCCCCTTTCTTTGCTATGATTCCTATGTGGACCCTGTAGACACGCCACGATCTCCACCGCTCTTGGCAGGGAACTATCTTGCAGACAGTAAGTTCCGAAAACGAAGATCCCGATCACGCTTGGCATCAAGCGCACGAATGGTTTACGCACCGTCAGAGCCAATTGCTGTCGAGCTTCGAACAAGCGATCCAACTCGAGGATCTACCCCACTTTCGAGCTCTGCCAACGGAGGTGGTGCAGTTGCTCTTGCAGCATGAGCTGGACGCCTTGGTCAGCTTCTTCGAGCTGTCGCGCAGCAGCACGCCGAATAGCGCCCCTCTTCGGATCCGGCAGGAACACTCTCACTTCGTCAGGGACCATCTTCCGTCAGTACCTGCCGCCGAACAGCTGCGCTTCTTGCGTCGGCGACAGGAACTGGCGCAGCAGCTGATTCTCGAAGATCCCAGCAACGGCACCTTCCGCCCTCTCCTGCTCCTGCGCCTGGATATCGCCACGACCTACGAACGCGTGCTGATCCAGCGCCTGGACATCGAGCACAAGCAGCACTGATCGACCGCCGTCGGCAGAGGGACGGCTAGCCGCCCAGGTTCTAGAGGAACGTCTCGAGTTCCGGGTCGCGCAAGTGAGGCGTGGCGTTGAAGGCATCGAGACTGAAACGGTCCCCACTGAAGGCGAAGCGAACCAGGGCCGTGTTGCGTACGCGTGACGCCAGCGTCACTGCCGTCTGGTCGTTGCAGCCGAGCGCATGTTGCACGGCGACCGCACACGGACCGCCCGAGGTGAAAGCGACCAACGTGCGGCCACCTGCAGGGTGCGACGTGAGCTGGTCGAGGGCCGCGCACACTCGCTGCTGGAAGGCGCTCCACGGCTCCATGCCCGGCAAGTCGTCCAGGCTACCGTCGACCCACAGCCGCATCGCCGCATCGAACAGACGGCCGTACGCCTGGGTGCGAGCTGCGGGGTCTTGTTGCGTCTTGAAGGCGAGACCGAGCGCCGCCAGATCGGGAAAGCGCTCCGCCAGCTGCTCCTTGGCAGCGACCAGTGCATCGACGGCCCCGTGCTCATCGAGCTCCGGTAGGTTGATCGGCTGCGGCCACGGCAGTCCAGCCGCCTGCAACTCCTGCCCCGCCGCCTCGGCGGTGCCCACATGCCTGGAGCGCGGTCCGACGTAGACCGCATCCGGCCGCAGGCCGCGTTCGACCCAGTAGCGCCCGAGACACCAGGCCTGCTCTTCTCCGCGTTCGGACAGCCGGTCGTAGTGGTCTTCGAAGAACGACGCTTGGCCGTGCCGCACCAGGATCAATTCGCTCATCGCACAGCCTCCTCGTCTGGTCCATCCGGCTCGCCGTGCACTTCCTGCGCTAGCGCGGGGCGTCGAGGCCATGGTGGATTGGTGAGCAGAAGGTAGCCATCCTCCACATCCGCGTCGCGATCGATCTCGATCAACTCGCGAGCCGGCTCGACGCGCTCCAGCGCGTCACGTTCGGCAAGCAGCCAGACACGCGGGGCCGAGGACAGAAAGGCGTCCAATTCGTCGAAATGAACATCCAACACTGGCTTGCCAGCATAGAAGATCACCGACTCGTCTTTGCGCGGAAAGACCGCGAAGGGTTCGTCCGGCAACCGATCGGCCATCAGTCGCTCGGTCAGCCTCCGTGGTGACTTGAAGGCATCGACCTGGGGCAGCACGGCAAGGAAGAGGGTCATGACCATGGCCATCATCGTCACCGCCAGCACCTTCGGCGCCCAGACTGCGCGCCCTCGCCAGACGAACACCAGCGCGACGAGGGCGGAGAGTGCCAGCAACGCAAGGGCAGCAGTGACCAACGGCAACGTCCAGGACGTCATCAGCGCCAGCTCCGGTCGCTCCCCGACGCGCAGCGGCAGCAACGCAGCAGCTGTGCCAGCCAACAGCGCGAGCAGGCCGAGCGGCACCAGCATCCACGCCCGGGGAAAGGCTTCTCCCCTTCCTGTAGCGTCCTTCCCGCTCCTCGACAGCTCCGTCCACTGGATCGTCAGGCGCTGCAGCACTGCGGCCACCAGCAGAGACATCCCCGGATACATGGTCAACACGTAGACGGTGCGCTTGCCGGGGGAGAGACTGAAGAAGACGACCGTCACGACCATCCAGCACAGACACAGCAGATAGCCACGTCGCGCCGAACCACCGAGCCAGAACTCGCCCTGCACGGCACGCTCTGCCGTCGAGCGCACGCGGCGCCAGCCGAGAATCAACGCCGTGGGCAAAAAGAAGGACCACGGGAAGAAGTCACCCGGGATGACGGTCAGGAAGTAGTAGAAGGGACGATGATGGCCGCTCGGCCGTGCGTAGCGGCCGAGGTTCTGATCGACCACCAGGTACCGCAGGTAATCGAAGCCGGCCGTCAGCGCTGCCGGCAACAGCCACAGGCACATGATGCCGACCCAGATCCACAGGCCACGGCCAATGCGCAGCCTCTTCAGCTCATGCCGCTGGCCGGTCGCCAAGAGGTAGGCGATGATCGATAGGAGCGGCGGCAGCAGACCAACCGGTCCCTTCGCCAGGCCGCCGAAACCACAGGCGACGAAGAACCATGGGTACCAGCGAGGGTCCTGGGCCAGATGACCGCGTACGAAGAAGTACATCGCCAGCGTCACCCAGAACACCAGCTGCATGTCGATCTGGCCTGTCCGGCCCTGCCACAGCAGCCGTGCCGAGCTGCCGAAGACGAGGACCGCCAACCAGGCCGTGCGGTCGTCGAACAGACGGCGACCCAGCAGGAACACTAGCACCAGGGTGCCGATACCAGCCAGCGCCGATGGCAAGCGTGCCGCCACTTCGTCGACTCCACCTCGAAGTGCACCGAAAACCGCGATGGACCAGAAGTGCAACGGTGGCTTCTGGTTGTACAGCTCACCGTTGAGGTGCGGGACCAGGAACTCGCCGGACGCCAGCATCTCGGCGCCTACCTGCGCGTAGCGCGGTTCATCCGGGTTCCACAGATCGTGATTGCCCAGCCCAGGCAGGAACAGGATCACCCCCAGCAGCCCGGCCCACAGGGCTGGATACCGCTGGAACCACGCCCCTGGCAACGACAACGCCGAACTCACGCCGATGGCTCCCCAGGAAGCGACGCTTCCGCGGCCGGCGACTGCGCTTCGTCCGCGGCCTTCTTGGGGCCATAGATGAACCACAGGTTGCGGCAGTAGATCACCAGTCCCAGGGACTGCCCCGTGATGAACACCGGATCACGCTTGTGGATGGCGTACGCCAGCAGCGTCATGCCACCGAAGAGACTGAAGAACCAGAAAACCCGTGGAACTACACTTTCCTTGCGTCGCTCGGAGACGATCCACTGGATGAGAAAGCGGGCTCCGAAGAGGGCTTGGCCGCCGAAGCCGATGACGAGCCAGAGGGGGTCGATTGCGTTGCTGGCCAAACTCTGACCTCCCCGACCTGGCGCGGATCGATCCAACGCCGCTGTAACCAGAAGACCCCGAAGAGGTCCGCCAGACCGCGCCACAGTCGGTTACTGATGTTGTACTTTGGCTCGCCGTGCAGGCGCGGCCGATGATGGACGGGGACCTGCACCACACGGCCTCCGGCCATCTTGATCAGGGCGGGCAGGAAACGATGCATACCGTTGAAACGCGGCAACTGACGCACAAGCTCAGCGCGAAACGCCTTCAGCGAGCAACCCGTGTCGGTGGCGTCATCCTGCAAGACACGCCGGCGTACGCCATTGGCCAGCCGCGACGACAGGCGCCGAACCCAGTTGTCCTGGCGTCGTTGGCGCACTCCGGCGACCAAATCAGCCTCGGTACGCTGCAATTCGCTGAGCAACGTCGGAATGTCCGCCGGGTCGTTCTGTAGGTCCGCATCAAGGGTGACGAGAATCTCTCCACGTGCGGCCTCGAAACCTGCCGCCAGGGCCGCCGACTGGCCGCTGTTGCAGAAGTTCCGCAGCAGGCGTAGGCGGCCATCGTGCTGTGCCAGCTCGCGCAACACGTCCAGACTGGCATCCGAGCTGCCGTCGTCGACGTAGAGAACCTCGTACGTCATTTCCTGTGCCTGCAGAGCGGTTCGAACCTGCTCGTCGAGCACGGGCAGATTGTCTGCCTCGTTGAATAGAGGAATGACGATGCTGAGTTTCGGGGACTGCATAGTGGTCAACTGGGGTGTTTGATGGCGAGCAGGCGTCGAGCGGCCCACCAAAGTAGTTTAGCATCGCCAGCAGTGCAAAGCGCTGATCGTGCTGCGTTTTTTCCGCCCCATGTCTTCAGCGGACCGTGACATCTTCTTGACACGCAGGGTCGACATCTGCCACCTTCACGGCGCATGACATCAACTGTTCAAGCCAGCCCTTGGCGCTCGACAGTACCTTGGCGCTCCACACTGCAGCACCGATCCCAGCCAGTTCATGCCTCGCTTCGAGTTCACGCGCCCCAGCCAGTTGAACAGCCCATTTCGCTTCCGCACTCCGATTCCGCGGAAGCCTTGATCCTGAGCCGGAATTCATGAGCCAGATTCACGATATCGATCCCGTCGAGACCCAAGAATGGCTCGACTCCTTGGCCTCGGTGCTCGAGCACGACGGCCCGGAGCGGGCACGTTTTCTGCTCGAAGCCCTGCGCCGGCAAGCCGAACGCATCGGCGCGGCGCCATCCACAGGCATCGGCACGCCCTACATCAACACCATCGCTGCCGACCGCGAGCCGCAGCCACCCGGTGACGGTGAGCTAGAAGAGCGGCTGCTGGCCATCCTGCGCTGGAACGCCATCGTCGCTGTCGTGCGCGCCAACCGTGACTACAGCGGCGTCGGCGGTCACATCGCCAGCTATGCCTCCGTCGCGCACTTGTTCGAGATGGGCTTCAACCACTTCTGGAAGGCTCCTACCGACGAGCATCGCGGCGACCTCGTCTACCTGCAAGGGCACTCCTCGCCCGGCGTCTACTCGCGCGCCTTCCTCGAAGGCCGCGTGACGCGCGACCAGATGCTCGCCTTCCGGCGCGAGGTAGCCGGTGCCGGTGCCGACACGCCGAGCGGCCTGTCGTCCTACCCGCACCCCTGGCTGATGCCCGACTTCTGGCAATTCGCCACCGTCTCGATGGGCCTCGGCCCCCTCGCCGCCATTTACCAGGCCCGCTTCCTCAAGTACCTCCAGAACCGCGGCCTGCTCGCCTCCGAGCACAACACCCAGCGTCGCGTCTGGTGCTTCATCGGCGATGGCGAAAGCAGTGAGCCGGAAACCCTCGGCTGCCTCAACGTGGCGGCCAACGAGAAGCTCGACAACCTGGTCTTCGTGCTCAACTGCAACCTGCAGCGACTCGACGGCCCGGTGCGCGGCAACGGCAAGATCTTGCAGGAGATGGAAGGCATCTTCCGCGGCGCTGGCTGGAACGTGCTCAAGGTCGTATGGAGTTCCGCCTGGGACGACCTGCTGGCGCGCGACAGCAGCGGTCAGTTGCTCGAGCGGCTCAACGCCATCGTCGACGGCGAGTACCAGAACGTCTCGGCCAAGGATGGGGCCTACATGCGCGAGCACCTGTTCAACACCCCCGAGTTGCGCCAGCTTGTCGCCCACCTGAGCAACGAGGAACTCAAGCAGCAGCTGATTCCCGGCGGCCACGACCGACGTAAGATCTACGCCGCCTACCGGGCCGCCATTGAGCACGGCGCCGGGCACGGCGAACGAGGCAGCGGCCAACCCACAGTGATCCTGGCCCACACGGTCAAGGGTTTCGGCCTCGGGACCGCCGCTGAAGGCCTCAACATCAGCCACCAGCAAAAGAAAATGAAGGAAGAGGAACTCGAGGCCTTCCGCGAACGCTTCCAGCTACAGCTGACGCGCGAGCACGTGCGCGATCTCGAGTTCTTCGTGCCGGACGCCGACAGCCCGGAGATGCAGTACCTCCACGCCCGGCGCAAAGAGCTGGGCGGCTACCTGCCGACGCGCGTCCACCAGGCACCGCAGCTGCCCGTTCCCGAGCTAGACACCTTCCAGGTCCTGCTCGACGGCACCGGCGAAGACCGCGAGATGTCGACCACCATGGCTTTCGTGCGTGTGCTGACCATCCTGGCGCGCGACAAACGGCTCAAGGAACACCTGGTGCCGATCGTCGCTGATGAAGCGCGCACCTTCGGCATGGAAGGGCTGTTCCGTCAGATCGGCATCTATGCGCCGGAAGGTCAGAAGTACACGCCGGTCGACGCCGACCAGCTGATGTTCTACAAAGAGAGCCAGGACGGCCAGCTACTGCAGGAAGGCATCAACGAGGCCGGCGCATTCACTTCCTGGCTCACCGCCGCGACCTCCTACGCCAACCACGGCGTGCCGATGATTCCCTTCTACATCTACTACTCGATGTTCGGCTTCCAGCGCATAGGCGACCTGGCCTGGCTGGCCGGCGACCAGCGTGCCCGCGGCTTCTTGCTCGGCGCCACGGCCGGCCGCACGACGCTGAACGGCGAGGGGCTGCAGCACGAGGACGGACATAGCCATCTGCTGGCCGCCACCTACCCCGCCTGCCGCGCCTATGACCCCACCTTCGCCTACGAGGTCGCGGTCATCCTGCTGGACGGCCTGCGCCGCATGCTGGTCGAGCAGGAAGACGGCTTCTACTACCTGACGGTGATGAACGAGAACTACCCGCAGCCAGCGATGCCCGAGGGTGCCGAGGAAGGCATCCTGCGCGGCCTCTACCGTCTGCGCACCGCCACGCCGGCGCCGGCCAAGGGTAGCAAGAAGGGCAAGAGCCCGAGCATCAAGACCCGGAAGGCCCCGCGCGTCCAGCTCCTCGGCAGCGGTACGATCCTGCGCGAGGTGCAGGCGGCCGCCGAGATCCTGGAGGAACGCTATGGCGTTCTAGCCGACGTGTGGAGCGCCACCAGCTTCAACCAGCTGCGGCGCGACGGCGAGGACGTCGACCGCTGGAACCGCCTGCATCCAGAGCAGGAGCCGCGCCAGACCTGGGTGGAGCAGCAGCTCGGCGCCCAGTTGGCCGAGACACCGGGTCCGGTGATCGCCTCCACCGACTACCAACGCCTGTTCGCCGAACAGATCCGCCCCTGGGTACCGACGCGCTACGTCACCCTGGGCACCGACGGCTTCGGCCGTAGTGATACGCGCGAGGCGCTGCGCGACTTCTTCGAGGTCGACCGTCGCTTCGTCGTGCAGGCCGCGCTCAAGGCCCTGGCCGACGACGGCCAGCTGAACGCCGCCGACGTCACCCAAGCAATGAAAGACCTGGACATCGACCCGGATCGTCCCAATCCCATGTTGACCTGAGCAGAGTGGAGGCAGACGAGTGGCTGAGATTCGAGAAATCAAGGTTCCAGACATCGGCAGCGACGAAGTCGACGTGGTCGAAGTGCTGGTCGCCGTCGGCGACGAGGTCGCGGTCGACGACTCCCTGTTGGCGCTGGAAAGCGACAAAGCCTCAATGGAGGTCCCCTCCAGCGAAGCAGGCAAGATCACCGAAGTGAAGGTAAAGGTCGGCGACAAAGTCCAGACGGGCTCGGTTATCGCGCTGGTCGAAACCGCGGCCGGTGACGGTACGAGCCCGGCCAAGGCCAAGGCCAAGGCCGAGGCGCCCCAAGCTGAAGCCGCACGCAAAGATGAGACCAGCGACGACACGGCAGCCGCCCAGGAGCCCGCGAGCGGGGCCTCCGCTGCCCCCCCGAGCACACCTGCCCAGGCTTCCTCCGATCGCTCGATCGACGACGAGGCGCACCGCGACGCCCACGCCAGCCCGGCGATCCGCCGCTTCGCGCGCGAACTCGGCGTCGGCCTCGGCGACGTCCAGGGCAGCGGGCGCAAGGGACGCATCCTGCGCGAGGACGTGCAGAACTACGTCAAGGCAACGCTGGCCCAGCTGCAAACCGGCGGCACCAGTGCTGGCGCGGGGATCCCGCCCATGCCCGCGATCGACTTCTCCAAATTCGGTGAAGTCGAGAGCAAGAAGCTCAGTCGCATCCGCAAGGTCTCCGCGACCCACCTGCACCGCGCCTGGCTGCACGTGCCCCTGGTCACCCAATACGACGAGGCCGACGTCACCGAGCTGGAAGCCTTCCGCAAGGGCCACGCCGCCGAGGCCAAGCAGAAGGGTTACAAGCTGACGCCCCTCGCCTTCCTGCTCAAGGCCTGTGCCGCCGCGCTCAAGGAGTATCCGGACTTCAACAGCTCACTGGCTCCTGACGGTGAGAACCTGATCGTCAAGAAGTACGTGCACATCGGCGTCGCGGTCGATACCCCTGACGGCCTGGTGGTGCCGGTGATCCGCGACGTCGACCAGAAGGGCCTCTACCAGCTAGCCGAAGAAGTCGTCGCCGCCAGCGTCAAGGCGCGAGACAAGAAGCTCACCCCCGGCGACCTGCAGGGCGGCTGCTTCTCCATCTCCAGCCTCGGCGGCATCGGTGGCACCAACTTCACGCCGCTGGTCAACGCCCCCGAGGTCGCCATCCTGGGCGTCGCGCGCAACGCCATGAAACCGATCTGGGATACCGACAAGGGTGAGTTCGTGCCACGCCTGATGATGCCCTTGGCTCTGTCCTACGATCACCGAGTGATCGACGGCGCCGCTGGTGCCCGCTTCATCACCTACCTGAGCAGCCTGCTGACCGACATGCGCCGGCTGTTGCTGTGAACCCCGGGAGACGAGGCACCATGAGCGAACTCTCGAACGCGACTCCACCGGCTATCGAACCCGCCCCTAAGAACGTACGCGACGCCGCTGACCTGCACGCCGAAGTACTCGTCCTCGGCTCCGGCCCCGGCGGCTACAGTGCCGCTTTCCGCGCCGCGGACCTGGGCAAGACGGTCGTGCTCGTCGAGCGCTACCCCAACCTTGGCGGCGTCTGCCTCAACGTCGGTTGTATCCCGTCCAAGGCGCTGCTGCACGCCGCCAAGGTAATCGACGAAGCCGCCGACTTCGCCGAGCACGGCATCCGCTTCGGCAAGCCCAAGATCGACCTCGACGCCCTGCGCGGCTGGAAGGACAGCGTGGTCAGCAAGCTGACCGGCGGTATCGCGTCGATGAGCAAGGCCCGCAAAGTGACCGTCGTCCAGGGCACCGGCCGCCTGACGTCGAAGTACACGCTGGAAGTCGAGCACGAGGGTTCGACGAAGACCGTGGCCTTCGACGCCGCCATCCTCGCTACCGGCTCCAGGGTCGTGCGCCTGCCCTTCCTACCCGACGACCCGCGCGTCCTCGACTCGACGAGTGCCCTCGAACTCACCGACGTGCCCAAGCGCCTGCTGATCCTCGGCGGCGGCATCATCGGCCTCGAGATGGCAACGGTCTACCACGCACTGGGCTCCAAGATCACCGTCGTCGAACTGATGGACAGCCTGATCCCTGGCTGCGACAAAGACCTCGTACGCCCCCTACACAAGCGCATCGCCGCACGGTACGAAAACATCTACCTGCAGACCAAGGTCACTGCTGTCGAGCAACAGAAACAGGGCTTGAAGGTCACCTTCGAAGGCCCGGACGGCGATACGAAAGTCCCCAAGACCGCAACCTTCGACAAAGTCCTCTCCGCCGTCGGCCGCCGGCCCAACGGAGACCAGCTGAACGCCGAAGCCGCCAGTCTCGACGTCACCGACCGCGGCTTCGTTCCCGTCGACCGCCAGCTGCGCACCAACGTCTCGAACATCTTCGCCATCGGCGACCTCACCGGCCAACCGATGCTCGCCCACAAGGCCGTGCACGAAGGCAAGACCGCCGCCGAAGTCATCGCCGGCGAACCCGCCGCCTTCGATGCCCGTGTCATCCCCAGCGTCGCCTACACCGACCCGGAAGTCGCCTGGGTCGGCCTGACGGAAACGCAGGCGAAGGCGGACGGCACGAAGTACGAGCGAGCGGCCTTCCCATGGGCGGCCAACGGCAGATCGCTGGCGCTGGGCCGCAGCGAAGGCAGCACCAAGCTGCTCTTCGATCCCGAGACGAAGCGCGTCCTCGGCGGCGGTATCGTCGGACCGAATGCCGGTGATCTGATCGCCGAGGTGGCGCTGGCGATCGAGATGGACTGCGAAGCCGAGGACATCGGCCTGACCGTGCACCCGCATCCGACGCTGTCCGAAACCGTCGCGATGTCGGCGGAGGCGTTCGCGGGGACCTTGACGGATCTGTATCTGCCGAAGCGGAAGAAGAAGAAATAGCTACAGGCAGCAGCTCCACGTCAGTCAACGCACTTCCCCTCCTCCTCCAGCGTCGTCCAAAGACTCTCGTGCCAGGATCAGCGTGGGTGGCAGGGCTCCGGCGACCAAAGCCAGGAAAAAGATAGCCATGGGTCCACGGCTGTCGTCGAGCAGGGCGGCACGTAGCCACGTGGGGTCGCAGGGGATGCCCTGGAGCAAGAGGTCGTCGAGCAGGAAAGCGTGGCACAGGACAAGTTGCACCAGCAGCTTTGGCTACCGGTCCATTGCTGGATCAGCTGATCCAGACCGCTCGCGACTCTTTCCTGCAAGGCTTCAACTCCTCTGGAAATCAACTGTCCTGGGTTTCAGCCCAGCTTAGCAGCTCCGATCCACGTCGATCGAAGCCTCGCTGGCAGTGGTAAGCTGCCGCTTCCGATGAAACCTCGTGGGTCGCTCGCAGGCGTCGCGCTCGCTACGTGCCTCGGCTGGGCTTGTGCTCCTGCCGCGACGGACGAGGTACCGCCACAACTGACCGTGCTGCCGGGCGTGATCGTGACGGAGGTGCCGGCAGGCTCGGCACCGGCGGCAGCCGGGCTCCAGCGCGGCGACATGCTCACCGGCTGGTCTCGCGCTACAGGCGCGGAGCCCGTGTCCGAAGATCTCAAGGGCCCCTTCGACTGGTGCTGGCTGGAGAGCGAGCAGGCAGCGCGCGGCCCTCTAATTCTGCACGGCGAAAGAACCGAGACGGACGGGCGCACGGTGCCTCTCGCGCTGGCGGTGGCCCCCGGAGCCTGGGGCGTCAAGGTGCGGCCCTCTGTACCAGCCAGCGAACTGCCGGCGACAGAACTGCCCCCGAACAATGCCGAGGCCTCCTCGTGGCAACGCTTGGCGGGCCGCGTGCACGACGAGAATGCTGCGCTGTGGCTACAGTGGCAAGGTGTGCGCTTGCTGTCTCCGGACAGGCGAATCACGCGGCTACAACAGCTCGTCGGCACTGCCGCTGCGGCCCGGGCCCGCTCTTGCTTGCGCGATGCTCTGGCGAGAGCACAATACAGTCTTGGAGACCTGCAAGGTGCCCGCACGACCTTCGAGGCGGACCTGGCCGAACTCGACGAGAACGAAACGCCGCTGCTGGTCGCCCTGCGCTGGTACAGCCTCGGTCACATCTCGATGCAGCGTGGCGAGACCGCACCGGCCCGCGACGCTTACAGCCGCGCGCATCGTATCCAGGAAGCGCGAGCGCCGCACAGCCTGCCGCTCGCCAACACCCTCAATGGCCTGGCGTATGTCGCCATCCGGAGCGGTGCTCCGCTCGAGGCGGAAGCCCATCTGCTCGCGTCACTTCGCCTACGACTGGAATTGGCACCGGAAAGTCCCGGCGTGGCGGGTACCTTCAACAACCTGAGCAGCCTGGCGATCAGCCGCGGGCACTACAGCCTGGCCTGGGACTACCTGCAGCGGGCCCTGGAACTGGAGCGGCGCCTGGTGGATCGTGATTCTGCTTTCGATGTCCAACTCGGCTCGACCCTCAACAACCTTGGACGCGTGGCGTACCAGCGCGGCGACCTACCGCGAGCGCGTGAGCTGCTGCTCGAAGCCTTGGAGCACAAGCAGGCACACGCCACCGAGCCGGCCGAGTCCGCGACGACGCTGCTCAATCTCGGCGACGTGGCCCTCATGGACGGCGACCTCGAAGGGGCACACGCCTGGTACCGGCGCCACCGCGACGCCGTGTCTCAGGAAACTCCTCTCGATCGAGCTGTCGCGGTCGACAACCTGGCACTGCTGGCACTGCAAGGCGGCGATCCGGAGACGGCCTTGCGGCTGCACACGCAGGCGTTGCGCTTACGGGAACAGTCTGGGACCGTGGACTCGTCTCGCCAGGATGCCGTGGGGTTCGATGTGGTGTTCAGCCATTTCCAGATCGGCACCGCTGCCGCCGCCGCCGGCCAGCCTGTGCTGGCGGAAGCAGCTTTCCGGCGAGCCCTGGAGCTGCAGCTGCGCCTGGAACCAGCCACCGCACAGACGGCTGAGCTGTACGACGCCTTGGCCCGCTTGATGCTGGCGCGCGGTGCCCGTGCCGAGGCTGCCGAGTCCTTACGGCGAGGTCTACAGGCGTTGGAGGGGCAGGTCGACCACCTCGGTGGCTCGCACCGCTTGCGCGCCCGCTTTCGCGCCGACTTCGTGGAAATGTACCGTGCACGGACGCGCCTGCTGATCGAGCTGGGTGAGCCGGAAGCAGCGTTCGATGTCCACGAGCGCTCGCTGGGGCGCAGTCTGCTGGAAATGCTGGGTGAACGCGAAGCCGGTCCCGCTCTGCTAGCGCGCCAGCCCCTGACCAGCAGCGAGGTCCTGGCACAGCTGGAAGCGGGAACAGCCCTGCTCAGCTTCAGTGTCGGAGAGCACGAGTCGTTCCTGTTCCTCCTGCAGTCGCGGCAGGAGATCTCCGTCTTTCGGCTCGGGATCGGCGAAGCGGAGCTGGCACGCGAGGTGGCACGCTATCGAGAGCTACTGCAGGAAGCGCTGGCGATCGAGACCTCTGAACGAGGGGCTCGTCGCCTGGCCGCGGCTCAGGCCTTTGGCCATCGGCTGTTCGACCGCTTGCTGGCAGCCGCGGCACCCAGCTTAGAGCCCGCTCAGCGGCTCTTGCTCCTTCCCGACGGTCCTCTCCACTTGCTCCCCTTCGCGGCTCTTCCGCTGCCGAAGAAGCTACCGACGGAGAGGGTTGCCGAGACCTTGGTGCAGTGGAAACCTCTGCACTTCGCGCTCTCCGCGACCAGCTACCAAGAACATCGGCAGCTCTCCACCCGCTCCGGCTCCGAGGCTGAAGACGTCGACGAAGGTCGACGCGTGCCTCTGGTCGCCCTGGCACCGGATCTGCGGTCTTCGACCAACCTCCCCCCACTCCCAGGAGCAACTTCCGAAGTCGAGGCTCTGGCCACGTTGCTGCCCGGTGCACAGACGCTGCTCGGCTCCGAGGCCAGCGAGCGGCAGCTGCGCACCTGGGCGCCCTCGGCGCGCGTCCTGCACCTAGCGACACACGCCGTGCTGGAGCCAGCGCTACCCGCCGAGTCGGCCTTGCTCCTGGCTCCGGACCCAGCTGATCGACTCGACTACCGGAACAACGGTGGTCTCCAGGTCTGGGAAGTGTTCGAAGAGCTGCAGCTGGACGCGGATCTGGTCGTCCTGTCCGCCTGCCAGACCGCGCTCGGCGAGCACGTGCGCGGCGAAGGCCTCGTCGGCATGACGCGGGCTTTCGAAGTCGCTGGAGCCCGTGCCGTACTGGCCTCACTGTGGACGGTGGCGGATGTGGCGACGGAGGTGCTGATGCTGCAGCTCTACCAGGGGCTCCTCGATGGCCTGCCCAAGGACGAAGCGTTGCGGCGGGCGCAGTTGGCCCTGGCCGAGCACTATCCACCGTACTTCTGGGCCGGCTTCCGGCTCAGCGGCGACCCACGTGCGATCCACGACTGGCCCTGAGCCTACTCATCGCCCCCGACCTCGATCCGCACGTCGTAGGTTTCCAACGCTACCGGGATCGCACCGATCTCTGCTGCATCGGCCCCCGTCTCCAGACCAAACAGGCGCAGCTGGTAGCGACCGGCTGGCAGCCAGGCGCGCGGCAGACTGAAGCGAATCTCGGAGGCTCCCTGCAAGCGGAGCTCATCGCTGCTCCAGTAGGCCGCGCGGTCACTGGTATCCTGGCGCCACAGTTCAAGCCGATACCGCTCGCCATCCCACGGTCGCCAGGTCTCGAGCACGAAGGTTACGCGCTCACCGGGCATCGCGGACTCGGTAAAGCGCAGTTCGCGCTGGCTGCCGCGTACTTCGTCCTGCCCCGGCAGTAGCCATTCGAGGCGCAGGTTGACCTCGGCCTGCTCTGGCCGCGGATCCGTGCCATTCCAGAGGCCATTCCAGAGACCGACCCAGAGGCCGAGACCGGCAGCCAGAACGGCCGTCGCCGCCAGACGCAAGAGTTCTCCTCGGCGCGCCCGCCAGGACGCCCCAGCGCCTGAACTCTGAGGTGAGCTAGCCCGGCGCAGCGCGACGACGGGAGCCGGACGGCTCAGAGCTTCCACAGCCGCGCGGGCAGGCCGCAGCACGCCGCGTTGCCATTCCAGGTACTCCGGATCGAGGTCCGTCTCCTCGGCCAGCGGGGCCGCCTCGAGGCTCGCGTCCCCCTGCACACGCGCACGCGCCGCCGCGACCCAGCGGCCCTCGACGGTACCGTTGTACAACTCCGGCCGCAGTGCAGAAGCTGGTAGCTCGACGGCGAAGCGGCAGCGCAAGCCGAGCGGTCCGGTGGCGGCCTGCGGTGGCACCTCGACGTCGCCGCTACCGGTCAGCGGCAGCGTGTCGGCCGGGACGACCAGCCAGCGCTCCGCGCTTGGCTGTTCCAGCAGCAGCCACTCCAGCGCGCCTGCAACACTCTCGGCATCGTGATCGCCACCGTGGGTCGTCGCGTTCAGCTCGGCCAGGACGTACAGGTCGCCGATGGCCGCCTGCCGCACTTGGACCGTCCTACCTCGATCTGTCATGACCGCTCCTCTCCTGCTTCTGCCTCGCCCAGATCCCCCGCCAGCGCACGCCGGCAGCCCTCGACCAGCTCGGCCAGCCGGTCGTAGAGTTCCGGAAGGCGGTAGCGGGGCAGCCCCAGGAAGGCGGCGACCTTGCGGCGCGACGGTAGCACTTCGACATCCGGCGCCTGGCGCCGCAGGAACTGCCAAAGGGTACTCAAGTGACCGTTCGCATCACTGGCACTGCCGGCGCGCACGCCGCGGTCGACGCAGTCCGTCAGGCGCAGGAAAGCTTGCCGCTCCTCGTAGTCGGAGCGTGGGTGGAGGATCGGTAGCCAGGCTGCGACGGCTCGACGCTCGGCTCGACGGTCGGCTCGGTGGTCGGCTCGGTGGTCGGCTCGACGCTCGACGGGCTCGGCCGCGTCCTCGTCGACCGCCCCCCTGCGTGCGCCGTCCCCTTGCTCGTTCAACCACAGCTCGCGCCAGCGCCAGCGCACCGCGCTCTTGGCGGCATCGAGAAGATCCTTGAAGCGGAAGCGCGACACGGTTCCAGGGGTCGACGCAGCCTCATCAGCGGCCCCGAGCCGCGCAAACTGCCGGCTCAGTGCCTCGACAACACGCCGCCGCCGGCCGCCACGGGCGATGATCAGCTCGGGAAGCAACTCATCGCAGCAGCGGCGCAGGGTGGGGCTCAACTGGTCCCGGCTCAATTGGACCTGGTCGAGCACCGCCATGGCCCCCAATCCTCCGCCCGCATCACCGGCGCTGGTCTCGCTACCAGGGCCCACGGTCAACCAGCTGTCATTGTCCAAAACATCCTCCTCCCCAGGCCCGGCCAACCATCCCTGCTCCAACGCCAGTCGCACCGCCTCGTGGAACACCTCGAAGACGCGGTAGCCCAGCGGATCGCCGGCCTTCTGCCGCTCGTGCAGGCAGTGGCGCACGTTGAGACGCACCAGGCCATCGACATGGGGCTTGACACGCAGCTGTGCCTTGAGGGCACGCAGGCGGGCCAGCAGGTAGACGTAGCAGTCGGTGGTCAGCTCCTCCAGGGTGTGGCGGTCCCAGTGGTCACCGTCGATCCCCAGGAAGCGCGGTGGCGCGCCGCCCAAACCCCGGCGCCGAACCTCCTGCCGCACCACGGCCCGGAAGGCACGCCAGAAGCCGTCGAAGAGAGCGTCCGGAGGTGCCTGTGCGGGCGCGGCATCGGCCGGGTCCAGGGCGCGGAGATAGTCGCTGAGGACCGTTCCGGACTGCTGGTTCCGTCCAGTTTGCAAAACCGCTCGTTACTTGTCGATTTGGAGCTGGGAGAGGGAAGACGCTGAACGACGCTGGCAGGCGTGGCGGAGAACTTTCCCGGCAAGTGTACTCCATCTCCAGAATCACCGCTAGAAGGAGGAAGACCTTGAAGCAGTACAGCTCACACGTTTCCGATCCCGGCCAAAGCCGGCGGACCTCACCGCTCGGCGCTCTCGTCGCGCTCTTGTCTTTCTGGGTCCTGGTGCTGCCATCGCACTTGACCGCGCAGCGCGAGGTACGCGTCGGCGACCTGACCATCGAACCGGAACCGATCCTGGAACAGACCTGCCTTTGGGCCAACGACTTGGGAAACTCGTCGCAGCCGATCTCGCTCTGGGACATCAACAACCTCATCGGCACGGCCAGCAACCCACGTCCACTCAGCGTACGTACCCTGATCGGAATCGAGTGGGACGCCGCGGCCGGCAAGCTGTGGGGGGTCAACAGGTACTCTGCCGGGCCTTACCCCAACCACCTGTACAGCATCCACCCGACCTCGGGTGTCTACACCGCCATCGGCGATACCAGTCTATCGATCCTGGAGGGCGACATCTCGGTCGATCCGACCACCGGCACCCTCTACTACGCCGCCATCAATAAGCTGTACACCCTCGACAAAGCGACGGGTGCCGCCACGTTGGTGGGAACCATGAACTTGAATGTGGGAGAAGGCCAACCGGACACCGACGGTATCGCTTTCGACGCCAGCGGCAGGCTGTACGTTTTGGACGGCCGCACCGTCACCGGGCCACCAACGCTCTACGAGGTGAACCCGCTCAACGCCTCGGTGCTCAGCAGCATCGTCACCTCGGCGTCTACCGGCACCGTCGCCGGCTACGACATCGACCCAGCCTCCGGCACGCACTATGTGCTCGACGGTGCCAGCGACGGTACAAAGGACTTGCGGACCCTGAACCCCGCGAATGGCCAGTTCGTCAACGTCGGCCCATCAGGCCTGCCGAACGGCGCCACCGGCCTGACAACCTGCGTCTTCGCAGCCGACAGCTGCATTCGCCCACCCGGTGGTCTACAAGGCTGGTGGCCTTTCGACCACAGCTCGGGCAACTCGGCCCCGGACATTTTCAACGGTAACAACGGCACCGTCTACGGCGCTTCCTGGACCACCGGCGTCGTGGGGAATGCCCTCGACTTCGACGGTGTCAACGACTACGTCCAGGTCTCGTTCCCATGGACCCTCGACGCCGGCACCGGCGACTTCTCCATCGATCTGTGGATCAAGACCACCGACACCGGCCACGTCACGACCATCGTCGACAAGCGGTCGAGTTCGGCGGGCCAGTACTACGGCTACCTCTTCTTCCTCTACAAGGGCTACCTCGCCTTGCAGCTGGCCGACGGCGGTTGGACCAACTACGTCGCGGGCACCGCCGGCGGCACCAACTTCGCCGGCTTCGTCGCCGATGGCGAGTGGCACCTTGCCGCGGTCACCGTCGACCGCGACGATCCGCAAGGCATCCGCTGGTACATCGATGGCGTCGAGGTCGGCACGCGCCGCAACCCGTCGAGCCGCCAGGGAAACCTGGACAACAGCGCTCCCGTCTACATCGGCCGCCAGGCCAACGGCAGCTACCTCGACGCGACCATGGAAGAGATCGAGTTCTTCTCCCGCGAGCTGAGCGCCACCGAGATCCAGACGCTTTGGGCCGCTGGTAGCCACGGCAAGTGCAAGGACATCAAACTCTGAGTCTCTGGAGTGAGATTTCTGACTTGTTCGGCGCCGGTAGCGGCGGCAAGTGCAAGCCGGGCAGTTCATGATTCGCACCAAATCGACTTACAGGAGAACTCGATGAGATTCCACGATACTTCCCCACGCCTGCGGGCCCTGCAGATCCTGTTTTCGTGCGGCCTGCTGGCCTTCGTCTTGCTGAGCAGCGGTGCAGCCGAGGCCAGCGATGTCGATGCAGCTCCCGGCGCTGGTGTGTCGCTCGAACCACCGCAGTGTACCGATCCACCAGCTGGCCTGATCTCCTGGTGGCCCTTCGATGAGAGTTCTGGTTGGATCGCCGAAGACATCCAAGGCGGCAATGACGGCACGCTGAACGGCCCGTCCTGGATGGCTGGCTACGTCGCCGGTGCCCTGGACTTCGATGGCGTAGCTGACCACGTCAAGGTGCCGCATCACTCGAGCCTGAATATCGGAACGGGCGACTTCTCCGTCGACCTGTGGCTACGTACGACCGATACCGGCCTGGTGAGCACCATCCTCGACAAACGCGCCAGCTCCAGCGGCCTGCACTACGGCTACCACGTCTTCCTGACCGAAGGCTTCTTGAGTCTGCAGCTGGCGGACGGGGGCTGGACCAACTACGTGTCGATCGACATGCCGTACACGATCGACATGCCGCGCATGCCGACGACCATCAATCCGGCGCTCAAGACGCCTGCGCATGGTTTCGTGGCCGATGGTCAGTGGCACCTCGTAGTCATCACCGTCGACCGTGATCTCACTGACGGGATTCGCTGGTATGTCGACGGTATCGAAGTTGGCAAGCGGCGCAATCCCACGGGATATTCCGGCAACTTGGACAACGGTGGTGCCCTTTACATCGGCCAGCGCTTCAATGGCACGGCTCACCTGGATGGGCACATGGACGAGCTGGAGTTCTTCAAGCGGGTCTTGTCCCCAGCCGAGGCGCTAGACCTATACGCCGCACAATTCGCCGGCAAGTGCAAACCCGGAGATCCTGCTTGGACCTACGAGGCGCCAGACGGTGGTGACCAGAATCCTTGATCAGGTTCGCTGCCCATCCCCTGCCCCGCCCGGACACCTGGCGGGGCTCGATCCCTCATCCCATTGCTAGAAGGAGGAATATCATGAAGTCATTCAACGTCGTATCAACGCCCCTTGGACTCGCGCTGACCTTGGTAGTGCTCGCGTGGTTCGGTGTACCACCTATGGCGCGTGCCGCTGAGGAAGCTCCGCCCGTCTACCTGGCGCCGATTCCGACTCCAATTTGCATGTACGCCAATGATTGGGCAACCCCAACCATCCCGATCTCGCTGTGGGACATCAACAACCTGACCGGAGCAGCCAGCAACCCGCGCTCGCTCGCGGTACGCAGCCTGGTCGGAATCGAGTGGGACGCCAGCAACGGCCTGTTGTGGGGGGTCAACGTCAGCGGTGGTCCTCCATTCAGCGACTATCTCTACACCATCAACCCGACCACGGGCGCGTACACGGCCATCGGCAGCACCGGCCTGACGGTTTTGGAGGGCGATATTGCGCTCGATCCCACGACCGGCATCCTCTACCTGGCGGCCCAGCGCAACAAGCTGTACACGCTCAATCAGAGCACTGGCGCCGCGACCTTGGTCGGCACGATGAACTACAACTCGGGCCCTGGTCTAGCAGATACAGATGGCATCGCCTTCGATGCCAACGGCAACCTCTTCGCACTCGATGGCCGCACCGTCACCACCGCACCGACGCTCTACCAGATCAACCCGATCAACGCCTCGGTGATCAGCAGCCTGGTGACGTCCTCGGTCACAGGCTCAGTGAGCGGCTACGACGTCGACCCGAACACCGGTATCCACTACGTGCTCGACGGTGACGTCGACGGCACCAAGTATCTGCGTACGCTCAACCCGAGCAATGGTCAGTTCACCAACATCGGCCCTTCGGGACTATCGCGCGGCGCTTCCGGTCTCACCATCTGCGAGGAAGAAGGCGACGACTGCGTCAATCCGCCGGCAAACCTCCAGGCCTGGTGGCCGTTCGACGAGGGTTCGGGAAGCAGCGCGGCCGACATCTCGAACGCCAACAATGGCACCGTCTACGGCGCTAGCTGGACAACCGGTGTCGTTGACGATGCGCTCGACTTCGATGGCTCCAACGACTACGTCCAGGTGCCCGACCACTGGACGCTCGACGCCGGCACCGGCGACTTCTCCATCGACCTGTGGATCAAGACCTCGGACACCGGGCACGTGACCACGATTCTCGACAAACGCTCCAGCTCGGCCGGCCAGTATTACGGCTATCTCTTCTTTCTCTACAAGGGCTACCTGGCGTTGCAGCTCGCCGATGGTGGTTGGACCAACTACGTTGCCGGCTCGAGCAGCAGCAGTATCTCGAACGGCTTCGTCGCCGATGGGCAATGGCACCTTGTCGCCGTCACCGTCGATCGCAACGACAGCCAGGGAATCCGCTGGTACATCGATGGCAACGAGGTGGGTACTCGTCGGAATCCAACGGGCCGCCAGGGCAACCTGGACAACAGTGCTCCGGTGCGCATCGCCCGACAGTCCGGCGGCAGCTACCTCGACGCCACCATGGACGAAATCGAGTTCTTCAAGCGCGAGCTGAGTGCCAGCGAAGTCCAGACCTTGTTCGGTGCTGGCAGCGCTGGCAAGTGCAAGAGCAGCAACTTCTGACGCTACGGATCGGCTCGAATTCACGAGACAAGTCGATTCTGGTTACCTCGCCCCGCCGGGAAGCGGACCCCTGGCGGGGCTCTTTTTCTCGCTTTCAGGCCTGTAGAGGAGCTTCCCCAAAAATCTCGGACAGAGCTGTCAGGAGAAACTCCGCGTCCGCCTGGCCAAAACAGAGCGGTGGGCGAATCTTGAGCACATTGTCGAACGGCCCATCGGTACCAATCAGGATGCGCTTCTCACGCAACCGATTCTTGACGTAGGCCGCTTGCTCGGTTGCTGGTGTTCCATTCGCTTCGACGAGTTCGACACCGAGAAAGAAGCCTAGACCACGCACGTCACCGATCCACGGAGTTGTACTCGCCAGCTCACGCAACCCGGCCAACAGGAACTCGCCGACCTCGGCCGCATTCCCCGCAAGGTCTTCCTCGTCCAAGATTCGTAGCACCTCCAGGCCGACGACGCACGACAGCGTCGAGCCTCCGAAGGTGGAAAAGAACTCCATCCGATCCGCGAAGGTCTCTGCGACGGCGGCAGTGGTCACGACCGCGGCAAGCGGAAAACCGTTGCCCAGTGGCTTGCCGAGGACTACGATATCCGGCGTCACGCCCTGCTGCTCGAAGCCCCACTGGAAGCGACCTAGACGTCCAAGACCGGTTTGTACTTCATCCGCGATACAGATTCCGCCAGCAGCTCGTACGTGCGCATAGACCGACTCCAGATACCCGACGGGCGGCACGATCTGACCACCAACGCTGGGAAACGGTTCGGAGATGAATCCAGCCAGCACGCGTCCTGCACGCTGAATCTCCTCCACGATCCGTCGCACCGCATCCGCGTACTTCTGCCCGGCACAGGGATCCGCTTCCTTGTAGGGTCCACGAAAGGTGTCCGGAACCGGTGCCACGCGCACCCACGGGTCAGGCCCGGCACCGCCAGGTCCACTGAACTTGTAGTCACTCAGCGCCAAGGCCAGGTTGGTGATGCCGTGGTATCCGGCTTGCGACACAATCATGTCCTCGCCGCCAGAGGCTCGACGCGCTATCCGCACTGCCAGATCATTGGCCTCACTCGCGGAGTTGAGCAAGAAACAGACATCCAGCGGCTCCGGCAAGCGCCTGGTCAACGCCTCCACGTAGGTTTCGAAGGCCGGCTGCAGGTAACGCGTGTTCGTGTTCACCAGACGCAGCTGCCGTTGCGCGGCGCGGGTGATCCGCGGATGCGCGTGTCCGACGTGCGGCACGTTGTTGTAGGCATCGAGGTAGGTACGCCCTCGGTCGTCGAACAGCAGGCAACGCCAGCCACGCACCACCGTGACTGGTTCGCGGTAGGAGAGCTTCAAGTTGGACACCGTATGCCTGCCGCGGTGCGCCAGAAGATCCTGGGGCGAGAGTTCGGGCGCAGTGGCATGGCCAGGCGGCAAGCCGAGCAACGAGGCAGGATCGGGAAACAGGGCCAGCCACTCAGTCGATTCGTCTGGATCCGCCGCGCCCGGCCAGGCGGAACCCGGCGCCTCGAACAGCCCCAACTGGAAGTGCAGGTGCGGTGTCCAGCCGCCATTCTCCTCCACCGCACCCAGTCGCGCGATCACCTCACCGGCCGAGACTCTCTGGCCAGGGCTCAAAGAACGGGTCACGTCGTGCGCCAGGTGACCATATAGCGTGAAGAAGGGGCCAACTGCCCCGTCGTCGTGCCGCAGCGTGACGACAGCGCCGTAATCCAAGGGTCCGGCACAAATCTCGACCGAATGCACGCTCCCCTCGAGGGGCGCCCGAACCGGGGTGCCGGCTGGCAGGAAAACGTCGATTCCCAAGTGCACCGTTCGCCGGTCACTCGCCGGGTGGTCACCGCGGAAGAAGGCAGGCGCCGCATACAGCAAGCGTGGCTCGGCGTACCGACCGAGGACAGGCACCCCGGGTCTTGTCAGGGCTGCAACTGCAGCGTCAACCTGCCTGATATCTGGCGCCAGAGGGTCCTGCGGTGCCTCATCGCCGGTCACGCCAAGGTCAGCGACAGGCGCTACCGCAAGATCGACATCCTTGAAGACAGGAGCCCAATCTCCCTTGGCTTTCGCCGACTCGATCGCAACCGACAGGGACGCCGCACCGACGATCGGCTCCAAGCCTGCGGCACGCCGTAGGCGGGCACGCACGTAAGCCTCGGAAATCTGAGGCAAGCGGCACAGGAAGGCCTCTATCGGTTCCTGTGACACCATGACGTAAGGGTCATTGGGACGCTCACGCTGCATCTGGGCGGCGTTGAGCGCACTGACCGCCAATCGCGTCAAGATCAAGGGCCACAGCATCTCGACCTCGGCCGCCTCGAGGGAACGTACCGAGACATAGCCTTCCAGCAGGGCTGCGACCGCCTCGACGGGACGTTCTTGTCCCAAGAGTGCATACGCCGCGGCAATGGCGAGTTCGCAGATCACCGGCGCCCGCGTCATATCGCCGAAGTCGACAATACCTGTTACTTCAGCTCTTCCTTCCAAGTCCATGCGACAGAGAACGTTGTAATCGTTCACGTCATTGTGGACGGCCTGCCGTGGCAGCTCCTTCAGCTGAGGCGAGCAATCGGTCTCGAAGCGCTGTAGAACTGCCTCGAGCCATCGCCGACGCGCCCCGTCCGTAACCAACGGCAGCGCATCACGTACCCACAACGGCTGCTGCAGATCCCACTTCAACGGTCGATCCAGCGCAGCATGCTCGAAAGAGACAAGCGCCCTATCGAGCTCCCCCGTGGCACGTCCCAGCTGACCCAGTAGGTCCCAGGTACAGGGCCGAGTATCGACCCACCGGTTCCCCTCGAGCCAAGAACACATCCAGGCCAGGCGAGGAGTTCCGCCTTCTCCCTGGAACTTGACGACAGAGCTTCCGTTCGCGGCTGGGAGCACGCGGGGAACAGGGAGCGTAGTTCTGGTTTCGGCCGACCGATGTATATGCTCGAGTGCGGCGATCTGCATCTCGACCAGAGACCGCTCACAGTCCGGCCGCATGACCTTCAGCACCGCTCGCACCGGCCCTTCGACCGCCAGGTTGAGATCGTACTCACCAGGCAGGCGATGCAAACTCACCCTCTCCAGCTGCCAATGGGTTTGCAGCTGAAGGGCCCAAGATTCCAAGGCCCCGACCTGGAGCGTCATGACGTCAGCGCCCGAAGACGACCTTCTCGCTCTGATACATACGCGCCGCCACCCACAGCAGCAAGGCGGCCGCGATCAGCGTCGCCACCGCGGAAACCGCGACCTGCAGCGGGTCCAAGAACTCACCGCGCATCAGCTTGTTGATGTGCAGCTGCTGGCCGAGTGTCGGAATCAGCATCATCCACAGCTTCGGCTTGATCGGCATCAGCGCCAGCACCATGCCGGGGAGCGCGGGTACCAAAGGCAGGATGCCCAGGTAGTTCTGGGCCTCCTTGAAACTGCGCGTAAACGTCGCGATGATCAGCTGCAGCGCGGGTGCCAAGAAGACCATCGGTAGCGCGATGCCAAACATGCCGAGCATCGCTGACGTGCTGATGTGGACACGGATGCCCAGATAGTCCTCTAGAGGCACCTTGTTGAACACGATGCCGAAGGCAATCAGGGTTTCGATCACCGCGACCAAGGTGAAGACCACCGTCGCTCCGTACTTGCCGAGCACGAATTCACCACGACGGGCCGGGTTGACCAGCAGGGGTTCCAAAGACTTGCGCTCGCGCTCACCCGCCGTCGTGTCGATCGCCAGGTACATCCCGCCCAGGAAGACGGCAAAGATGATGAAGTAGGGCGCAATGAACAGGAGGCTGGCGGCGCGGCTCTGATCGGTCGCGACGCTGATCGTCTCAATGGTCACCGGGTCGATGATGGCCGGACTCAGGCCACGAGCCATCAGGCGCAGTCTGCCGATCTGATTGTCATAGGCGCTGATCAGCGCACGGGCTCGCCGGATGTCGGACGTCGCGGAGGTTCGCGTCTCGTCCTGCACCAAGCGCACGGCAGCAGGTTGCCCGGCCTCGAAGTTCTCGGCGAAGTCCTCCGGGATGATCAGCACCACGTCGACATCGCCCGCGCGCACCTCGCCTTCCGGGTCTTCCGGCGGCTCGACGAGGATCGTGTTGTGCTGCTCCAAGAACTGCATCAGGTTGGGCGCGTGCTCGGCACCGATCACCGGCAGCTCCAGTGGCTTCTCGGCCCCTTCCTGCAGCACACTCCCCAGAACCATGAACATCACCACCATCATGGCCGGTCCCAGCAGCGGATAGGCCAGGGACGCCGCCAGCGTGCGCCTGTCGCGGGTGTTGTCCACCAGCTCCTTCATCATGATGACCTTGACGCGTTCGAACATCAGCCCAAGCCCTCCGCGGAACCGATGGCCGCCACGAAGGCGTCTTCCAGGTCGTCCTTGCCGGTCTGCTCGCGCAGCTCGTCCGGGGACCCCTGGGCGACAACCTTGCCGTGGTCGATGATCACGATGTGTTCACACAGGGCAGCCACCTCCTGCATGATGTGACTGGAGAACAGCACACACTTGCCGTCGTCGCGCAGCCGGCGAATGAAGGCGCGCATGGCGCGCGTGCTCATCACGTCGAGGCCGTTGGTCGGCTCGTCGAGCATGACGTTCTGCGGCCCGTGCACCAGCGCGCGAGCGATCGCCACCTTCAGGTTCTCCCCAGTCGAGAAGCCCTCGGTGCGCCGATCGAGGATGTCGCCCATGTCGAGGAGATCGGCCAGACGGTCGATACTGGCGTCGAGTTCGGCGCCTTTCAGGCCGTGCAGCCGGCCGTAGTAGCGAATGTTCTCGCGCGCCGTCAGGCGTGGATAGAGGCCGCGACTGTCCGGCAAGACGCCGATGCGGCGCTGGACCTCCTGTGGGTCCGTCGTGCTCTCGTGCCCGTCGACACGGGCATGGCCGGAATCCGGATTCAGAACGGTGTAGAGCATGCGCAGCGTGGTGGTCTTGCCGGCGCCGTTGGGCCCCAACAGGCCGGTGATACGGCCGTCCGGTACCTCGAAGCTGACGCCGTCCACCGCGGTCACGTCGCCGAAGCTCTTGCTCAGGTTTTCGACTTGGATCATCTGGGAGATCTCCTCAAGCGCTGGGCCCTGTGAAACTCAGGAAGAAAGGCATCGGCTCCAGATCCTGGACACACTCGGTCTCCAGTTCCGGCAAGCGTGATCCGGAATCAGCAACGCCCCCGACACCTTCGAGGAAATCTTCCGCAATCCGCCGCACACAGCCGCGGGGCAATACGTTGTGTCCCTGTCCGGGTGCCACCAGATGCAGACTGTTGGCGAGGGTCGCAGCGGCGCGGTCGCCGTATTCTGGCGGCGTCACCGGATCCACCTGCCCGGACAGCAGCAGCACTGGCACGTCGGAAGTCACCGGCATCTTGAAGCCTTCTGGTACTTCCCCGCGCGGCCAAATCTCACACAGCTCCGCCATGGTGGCGGCAAAGTCGCCGAGGTAGGAACTCTCGCCCCAGGCCTTGGCCTGCTCCGCATCCAGGAAGGGTGCGTCCTCGGCGCATTGCACCGAATAGGCCATGCCAGCGGCCAGACTGGCGCTCAGGTTGCCGCCGATCTGCACCCCCTGCGCCGCCAGCGGCACCAGATCGCCGACGGTGTTCGCCTGGTGGATGAGCAGTGGCAGCAGCCCCGCCGTCTCGGGCGTATAGGACAGCAGGCGGACGGTGCTGGCGACGACATCGCGGGTCATTCGCACCTCGGTGTGCTCGCCACTCAGCGGGTGCGCCAACTCGACGGTCCGGGGAGAGGTTTCGAGTCGAGTCAGCAGCGCATCGAGTTGCCCAGCAACGTCCGGGTAGGCTTCGGCACAGCCAGCATCGGCGGCGCAGCGCTCGAAGATCAGATCCGCGGCGCGCTGGGCGTCGCGCGCCACCGTCGAGCCGAGAGCCAGATCTTGCGGCACGACGCTGTCGAGGATCACCGAACGCACGCGGTCTTCGTGGCGCTGCAGGTAGGTCAGCGCCGCGCGCGTGCCATAGGAAACACCATAGAGATTGATCTGTTCGTAGCCGAGCGCCGCACGTACGGCGTCCAGATCGTCCATGGCGATCGGCGTCGTATAGAAGCGTGGATCGGCCGTCTCGGCGAGCGCGTCACGGCACTGCTCCACCAAGTCCAGGATGGCATCTTCCCCAGCTTCGATGAGCTCGTCCAGCGCCAAGTCTTCGAAGCACTGCAGACGGTTCGACTTGCCAGTACCTCGCTGGTCGACCAGCACCAGGTCGCGCTCCTTGTTGATCGCATCGAGCAGCCCGAGCGTCGACAGGAAGGCCTCGCTCGCCGCCTGGCCGGGGCCACCTGCGAGCAGGAACAGCGGGTCCGGCTGTGCGTTGCGGCTGACCGCCGGCAGCACGGCGACGAAGAGTTCGATGCGGCGACCTTCGGGGTCGTCCGGATTCTCGGCCACTTCGAGCGTGCCACACTCGGCCTCGACGCGCTGCGGCAAGCCGAATGTCGAGAGGTGACACGGCTCCAACGCCAGCGAGCGCCGCGGCCCCTCGCCAGCCCCATCGGCCGGTTCCGTCGCCGGTCCGGCGCAGGCAGCCAAGCCAGCCACGACCCCGGTTGCGAGTGTCAGTGCCAGCATCCGTCCCACGACCCGCCGACCTATACTGAGAGATTCGGATTTCGCGTTCATCGTGCGGCGCAGCATACCGCATACACCCGCTCCCTGTCAGGCGCCGTGGAAACACGCAAGAGGCCCGGCAGAGTCGTAGAGACATTGTTCAACCGTGTCGATGCTGGTAGAATCCCAGGGTTTACGGAAGTATAGTCAGACGGTCCACGCAGACGGCACATTCAGACCCCAACTCCAGGTACATCATCCGATATGCAAGTCTGGATACCTTGTCTGCAGACACTGACCGAAGACACTGACCGACTTCCGACCGATACCTGATCCAAGAAACGCCGTCACAGAAACGTCATGCCAACAACACGGAATCGCCAATGCGGCCGCGTAACCTGCGGCTACACAGTTCGGACTTCGAGTTCTTTCCACACGGTGTGGATGCACGAAGTCCCGATCACTCCATGGGATTGAAGAAATGGTTCCGTCACTGCAGGCACGCTCTGACCTTCGAGATCCTGCATCCACTGCCCTGGCACGGACGCTTCCTCCTGCGTGCCTGGGTCTTGTTCTTCGCCTTCACGGCGGACCTCGAGGGCCAAGAGATCCTCGACCGCTTGCAGGAACCGGTGATCTTCGCCTTCAACCACAACAACTCGTCCGAGGTCATCGTCGTACCGGCCACGCTGATCTACCGCCGGCACGGCCGCCTCTTGACCTTCATGGTCGACTGGATGTACACGAAGATTCCGATCCTCGGGCACTTGATGCGCTACGTCAAACCCGTACCTGTCTACACCAAGCCGGCGCGCTGGAAGATCGGCGAGAGCTATCGCCAAGCGCACAAGCACCTGTCGGTGGTCGACCTGTGCAAGCAGCGCCTGGAAGAGGAAGACATGAGCGTCGGCATCTTCCCCGAAGGCACGCGCAACCGCGACCCGGACAAGCTGCTGCGAGCGCGGACCGGCCTGGGCTACCTGGTGCTGGCCTGCGATGTTCCTGTCGTGCCGATAGGTATCGACTTCCCATGCAAGCAGAAAACCGGCCACATTCCGTCCTTCGGACACATCGTCGTGAGAGTCGGCGAACCGCTGGACTTCAGTGCCGAGCGAGCCGCCTTTCGAGGACCGCCCCAAGATCCCCATCTCGACGACGAGGGCCGCAAGAAGCGAGCTCGACGGCATGCTCGTGCCATCGTGACCCGCGTCATGAAGGCGCTCGAACCTCTCTGCAACAAGTGCTACCCGTACGATACGTGAGCCAACGACCGACTGCTCCTCCCGGAGCCCCCCAAGGGAGATGCCATGAGAGCTGAGATCACTAGCACCAAGGTGCTGACCGAGCAAGACCGTCAGGACGCCCTCGGCGTTTTCCAAGAGGTCTACCTGCAGGAGAAGAACTGGATCAACGACCTGCAGAGCGAGATTCCGGAGGACTACCAGACCAACGAGAAGTTCTCCTGGTTCCTGGTGCGCGTCGAAGGCGAACCCGCGGGTGTCATCCGCATGGCCTACGATCCACCACTCGAGCTGCCCACGGACTTCGAATCCAAGCTCGACCAGGACATCGACCTGGATGCCGTCGCGCGCCTGTGCCGCTTCGTCGAGGTCGGTCGCTTCATGATCAAGGACAAGTACCGGCGCAACATGCGCGTCGCCATCCACCTGATGCTGGCCGGGATCACCGAGGTCGCCGAGCGTGGCTACACGCACTTCATCACCGACGTGTTCGAGAACGACCCGCACTCGCCGCTGCAGTTCCACACCCGCGTCCTGGGTTTCCAGCGCATCGGTACCCACCGCTACGGCGAGCTGCACTGCAACAGCGTGCGGATCATCCTGGTTCTCGACATCGTGCGTTCGTACCACCGCTTGAAGAGCAAGAAGAACAAGATGTTCCGCGACATGACCAAGACGCTGCGCGAGCGCCTGGAAGCACTCAAGCCCGTGAGTCTTCCGCTATTCTCCTGACGAATGCAAGCCAACCTGAGATGGCAGCCCGAACTCTGGTGGATCACCGCTCCGGAGAGGGATCGTGGACCGGCAGAAGCCTTCGCCGCAGATCTACGCACGCACCTACGACAGCTCAACCCGCACGTCGACGTCCAGCTGGAGATCGCGTCCGACGGGATCGTCGCGCCTGAAGTCCCGGCCGAAGCGCGCTGGATCGTCGTCCTCGTCTCTCCCGCCGCGCTCACCGACCACAAACTGCTGGACGTCTGGCGCGAAACGCTCAGTCCTCTACGCCGCCAGAAAGGCGGCCCTACCCTGCTGGCCGCCGAGCTGACTCGGTCCCCCTGGCCGGCTTGGCTGTACCAGCACTTCGAACGCGTGGTCGCCGCATCGGAAACGCAGAAAGGCGCGGCCGACGCCTACCGCCTCAGCCTGGCTGCGATCATCTCCAAGTACATCGGCCAGACCGAGTTCGAGACGGTGAACTAGGTCGAGCTGTTTCGTTCAGGCTCTTTGCTACCGTAGAGTGGCTCCCCGATCTTACCTGGCCTCTGCCTGCCCGCGCGACGCCGCCAGTTCCGGGTGCAACTGGCTGAAGACTTTGGCTCCGACAACCGGTCCCAACTCCCCCTGCAGCGCCTCCAGACTCGCCTCCTGGACACCGTTGAGGCTACCGAACTTGCGCAGCAGCTGCTTGCGCCGGGTCGTGCCGATGCCGCTGAGGTCATCGAGACGGCTGCGCAGGGTGCCCTTGCCGCGACGCGCGCGGTGACGGCTGACGGCGAAGCGGTGGCTTTCGTCGCGGATCTGCTGCAGCAGCCTCAAGGCCGGGCTGTGCTTGCTGAGCTTGAGCGGTAGTGGCTGCTCCGGCAGGTAGATCTCTTCTTCGCGCTTGGCCAGCGAAACGATCGGCGTTTCCTCGACGCCCAGGCCGGCCAGGGCTTCCAGAGCGGCGTTGAGCTGGCCGCGGCCACCGTCGATGAGGATGAGGTCGGGCATTTCGCCGACTTCCTCCAGGCGGCGACGGTAGCGGCGGTCCACCGCCTGGTTGAGTGCAGCGAAGTCGTCCTGACCTGGAAGGCCGCGGATGTTGAAGCTCCTGTATTCCTTCTTCTGCATGCGCCCACCTTCCCACACCACCATCGACGCAACCATCTCGGCCCCCTGGAAGTTGGAGATGTCGAAGCCTTCGATGCGATTGGGGGCCTCGCTGAGCTGCAGCTCTTCGGCCAGCAGCGTCGCGGCCTCCTGGCCGGCGCTGGCGCTGCGGAAGCGGCGACGGAAGGCGAGCTCGGCGTTGCGCTTGGCGACAGCGAGACGCTGCGCCTTGGGGCCGCGCGCGGGCAAGCGTAGATAGACCTTCTCCCCTTTACGCTCGGATAGCCAGTCGAGCAAGACTTCTTCTCCGTCGATCGGTACGGGCAAGTGGATCTCTTTGGGAATCGCCGTCGTGCGGTCATAGATCTGCGGCAGGACTTCGGACAACAAGCGCTCGGGAGCCACGTCGCCGGCCTTCTCCCAGAACAGCTCACGTCGATCGAGGACGTGGCCGCCGCGCATGACCAGGATCGAGACGGCAGCATCGCCGCCCGCGATGTGGAGACCGTACAAGTCGACATCCTCACCGCGCGTCGACGACAACTTCCGTCGCTGGCTGACCGCATCGATCTCAGCAACGGTGTCGCGCAAGCGCGCCGCCTCTTCGTAATTCTCTGCTTCGGCGGCTTGCCACATTTCGGCCTTGAGCCGCTTGAGTAGCGCTTCGGTTCGGCCGGCAAGGAAGAGACGCGTTTGCTCGACGGCTTCAGCATAGGCTTCAGGTGTGGTCAGACCGGCGACGCACGGGCCGAGGCACCGGTGCATGTCGTGATAGAGACACGGACGCGGCAGCTTGCCGTCGATCTCGATGCGGCAGACACGGATGCCGAAGAGCTTCTGCACCAGCTTGATCGCTTTGCGCGCCAGCCCCCCGGGCAGGAAAGGCCCGAAGTAGTCGGCACCATCGTCGCGGATGCGGCGAGTGAAGGCGAGGCGAGGGTACGGATCAGCGGTGAGCTTTAGATAGGGGTACGTCTTGTCGTCGCGCAGCAGGATGTTGTAGCGCGGACGGTGGTTCTTGATCCAGTTGTTCTCGAGCAGCAGCGCTTCCGCCTCGGAGTCCGTGATGACGGTTTCGAGGTCGGTGGCCTCGGCCAGCATGGTCGCGATACGGGGATCGTGGTCGCGAGCACCGTAGCTGCCGGCCCGGCTGCGCAACGATTTCGCCTTGCCGACGTAGAGGAGCTTGCCATCGGGATCCCGGAAGAGGTAGATCCCCGGACGGTCGGGCAACTCGCGGATGCGTTCTTGGATGCGTTCGTGCAACATACCGGCGGGATCCTCTCATAGGATGGACCTTGAACGATGGGCTCCCCACGAGGAGCCGCCACCGATGAGACACCTCCGATATGCAGCCACCGAGGGATTGCAGGAAACCAACCTGACAGCGAAAGGACGGATACGGATGCACAGATCGGGACGTCGACTCTGGAAGCTCGGTTGGGTGCCCCTGCTGCTGGCATGGTGGGCCTTGCAGGTTCCGGCCCAAGGAGCTGCTTCTCCCCCGCCAGCCTCCGACGAAGCACCCCCCTCCGGGGAGGCTTCTTCCTCCGGGACAACCTTTTCCGGGAAGACATCCGTCACCGCTGCCGATGTGGTCGTCGAGCTGACGCGCAAGCAGACACTGTTCACCGGGAGCGACCTACCCGAGACGCTGCGTCCTGACGACTTCACCGTTTTCTACGATGGCATCGAGGTGCCGGTGGTCGGCCTCGAAGCACCGGGTGACCAGGCCGAAGCCTGGCAGCTGGTGATCTACGCCGACGCGGGGCAACTGCAGGCCGATGAACTGGCGTGGGCGGCACGACTACTAGGACCGAGACTGGAAGAACTCCTAGCCCTGGGCGCGGTCTCCATCGTTCTCGCCGATCCCCAGCCCCACGTACTGGCCGCCGGCCGCGAGTCGGACCTGCTGGGGGGTGCCCTTGCCCGGCTGGAGCTGTTCGCCGAGCAGACTTTGGGGGACGCTTCGCTGCCGGTCCTGGCTTTGCGGCGGGAGTTGTTGGAGGTTCTGAGTGACCCGGAGTTGAATCGCAAGCTGGACGCCGAAGATCTGACGCGTGAGGAGCTGATCTCGGCCGTCCGGACCGAGGAAGCCCGGTTGGTCGATGAGAGTCTACAGAATTTTCGCGATTACCTACTGGATCTCGACCCACCGACAGCGCGGCGGGCGGTACTGTGGCTGGGGCAAGGTATCGACGCCTATCCTTCCGACTTCTACGGCAACCTCTACGGGCCCCAGACCGGCCTCGACAGCGAGGGTAGCAGAGTGGACGATGACCTGAACGACTTCGCAACCGAGCACATCGAGCCGGTCTTGCGCACACTGGCGGCGCACGGCTGGACCGTGCTGTCGTTCCTACCACCTCCACCCGACGACCGGGCCGGTCTGCGCCGAGGCTGGCGACTCGGCAAGTGGCGCCTGCGCGGACTCGGTGCAACCTACGAAGAAGACCGCGATCCAGAGCGGGCCAGCGCCTACCTGGACCTCGGCCACAGCCTGGAAGGCCAGAGCAAGCCTGCCGATGCGGTCGAAGCCTATGAAAGAGCGATCTTCCACTACGCGGGGGACCCGCGCACGTCGGCGCTGCAGGCGCGCGCTTACCGGCGGCTAGAGACCCTGTACGAGGCCGCCGGAGACGACGCGGCGGCGCTCGAAGCCGGCGACTATGCGCAGATCCTGGAGGCCGAGGCAGCACGGCGCGGTGCGGCGACGGGAGGTGCAGAGGCTGAGGTCACCTCCGCCGCCTACGCCGAGCGCTTCGATCCATGGCCAGTGGCTGAGTTGGCGGCCGATCTGAGCGCCGGCTGGGTGGTGGCGACGCCCGGACACTTGCAGCAAGCGCTCGCCAGCCTGCGGCGGCGTGTGCGCTTGACGTACCAAGTGCCGGGTCGCCCAACCCAGAAGCATTCAGCCCCGGTTGGTGCCCCCAGAACGGGTCCGGACGCACTCATCCCGATCGAGGTCGAGACCTCACGTGGGGGCTTGCTCCTGCGAGCCCCCGTGGCGGCACGGCCGGCACCTCAGGTGCCCCACTAGCGAGGCGATCTTGCAGTCCTGGACCGGTCAGTCGAGGCGAGTCCGCAGCTGCGCCAGCAGCTTGCCCTCGTCGGGACGTCCGGCGCTGAGCAGGCGGTTCCAGAAACCTTCTGGCCTCGCTTCGATCCGCTCGCCATCGGCATAGACCTCGAGCTGCCCGGGTGCTCCCGGTACCAGGTCACTGCCCAAACCGAGTTCCTTCTGAATCAGAGCGGCGAGCCTCGCCGCTTTGGGTCGGAACCCTCAAGACACACAGTGACGAATCTCAATCTTCATACCTGCCTCCTTCCAAAGTCTGCGTAACTCTCTGCATGGAACAAGACATTCAGCTCAAGGTGGAGAGGATGCGCCGGTAGTCTGCCGCCACCATCGGCCGTGGGTTCGAGGCGTTCGAACCGTTGGCTTCGGCGAGTTGCGCGATGCGTGTGTGGTCCGTGGCCGGGACGCCAAAATCGGCGAAGGCCGGCAAGTCGAGAGCGTCGACCAGATCACTGACCGCATCCAGCAACTCTGCCGCGGCGGGCGCATCCGCCGCCCGGGACTGTAGCACTCTCCGGGACACGGCTGCCAGCGGCGTCGCGACCGCGCTACCGTGATCCCGCAGGACGGGCACCAACAACAGCGCGTTGGCCAGCCCGTGCGGCACGTCGTAGAGACCGCCCAGTGCTTCGGACAGGCAGTGGACCGCGCCAACGTCGGCATTGCCGAAGGCTAGACCGGCGAGGGTCGAGGCGGTCATCACCGCCTCGCGGGCTTCGCGATCTCCCGCCGGGTCGGCAACGGCTCGTCGCAAGTAGGTCAGGATCAAGCCGACCGCGCGCTCGGCGAGGGCGTCGGAAACACGGTTGGCCTGGCGAACCGTCAGCGCTTCCAGGGCATGGGTCAGCGCGTCGAGCGAGGTACTGGCGATCAGTGCCGGCGGCAGCGTAGCGATCAGGTCAGCATCGACCACCGCGTGGCGCGGGAACATGCTCTCGCCCTTGATACTGATCTTGCTCTGACGCTCGGGCACCGAAATCACCGAGACCCAGGTGACCTCCGAGCCGGTGCCACAAGTGGTGGGCACCGCGATCATGGGCAGCGATGGCGATGGCGCCTGGTCCTTGCCCTCGTAGTCGAGGCAGCGGCCGCCGTTGCCGGCGAGGAGTGCTGCAGCCTTGGCCGCGTCGAGGACACTGCCGCCTCCCAGGCCGACCACCAAGGTGCAGCCATCGGCGCGCATCTGCTCGGCGATCGCCTCGGCCGTGGCCGCGCGTGGATTCGGCTCGACGGCATCGAAACGACTGAGCCGGCAACCGGCAGCCTCGAGATCCTGGGTCACCCGTTCCGGCCAGGGCGTCTGGCCGAGGCCGGGATCGAGAACCAGCATGACGCCGCTACCGATGCGCGTCTTTGGTGCCGTCTCGAGCTGTACCTCGGCGAGCGTTTCCTGCACCAGCGTCGGCAGCCGGGCCAGGCAGCCACTTTCGATGTGCACGCGCGTGGGCATGCGGAAGGCCGTCGAGGCGAAGGTATCAGGCTGCTTCATTCTGTGGATCTCCCATCTTCTCGGGGCGGTGCTTCAGAGGCCGCGTAGCGCGGGTAGCAACTCGCTGCGCAGCGCCCGCGACGAGGCGACCAGGCAAGCGAGGGTGCCGACTGTGACGACCGCGCCCAGCGTCAGACCGAGCGAGGTCCAGGGTATCTGCGTCGCACCGGAAAGCAGGTAGGGCGCCGACGCGATCATGGCGGCAATCGTTCCCAGCGCGACGCCGAGTAGCAAGAGAAAGACATTCTCGATCAGCACCAAGCGGCGTAGCAAGCGGCGACGGAAGCCGAAGGCACGCAGCAAGGCCAGCTCGCTGCGCCGCTCGACGACATTGCGCACCAGTACCACGCCGAGGCCCAGGGTGCCCAGCAGTAGGCCGAGGCCACCTAAGGTCTGGAAGGTCGAGAGGTAGGTGTTCTGTACCGCCTTGTAGGCTGCCAGGCGGTCGGCGGTGGTAGTGACATCGAAACCGAAGGGGCCGAGTTCCGCCTCCAGCGTCCGCTGCACCTCGTCTTGTCGCTCGAGTGGCGGTCGCAGCAGGAAGAAGCTATGCCCTTCGACGCTCGGGAAGTGACGCAGCAGCGCCGCCTCACTCACCAGCACCTCGCTCTGGAAGATGCTGCTGCGCAGCAGGGCCACTAGACGCACGTGCACACGGCGCCCGAAGTCGTCCTCGTACACTAGGTCCTCACCCAGGGGCAGCTTCAAGATCCACTGCGCAGTCTCGGCATCGGCAATGGCTGGGATGACCGGGACGTCGGTGCTGGGGGCGGGCGGCACTTCGGCGTCGAGCAAGCTCCACGGATTACCTGCCTCCGGTAGCTCGACGCTATCGTCGACCGCTGCGAAGCTGAATCCACCGCGCTCGACGAAGGCCGGCGGTACACCGAGCACGTGTGGACGCGTCGGCTGGTAGAGGTTGAGACAGCTGGCGTCTTCGCCGGGCAAGCGGCGCACGGCATAGATCTCAGTGTCGTCGAGAATCTCGCCCGCCTCCTCGGCGACGCCCAACTCGAAGCGCCCCTCCGCCTCGGCCAGGGAATGGAACAGTGGCACCTCGGACTGCGCCACCAGCGTCAGGCCACCGGCACCGGAGTCCTTACGCAGTAGCTCGTCGCCCGGCTGGCGGCGCATCGCCGCGACCGTCACGATCACGAAGCATGCCGAGGCCACCAGCACGACGCTCAGAATGCTGCGGCCCGGGTTGCGAGCACTGTTGCGCAGGGCCATGCTGAGGTGGGCAATACCGAGGTGGGCAATGCCGTGGCGGCCACGACCATCGCTGGCCAGAACACCGAAACCACCGCCAGCACCGCGGCACCACAAAGCAAAGGCGCACAGCCCCGCGATCAGCACCAGCGTACCGACGCCGAAGAACAGTGGTGCGGAGGCCTCGGCATCGCCCAGCAAGGCGAAGGTGAAGAGTGCCAGCGCCCCGAGCCCAGCCAGCCAGGCGGTCCAGCGTAGGCGCCGCGAGGGTTGCTCCTCGGCGGTCGCGGGCGGTGACACCGAGCCCCCGAGCAAAGCCGGGGCCGACACCCGGCGCAGCCGGCGCAAGTACAGGAACACGGCGCCCAGGGTGACCAGCAATGACAGCACGAAGCCGAGCACCAGGGTCCAAGGCTCGATGTGCAAGTAAAGCTGCGACGAGCCGACCGCGGCCCGCCACCACGTGCGCAAGCCAGCCATCATCAGGCCGCCATAGCCGATCGCCCCGAGCACGCCGAAGGCTGCCCCTGCGGCCGCCAGCACCGAGGCCTCACCCAGGAAGCGGCGCCGCACCGAGGCTTCCGAGAAACCGACAGCGCGCAGCAAGCCGACTTCCTTGGCCCTCTGCTCGACGCCGAGGCCGAAGAGCATGACCACGAGCAGCACCGCTGCGACGATCAGGAACCAGCTGAAGCCAACGAACAACCCGGCGAAATCGTTGGCACCGCGCGCCGCGTCGAGGGCCTGCACACGCACGGCCTGCGGCTGCAGACCGAAGGCGCCGAGCGGCAACGCCGCACGTAGCCGCGCCTCGAGGTCGACGGCGAGCTGGGCGGCGTCACCCTGGCTCGGTGCCAGCACGACACCGGTGTGCCCCCCGAATCGCGACGTCCACAGCTGCTTGCCGGTGGCCAGCGAGACGAAGGCCTTGGGCGTACCGCGGTAGTCACGCCAGTAGTCCTCGTCGCGCGGGCGAATCAGCGACAGGTCGACGGGAAACGGTGGATCCCAGCCGGCGATGGTCGGGCTGTCGGTGATGCCCTGATAGTCGGGGGTCAGCGAGCGGTCAGCACCGAGACTGCGCTGCGCCACGAACCCACCCAGCCGCAGTCGCGCACTCTGCTCTTGCAGCTGCTCGGCCTCGTCGACCACGAAGTAGCTCAGATCGACCGCATCGCCAGCAGTCGCGGACAGATCCTCCTGCGTCCACGTGCTGAGCAGGATCTCCCCATCTCCGGGCACGGGTACCTCGACACCCGCCGCGTCGACCAGGGTCCCCAGCGCCGCACGCCCGGCGTCTCCACCCTCTGCCGCCCCCTGCACCGGGCCGAGCGCGGTGACCATCGAGTACGGCACGATGCTACCTTCCGAGGAACCGCCGTCCACGGTCTCGACGCGGTTGGCGAGATAGGTCAGATAAGCACGGTGGGCGGCTCCCAGGTCATCGGCGATCGCACGCGCCGTGTCGACCGTGACATCGCGCAGGATGTAGCGCTCGCTCGACAGTAGAACGGTTCCGGTCGTCGGAGCTTCTGGCGCCTCTGCTGCTGGTGGCGAGACCTCGAGACGCAGACCGAGGTCTTCCAGTCGCAGGTTCGCGCGCAGAGCCGTGGTAACCGGACGCAGACGTTCGGCGTCCAGGGCCTCGGCGACACCCGCCCGCGTCGCCGCACCGACCAGCAGTGCATTCACCCGCTGCGGCCTGCGCAAGGAACGCTGCAGATCCGGCAGGTGGACGAAGGCGTTGCGCGGCACGCTCTGGTCGGGTGCCAGATGAAAGCTGCCTGCACCGGCGTCTGGCACCGTGCCGATGAACGTCAAGCGGATTGTCTGCACCACCTCGCGCGCGTCACGGCGCCCGAGCAGCGACGAGCGTGGCACGGTGGTGGCCCGGCGGAAGCTGAGCAGCAGCGGATCGCCGACCTCGGCGCCCAGTTCACGCTGCAGGCTCTCGTTCAGTCGCACCGGCGGAAACAGACGGCCGATGCCCTCTGGCGGGTCGAAGCTCCACGCCTCGTCCAGCGCGCTGGGAGTCTCGCCGGAATCGGTCCGATAGAGACCTAGAAAGCGTTCGTCGACGCCATGCAGCGTGACGTTGGCGGCACGGCTACCGCTGCTGACGTGCACCGCGCTCGCTGGCAGCAGTAGCAGCGGCACCGCGCGCAGTTGGGCCAACTCAGCGTCCGGAGCGACAGACAGCTGGCTGCCGATCTCATTGGCGAGCGCAGCGCGGAAGAAACCCTCGGTGACCACCGCTGCCTCGACCCCACCCAACCGCTGCAGCGCCAGTGCGCGCAGACTACCGCGTACCGAATCACCGACGATCAAGGCTCCGGTGAGGACGGCACACGCGAGTGCCGCACCGACCGCGACCGCCAGGTGGCGGCGCCAGAAAAAAGCCAGGCTCTGTCTCATGACGACCGGCCGTCCGCCGGCACCGCGCTCGTCTCGTCTTCGCCAGGGCGCCCATCACTCGGATGCCGATCACTGGAACGCGCGTCACTCAGCTGCCCGTCGGTTAGAACTAGGCGCCGCTCGAAGTGCGCGGCCAGATCCAGGCTGTGGGTGATCACCAGCAGGATATTGCCCATGTCGCGGTGCAGCTCGAACAGCATCTCGGTGACGATCGCCGCGGTCTCGCTGTCCAGATTGCCGGTCGGCTCGTCGCACAACAGCAGACTCGGACTGTGCAGCAGAGCCCGGACGATCGCGACGCGCTGCCGCTCGCCGCCCGAGAGCTGCGACGGCCGGTGATCGAGGCGATGCGACAGACCGACACGATCGAGCAGCTGGCGTGCTCGGAACGGTGCTTGGCCGGCCTCTTCGGACGGAAACGCCAGGCTCGGCAGCACGACGTTCTCGAGCACGGAGTACTGCGGCAGCAGGTAGTGATCTTGGAAGACGAAACCGACGCTGTGGTTGCGGAAACGCGCCAGCTCCTCCTCGTCGAGCGAGAAGGGATCCCGACCGTCGATTTCGACGCGGCCGGTGGTCGGTCGGTCGAGCGTCCCGACGACATGCAGCAGCGTGCTCTTGCCGGAGCCGGACGGGCCCAGGATCACGACTGCTTCACCACCGTCGACGTGCAGGTCGACCCCGCGCAACACCTCGACGGAGCCCGCCGCGGTGTCGAAGTTCTTGGTCAGCCGGGAAACGCGTAGAGACGTGGAAGATTCGTTCACGCGCAGAATCTTAGCCCAAAGTAGCCGTTGCCGAAAGCGCCCCTGTGCCGCCCAGGCCCACGTAGAGACGACTCAGCCCGTCCAGCCCCGGCAGAGGTTCGCTCGTTGCCGGTGGTCGAGTCCCTGCGACAGCCTCTGAGGGGGGCACGGCCAGGACGCAACCCGCAGCCTCACCGCTGAGCGCACCCGCCCCCGAGATCTTGCCGGCACCGCCCGCGGCCTCCAGCTGCCGGAACCGCCGACGCACCGGCTCGGGCACCACACCGAGTGTCTCGAGCCGGGCTTCCGCGTGCCGGACGGCCGCCAGCAGGTCGGCGCGCGGGGCATCCTGCTGCGTCAGGTACGCTCGCAGCGCATGCGCCGCGCTTCCGAGTTCGTCGAGAGCCGCGTCCACCTGTGTCGGGCGCTGCCGGCGTCGCGCGCGCACCGCCGCCACGACTTCGCCGGTGGTCTCGGCAGGCGTGCCGCTATGGAAGACGCACAATTCGCGCAGCCCATCGTGGGCTGGCTCCAGAAGCTCCATCTCGACGCTGCCATCCTGGCGCCGCCGTGCCCAGAGCAGACCACCGTGCAAGACCGCCGCGGTATCGACGCCCGATGGCGTGCCATGCTGTCGCCGTTCGATCTCCAACGCCGTGCGCTGCACTTCGGCGCGCAAGTCCGACTGGTCGCGAGCCTCGACCTCGATGCCCCACCACCGCCACCACGCCAGGACAATCGCCACCGCCATCGCCGCCGAGCTACCAAAACCGGCCCCCACCGGAAGCTCGGACCGGATTTCCAGCTCGGCGCCGACGTCCTCGGGTACCCGGAGCCCCAGCCGTTCAGCCGCGGCGCGTGCCTCTCCGACCGCCAGGCGTACCGCACGCACGCCGCCTGCCGCGTCGAACGGCAGCGCGCCCGCCGCGTCGTACCAACGTTGCCAGCGCTCCGCGGCCTGCCGCGTCTCGGTGTCGATTTGCCTCCACGGCACGGCAGCCTCGAGGCCAGCAGCATCGCCCGGAGGATCGAGGTCGGGCAAGGACAGGCGCAAGCCACGGACCTCCGGAGCGCGGCGCAGACGGACCTGAAGCCGCAAGTCAACTGCGGCCACCAGTGCCGGCTGACCGTAGACCACAGCGTGCTCTCCCATCAGGATCAGCTTGCCAGGGGCCGAAACTTCCACGCGGTCGAGCACGGCGCGCTCCGCCCTAGTGATCTCGGCCGGCGACGTAGGCGATGAGACCGTGGAAAAAAGCCTTGCCGGCAGGCGTGAAATCGAGCCCATCGAGCGCTTCCGCGGCCCGCCGACAGCGATCGTCGATCATCTCTTCGACCGCTGCCAGTCCACCGCAAGTCCGCACCAGCTGCGCGAGTTCTTCGGCCTGTGCCGGCGCCAGGTCGGCACACCCCAGTGCCTGCAACAAGCGCTGACCATCCGCCGCCGGCAGGCGCTGCAACGCGTGGTGGATCAAGAAGGTGTACTTGCCCTCGCGCAGGTCGCCCCCCACTGGCTTGCCGGTGGCTCCCGGATCGCCGTAGAGGCCAAGAACGTCGTCCTGCAACTGGAAGGCCTCTCCCACCGCCCGACCATAGCGCGCCAGAGCCGATAGCCGATGCTCCCCAGCACCCGCCAGCAAGGCCCCGAGCTCGATCGGTCGTTCGACGCTGTACATGCCCGACTTGAGACGCAAGACGCGATTCAGGAGCGCCTGGTCCGGCAGCTGGACATCGTCCTTGGCTGTGCCTTCGCCGCCCAGTTCGAGCCCGAGATGCATCTCCAGATACTGGCCATCGATCACCTCGTGACTCATCTGGTAGTAGACGTGGTGCAAGGCATGCCGTCGAGCCACCAGGCCGGACGCCGACGACTCCTTTGACTTCCCCGCCCGGGACCGGCCCACCAAAGACCGACGCGCGAGGGCACGGCCACGCCGCGATTCCTTGGCCTGGGCGGCAACCGCCGGGACCTGCACCCCCGTGACCAGTTCGTCGGCCCAGGTGTGTGCCAGATCACCAACCAAGACCGCCATCGACGTGCCGTAGTGTTCGGCGTCTCCGCGCCAGCCATGGCGGCGGTGCTCGGCGGCGAAGCGGGCGTGCGCGCTGGGTCGGCCCCGCCGGGTCGGTGCCCGGTCCATGATGTCGTCGTGGATCAGCAAGTAGGTGTGCAGAAGCTCGGCTGCTAGCGCCAGCGGCAGCACCGCGGCCTCACTCTCCCCGCCGCACGCCTTGTAGCTGAAGTACACCAGTGCCGGCCGCAATCGCTTGCTGCGTGCCAGAACCAGGTCTTCGAGCGCGTCGAGCAAGGGCAGTGCCTGCGGGGCATAGCCACTGGTGAGATGGCGCTTCTCCGCCAGACGGCTGCGCAACTCACTCTCCAGATGAGCACAGAAGCTGGTCTGCAGAGCTTGGAAGTCGGCTTCGGCATTCGTGTTCTTCACAGAATCGAGTGTCCTCCACTGTCCGTCCTGTGTCAATCGTGGAGTGTCCATCGCGGACTGTCCATCACTGGCGCGCAGCGTCGCCCTACATGGTGCCAGGCCGCGCGCAGTGCTAGGGTTCGGGGAATGGACCACCGCGTCACCAAGCCGCTGTTCGCACCGACGTACCGCATGGTCGGCTATTGCTGCTTGATCGGCGTCGCGGGGGCGCTGGCGGCCTTGCTCTTCGACCAGTTGGTCGAGTGGGCGCAGCTGCTGCTTCTCGAGGGTATCGGCGGCTACCGTCCACCGGGCGCCGGTGAGCTGACTCCGGAACACGTGGTGCCCGGCTGGCCGCAGCGCTGGTGGTTGCCCGTTGTGACGACCCTGGGTGGCCTGCTCTCGGGCTGGCTCGTGTTCCGCTTCGCGCCCGAGGCCGAGGGGCACGGCACCGACGCCGCGGTCGCCGCCTACCACCAGCGCGGCGCCGACGTGCGCAGCCGCACACCAGTGGTCAAAGCCATTGCCTCGGCCTTGACGCTCGGCTCGGGTGGCGTCGCCGGGCGCGAGGGTCCGACAGCTCAGATCGCGGTCGGTGTCGGCGCCATGCTCGCTCGCATCCTCAAGCTGCGCGGCGAGGAACGCCGCATCCTCCTGCTCGCCGGCATGTCGGCCGGGCTCGCGGCGATGTTCCAGGCCCCCTTGGGAATGGCGATCTTCGCCGTCGAGATCCTCTATGCCGGCATGGTCTTCGAATCCGAAGCCTTGATCTACACCATCATCTCGGCGGTCACTGCCTACGCCGTGCACGGTCTCTTCGCCGGTTGGGAGCCGATCTTCGCGGTACCGCCTGGCCTCGGCTTCGCACCGGAGGACCTGCTCGGCTTCGCCATCCTGGGCCTGCTGGCAGGCGCCTTGGGCGCCCTGTTACCAGCGCTCTTCTACCACGGTAGAGACCTCTTCAGGCGCGTCCCGCTGCCGCGCTCGCTGCGCCCAGCCCTCGGGGGACTGCTGGTCGGACTGCTGGCGCTGGCCGCGCCCGAGCTCCTGGGCACGGGCTACGGCTGGGTCGAACTGGCGTTGAGCGGGCAACTGCCGTTGACCTTGCTGCTGCTGCTCCTCCTGGCCAAGGGACCGGCGATGGTGCTGACCATCGGCTCCGGAGGTGCCGGCGGCGTCTTCGCCCCGACCATCACCCTGGGCGCCATGCTCGGCGCGGTAGTCGCCGGAGGGCTGGGGCCTTGGTTGCCGGGCGAGCCATCGGCACCGGCGCTGATCGTCGTCGGCATGGCAGCAGTCTTCGCCGGTGCCGCGCGCACACCGATCTCGACGCTCATCCTGGTCGCCGAGATGACCGGCGGCTATGGTTTGATTGTCCCCGCCATGCTGGCCAACGTCCTCGCTTTCTTGATCCAGCGGACCTTGACCACCGGTCGGCGCTACCCCACGCTCTACGAATCTCAGGTCGAAGACCGCGAGGACTCCCCCGCCCATCGCGGCGTGTTCGTCCGTAGGGCACTCGAGGTGCTGGAAGGCGGCCGCGTCGACGCTGGTGAGTTGACGCTGCCACGGCTGGTCAACTTGCTACGCTACGGCGAGCCGGTGCCGGTGAGCGCCGAAGGAATCGGCATGTTAGTGAGCCTCGATGTGCAGCCGCACTCCGCGCTCGATGGCTCGACCGTCGCCGAGAGCATCGGTAGCGTCGAGGGAGCAACCGTGGTCGCCGTGTTGCACGGCGATACGATGCTGATCCCGCGCGGACCGACGCGGCTGCACGCTCACGATCAACTGATCTTGTTGGTGACGCCAGACGCCTCGCGCCGCCTGACCGCCGACGCCAAGTCTCTCTCCACCGCTCCTTGCAGCACATCCACCTGACCCGTTCCGCTGATCGGAGGCCCACATGAGTTCGAACCTGGAAGATCCGCTGCGTGACCCACGCCTGCTGCCCTACCTGCCGATGTTGCACATCGCCTGGGCCGACGGTGCGCTGAGCATCGCCGAGATTCGTACCATCTGCGCACAGGTCGAAGCGGACGCAGATGGCTACAGGTGCGCGGACTTGCTGACCGGCTTCCTCGACCCCGAGCAGCCACCGTCGGCCCAGCAGCTCCAGGACATCCTGCACCGTATTCGCGACAGCGCCACCGAGCTGAGCCCCGAGGAGCGCCTCGACCTGAGCCAGCTGGGCCAGCGTCTGCTCCCCTCCGACCGGGCGCTATCGGACGCCGAGATGCGTGCGCTACAGCAGCTCGAAGCGGCTCTCGGCGTCGTCGGTCCAGAAGCGGCACGGCGACTGCTGGGGCGTCGTGGTGCTGGCCAGACTCACGGGAGCACAGCACCCTCGACCGCGAGCTTCTCGCCAGAACACCTGGCCCATGTGCTCGCCGAACCGCACGGAGGTCTGCGCCGCCGCCTGCTCGGCCTGCTTGAACGCGAGAACCTGGCGCGCGCCCCCGAGCTGCCGCGGCCCGCCTATCGGCAGTGGGTCCTCGACGCCTGTCACAAGCTCGCCGACGCCGGCTTCGGCGGCCAGAGCTATCCGCCAGTCTATGGCGGCGGCGGCAACCTCGGCGCCTTCGTCGCGACCTTCGAAACCTTGGCCTTCGGCGACCTCAGCCTGCTGGTCAAGTTCGGCGTGCAGTTCGGCTTGTTCGGCGGCAGCATCTTGCAACTGGGTACCGACCGCCATCACCACCGCTACCTGCGCGATGTCGCCGCTCTAGCCCTGCCCGGCTGCTTCGCCATGACTGAAACCGGTCACGGCTCCAACGTGCGGGACGTCGAAACCCGGGCCCGCTACCTCAAGCAGGCCGGCGTCTTCGAGATCCACACACCGACGCCCGAGGCACGCAAGGACTACATCGGCAACGCTGCCGCCCACGGACGACTGGCGACCGTCTTCGCGCAGTTGGAGATTCCGCGCAGCGGCGGCTCTCGCCAGGGCAGTGGTGTCGACGAGCACGGCGTCCACGCTTTCCTGGTGCCGATCCGCGACGCTCGCGGCCAGGCGCTGCCGGGCGTGACCATCGAGGATTGTGGCCGCAAGCTCGGCCTCGAAGGCGTCGACAACGGCCGCCTCACCTTCCAGCGCGTGCGCGTGCCACGCGAGAATCTGCTCGACCGCTTCGGCGCGGTGTCCGCCGACGGCGAGTACAGCAGCCCCATCCCAAGCCCGGGCAAGCGCTTCTTCACCATGCTCGGAACGCTAGTGGGCGGCCGCGTGGCGGTGGCTTGCGCCGGCGTCTCGGTCGCCAAGTCGGCGCTCACCATTGCCGTTCGCTACGCCCTGCGGCGGCGTCAGTTCGGTCCCGAGGGCGGACCCGAGATCGTGCTGCTCGACTACCGCAGCCACCAGCACCGTCTGCTGCCGCGCCTGGCCACCACCTATGCTCTGCACTACGCCATGCGTCACCTGGCCGCCAAGCACGCGCAGGCCTTCGCTGCCGAGAGTCCCGGTCAGCTACCGTCGGAGCACACCGAGGATCGCGACGCCGCACGCCGCGAGGTCGAGTCCCTGGCCGCCGGCCTCAAGGCCTACAGCACCTGGCACGCGACCGACACCGTGCAGGAATGCCGTGAGGCTTGCGGTGGTCAAGGCTACTTGGCGATCAACCGCTTCGCCAGTCTCAAGGCCGACAGCGACATCTTCACTACCTTCGAGGGCGACAACACTGTGCTGCTGCAACTGGTCGCCAAGGGCCTGCTCAGCGCCTTCCGCAAGAGCTTCGAGAACCTGAGTTTCTTCGACCTGGTGCGACACCTGGCCGACCTCGCGGGCACCGAACTCGACGCCCAGGTGCCGGCGTTGCTCGGCACAACCGACCCGGCCAAGCTGCGCGACCGCCGCGGCTTCCAGCTGGCCACTCTGCGCTGGCGCGAGCAGCACCTGCTGATCGCGACAGCACGCGCGCTGAGCAGCCGCTTGAAGCGTGGCATGGATAGCTTCGACGCCTTCCTAGAATGCCAGGGTGCGTTGCTAGAGCTGAGCAAGGCGCATGTCGAGCGCCTGGTGCTGGAACAGTTCGACGCCGCCCTTGAAGACCTCCGCGACCGCGGCACAGACGCCAGCCTGCTCGAGACCCTCGACCGCGTCGCCCACCTCTACGCGGTGGCTCGCCTGGAAGCCGACCGTGGCTGGTTCCTGGAACAGCAGTACCTGGCTCCCTCGACCTCCCTGGCCCTTCGTGAACAGGTGGACGCCCTGTGCTCCGAATTACGGCCACAAGCCGGCGCCCTGGTCGACGCCTTCGGCATTCCGGGCGCCCTCTTGTCAGCGCCGATTGCGCTCTAGGATGCCTCCATCGGGCGCTAGCGTCGCGACGAGTCCGGCGGCCGCACCGGCGAAGGCCGAAAATCGACATCCATTTCCGCCGCCATGTAGGCGAAGACCGCGTAAGCGGCAGCGTTCTGCGCGATGTCTTCGCGATCGACGCGCTGGATCGTATCGTTGACCGTGTGGTGGACGTCGAAGTAGTGCGTGCCGTCCTGACTGAGATCGAAGACCGGCACACGGGCATCGGACATCTTGCTCAGATCAGCGCCGCCGCGCGCCTCGTTGCCCAGGAACTCGATACCCAAGGGCTCTAGCACACTCGCGATTTCCTCGACCGCGGGCAGTGCTTGCGGGTCGACCCACGAACGGAAACGCCAGACCCGGCCGGCACCGAAGTCGGCTTCGACGGCGGCGACGTGCTGTGCCAGCTCACCCTCACGCTCCTGCGTGTAGGTCTTGGCGCCGTCGAGGCCAAACTCCTCGTTGGCGAACAAGACCACCCGGACGGTCCGGCGTGGACGCTGCGGCAGCTCGCTGATCAGACGAGCAGCTTCCATGACGATGGCGCAGCCAGCCCCGTCGTCGAGAGCCCCGGTACCGAGGTCCCATGAGTCGAGGTGGGCGCCCAGGAGCACGATCTCGTCTGGCAGTTCCCGACCGCGCAACTCGGCGATCACGTTGGCCGACTCGACGGGCTCGCGCTCTTCGGTATCCAGGTGTAGGCGGAAGGTCACAGTACCGCGCGACAACTGCTCGCTGAGCATGTCGGCGTCCGGATTCGACAGCGCTGCCGCCGGAATCCGTGGGCTGTCCTCGCTGTAGCGATTGGTCCCGGTGTGGGCGATACGGTCCTCGGACGTCCCCGCCGAGCGAATGATCACCGCCACCGCTCCCTTGGCAGCCGCCTTGGCGGCGCCTTCCCCCCGCGGCTTCACGGCCGTCCCATAACCGCCGCCATCCTGACGCCGCGGCATCCAGCCGCCATCGAAAAAGACGATCTTGCCCGTAACCTCGGCAGCGTCGGTCACCTCCAGGGCGTCCAGGCTCTCCAAGCGCAGGACCTCTGCCTCGATTCCTTCCGGCGGCGTCGCAACGGAACCGCCGAGGGCAACCACCACCATGGGCTGCGGGTAGGGGCTGACGATCTCAGCCGACGCTCTGCCACGGATCCACTGCGGCACCAGGACAGGCTGCAGCTGCACGTCGTCGAAGCCGAGTCGACGGAAGGCGTCGGTGGCCCATTGCACGGCACGCCGATCGCCGTCACTGCCGGCGAGCCGCGGCCCGACTTCGGTGGTCAGAGACGACACCAGTTCGTACGCTCCGTCACTGCGCAGCGCCCGCTCGCGCACGTCAGCAGCGGTAGCAGCCGCAGCCGACGCAGCGATCGGAGTCCCGACTGGCTCTCCGCCGCAGGCCGTGAGCAAGCTCGTCAGGGTCAGCACAGTCACTGCTAGTAAAGTGAGTGCGACCCGGGAAGTCGGCCCGGTCGAGACGGCAATTGAAACGGGGGTCGAGGTCGTCGGGCAGGCGGTACAGGGCTTGGCGTTCATGGCCCGCATTGTGCCACAGGCCGCACCGGCCGAACCAGTCTGAGCGTCAGCGCTCTCGTACGCGTTCCGACAGCAAGCGGTAGGCTTGCTCACGGTCGAGGCCCGGAGTCAGAGACAACGAGAGCGACGGCGTCCAGCCAGCACCGCGGCTCTCGCGGTAGTGGATGGTGTCACCCTCTTCCCAGCTGATCAGGCTCTGCTCGCCACTGCCACCGACGAAGACCTTGGCTCCGTCACCGCTCTCGGCATCGGGCAGCGACAGGCGGGACACGACGTAGAGTCGGATCAGGTGCAGCGCCGAGGTGTCCTCTAGCAAGCCGAGGTCTTCCTCCTCGAGGCTACCGGCAACACCGGGGCCGTCCGGACGCAGAGTGAGCAAATGCACGGGTTCGGTCCCATCGAAATCGATGAAGCCGTCACGGCCGAAGTAGCGCGAACCGATCTCGATCAAGTGGCTGCCGATCTTCTCGCCCAGCGCGTCTTGCGGAATGGCTGGAGCGTTCCAGTCGTACGCCAGATCGAGCAAGCGGTCGCGCGCCGAGGTGGCGAAGTACCCGCGCAGCGACGGATGAGCCCAGAAGCCGATCTCGATCAAGTGGCTGCCGATGCCCTCGGCCAAGCTCTCGACGCCACCGACACCAGGGTCGGTCTCGTCGACGAAGGCCGCCGCCTCGCGCGCCAGGGTGACCAGCTCACCGGGCAGCAGACGTGCCTCGGCGGTCACCAGCTCACGCCGTTCCGCATCGGTGAAAGCGAGCACGACGGACCAGCGGTCGCGGCCGGGCTGCACCACGGGATTGCTCGGCAGCACGTTGGTAGCGCCGGAACCGGCACTCTCGGCCGGGGGGCCGGCAGGCTGCAGGGTGTTCAAGGGCAACACCGGATGCCAGCCCAGGTAGGCGCCGTCTTCGAGCACCACCGGCGCATAGTAGGCGCCCTCACCCAACTCCGACGTTTCGGCCCACCACACCAGGTGCACGACCGAACGCTGGACCGTGGCCCCCTGCACGCTACTCGACGGAACGCGATCACTGGTCACCGTCAGGCCGGCGGAACCAGCTCGCGGCGTCTGGCCCTCGCTGAGGATGGCGATCCGGTCTCCGAAGCCATCGCCATCGAAGCCGATCAGCTGCAAGTGAGCGTCGGTGCCGATACGGCTCTGCCAGAAGAGATACAAACCATTGGTGGCGGCTTGATAGACGGCAACGGGCAGACCATCGAGATCGTCGTCCCCGGTCCCCGGAACCAGCCAGCGATGGGTGTCTCCGTCCGCGCTCACGACGTCGAGCGCCAGCACCGGCGCGGCTCCAAACCCCTCGGTGCCTTCGGGGAAGAGCTCGCTGTAGGGTCCACCCAAGATCCGGTAGACGGTACCGTCATCTGCCAGCAGTGCATCACCCGCAACCACGGGATTGCCTGCGGCGCTGGCCGGTACGGCCACCGTCACCAGGGCCAGAATCGACATCAGGGCCAGCATCGACACGACCGTGGCTGCCGTGGCCGGAAAGCTTCGAGAGACGACGTTGTTCATGGCGGGCTTCTTCATGGCGGGCTTCTTCATGACGGTCAGGCCTTGAGGTTGATCATCTGCCGGGCGTCGATCAGCATCAGCAGGTCGGTCAGATAGGTGTCCTTGGGGAAGAAGCTCTCCTGCAGACGCGAGAAGTAGCGCCGGGCGACGAGGTCACGGCCGGTCAGCTTGGCGGCTTCACCCAACAAGAAGAGCGACGCCTTGAGGTTCTCGGGATCCTCCGCTTGCTCCGCGAAACGAAGCGCCACCTGGCCGTGGCGGAACGCACGGTGGTAGCGGCCCAGGTCGAGGTAGCCGAAGCACAGGCTCAAGCGGGGACCGATCTCGTAGAACCGCTCGCCCAGGCGGTTGAGCAGGCGCAGGCTGGCGAAGAGAGCCCGGAACCCCTCCCGCGAGCGGCCCAGGAGCAAGCGGCAATAGCCAATGTTGTCGAGGATGATGCCGCGCTGCACTGAGGGGCCGGGGGCGTGCGCCAGAGCTGTTTCTAGCCGCTCCAGCGCGGGCTCGAAGCGGCTGTCCGCCACCAGCAGCATGCCGAGTTGGTTGTGACTCATGGCAATCCACTCGGGACGCTGGCTGTCGCGCGCCAGCTCTTCGGCTTGGCGCGCGTAGAACAGAGCTCGCGGGATTTCCTTGCGCGCCTGGTAGAGACGGGCGAGATGATAGGCGGCCAAGCGACTGTTCTCTCCGTCCTTCTTGCGCATCAGGATGGCAGCCAGCGCTGGCACGGCGCCTTCCGCCTGCCCCAGCTCAATGGCCACGGCGTAGCGGTTGCAGCGTGCGCGGTCGATCAGGACCGGGTCCTTGAGCCGCTGCGCAAGACTCTCGGCCTGCTCAAAGCTGTCGAGCGCAACTCCCAGCCGAGCGTCCCGCACCGCGGCGGCTCCGCGCTGCCGCTGAGCGTCATATTCCTTACGAAGATCCATACCGTACCTTTCGAGTTTCAAACCTCGAGTGTTCAAGTATCCCCGGCACCGGAGCCACCCTCCCCGGTGGCGGCTTCGGACTGCGACCCACTTCCCCGCTTGAAGCCGATGAACGATTCGACTTCCGCCTTGGCATCTTCCGGCAGACCGCGAAACTGCCGGATCAGCAGCACATCCCGCGGCGTGAAGGACTCCGCCTGTCCCTCGTCGAAGAACTCGGCGAGGCTAATATCGAATTCCGCCAGGATGCGGAAAAGCGTGTCCAAACTCACTCGATAGCGCCCTTGCTCCATGCGCGACAGATCCGACTGCTGGATACCAATGCGCTTGGCCAGCTGACTCTGAGTAAGCTTGCGCTCCTTCCGCAGCTGACGCAACTTCCGACCCACCAGTTGAGCTTGCTGCAGGGGCTGGGGCACGTCCATGCGCCTATGCTATGACGGCATGTGCTCAAGGTCAACCACCTGCGGGACGAGCCGGGCCGCTTTCTCCTGCAGCCGCAGCAGCGCGCACGACCTGGCTCTCGGGGGCTGTTTCAGCAACTCCCCGTCCGGCTCGCACAGGCATTCCTGTCATCACCGCCAACCGACCCTGAACCCCTGCGGCTTCGCCCACGGTGCCACTTAGCCACCTCTCCCAGGCGATTTCTCTTCCACAGGCCGTGACGCGACCGCCCAAGCGTTCCTCGATCGTTCTTTTTTACTCTGTCGGATACAACAATGGGAACTGATTCATAGATCTATGATCGACCATTAAGGAGCCAGCATCCTTTTTAGGACCTGCGACTCATTGCCGCGGCTCGACCTGAAACGTAGGGTTACCGATGATCGCAACACAGGAGCGTTCGAAATCCCACGAACGATTGAATCTTACATCTGATGAGTATCGACAAAGGGTCGTGTAGCGCAAAACTTTGTGCAGTCGGACCCCCTTCTTGGCCATGAACGACCCCATTCGCGTCTTCCTGATCTGCCGCCACCGCCTGATGCGAGAAGTCCTGGGTGACTGTCTCGAGGACCAGGCCGAGTTGCAGCTAGCCGGCGAGAGTCAGGATTTCGATGGCGAGGCGCAGCAGCGTCTGCAACGCAGCCAGGCGGATGTGGTCCTGCTCGACACCGGACTCGGGACGCGCCGTGCTTTGGACATCACCCGGCAGTTGCGCACCGTCGGCTCCGCCGCCGAGATTCTGCCCTTCGGTCTGGATGCCGACAACGTAGCGCAGGTCGTACAGCTCCTGGCAGCCGGTGCTGCCAGCGTCAGTCTGAAACAGGCCTCCATCCCGGAGCTCCTGGGCAACATCCGTCAAGTTCACCGCCGGCAACCCAATCTCGGGCAACCAGTGCTCGATGCCGCCCTCCAACGGCTACGCTGCCTCCTCACTGCCGAGCCAGAGTCCGGCGCACCGGCGAGAGTGGCCATGACGCGGCGCGAACTGCAAGTGCTGCAGCACATGGCGGGTGGCCTGCGCAACAAAGAAATCGCGTCTCGCCTGGAAATCACCGTGCCCACGATCAAGAACCACGTGCACAACATCCTCACGAAGTTCCAGGTTCGCCGTCGGCGCGATGCCATTCGCTGTGCCTACGAAAGCGGCATCTTGGAAGGCGAGTCTCCGTGGCGCTCGACGCTCCGCTCTCCAGTCTGAAGACGCGGCCTCCTGAAGCACGGTAGACGCCGCGCAGCTCTCCATTTCTTCTTCGGCTCCTCTTCTTCGGCAGCTGAGACGGCTTGTGCAACCGAGGGGCCGTTCCCAACGGGTCCAGACCATGCTCGACAGTCCGACACTTCTCGTGCTCAGTAATTTCGGTGTCTGGCGTGAAGGCCTCGCCGCGCGCCTGGAGCGAGCCTTCCCAGACCACGCCGTCGTGCAGGCAGACCTACGCATCGACACTGCCCCGTTGCTGCCCGAGGCTCCAGCCCTGGTGATCATAGAGACCGACGGACGGCGCCCCACGGAACTGCTGCGACTGAACCAGGTAGCGCGTACTCTGCCCAGTCACTGCCGCCTGTTGCTGATGGTGCCGCCAGAACTGGCGGACAAGACCCCCGCCTACGTGTCGCGCGAATGCAGCTTCCGGGAGCTGCTCGACATCCTGCGGCCAGCGCTGCGCGGCAAGGCAGGCTGCCCACCACAGGAGTTGCCAGCTCTGCTCCGACGGCTGCAAGCCCGCTACCGTCAGGCCACCACCTCGGACCAGCAACCACGAGTGACGGCGCGCGAACTGGATGTCCTGACGCTGATCCAGGAAGGGCTAGGCAATCAGGCCGTGGCCGAGCGCCTCGGCCTGTCGATCCACACGATCAAGAACCACGTGCACAACATCCTGGACAAACTCAACGCTCGCAGACGCGCCCAAGCCGTCGACGAAGCACAGCGCCGTGGTTGGCTGCCACCCCCCTCAGAGGCAGCCGCTTCAGAGGCACCAGCTTCAAGGGCAGAGGAGACTGCACCGCGATCGTCGCAGACGCAGCGCCATGAGGAACTCGACGGGTGAATCGCGAAGCCGATGCCGGCAGTGACCGCCCTGGAACAGGTGCTTTGACAAGCACAGCGTTTCGGGTATCCTCAGGCGGTCCTGCAATCCACGGCTCGTCGCTGGCGGGACGAGGTCAGCCGTGGAACGCAGAGCAGGTTCGCTGGTGGGAGCGAAGCTGCAGGGAGACGTACCGTTGAGACCGAAAATCCGCCTGCTGGTGGTCACACCGCACAAGGTGCTGCGTGACTGCCTGATCCTGGCCTTGGATGGCGAGGATCTCGAGGTCGCTGGTGCCACCGGCGACGCCGCAGAGGCTCTCGAACTGGGTCGCGAGCAGCAACCGGACGTGGTGCTGATTGCGCCGGCCCGCTCCGACGCCGAGGACTTGTCGTTGATCCGCGACCTGGCACGCGAGCTGGATGGAGCGCGCTTGCTGCTGCTGGGTCCGTTCGATGTCGACACGCTGCTACTTCCGAGCGTACGTGCCGGTGTGCGCGGCTACCTGTCGCGCGACACGTCGCTGGTGGAACTTGCGGACGCCGTGCGCCGGCTCGCCGCCGGTGAGGCCGTCAGCTCGCCGGCAATCACCCGCGCTCTGCTCAAGCACCTTGAACAGCTGGAAGCACGTCATCGCAAACGGCTGAGGGCGGAGGCCCTGGCGCTGACAGCGCGCGAGATGGAGGTCCTGCAGCTGATCGCGCACGGTGCCTCCAACAAACGCATCGCTCAGGAACTGCACTTGTCGGTGCATACGGTGAAGAATCACGTCCACCACATCCTCGACAAGCTGGAGGTCGAGAACCGCCACGAGGCCGTGCACCTCGCGCAGGAACGCGGCTGGCTGACGACTTCTGATAGCATTTGAGCGTAGACCCTGCTCCTTGTCGAACGGCAGCTGGAGACCCTTGTCGAACGACAATCGGTTGAGATATCGTCAGTTGGACTTACTGTTCTGGCAATGCGGGAATTTCCGCAGTTCTTCGATGCCTTCTAAATCAGCGCCTGATCCATTGAACCTCCAGGGAGGAACGTAAGTCATGGAAGCCTCTGAACTTCGCGGCAGAATCAAGCAGATCATCACCAACGTCACCGGTATCCCGGCGGAAGAGATCGGGGACAACGCCTCGTTCCAGGACGAACTGGACCTCGACTCCCTGTCCCTTCTGGAGATCGCCGTCGACGTCGACTATGAGTTCAAGCTCGGCTTGCCGGAAGAGCGGCTCCAGAGTTTGAAGAACGTCCAAGAAGCCGTCGACCTGGTGCAAGGAACCCTTCGCCGGCAGCACCTCGACGACACGCAAGCCGCGTAGCACGAGTTCGCTTCTCATGGCCACGCGCAGCGCTTGCTCTCGCGTCGCTATCACCGGCATCGGCCTCGTCACCCCTCTGGGAAGCGGTCGGCAGTTGGTATGGCAACGTTTGCTCGCCGGAGATTCCGGCATTCACGCAGTTCGTTCCTTCGATACCACGAACTTTACCGCTGACCGCGGCGCCGAAGTCAGCGACTTCGATGCCGCGCAGCACGTCCGCAACCTCGATCCGGCCGACATTGGTCGCACATCCCAGATGGCGATTGCGGCGACGCGACAAGCGCTCGAGGATGCCGGGCTCGATCTCGGTGACGGCGTCCGCAGCGAACGTATCGGCGTGGCACTCGGCACGACCTCCGGCGAACCGCTGCAGGTCGAGCACTACAATGACCGCCAAGCTGCGCAGGCCCTACCCGAGTTGGGACCGGAGTTCATGAACCTCTACCCCTGCCACGTGGTGCCGGGCTACGTGGCCGCGGAGTTCGGCTTCTCGGGCGTCAACACCATGATCCCGGCAGCCTGCGCGGCCGGCAACTACGCCATCGCCCACGCCTTCGACGTGCTGCGCAGCGGCCGCGCCGACATCATGCTGGCAGGTGGTGCGGACTCGTTCTCACGCATCACCTACACCGGCTTCTGGCGCGTCGGAGCCATCGCCCCCGAGCGCGTTCAACCCTTCGACCGCAACCGTAAGGGCATGATTCCAGGTGAAGGAGCCGCCATGCTGGTGCTCGAGCCCTGGGAGCGTGCCGTAGCACGGGACGCCACGATTTACAGTGAGGTTGCTGGCTACGGCCTGTCCTGTGACGCGCATCACATGACCGGAGCGCACCCGGAGGGTCGAGGGGCGGCACGGGCGATGAGCAAGGCACTCGCCGAATGCGGCCTTCGTCCTGAGCAAGTGGACTACATCAGCGCCCACGGCACCGGCACACCGACCAACGACCGCCTGGAAAGTGCAGCGGTACGGCGTGTCTTCGGAGACGCTGCGGGCAGGACGCCGATGAGTTCGATCAAGTCCATGCTCGGGCACACCATGGGCGCCGCGTCGGCGATCGAGGCTGCGGTCTGTGCCCTGGCGACATATGAAGATCGGGTCCCGCCGACGATGAACTTCGAGGAGGAGGATCCAGACTGTATGCCGCTCGACTGCGTACCCAACGAGGCCCGCGACGTGACCGTCCAGGTGGCGATGAACAACGCCTACGCCTTCGGCGGCAACAACGCCTCCGTACTCTTTCGGAAGACCGCCTGAGGGGACCCACGATGTCAAAAGGCACACGACACGGGCACACCACGGGCACCGTCCACCACCCGACTGCCGCACGCGTGGCGGTGACCGGAATCGGCCTGCTGAGCCCGCTGGGCGACGCCGCCGAGACCCTCCACGCAGCGTTGTGCCGCGGCAACAGCGCGCTGCGTCCGCTGCACGAGATGCCCGACGACGGCGAACTACCGGAGGCCCTGCGCCCAGCGATCGAAGGTCGACTGGGCGCCCCGATCGAAGGCTTCTCTCCTTTCGACTACCTGGGCAAGCGTAACTTCCGCCCACTCGACCGAACCGGACGCCTGACGACGGTGGCGGCACACCTGGCGCTCGAGCAAGCGGGCTGGACTCCAGAGCGCCGCGCCGAGGACGAAGTCGGCCTGGTCCTCGGCACCATGTTCGGCAGCGTGCGCACGATCGTGCAGTTCGACAAACGGGCGTTGGAACTCGGGCCGCAGTATGCCAAGCCCCTCGACTTCGCCAATACCGTGATCAACGCCGCCGCCGGCCAGGCGGCCATCTGGCACGACCTGCGCGGCCTCAACTCGACGCTGTGCGCCGGTAGCACGTCCGGCCTGCAAGCCTTGGCCTACGCTACCGAAATGGTGCGCTCCGGCCGCAGTGGCCCCGTGCTCGCAGGCGGCGCCGAGGAGTTGAGCCTGCCTTCCTTCTTCGGCTTTCTGCGCACCGGACGCATGACGGGTGGGCCGGATCTCAGCGGATCAGCCTCGAACGGTCCAGGCGCCGAGAGAGCAGCAACGCAGACGCAGCGACCGGTACCCTTCGACACCGGCCGGGACGGCTTCGCACTCGGCGAAGGAGCGGCGCTGCTGATGCTCGAACCTCTGGCCGCGGCACGCGAGCGCGACGCCCAGATCCACGCTGAACTGGTCGGTCACGGGAACGCCTTCGATCCGTCGCGCGGGCGGGACGCCGAGTCGGCCGCCGACGCCGTCGCTCGTGCTATCGCCATCGCCCTCGACGACGCACAAGTGCAGATCGACGACATCGACGCTGTCAGCTGCTCGGCCAACGGCAGTCCGGCAGGCGATCAGCACGAAGCCGCCGGGCTGGCCCTCGCCTTCCGCTCCTGCACGTCCCTACCGCCGGTGACCGCCGTCAAGTCGATGCTCGGCGAAGCCTTGGGCGCCGGTCCAGCCCTGCAAACGGTAGCGCTGATCACCGCGTTGGCGCAGGGAGAGCTACCGGGCGTTCATGGACTCGAGCAGCTTCCCGACGCCTTCCCACTGCCGGTCCAGGCGACCTGCCAACCCCTGCGGCAGCGTCCGGCCGGCTCCACGTCCGTGCGCCGAGGCTTGGTCACGGCTCTCGGCCTAGACGGCAACGCATGTGCGCTGATTCTGCAGCGTGAGGACGAGGCATCATGACGAGCGACACGAGAGAAGAGCCCACTCAGCGCGCACCGCGGTTGGTCCCACGCCTGCGCAAGCAGGGCTACAGCGACGCCGACATCGAGCGTCGACGCCAGTGGGTCGAGGCGCAGACAGGCGCCAGCCTGGAGCACGTCGGGCGCTGCTCGCTGGCGGGCGAGAGCCTGCGCGGCAACATCGAGAACCCGATCGGCTCGGTACAAACGCCACTCGGCGTCGCCGGTCCGTTGCACGTGCGCGGCGAGCATGCCGACGGTGTCTTCTACGTCCCCATGGCGACCAGCGAAGGTACCCTGGTGCGCTCCTACGAGCGCGGCATGGTCGCCTTGACACGGGCTGGCGGTGCCGAAGCGCGCCTCTACAGCGACGAGAATCGCGTCTCTCCCGTCTTCCTGTTCGACACCGCCATGCGGGCTCACGCCTTCGCCCAGCGCTTACCACCGCACCTCGAGCAACTGCGCGCCGCCGCCGCCACCACCACCCAGCACGGTGCCCTGCTACGCATCGAGCTGCAGCCCGTGGGCCGCAAGCTGATTCTCAACCTGGTGTTCTCTACCGGCGATGCGCAGGGCATGAACATGGCGGTGAAAGCCACCGAGGCGGTGTGCGCCTGGCTGCGCGACCATCTGGACGCACCCGAGTTCTACATCTTCAGTGGCTACAGCGCCGAGAAACGTGCTGCCGGCTCTCTGTTCGCCGGAGGCAAGGGAAAGCGCGCCGTCGCCGGGGCTCGCATCCCGGCGGATATCTGCCGTAGCCTTCTGCACGCAAGCCCCGAGGCCTTGGTGCGCATGTGGCAGCACACGGTGATCGGGCACTTGCAGACGGCTGCCCTGGGCTACAACGGACACTTGGCCAACGGTCTGACGGCGCTGTTTCTCGCCACAGGACAGGACGTCGCCAACATCGCCAACGCGGCGGTCGGCATCACGGTGTTCGAGCTGACCGACGACGGTGACCTCTACGCCAGCGTCACCCTCCCCGCGCTCACCATCGCCACGGTCGGCGGCGGCACCGCGCTCGGTACCAGCCAAGAGTGCCTGCGCATGCTCGACTGCGTCGGCAGTGGCAAGGCACGCAAATTCGCCGAAATCGCGGTCGCCATGGCGCTGGCGGGGGAGCTGTCCATGGGTGGTGCCATCGCCAGCTCGGAACTCGTCGACGCGCACGAGACCTACGGCCGCAACCGGCCACTATCCGCGGCGGAAGAGCTGTCTGCTGCAGAGAGCCAGGCTTCGCCGGAGACGTCGTCCGCAACTCGAGGTCCATCATGAACTCCCCTCAACCCGTCGTGGATTTCACTGCCGAGCAGGTGAACGCGAGCGCCGACGGCACGGCACTTGCGGCGCGCTACGACGTCGTGATCCTCGGTGGCGGCCTGGCCGGCCTCAGCCTCGCGCGCCACCTGCTACTCAAGACCAACAAGAGCGTACTGTTGTTGGAGCGTCGAGACCTGCTGCCGCAAAAGCGGCAGAAAGTCGGAGAGTCGAGCGTGCAACTCGCCGGTTACTACTTCTCGCGCGTCCTGGAGCTGGAAGAGTATCTCTTCCTGCACCACTTCATGAAGTACAACCTCCGCTTCTACTGGAAGACACCCGGCGCCGGCAACCAGCGCTTCGAGGAATACAGCCAGTCCTACATTCGGCCGTTCTCCAACATCGCCAGCTACCAGCTCGATCGCAATACCTTCGAGGCCGAACTGCTCCGGCGGAATCTGCAGAATCCACGCTTCACGGCTCGCCTGGGCGTACAGCAGTTGCAGGTCGACCTCGACCGCGGCTCCTCGCCGGCTGACCCCGACCAGGACCATGAGCTGCGTTTCCGTCTCGGCGACCCGCAGAAGACCTACTCAGGTGGGCCCGAGACGGACGCACCGGAGTACGAGGTCGCCGCCGGCTGGGTGGTCGACACCACCGGCCGCCGGAAGCTGCTGGCCAAGCAGGAAAAGCTGACGCGAGACAATTCGATCGACCACGCCGCCTTCTTCTGGTGGGTCGACGGTCTGGTCGACGTCGATCGCCTCACCGACGCCAGCAGCGACGAGATCCGCAAGAAACCTCAGCGACGCCACCAAGGCCACCTTCCTGCGTGGCTAGCGACCAACCACTTCATGGACGAGGGGCTGTGGTTCTGGGTCATCCCGCTGCAGGGCAAGACCAGCCTCGGCCTGGTCTTCGACAAGGCGGTGGTCGACTACCGCGACGTCTTCACCGTCGACAAGGCAACCGCCTGGGTGTGCGAGCGCTTCCCCTGTTTCGCCCACGATCTACCGCGGCGGAACGTGGTCGATTTCGGTGGCTACAAGGACTTCTCCTACGACTGCGAGCAGACCCTCCACCCGCGACGCTGGGCGCTGGCGGGTGAGGCCGGGCGCTTCAGCGACCCGCTCTATAGTCCCGGCAGTGACCTGATCTCCGTCTACAACACGTTGATCGTCGATGCCATTGAGACCGACACGACGGACCAAGCCGGCCGCCAGCGCCTGGCTGACAAGTGCTCGCTCTCGGAGCAGTTGATGCGCGGCGTCTACGCCGCCTACGAACCGACGTACACCGTCAGCTATGACGCCCTCGGCGACCAGGAAGCCTTCAGCCTCAAGTACACCTGGGAGCTGACCGTCTACTTCGCCTACTACGTCTTCCCCTTCATCAACGACCTGCTCACCGACCGCCGCTTCGCGCTCGGCTGGCTGCGCCGCTTCGCCCGCCTGGGCCCGACCAACCACGGCGTCCAGCGCCTGCTCAGCGGCTTCTTCCAATGGAAGAGCGAGCGCGCACACCCGGGCGCCGGTCGCGGGGAGCCGTGTTTTTTCGATTTCATGGACCTGGCACCGCTGCGCCGCGCCGAAACGACCTTCTATGAGGTCGGCGTCGACGCGGATGAGGCCCGCCGGGTGCTCGATGCCCAGCTCACCAGCCTCGAAGAGTTCGCCCGCTTTCTCGCCGCCCACGTGGCCTCGGTGGTGCTCGAACGACCCGAGCTGCGCAGCGACGCCGGCTTCGTCGCATCCCTCGATCTCGACGCGCTGGACTTCATGCCCGAGACCTGGGCGGCTCTGGCTGTCGACCACGCCGATGGCCGGGCTCATGCCTGGCAACTCGACCCGACCGTCCTCGACCGCTTCCGCTCCACCTGAGGAGAACGATGATGCCCAACGCCGACCACGCTCCCCTGCTCGAACGCGCCTTCGACCTCGAATTGTGGGAAGGCGACCTGGAGTTGACCGAGATCGAAGGAGACATTCCGTCCTGGCTGCGCGGGAACTACTACCTCAACGGCCCTGCGCGGTTTCGCCGTGGCACCCAGCGCTATGGACATTGGCTGGATGGTGACGGCCAGGTCAGCCGTTTGCGTTTTGGCGGCAGCGCCGGTACCGGCAACGGAACGCAGGATCGTGTCCGCTTCACCCACCGCTTCGTCCACGGCACCAAGGTGCGCGACGAAGACGCCGCCGGACACGCGCTGTACCGCACCTTCGGCACCGCCTTCGAGGACGACCAGCTCAAGCACGGGATCGGTCTCGAGTCCCCGCTCAACGTCAGCATCTACCCGGCAGCCGGCACGCTGCTGGCCTTTGGCGAACAAGGCCTACCCTGGGAACTGGATCCAGAGACCCTCGAGACCAAAGAGGTCTTCACCTTCGACGGCCGCCTGAACGCCATCAGCCCCTTCTCGGCGCACCCGAAGATCGACGGCCAGAGCGGCGAGCTGTTCAACTTCGGCGTTTCTTTCGCCGCTCGCCGACCGTGCGTGCATGTCTACCGTTTCGATGCCCAGGGCGCGTCGATCTACCGTCAGCGCTTGCCTCTCGATGCTCCGCGCTCGGTGCACGACTTCGCCCTGGCGCCGCACCACCTGGTGATCTATCTGAGTCCCTACGTGCTCGACATGGACGCGCTGATGGGCAGCCAGGCGACGCTGATGGATGCCCTGACTTGGCGGCCCACGCTCGAAGGTCAAACCCAACCGCTCGGCAGCAAGCTACTGATCGCCCGCCGCGACGACGGTAGCGCCCTTTGCGAGGTCGAACTGGGCGACCGCTACTGCCTGCACCTGGTCAACAGCTTCGAGCGTCGCGATGGAGAGAAGACCTACCTGGTGGTCGACGTGATCGAACTCGAACGCCCCGTCTACGACCAGTACGGCGTCCCCGATCACCTGTTCGAAGACGTCCGCCATGCACGGCCGGTGCGCTTCGTACTCGATCCCAGAGCCGGTGAGCTGGTCGAGCGTCGAGAACTGGGCCACGACCTGATGTGCGACTTCCCGCACATCGATCCACGGCGTCTGGAACAACCCTATGACGACTTCTGGGTCCTCGCCCTGTCGCACACAGCGAAGCCGGGACGGAAGTTCTTTGATCGTCTCGTGCACCTGAGCTGGAAGGACACGCCCAAGCTCAAGTCGAGCGGCGGCGCCGCTGGCTTCTGGCAAGCTCCGCCCAAGTGCTACCTGGGCGGTGAACCGACGTTCCTGCCGCATCCCGAGAAGACGGACGAAGGCCTGATCTTGATCCAAGAATTCGCCGCCGAGACAGGTACGGGTGCTTTCCTGCTGTTCGACGCCTTCGACGTCGCGGCCGGGCCAGTAGCACGCTTGCCGCTACCGAAGCCGGTGCGGCTAGGATTCCACGCCTGCTTCGAACCGGCCTAAATGACTTCAGTATGCACAGGTCACGCAACTCGGCGAAGAACGAACAGCAATTCCAATGGCACAAGCCTGAAGCTCAACCTCGAGTCAGTGCACGTCCGCATCAGCTACCTATTGGATCGGGTCCTCCAGTGCCTTCCTCTGCATCCGTAGAGGCGTCCTCTGCCTCATCTGCAGCGTCCTCTGCCTCATCTGCAGCGTCCTCTACCTCATCTGCAGCGCCCACTGCCTCATCTGCAGTGTCTTCCGCTGCTTCTTCAATTGACTCTGATGTCACTTCAACTGCTTCACCTGAACTCGTTCCCTGTTCTAGTGTGCTCCCTCCGCAACCCGCACACAATCCCACGAAGACAAGCCCAAGAGTCAGCTTCACTGGTCGCCAAGGTGGTTTTAACAACACATTCTCCCTTCAAAATGGCAGTGATCTCCTCACTCCAAGAGGAGCGCCTTATCTCTCAAATGCAATCGGTCAACGGGGTCCTTCCCTCCATTGATACCGATCACTGCTTCGAATCCGATGATACTACCAGGCTCAGCCCTAATCAGCAGCTGAACATCACCCACAGACCGTTCTGAAGGGTCAAGTTCTGAGGTACCTCCGCCACCCTTCAGAAATTCTGCTCTTCCTCCCTGCTTCGAGACAAAGGTCATTCCTTCTTTCCAGTGAGGACCATAGTAATACCCCTTATCGAGAATCGGCTCCCATCCAGACCCTAGTTCAGTACCAAATCTAGGCACCTCCATCGCCCGCATAGGCGCCAAAAAGAAGTTATCAAAGATGTATGCATAAACAACTATATAGGTAACTTCAATGGCTGAGTCCCCCGTATTGTAGACTGCATACTCATATGTCACAAGATAGGTATTCCGCTCTTCTTCACTCTCAATGGTTTGAATCTCGATACTCTGATCTATGGCATGCCGTGCACTTTGCATTGTGCGCACCTGATTCTCCTGCTGCAGGAGTTCCAACGACGCGATCTGCTGAGAGAGTTCTGCCTGAGAATTTTGACTTTTCAGTAACTCCGCCTGAAGAGATCTTTCCGCCTCTTCGAACTTCACGAAAATAAAAATACCCCACATCCCAGCAAAGATTAACGCTAGTGTCTGAATGGCGCCTAGTACGTTCTCGGGAAGAAGCCAGGCTTGATAATCGTGCTTCACAGTCTTTTGCAAGATAACTCCTTAAGGGAAAGAACTAGCTCCTCTCCTCCGCCACTCTCGGCAGCTAGCTCAGAAGCTCTATGCTGCACCCTCAGTCGTAGACTTGGCAGAACGCAGCTTTGCTAGCGTGCGTTCAACCTGCTCAATCCTTTCCTTCCTGAAGTCCTCGGATGGGTAGCCATCGTAGGTCGAGAACCTCTCCTTCGTGTATCTCAGAGACTCTAGAATAAGCTCCAAGTCCTTGCCATCTAGCTGAAAATTCATACTCTCTCCAGTGCTCCTAATACTCAAGAGTTCTGTCGATGCTTCATCTCATCCGCCGCCTGCGCCAGTTCATCGGGCGTCGGAGCTCCATGCTCAATCCAATCGAAAGCGAATACATCGAGCTGTTGCCTCGCCAACTCATCAGCGGGCGCTCCACTAAATCCGGTACTCGGCAACCCTGTCTTTTCTAAGACTACCAAAATTGTGAGCGGCGGAAGTTGGTTGAGCAGACAGAACGATTGAATCGGCTCAAGAAGCTGTCCTAGGCCATGTGCCGGTACACCTATCAGACGACCGACCATCTTGTAGGTAAGGATCTGCCGATTCCGTGCAGCAAGTCCGAGAACCGCCCAGATCTGCGCCGCACGTTCAGCCGCCGACATGATAGCCATTCTCTACTCCTCGGACAGGTGTGCTTAAGCGCTGAACTAGCCTTTCTCCCCCTACCGCAACTGCCTCCGCACCACCTCCACCCCATCCCCCAACATCTGCTCGACGATCGGCAACTCGCGCACCACCGTTTCCTCCCGCCGAGGCCCACTCGAAATCAACGCAACCGGCGCTCCGGCCTGCTCCTCGACGAAGCGGACGTACTCCCGGGCCCTTTGCGGTAGCGCGTCGAAGTCGAGCACGCCGACGGTGTCCTGCTGCCAGCCGGGCAGCGTCTCATAGATCGGTTCTACCGTACCGCCCGCCGTGCTCTCGACGGCGCGCGTATAGTCGTCGACGCGGCGGCCGTCAGGCAAACGGTAGCCCACGCAGACCGGAATCTCGGCCAGGTCGTCGAGCACGTCGAGCTTGGTCAGGGCAATGGCATCCAACCCGTTGACCTGGCAGGCGTAGCGCACCGCCGGCAGGTCGAGCCAGCCACAGCGGCGCGGGCGCCCGGTCGTGGTGCCGAATTCGTTGCCGCGAGCCCGCAGACGCTCGGCCGCTTCGGCCTCCGCCTGGGTGACGAACGGCCCCTCGCCAACGCGTGTCGTGTAGGCCTTGAGCACGCCGAGCGCGCCGTCGATCGCGCGCGGCGGCAGACCGGTACCGGTGCAAGCACCGCCAGCGGTCGAGTTGGAGCTCGTGACGAAGGGATAGGTTCCGTGGTCGATGTCGAGCAGCGTGCCCTGGGCACCTTCCAGCAGCAACGAACGCCCCTCGCGCAGCCAGCCGTGCAGCAGTTGAACCGTATCGCAGACGTACGGCGCCAGCTCTTCAGCCCACCGTCCGCAGCGTTCCACGAGCTCGGCTTGCGACAGTGCAGGGGCGGCACCCAACGACTGTAGCTCGGCCTGGACGCGCGCCAGCTGGGCCCCCAGCCGAGCTTCCATCGCAGCTGTGCCGAGGTCGCCGAGCCGGAAACCGAAACGCGATGTCTTGCTTTCGTAGGCCGGGCCGATACCGCGCGCCGTGGTGCCAATCTTGTCGTCACCGCGCGCCGCTTCGCGCGCCTGGTCGAGATCGACGGCGTACGGCAGCACGGCGTGAGCACGGTCCGAGACGAACAGGCGTCCCTCGACGTCGATCCCCTGCTGGCGCAGGCCGTCGAGCTCCTTCAGGAAAGCTTCGGGCGCAATCACCATGCCGTTGCCGAGCACCGCTTGCTTGCCGCCGTGGACGATGCCCGAGGGGATCAGGTGGAGCGAAAAGTGTCGATCCGCGAACTTCACCGTATGACCGGCGTTGTGTCCACCCTGATAGCGAACAGCGGCGTCGAAGGCCGGGCACAAGAGATCCACGATCTTGCCCTTGCCCTCATCACCCCACTGCATACCTACGATCAGAAGATTGCTCATGCGTCTAGTTCCTTTGCCAAACCCCCAAGGCAACCGAGGGCGCCCGAGGCTAACAGAGGGGCTCCAGGCCGGCAAGCTCTTCCCTGTTCCCTACCTTCCCTACCCTACCGCCCTCGCCTGGCCGCCAGCGCTACCCTTCTGTATCGAGCCAACGGGCTGGCAGCAAGAAAAGAAGCTCTCCACCAGCGAAGGCCACATCGGCCCAGCTCTCGGCATCGAAGCGAACTCCGATCAGGGCCGCGGTCGGGACACGCAGGCGACCACCTCCGATCAGCCTTGACGCCAGCTGCGACCATGTCGGCTCGTGGCCCGCCAGCAGTAGGCGCTCGGCCTCGCGCGGCTGCGCCTTGAGCACCTCGAGCACACGCTCGGGCGTCGACTCGTACAAGGCTTCCTCGATCACCACCGGGCAGCGACTGCCATCATCCTGGACCTGCAGCCATCCCCCGGCCTCGGCGGCACGCTCGACGGTACCTGCAGCCCGACGGGCAGGTGACGTGAGCACGCGCTGCGGCAGCCAGCCGGCAGCAGTCACGAACTGGCCTATTCGGTGCGCCGCGCGCCGCCCTCGGGGAGCCAGCGGACGGTCGCGATCGTGGCCGAAATCGGCCGCCCAATCCGATTTGCCATGACGGAGTAACATCAGAGTCCGGCTCATATCCGGTAGCATACCCTCATCTAACCGTTTCTCCGTGCTCGCGTGCCGAGCCCATCCGCCAGGGAGCCAGCCACATGACCGAAGTCGACACCGCCAAACGTCCCCGCAAGCGGACGCCAGGCCCGAAGCACACCTCGACCGTCCGCTACTTCAACCGCGAGCTGTCCTGGCTGGAGTTCAATCGCCGCGTACTCGAAGAGGCACTGGACACCGGTAACCCGCTGCTCGAACGCGTGCGCTTCCTGTCGATCTTCGCCAGCAACCTCGACGAGTTCTTCATGATCCGCGTTTCGGGTTTGCGCCGGCAGCTCGAAGGTGAGGTACTCGAAGCACCACCCGACGGCATGACGCCGCGGGAACAACTGAGCGCGATCCGCGAGCGGGTGCTGCCCATGCTCGATACCAGCAGTGCTCTGTGGCATGACGACCTTCTACCGAAGCTCACCCAAGTCAACATCCGTGTGCTGCACTTCGACCAGCTCAAGGGCAAACAACGCAAGCTACTACGACGCCTGTTCAAGGAACGCATCTTCCCCGTGCTGACACCGCTGGCCACCGATCCCAGCCATCCTTTCCCCCACATCTCCAACCTGAGCATCAACCTGGCGGTGATCGTCGAGCACCCGGAGCAGGGACGGCGGTTCGCGCGCCTCAAAGTCCCGGCGATCTTGCCGCGCCTGCTGCGCGTGCCGGACGAAGAACGCGCCGACGACTACGAACGGCTGGGGCTAGAAGAGGAGAAGGCCCCGAACTTTATCTGGATGGAAGAGCTGGTAGCCGCCAACCTGGATCTACTATTTCCTGGCTGCACCGTGACCGACGCCCATCCCTTCCGCGTCACGCGCGACGCCGACCTGGACATCGAAGAAGACGAGGCCGCCGACCTGCTCGACGCCATGACCGAGGTCGTCGGCCAGCGTCAGTTCGGTTCCGCTGTGCGCCTGGAAGTCGACGAGGCAATGCCAGCGAACATCCGCGACCTGCTGGTCCAGAACCTGGGACTCGAGCCCTACCAGGTGTACACAACACGTGCGCCGATCGGCTTTTCCGATCTCTCGCAACTGCCCAGTCTGGAACGACCTGCGCTCAAGTTTCCGCCCTTTCAGCCGATGATGCGGCCGCAGCCACATCGAGACGAGAGCATCTTCTCGATGCTGCGGCGCCACCGGCATATCCTGCTCTACCACCCCTTCGACAGCTTCCACCTGGTAGTCGACTTCCTGCGCGCTGCCGCTCGCGACGAGCACGTACTGGCGATCAAGCAGACGCTCTACCGCGTCGGACCCGACTCGCCCATCGTGCAGGCCTTGCGCGAGGCACGCGAGAACGGCAAACAGGTGTCCGTGCTGGTCGAGCTCAAGGCTCGCTTTGACGAAGAGAACAACATCGTCTGGGCACGCGCGCTGGAACAAGCCGGCGTGCACGTGGTCTACGGCGTGATGGGGCTCAAGACACACGCCAAGATCTGTCTGGTCGTGCGCCGAGAGCACGATGGCATTCGCCGCTACGTGCACCTGTCGACCGGCAACTACAACCCGATCACCGCCCGCATCTATACCGATGTCGGCCTGTTCACCTGCGAACCCAGCATCGGCGAAGACGGCTCGGACCTGTTCAATGCCCTGACGGGCTACTCGCTCAAGGAGCACTACCGCAACCTGCTGGTCGCTCCGCGACGCATGCGCACGGAACTGCTGCGACGCATCCGACGCGAGATCGACATGCACCGCCAGCATGGCGACGGTCACATCACCTTCAAGTGCAATGCGCTGGTCGACAAAGCCTGCATCGATGCGCTCTATAAAGCGTCGCAAGCGGGCGTCAAGATCGACCTGCAAGTGCGCGGTATCTGCGGTCTGGTTCCCGGCGTGCCGGGGCTCAGTGAGACGATCAGCGTCACTTCGATCGTCGGCCGCTTCCTGGAACACAGCCGTATCTACTACTTCTTCAACCACGGCGAAGAAGACATCCTGCTGGGCAGCGCCGACCTGATGCCGCGCAACCTGGACGGCCGCGTCGAGACGCTGTTCCCTGTCGAGGATCCGACGCTGCGCCGCGCCATCCGCGACGACATCCTCTTCCTGCATCTTCGCGACACCGTCAAGGCACGGCGACTGCTGCCCGATGGCACCTACGAGCGTGTACAACCTGCTGAGGGTGAAGCACCGCTGAACTCGCAGGAGTGGCTGCTCGAAAACGGTGGCAGGTGGCGCCAGGAGTGATACGCAGCCTGTTTTCCTGCCTGTGGCCCGGCGCCGCGGCCCTGGCGCTTCTCTGGCTGGCTCTGCGGCAGCTCGAAGCCGGAGCCGGCATCACGACGCTCTTGGCTTGGCCCTTGTGGCCACTGTGCCTGGTCCTAGCCTTGCTCGCCGCTCGCTTCCACCGCAGCCGGCTGATCTTCGGCATCGTGGTCCTGGCTCTGAGCGATCAGGCCGTCCACTTGTTCGTCACCTCGAGCACGAGCGCGCCCTTGGAGGAACTCCTCGCACGCCTGCTGACCCTGCTGCCCTTCCTCGCCGGCCTGGCCTTGTTGGCCGCGTCCCTGCTACCGGAGCGCGGTCTGCTGACCCTCAAAGGTGGTCTGCAACTGACCCTCTTCCTGCTACCCGCCGCGCTCATCGCCTGGGTGGTACGACGGACGGCGGCGGCAGACGGGCAGATCGAGGATGCCCTGGCCTCGCCCCTGGTCCGCTGGCTCGTCGGTGACGCCGGAGGCTGGATCGACCAGCACTTGGGCCTGCCGGAGGCAGGCGTACCGTGGCCGCACTTGGCCTTCTTCGGCTTGCTCGCCTGCGTGCAGTTGGGCCGCTACCTGCCCACCCGCGACCCAGTGCCGCGCGCCTTCGCCTGGGTCTCGCTCGCCGTCCCGCTCCTCGTCTGGCCGCCTCACCACAGCCTCGAAACCTTGGCCTTGCAGCCACGCGCGCATCTCTTGCTCGGCCTCGGCACCCTCTTGCTCGGTCTGACGACGCTGGAGGTCAGCTACGCCCTCGCCTACCGCGACGAGCTGACGGGACTGCCCGGGCGGCGGGCCCTCCAAGATCGCTTACGCCAGCTGTCCGGCCGCTACTCTCTGGCGATGGTCGACATCGACCACTTCAAGAAACTCAACGACCGCCACGGCCACGACGTCGGCGACCAGGTTTTGCGCATGGTCGCGGCACAGCTGCACACGGTCGGCGGCGGCGGACACGCGTACCGGTACGGCGGCGAGGAGTTCACGATCGTCTTTCCAGGCCGTAACCTGGTCGAAGCCGGAGAACACCTGGAGGCTCTGCGCCAGCGCATTGCCGACACAGCTTTCATGGTGCGCCGAGCACCCCGGCCAGCACGCAAGACCCCCAAGGCGAACGACCGCAAGAACCGGGGCCAGGCGCCTGCCAGACGTCAGAATCAACTGCGCGTGACCGTCTCGATCGGCGCGGCCCAGCGCGGGCCGGCGCAGCGCAAAGCGCCGGACGTCCTAGAACTCGCCGACACGTCGCTCTACCGAGCCAAGCGTGGGGGCCGCAACCGAGTCCATCTAGCGGCGGTCGGTCGCTGAGCCTGAGGTCTTGCTGAGCCCTAGGTCTGGCGGCGCCGACCCGAGCTGGACACCATAGCCTTCCCCACGATACCCTCATCTCTCATTGGTTGTTTTCGCCCCTCGGAGCCCCTCCTCCAGCGGGCAATCTCTTGACAGATGGCTTGGTTCCCGCAGAACGCGGGCTTGCTCGTCCCTGGCGACAAAAACCCGCTAAAACCATTTCGTCGAGATCTCTTGTGGAGAAGCATGATGCCGCAGGCGAAGGCTAAGCCCCGCCGATCGAGCCGGTTTGCTCCTTGCAGCCTGGCGCTGTCGAGCTTTCGCCTGCCGCGCATCCAGCGAGCCTGGGACCAAGGCACCAGCCGTCGCCTCGCCAGCGCCTACCGCGCCGCCTCCACTCTGCTGCTCCTCTTCGCATCTGCCGCGAACGCCCTCGCCCCGGGACTCCACCTCAGTCAGCTCGACATCACTACCTGGGACACGCGCAACGGACTACCGCAGTCCGTTATTTCCAGCATCACCCAGACCCGTGACGGCTACCTGTGGATCGGAACACAGCAAGGACTGGCACGCTTCGACGGCACGTCCTTCGAGACCTTCCGGCCGATGCGTCATGGCCTGCTGCACGATCAGGTCGATGTGCTGTTGGCGGACGGCGCGGGTGGCTTCTGGCTCGGCACGCCGCGCGGCCTGGGACGCTATCGCCCGACCGGCGACGACCCCCAGCACGGCAGCGGCAGCTTCTCGGCACTCGGAGCCGAGGTCGGGCTGCCAGCAACAGCCATTCACGCCTTGGTTCACGACGAGCGCGGCCGTCTGTGGATAGGGACGCCGCGCGGCCTGTTCGTGCAGCAAGGGGACCGCTTCACCCCGCTGCCGCTGGACGGCCCACCAGCCGGCGAGCAGCTCGCACGAGACCGAGCCGTAACTCCCTCGACCGTGCAGGACACAGCCTACGTCAACGCTCTACTCCACGTCGGCTCGACGCTGTGGATCGGCACCCGTGGCGGACTGCGCTCCTGGGACGGTGAGACCCTGCTCGATCACGGGGGTCCCGCAACAGGCGGTCCGACGGCGGCTTCGGCGGACATCCGTGCCCTGCTCTACGACGACACCGGCACCCTCTGGGTTGGCACAGCCAACGGTCTGGCGATCTTCGCCGACGACGCGTGGCAGCCCGCGTCGCCACAGCCTCCGGACCCAGAGTTCCACTCAGCTGTCGAGGGAGCTGCCCATGCCCTCCCTAGCGGCACCATCAACCAGCTCCTGCAAGACCCCCAGGGGGTCCTCTGGATCGCCGCCGACACCGGCCTCTGGCGCCTGCCAGGCAGCTCTGAGCCACGTCTGGGTGGAAGTCGCCAGGTTCTCGGCCAGGCCCACCGGCTGCCGACCGACAGCATCCGCTGCTTGTACCTGGACCCGGCCGAGAACCTCTGGGTCGGCACCTTCCTGGGTCTCGTGCACCTGCGTCAGCCGACCTTCACGCCGTGGACGCCGGCCGAAGGGTTGTCGGCCTCCGTCACCTCTTCCCTTGCCCAAGACTCCGAAGGTGGGCTGTGGATCGGAACGCAGCAAGGTCTCAACCGCTTGTCACCGGACGGCACCATCTCCACCTACGGACCTGCCCAAGGGCTGAGCAACGACTTCGTCGTTTCGTTGCTGGTCGACACGGACGATAGCCTCTGGGTAGGAACCCGTGACGGCCTGTTTCATCGCCAGGGCGGCCGTTTCCTGCGCTACGGCCCGGAGGCCGGACCGGCAGTAGGCCCCGTCCACGGCTTCGTCATGTCGCTGCTACGGGACCGCAACGGCGTGCTGTGGGTCGGTACGCGCGGCGGCCTCAGCCGCTTTGACGGGCAATCCTGGAGGAGTTTCGGCCTCGAAGACGGCCTCACCCACCCCTGGGTTCACGTCATCGACGAGGATGCCGACGGCAATCTCTGGTTCGGCACTCGGGCTGGCCTGACTCGGCTCGCGCCCGGCGGCACCCTGACCCCGTATCGGCCTGACGTCCTCCGCCAGGCCATGGTCTTCGACCTGCACCGCGATGGCTTCGACGACCTCTGGGTTGGCACCTACGGCGACGGCCTCTTCTGGTTCCCCCGCAACCCCCAGGTTCAGCAGAACACCGGCCCCGTCCACCATTTCACCGAAGCCGAGGGTCTGCCCGACGACTTCGTGTTTCGCGTCTTGCGTGGTGACAAGGGTCAGCTCTGGATCAGTCACAACCGTGGCATCTACAGCCTCGACCGCGAACAGCTGACCGAACTCGTCACGGGTCAGCGCAGCCGGCTGCAGGCCGATCACTTCAGCTTGAACGACGGCCTGCCCGCCAGCGGCTGCACCGGCGGTCACCAACCCGCCGGCCTGCGGGATCGCGATGGCTTTCTCTGGTTCCCTACCCTCGGTGGCGCCGTACGCATCGATCCCAGCCAACTGGCCCCCTCCGTCCCGCTGCCGCCGCCGCGCTTCGTCAGCGCCGTCGTCAATTCGACGCGCCGGGTCGACCTCACGGGCGGCGAAGAACTACGCCTACACAGCCACGAGGATGATCTCGAGTTGCGTTTCACCGGCATCAGTCCCGGCCGCGCCGAGCGTCTGCGCTATCGCTACCGTCTCGACCGCGACGGAACGTGGAGCGACCTCGGCACGGACCGCCATCTCTTCTTGACCAACCTGGAACCCGGCCACCACGTCCTCACTCTCGAGGCGACATTCCTCGGAGCTGCCAGTGGGGGTATCGCCAGCCTCGACTTCCAGCGCCAACGCCCCTACCACCTCAGCTGGTGGTTCTACGCAATCCTGGGTGCAGTCGTCGGCTTGAGCACCCTCACGATTCACCACCTGCGCATCCGCAAGCTCAAAGGGCACACCCGATCCCTCGAGCAGCGCGTCGCCGCAAGAACCGCCGAGGTCAGCCTACAATCGGAACGCCTGGCCGCCGCCAACCGGCGCTTGCAGGCGCTGGACCGCGAGAAAGACGAAATCATCGCCCTCGCCGCGCACGACCTGCGCGCTCCCTTGGTCAACTTGCGCGGCTTTGCCGGAGAGCTGCGCCGCTCCCTTCCAGCCAGGACGCAAGTCGAGACGGATGCAAGTGGTGCAACGCCGCGGTCAGACCAGCTCGACCCCGAGGTGTGGGAAGCACTGAACTTCATCGATCAAGCCGCCGCACGCCTCGACCAGCTCCTCGACTCCTTCCTGCACTTCACCCGCCTCAGTCGCCGCCAGCCACGGGCGCGCGAGGTCGATCTGCGCGATCTCGTACGCCAGCCGCTCAACGATCTGCAGCAGGAACTCGCAGCACGCCACGTCGAGGTGCGCGTTTCAGGGCTGCCGCGCCTGTCGACCGATCGCGACTTCGTGCGCATCATCTTCGACAACCTGCTGCGCCACGCCCTGCATCAGCTGCCCGACCAAGGCGGTTGCATCAGCATCAGCGCGAGAGAGCTCCCCCGCATGCCGGAAGACACTGGAGAGCTGCACCAATACGGGCCCACCTGGCATTTCGAGGTGTGGCACGATGGCCGCCGCCTGGAGCGTGACGACATGTCCCGTGTCTTCCGCCTCTTTGGCCGACTCGGTGCGAGCCCCGGCGCCGGTGCCGTCAGCCTGGCCTACGCTCAGAGTCTCGTCTACCGACTTGGCGGTGAACTGTGGTTCCAGTCCGGCGCCACCGGCACCGCCTTCTGCTTTACTCTTCCGGCCTTGGCTCCGGAGCGCCCGTCTGTACAACAGCCGGCTCCGACTTCCGCTCTTCCTCTTGAGAGCTCTCCAACAAGTCAGCCTTCTCCTGCGCCACCCGAGCCGCCTCGTCCGCCTGCCACTGCAGGCCACGCTCCTGCAGACGCTTCACCCGCAACTGCTTCGCCACCTCGCGCAGATCGACCACCTCATCACTCTCGTCGATGATCTCGATCCCCAGTACCGTCTCGACCAGATCCTCCAGCGTCACAACTCCCACCGCACCGCCGAACTCGTCGCCGACCACGGCCATGTGCGCCTTGGCCTCGATCAACGAGCGCAACACACGGGCTACTGAGTCGGTCTCCGGAATGTAGCCCAGCGGACGCATCAGCTCGCGCACCGGTGTTTGAGGATCGAGATCACAGGCGGCGTGCCAGAGCACCTCGCGTTGCAGAACGTAGCCGATCACATTGTCGCGCGTACTCTCGAACAGCGGCAGACGCGAGAACGGCAGCGGCTTGTCCGCCTGTAGCAATTCGCCGATCGGCGTGTCCGCGGCCAGCATGGTCACCACCGTCCGCGGCGTCATGACGTCCTGCACCAGGATCGACTCGTAGCTGAGCACGCTCTCCAACATCCGAGTCTCGTGCGACTGCAGCGCCCCCTCCTCCGCCGCCAACGTCACCAGAGCCGCCACCTCCGAGCGCGAGACTCCGCGCGCCTCGGCACCATGGGCGACCGCGCGCGTGACCAGCCCCGTGAGGAAGAGAATCGGCTTCAGCAGCACGATCAACACACGGATCGTGCGTCCTACGAAACCCACCAGGGCCGACGCGTAGACGGTTCCGATGGTCTTCGGAATGATCTCCGTGACCACCAGCACGAGGACGGTCAAGATCCCGGAAAAGACGCCCACCCAGGCGTCACCGAAGACCACGGCCGCCTGGGCACCCGCGACTGCCGCACCGATGGTGTGAGCGATGGTGTTGAGCGTCAGGATGGCGCTGATCGCGTCGTCGACGTTCTCTTGCTTGAGTCCGAGCAAGATCTCTGCGCCGACGTCACCTTCGTCGCGCCGCGCGGTGAGGCTCGGGATGCGGCTGCTGAGCAGCGTCGCCTCCAAGATCGAGCACAGAAACGAGATCGACAGAGCGACGAAGACCGTGAACAGCAGCGCCGGCAAACCATCCAGGCCGGGAGCCGCGGCGATAGGAAGATAGAGGGATAGATGAGGGTCCATGGCTAGAGTGGTCGGAGTATAGCATCTGCTAGGCTACCCAATGTGCACGAGTCTCATCTGGTCATCACTGCTACCTGGAACGGGAAACCGATTCCACCTACGGAGCAGGTCATAGTGCGCCTCATCAGGCAGGCTCCTGGTGCTGGACTTCACATCCAGATCGATGCTCCCTTCCACAACGACCCCGCCCCAGATCATCCTCCTGGCTCCGTCGACGGCCTGTGGAACTTCGAAGTCGTCGAACTCTTCATCGCGGGACCACCGCAGCGCGACGGTGCGATCCCATACCTGGAAGTCGAGCTAGGACCGCACGGGCACTATCTGGTGCTGCAGCTCTCGGACATCCGCAAGGTCGCAACGCAGGGCTTCCCCCTCGAATTCGACGCCGAGATCGACTTCAAAGCTCGCCGCTGGCGCGGCCGCGCACAGATTCCCGCCAGCTACCTACCGCCCCTTCCCCACCACTTGAACGTCTACGCCATCCACGGCACAGGTTCCAAGCGCTGCTATCTAGCCTGGCAGCCAGTGCCGGGTGCGCGGCCGGACTTCCACCAGCCGCGCTGCTTCGTTCCGCTGTTCACCGCAGGCTGACTACCAGGGCTGAGCGCCTAAGGCCCAAGCGCCTCTCGGGCCGCGAAGATCCGGCACACCCCGGCTTCCAGCTCGGACACTGGTACCTCGTCCAAATCGCGCACGAAGTCGAAGTAGACCTTGGTCTTCTCCCCGCTCTCGTGCAGCAGCTCGATCTCGAGGCCGTGACGACCATCGTCGACCTCGATCACGGTCACCGGACCAGGCACCAGGATCTCCAGACGCCGTGCCGTCTCGCCGAAGGCCCAACCACCGAGATCCTGGCCCAGCAGCAGGTGCGGATGGTCGACGTATTCGTCACCGGAGCTCGGCTCGAAGAGAATGCGCCGACCCTCGACCACGTGGGTGGACGGGACGCGCAGGTTAGTCTTGCTACTCAGCACCTCGACCAGCGGCACCACCAGTTCGATGCGCTGGCCTTCCAGTTTGCCCTTGAGTGCACGTAGCTGGCCGTCGACATCACCGCTGAGGCCGAAACTCAGGCAGCTCTGCGCACTGCCCTCCAGTTCGACGTCGAGACGCAATTGCTGGTTCAGGACACCCTCGGCAACCGTACGGTAGGCGCTGTAACCGGGAAGCAGGATCTCGATCTCAACTTCCTTCTCTGGCACCGAAGCTTGCAGCGGCGTCTGGCCGAACGGAATCCCGTCGACGACGACGGCGGCGCCTTCGGGTGTACTGTCCACCAGCAACGGAACGCCGGCGGGCTCGCCGCTGTCTTCGGCGCACACGTCGAGCACAGCGCGCAATTGGCGAGCGGTTAGCTCTTCGGTGTCGAGGAGGCTTTCGAACTCGATATAGAGATCACGCAGACCGCTCACCGCTTCCAGTCGCTCCCGCAGCAAGACCTCGTGCGCATCCCAATTCTGCATCTCGCGGGCGATGCCGCGGATGTCGAAGGGGCCGCTAGTCCGCTCCTCAATCCACGGTCGGCGATCCATGACATCCACCGTGACTTCGCCGTGGCGGATCTTGCGAATGACGAACGGGAAACCCTGAAGCTCGTCGTCGACAGAGGCAGCACGATAGAGACGGCAATGCAAACTGCTCTGCTTGGTCTCGCGACAGCTGGCGACCACCTCCAGCACCTCGCGGGGCAGAGCATCAGACAGGTCAGCGATGGTCAACGCATCGACTTCGAAGTCGACGCACTCTTCTTGGACACGCGCCACGATGCGGGCGGTCGGCTCGCCGGCAGCAGCCATCTCCAGGATGTCTCGCTTGGACAGCTGCGCGTGGCCGGCGGTCGGCAACAGCAGAACAGCTAACGCGGACAGACAGCACCAGGACAGCGAGCGTCGAATCATTTCCTTCTCCTCCCAGCAGGTCAGCGTAGGGTCCGGCTCGAACGACCGGTTCTGATGTGAGACGGACGCGTCAGCGATAGTTCGCCGGATCCCCAGTTTGAAAAAGCACCACGCGGTGGTCGGGGCGGATTTCGCCGCTGGCGACCAGGTCCTCCAGGGCGGCCAGGCAGGCCGCGCCTTCGGGGCTGACGAACAGACCTTCCGCGCGGGCGACCCGCTGCATCGTTTCGCGCATCCGAGCTTCTTCGATCGCGATCGCGACACCATCGGTATCGCGCAGGGCTCGGAGCACCAGGAAGTCGCCCGAGGCTTTGGGCACGCGCAGACCCCAGGCGTCGGTACGCCGCGGGTCCGGCCATGGCTCGGCGCTCTCTCGCCCAGCCTTCCATGCCTCGACCAACGGTGCGCAGCCAGCCGTCTGGACGACGGCAAAGCGTGGCCGCGGACGCCCGGGGTCGAGCAAGCCGAGCGCTTCGAGTTCGTCGAAAGCTTTGTGCATGCCGACAATGCCGGTGCCTCCACCGGTCGGGTAGACAATCCAGTCCGGCAGCTGCCCCCCAGGCTGCAGGCAGCCGAACTGCTCGAAGAGTTCTAACCCCATGGTCTTCTTGCCTTCGACACGGTAGGGCTCGCGCAACGTCGACAGGTTCCAGTAGCCGAGATCTCGCTCCTGGAGGCGAGCGGCGGCCTCGACCAAGGTCCCGTGACCGCTCAGTACTTCGGCCCCGAGCGCCTTACAGCGCTCGAAGACGGTACGCGGCGTGTCCTCGGGTAAGGCTACGCGGCTCGGCAAGCCGGCACTGACGGCATAGGCACACAGCGCCAGCGCAGCATTTCCGGCGCTTGCCAGCTCAACGCCTGGTGCGCCCAGCTCGCGCGCCCGGTTGACTGCCAGGCTCAGGCCGCGCGCCTTGAACGAGCCGGTGGGATTGTTGCCCTCCTGCTTCCACCAGGCCTGTACGCCCGCCGGCGCAACGCGGCGCAAGGCAACCAGCGGCGTGCCTCCCTCGCCGAGATCGACGCGCGCATCGAAGTCACCTAGCGGCAGGAGCTCCCGGTAGCGCCACAGGGTCCACGGGCGGTTGTCCTGGACCAGCGCCCGGCGCAGCTGACGACCCCGCTCGGCATCGAGCAGGTAGCGCACCAGCCACGGCGCGCCGGCGGGCGACAAGAAGGCAGGTTGATCGATGGGCGCCCGGGTGCCGGTGCGCGAGCATTCCAGGTCGTGCACCCAGTTCCCGTGAGCAGCCGTCTCGGCGGACATCAAGATCGCATCTCGATTCCCCGCCGGTAGGCCGCGCGGTAGTGCGCCGCGACAGCGTCCCAAGTGAGTTCGGCTTCGGCCTTGCGCCGACCGGCGGCGCCCCAGAGGCGGCAACGCTGGAGGTCGCCGAGCAGGTCGTCGAGCGCCTGGCGCAAGGCTTCACCGTTTTGCTCGGGCACCAGCCGGCCCGTGACCCCATCCTCCACCGCCAAGGGGATGCCCGAGAGACGCGAGGCGATGACCGGTAGGCCGCTGGCCATGGCTTCGAGAATCACGTTGGGCAGGCCGTCGACATTGCTGGCAACATCGTGCACGGCGGGTAGGACAAAGAGGTCGGCAGCGCGGTACAGGTCGGGCAGAGTGTCGCGGTAGACGGCGCCGGGGAAATGGACGCGCTCCGAGGCGTCGAGCCGGCCGGCGATGTCCTGGAACTCTCGCAGCCGGTCGCCGGCTCCGGCGAACACGCAGTGGGCCGCCGGGTGCGCCCGCAGCAAGGCTTCGAGCTGCGGCAGCAGCACTTGGAAGCCCTTCTTGGTTGCCATGCGGCCGACGGTCAGCACCAACGGCGCGCCGTCGTCGATGCCCAGCTTGCGCCGCCACTCTGCCGCACCTGCGTCTCCGGCGTTCGGACGAAAGACCTCGACATCGACACCGTAGGGGATCACCGCGGCGGCGTCGCGCGGGAAGCCGAGTGCCGCGACGCGGTCGACGAGTTCTGGTGAGCAGCCGGTGAGCACCTGCGAGCGGCGCAGCGCCCAACCGACGGCCGTGCGCACGCCGGGCTTCTCGGCCAAGAAGACGTCGCTACCGTGCAGGCCGACAGCCAAGGCGGGTACATTGCGGGCTCGGGCATCGCGCCCCCCAAACCAGGAACCGAGCAGCGGCGCGGTGATCAGGGCGTTGGGCACGACCCAGTGCGCTTGCACCAGGTCGAAGTGTCGCTGCTTGCACAGGCGGCGCACCGCCCGCAGGGCGCCCAGGAAGTAGAGCGGCGTCGACAGCACGGCGCCGAACTTGAGGCTCTCGTCGCGATCCAGGCTGCGGCTGTAGCCGACCAGTTCCAGCGACTCGGGCGCATAGCGAAAGGTGCGTACCTCCACGCCATCGACCTCCCAAGCAGCCGGCACCTCTGGCGCATGCGGCGCCAGCACGCAGACCTCGTCGCCGCCGCGCACCAAGCCACGCGCCAGTTCTTGGATGAACGGGCCAGCGGTGTCCTCGGGAAAGCGCGGGAAGGTCTGGGTCAGGAAGAGAAGCTTCAGGGGAACGTCCGTCCTCAGTCGCAAGGTCGCACGGCTTCAGTCCGCGAGACCGACCGTGTCTTTGATCGAGTAGCTATCCGCCCGGCGAAAGCCCTTGTGCGTGATCATCTCGCCGAGCAGACCGGTCGTCAGGATCTGCAGGCCGATCACCATCAGCAAGACGCCGAAGAGCAGCAACGGCCGGTTGGACAGCGACTCGCCGAACAACCAGAGCACCGCCAGGTAGGCGTTGACCAGGAAACCAAGCCCCAGGCACAGGCCACCGACGGCACCGAAGAGATGCAGCGGCCGGCGCATGTAGCGGGTGACAAAGAGGACGGTCAGCAGGTCGAGCGGCCCCTTCAGGAAACGATCCCAGCCGTACTTGCTGACGCCGTGCCGGCGCGGATGGTGGTTGACGGCCAGCTCGCCGACGCGGAAACCCTTGTGGCTGGCCAACACGGGAATGTAACGGTGCAGCTCACCGTAGATGGCGATCTGCTCCAGTACTTCGCGCCGATAGAGCTTGAAGCCGCAGTTGAAGTCGTGCAGATCGACGCCCGCCAGCCGGCGGGTGACGAAATTGAAGACCTTGGACGGATACCGCTTGGAGATCGGGTCGCGGCGCTGGTGCTTCCAGCCGGAAACCAGGTCCAGATCCTGCTCCTCCAGCGTCTCGAGGAAACGTGGGATCTCGTCCGGATCGTCCTGCAGATCGCCGTCCATGGTGAAGATCAGGCGTCCACGGCTGTGCTCGAAGCCGGCTGACAGCGCCGCGGCCTTGCCGAAGTTGCGGCGCAGCTGCACCAGCTTGACGCGTTCGTCGCGCTCATGCGCGGCGTGGATCCGTGCCACGGTGGCGTCCCGCGAACCATCATCAATGAACAGGACTTCGAAGCTGTGCCCGAGGCCGTCCAGCACCGCCGCCACGCGCTGTGCCAGGTCCTCGACGGTTCCTTCTTCGTCGAGGACAGGGACCAGCACAGACACCTCCGGCTCCGGCGTGTTCGCCTGCGAGGACGGAAGAGCAGCTGGGGAGGGCGCGGGGGCGACGGCGGTCGAACTCACAACGAGGAGATTGTACCCCGCTGGCACGATGGACGCCATCCAGAAGAAGGCCCCGCCCACCCGTCGAGAGCACCGCTCACGCCATCAGGCGATGGTATTCGGCCGTGGTCTCCGGCAGGGGCTCGACGCCCAGCTCGTTGAGCAACAGGGTGCAGAGCTTGTCGTACTGCCGCCGCACCAGGTCACGGCGACCCTGCGCCGCGTAGAGACGCAGGATGGCGACCTGGACGCTCTCTTCCATCGGGTCTTCGGTGATCACCGCGCGGTACGCATCGAGGGCATCGACGGGACGGCCGAGACGCACGTACATATCGCCCAGATCACGCAGCAAACGCAGGTGGGTGCGCTGCAGATCGTCCCGGCGGCTGTGGGTCCAAGCGTCGTATTGACCATCGAGAAAGGGCCCGCGGTAGAGCTTCCAGGCTCGCTGCCCGGCTGCCACGGCAGCCTGCAGATCGCTGTCGCGGCGCCCCGGCAGGTTCGCCTCCTGTAGGCAGCGCGCCGCCTCCAGCGCCTGGGCTTCGAAGAGGTCGACGTCGATCTCCCAGTGTAAGTCCGGGTTGAGCTGGTACGAGCGATTTCGGAAGACAATCGGATTGCGCGCCGCCCCCGGAGAACTCGAACCGGTGCCACCGAGATCCCGGCGCAGGTGACTGAGCGTGGGATGAAAGTTGCGTTGCACCGACTCGGCTTCGTCCTCCGACCACAGCACCTCGACCAGTTCTTCCTTGCCCACGCGGTGGTCGGGCGCTGCCGCCAGGTAGAGCAGGAGCTTGAAACAGCGGCGCAGGGTGAAATCGACCTCGGTGTAGCGTCCGGGAGCGACGCGGCGCTCGACGGTGGGCAGACCAAACAAGCGGACTCGGTAATCCGGCTCCCCCGAGCCCTGAACGTCCACGGCCAGTTCCACAGCCAGCTCCACAGCCTCCCAAGCGTTGCTGCCATACCCCGCACTCTCGCCGGCATCGCTCAGAGAGCCAGGTTCGTCCGGCAGGTCCGAGCCCAGAGAAGCCGTGACCTCGAGAAAGGCTCGGACCGCGGGCAGGGCGCGCAAACGCTCTGTGTCACGGGCCTGATCCGCCGAGACGTCGAAGTTGCCGTCGGCGGCCAGCTCCAGGAGGCGTAGCCAGCCGTCACTGGCGTGCGCCAGCGACAGAGCCGCGGATTCACTCAGCTCGACACCCCGTGCCGCGCGCCAGAACTCCACCACCTCGGCCGGCGTCAGGTGCCAGTCTCGAGGCGTCAACCAACTCATGCCGCTCGAAGGCGGGAGGTCGAGTTCCAGGCGCCGGTGGGTGAAGAGCACCAAGCGCTGCCGGCTGGTCAACTGTGCCATCGCGGGTGCCACATCGCCAGCAGCGGGAATGCCCGTACACAGTAGCCAGGGTCGCTCCAGCGCCTCTGCCTCGGTCAGGGCAGCCGCGAAGGCGTCGGGACGCGTGAGCACGGCGGGAGGGATCTCGTGGACGCGCGGCTGCAGCGCATCGAGCAGCAGGCGGGCACCCGAACCGGGTCGACTCCACACCTGAATCAAAGGCCCGTCGAGACCTGCCAAACGGCGCTCGAGACGATCCAGAAACGAGGCCGGCCAGGCCATGACGTTGCGTCCTGGCAGGAGGCCCCGCCCTACTCAGTCCTCAGGCGATCGCGCACCAATTGCATGTCTTCCCAGGTCGGGCGCTTGAACTGGTCGTTGCGCAGCAGCGCCGCCGGGTGGTACGTGACACGGGTCTCGACGCCGCGCACCTGCCACCAGCGGCCGCGCATGCGGCCGAGCGTCAAGTCCGTGCCGAGCAGCGTCTGCGCAGCCACCTTACCGAGCAGCACAAGGACCTTCGGCCGCACCAGGTCGATCTGGCGCTGCAGATAGCCTATGCAGGCTTCGACCTCGTCGGCCTGCGGGTCACGGTTGCGTGGTGGCCGGCATTTGACGATGTTGGCAATGTAAACCTGCTCGCGCTGCATCTCGATCGCCTGGATGATGCGGTCGAGCAACTGGCCAGCACGGCCGACGAACGGCTCGCCCTGGCGGTCCTCGTCAGCTCCGGGGCCTTCGCCGATGAACATGAGATCGGCATTCGGATCCCCGACACCGAAGACCACCCGGTTACGTCCCTCGGCCAGACGGCAACGCGTGCAACCACCGGCCTCCGCAGCGCAGACGAGGAGCTGTTCGGCGCGCTGCGCCGGCGTCGAGGCGACCGGTCGTGGTGATTCCGCGTGGACCGGCTCAGAGTTGACGGAGCCAGGATGGACAGGTTCGATGTGGATAGGCTCAGGGCTTCCAGGATGCGAGGATCTCGGCTTCGATAGGGTCGGCCTGGATGGGGTGAACTCTGACGCAGCAGCCTCTGCACGAGCAGGCCCCGCGCCCGGATCTCCACCACGCAAGTACAGCTCGCCGAAACCCAGATCTCGCAGGTAGAGCGTCAGCTCGGCTTGTGCCCTATCCAGCTTCACAGCTTGCCGAGGATCCGGCATCGACTCAGGCCTCCCGACCGGCCTCTGCCGAGGCGCCCGGGTCTCGGGCCCCGGTTTGATGAGCTTCGAGGACCTCGGCGAACAGGTCCAGCAAGGCCTCGGCGAGTTCGGTCTTGGGACGCCGGGAAAGAAACACCGGCTCGCCATCGCGGCGATAGACGATCACTTCGTTGGAGTCGTGACTGAAGCCGATGTCCTGGCGGGAAACGTCGTTGGCCACCACCATGTGAGCCCGCTTGCGCTCCAGCTTGCTGAGCGCATTGGACTCCAGGTCGTTCGTTTCCGCGGCGAAGCCGACGCGCACGGCCTGCGGCGCGACATCCGCCAGCCCCGCCAGGATGTCCGGGTTCTGCTGCAGCTCGATCTGCGGCACGCCCTCTTCCTTCTTCAGCTTACGATCAGCCGGTCGTGCAGGGCGGAAGTCGGCCACGGCCGCCGACATGATCACCAGGTCGGCGGCCTCGACCGCATCGTGCACGGCCTGCTGCATCTGCAGCGCGGTGGTGACGTCGATGCGCTCGACCCCCTCGGGAGTCGGCAGTGCCGTAGGTCCGGCCACGAGTTGCACACGCGCACCACGGCGGGCGGCTTCCGCGGCGAGCGCAAAGCCCATCTTGCCGCTCGAGTGGTTGCCCAGATAGCGTACCGAGTCGACCGGTTCGTGGGTCGGACCGGCACTGATCACGACATTCTTGTCGATCAAGGTCCTCCCTGTCGCAAGACTGCTGCTTGTGGCAAGACTGCTGCCTGCTGCAAGACTGGCGCCTGCGGACGAGCTGCCGTCCTCCACACCACGACCAGCCTGCCGAGCGTAGGCCGCGGCTTCAATGGCCAGCACGATATCTTCCGGGTCGGCCAGGCGCCCCTGCCCCTGCTCCCCGGACGCCAGCAGCCCCTCGACCGGACCGGCGAAAACGACGTCACGACGGCGCAGTAGGTCGACGTTGGCACGCACCGCCGAGTGATTCCACATGTGGTGGTGCATGGCCGGCGCCAACACCAACGGCGCGGTGCACGCCAGTGCGGTCGTAGTCAAGAAGTCGTCGGCCAGCCCTTGAGCAAGCTTGGCCAACAAGTTGCACGTGGTCGGCGCGACGCACAGCACGTCCGCCCACAGAGCTGCAGTGATGTGCAACTCCTCGCCGCTGTCGGTCGGTCGCAGATACTCCTGCCGATACACCGGCTCGGTGCTCAGCACTTCCAGCGTCAGCGGCGTCAGAAAGGCGGTGGCGTGCTCGGTCATGGCACAGCGCACCTGGTGACCACGCTCGCGCAAGCGGCGTGTGATCTGCGCCGCCTTGAACGCAGCGATTCCACCACCGACTCCCAGCAAGACGCGCAGAGGGGGGGTCGCGCTCACAGCCGGGATTCTCGTCAGGCGTCGGCTTCGTCAGCCGCCGGCTCGGCCGCCTCTTCGGCCACCTCGACCACCTCGGCAGCTTCGGCGGACGCCGGCTTGCCATCGGTCAGCGACCAGTCGACAGCACCCTGCGAGATCTCGTCGACAGCCACGCTAGTCAGCTTGCGGTCTTTCGGGTCCACCCGTGGCGGTGCGCCTCGCATCAACTGTTCGGCACGGTTGGCCGCCAGCAGGACAAAGCGAAACTTACTGTGGACATCTTCGGGCAATCGATCCATAGAACGGTCTCCTTCGAGCCGTTGCTCGGTGAGCTAGCTATTCTGAGGTTGTGGTTCGTTGTCGGGAAAGGCGTTCAAGACGTCCCGGACCCGTCCATGCATGCGATCGAGACGGCTACGGCGGGCGAGGAGGATGGCTGCCAGCAGGCCACTCGCCGACTCGACATGGTCGTTGAGGATAACATGATCGTACTCTTCGTAGCGCCCGATCTCCTGCGGTGCCGCGGCCAGGCGGCGCGCAATCACCTGCGGATCATCCAGCCCGCGACCGTGCAGACGCTGGCATAGCTCGTCATAGCTCGGTGGCACCACCAGCACGCTGACAGCCTCCGGAAACAGCGCTCGCACCTGCGCCGCACCCTGGACATCGATATCCAGCACCACGTCGCGGCCAGCGTCGAGCAGGCTGGCAACGGCTTGCCGGCTGGTGCCGTAGAAGTTGCCATAGACCTCGGCCCACTCCAGGAATTCGCCAGCTTCGATCATCTGCTTGAACGAATCGACACTGACGAAGTGGTAGTGGTCCCCCTCGACCTCGCCCGCCCGCGCGGCGCGAGTCGTATGGCTGACGGAAAAGGCGATGTCGGGAACGCCAGCCTCGGGCAGTTTGTTGATCAAGGTCCCTTTGCCAGCACCGGAGGGACCAGACACGATCAGCAGCGTGCCGCGCGGCCGATGCGCAGGTTCGTGGGCCACGGGGTCACTCATTCGACGTTCTGGATTTGTTCGCGCAGCTGCTCGCACAGAACCTTGCCATCCAGCATGGTGCGCGTCATGTCCTTGTGCCGGCACTTCGAACCAACGGTGTTGAGCTCGCGGAAGATCTCTTGAGCCAGGAAATCGAGTCGCTTGCCGATGCTACCTTCGGACTCCAACATCTCTTGCAGGTGGCCCAAGTGCGAGCTGAGGCGGTCGAGCTCCTCGGCCACGTCGGAGCGATCAGCCAGCAAGGCGACTTCCTGCGCCAGGCGTTGTTCGTCGAGGGCGCGACGCTCCGAGCCGGGCCCGTCGAGCATGTCTTGCAGGCGCCGCAGGAGGTTGCGGTGAATCTCCTCCACTGCCTGCGGTCGCAGCTCGACCAGGCGTGCGTGCACGTCGAGCAATCCTTGCTGGCGAGCCTCCAAGAGGTCGCGCAGCGCCGAACCCTCGCGCTGGCGCGTCTCGACCACTTGAGCCAGTGCCGTGGCGGCGGCGCCCAGCAGCAACTCCTGGTCGCCCTCCGTCCAGGCGGCTGCCTGTACCTGGACCTCCAACACTTCCGGCAGCTGCAAGGCATCTCCGGCCTGGAGCTCGCCCCTGACGAGATCATCCGACTGCAACTGTCGCAGCTCACCCTGCAACGCCGCCAGCAGCGACCGGTTCAAGCGCACGCGTGGCGTCGCCGGTTGCAGAGCCCGCACGTCGATGGTCACGTCAACGCGACCGCGCAGCAGCTCGCTGCCGATCAGCTCGCGCAGCGGCGTCTCGGCGCGCTGATAGCTGTCGTCGAGGCGCACGTTGAGGTCGAGGTGACGGTGATTGACGGTGCGGATCGTCACCGTCACCTGGTACTGCTCGTTGCTGTCGGCGGCTTGGCCGAAGCCGGTCATGCTGCGCATAGCGCTCCTCTGTTCATCACCTGCTCGTCACACCCGGAACTGCAGATCATAGAGACGCTTGTAGGCCCCCTCTTGCTGCAGCAGCTCATCGTGGGTGCCTTCCTCGATAATGCGACCGCTCGCCATGACGACGATGCGGTCGGCGCGCGTGACCGTCGCCAAGCGGTGCGCGATAACGAGCGTTGTACGCCCCTGCATCAGGTTGTAGAGCGCTTTCTGCACCAGCGCCTCGGACTCCGAGTCGAGATGCGAGGTCGCCTCGTCGAGGATCAGAATCGGGGCGTTCTTGAGCAGCGCGCGCGCGATCGCGATGCGCTGACGCTGGCCGCCAGAGAGCTTCAGACCGGCCTCGCCGATCACCGTATCGTACCCCTTCGGCAGCGTCTCGATGAACTCGTCCGCGTAGGCGGCGGCGGCGGCCTCCTGGACGCGTTCGAGCGGTAGATCCGAGCGTCCGTAGGCGATGTTGTTGCGCAGCGAGTCGTTGAACAGCATCGTCTCCTGGGTCACCAGGCCGATCAGCGACCGCAGGTTGTCCAGCGGCAGCTTCCGAATGTCGACGCCGTCGATGGTCACTCGGCCCTCATCGGGATCGAAGAAGCGCGGTAGCAGGTTGGCCAGAGTCGACTTGCCGGCACCCGAGGCGCCCACCAGCGCGATGATCTGTCCTGAATGCAACCGCAGATCGATACCCTTGAGAATGACCTCGTTCTCGTAGCCGAACACCACGTTCTCGAAGTGCACGCCCTGCTCCACCGTCGTCAAGGGCTCGGCACCGGTACCGTCTTCGATCTCGTTCGGGATCGCCATCAGCCCCGCGATGCGCTGCGACGCCGCCACGGCTTCCTGCAAAATCAGGTTCGCCTTGTTGAGCTTGCGGATCGGGTCATACATCAGCATCAGCGTGGTCAGGAAGGTGACCAGGACCGAGACTTCCAGCGTGCCCGCGCGGATGCTCTTGCCGGCATAGATCAGCAACGCCGCCGAACCGATCGCCGCCATGGTCTCGATCACCGGACTCGACAAGTTGGCCAGGATTTGCGCCCGCAGGTTGACCCGCAAATGACGGCGCGTGGCTTGGAAGAAACGCTGGAACTCGAAGTTCTCCATCCCGAAGGCCTTGACCACCCGGTGACCGCGCACGCCTTCGCTGAGCAGTTGCGCCAGATCGGCCATACGTTCCTGGCTCCGATGGCTGGTGCCGCGGATGCCTTTGCCGAAGCGAATGATCGGGTACAGGATCACCGGCGTCACGACCAGCGAGATGATGGCCAGCTGGAAGTGGATCGACAGCAGCATCACCAGCATGACCAGGAGCGTGACGCTCTGCTGCAGCAAGTCGAGCAAGCGGTTGGAGACGGCCGCCTGCATGATGGTGACGTCGTTGATCACCCGACTCATCAACTCGCCCGAAGTGTGCTCGGCATGGAAGCGGCTGGATTGGCGCAGAATCAGGCGGTAGAGATCGTTACGAATGTCCGTAGTGACACCCAGGCCGATGCGCTGGAAGCTGAAACCGCTGACAAAGAAGGCCAAGCTGCGCACGAAATAGGTGAACACAAACAAGATCGGAGCGAAGTACACGACCTCGTTCGGACCGATGTCGAAACGCTGTTTGAGCCCCTGGTAGCCGGCGCGCAGATGCTCCGCCAGGTCGAGCTTCTGCAGCAGTGCATGCACCTGCTCAGGCATCCACGCGGGTTTCTCGTCGTCCTCGTCGCTACCGCCACCGGCAAACGGAATACCGCCAAGCAATTCCTGGCGTTCGGCTTCGTCGGCCAGCAAGACCTCGCCGAAAATCGGCTCGATCAGGGAGATCATCACCGCCGTCGCAGCAGCGATGGTCAGGATCGCGGCCACGGCGACACCGGCCCACGGCGCATAGCGCCGGATGTACTGCCAGAAGAACTGGATCAGGGGATATCTGGAGGGCTTCTGGTCGGATGCCAGGTGTTCGGGTGTTTGGCTCAAGCTGAGACTCCGGAAGCAGGGACCGAGCGCTGGCGCTGGCGCTGCAGCCAGGCGACGACAGCGGCGGCAGCACGACGGCTGGCACCGCTCTCACCGAGCGCCTGGCGCAGTCCGGACAAGCCTTCCCGCATGCGCTCGACTTCGCCGTTTCGGGTGAGCAACTGCAGGGCCTGGCGCGCGATGTTCGCCGGGGCGGCCTGCGCTTGCAGCAACTCCGGAACGACCTTGCGGTCTAGAACCAGGTTGACCAGACTGATGAAAGGTAATCGTACCAGAAGCCGTCCCAGCAGGTAGGTCCAACGGCTCAACCGGTACACGACGATCATCGGCGTACCGAGCAGACCCGTCTCGAGCGTCGCGGTGCCGGACGCGCACAGCGCCAGGTGGCTATCGGCGACAACGTGGAAGCGGTCGCTATCGATCACCTCCAGCTGCAGCTCGGACGGCAACTCCGCGCGCTCGATGACCTCGTCCACCTGGCTCTGCTCGACGGTCCGTGCCTTGATCAGGCGCACCGCCAGCGGTACCTCGCGACGAAGCAAGGCTGCCGCCTGCAGCATGGGCAGCAGGTTCCGCTCCACCTCACTCGGCCGCGAGCCCGGCAACAATGCCAGGCGGTAGACCTTGTCGGCCGGTGGCCCCTCGGCCCACGCTTGCCGCAGTTGCGGCACCTCGTCCACCAGCGGATGACCGACGTGCGTGACAGGCACATCGTGACCGCGGTAGAAATCGGCTTCGAAGGGAAAGAGCACCAGCATCTCGTCGACCACACGCGCAATCTCCCGCACGCGTCGACGGCGCCAGGCCCACACCTGCGGGCTGATGTAGTAGACCACGGGGATACCACGGCGCTCGAGCTCGCGCGCCAGACGCAGATTGAACTCGGGAAAGTCGACCAGCACGGCGACGTCGGGACGCCGCGCTTCGGCTTCCTCCAGCAGGCGCCGGAAGACCTGCCGGGCCAACGGCAGAATCTTGAGCACTTCTACAATGCCGACCACCGCGATGCGGGAACCGTCCTCGATGATCTCAAGGCCGTTCGCGCGCAGTTCGTCACCGCCGAAGCCGAAGGCTTGCAGCTCGACGTCAGGCAGCTGTCGGCGCACCTCGGTCAACAAGCGTGCCGCGTGCAGATCGCCGGAGGCCTCACCGGCCACCAGCATCAGCGTGCGAGATTCCATGGATGCAGTGCGTCCTCGGCGGGTTCGCGATTGGACCCCTGTCGCGAGCGCGTCAAGGGATCGGGGCAGGCGGCCCCGAAGGGAAGGGATACATCAGATAGGCTAGTAGCAGGCCACCACCCACCATGCCCAGAAATAACTGCAGAAAGAGCTTCAGCTGGGCCTTTGGCTGGCGCCGCCAGAGCAACGCCAAGAAGGTGCTGACCAGGAAGGCATACACGACCATCAACAGGAAGTGACTCATCGCACCACTCGGCGCGCGCGCGCCGCGCTCCTCCCCCGCCTCATTCCTCGTAGCCTTTGGCGATATCCCACAGATTCAGCAACAACAGCAGGTTCATCAAGCCAGCGCTGATCAGGAAGGCTGTGCCGTACTCGAACGTCGGCGCCTCGACCTCCCCTTGGTAGCCAAAGAGGTATCGCAAGACGAAGTACGGGAGGCCCACGCCCATCGTGCCGAGTGTGCCGAGAATGGCGAGCACGGGCTGGCCAGCGTGGAATCGGTGCAAGTTACCCTGCAGGACGGCCCCTAGCACGAAAGACGTCAGGATGAGAACGCAGAAAACCACGGCCCGCGCACGCCGCCCGAGCAACCAATGCCCGGCACCAGGGATCAGCCAGGCCAGCACCGCCACCGCGAAGGGTGGCAGCGCCGGCTTGACGACACCCGGCACGGGCGGTTGTGGGCCTTGTGCCTCGGGATCCGTGGTCGGCAAGGGATTCGCTGTCGAACCCTCTGAGGTCACCCGTCAGCCTCGGAGCCGTTGAGCAGCTCTCGCAGCTGCTTACCAGGCTTGAAGTAGGGAATACGCTTGGCCGGCACAGGAACCGGCTCGCCCGTCTTGGGATTGCGGCCCATCCGCTCGCTACGCTCGCGGATACGGAAGCTGCCGAAGCCACGCAGTTCGACCTTGTCCCCTCGCTGGAGCGAGGACACGATGCTTTCGAACACCGTGCTGACAATGTCTTCCGCGTGTTTCTTCGGCAGCTCCACGTTGCGGGCCACCTCGTCTACCAACTCAGCCTTGGTCATGAGCTTGGCTCCTGGCTACGGGCTCAGTCCGCCTTGTCTTCCGCTTCGTCGGCCGCCTCTGCCTCGTCTTCGGAAGCCTCTTCAGCCCCAGAAGCGTCGTCGGCTTCGGTGGTTTCCTCGGCGTCGTCGGCTGCAGCCTCGACCTCGGGGGTCTCTTCAGCACCATCCTCGGCAGGGGCGTCTTCAGCCGGTGCTTCAGCTTCCGATGCTGCAGCTTCCGCTGCGGCAGCGGCAGCCTGGGCTTCTTCGTCCTCGGCGGAGGAGGTCACAATGGCGTCCCGCAGGCTGGATTCGCTGTCGTTGGCGGCCTCGGCCTCCAACTCCTCGATCTCCTCGGCCGTGGGCTGAGGCACACCACGCATGGTGAGCCCGACCTTCTTGTCGCCTTCTTCGATGCGCAGAATGCGCGCGCGCACCCAGTCACCGTTCTTGAAGTAGGCGTCCAGTTTGTTGGTCGGAGCATCCACCTCACTGATGTGAGCCAGGCCTTCCAGGCCCTCGTAGATGTCGATGAACAAGCCGAAATCAGTGACGTTGACCACCTGCCCCTCGACGGTGTCACCGGTGCGATGGCTGTCCACGAAGTCCTGCCACGCGTTGGGCATGAACTCCTTGATCGACAGCGAAACGCGCTGGTTGTCGACGTCGATGTTGGTGATCCGCGCCTTGACGACATCGCCCTTCTTGAGCACCTCGCTAGGATGCTTGATGCGCTTGGTCCAGCTCATGTCGGAGACGTGAATCAGACCATCGATGTCGTCCGTGATCTCGACGAAGGCACCGAACTCGGTCAGGTTGCGTACGCGACCCTCGATGATCGAGCCCACCGGCAGGGTGTCGGCCAGCTCCTCCCAAGGATTGCGCTCGGTCTGACGCAACGACAGGCTGATACGCCGCTGGTCCATGTCCAGCTCGGAAACGATCGCCTCGACCTGGTCGTCGACGTTGAGCAACTTCGACGGGTTGACCACTTTCTTGGTCCAGGACATCTCGCTGACGTGGATCAGACCCTCGACACCTTCCTCGATCTCCACGAAGGCACCGTAATCGACCAGGCTGACCACGCGGCCATGCACACGCGAGCCGATCGGGTACTTCTTGTCGACCAAGGTCCAGGGATCCTCGCTCTTCTGCTTGTAGCCCAGGGACACACGCTCGGTCTCCGGGTCGAACTTGAGGATGACCACTTCCACCTCGTCGCCAACACCGAAGTGCTCGGACGGGTGGTTGACGCGGCCCCAGGAAATGTCGGTGATGTGCAGCAGACCGTCGATTCCGCCCAGGTCGATGAACACACCATAGTCGGTAATGTTCTTGACCACGCCCGGCATGCGGACGCCTTCCGTGAGCTTGGTAATCGTCTCTGCCTTCTTCTTCTCCAGTTCCTTCTCGAGCACGGCCTTGCGCGACAGCACGATGTTGTTGCGCCGGCGATCCAGACTGATCACCTTGAACTCGAACTCTTCGCCCTTCAGGGACTCGAGGTGCTTGACCGGCTTGATGTCGATCAGAGAGCCAGGCAGGAACGCCCGTAGACCGACATCGACCGTCAGACCGCCCTTGATGCGGTCCAGAATCCGGCCGGTGACCGTCTGACTTTCCTTGTAGGCCTTCTCGACCTCGTTCCAGCGCCGCATCCGCTCGGCCTTCTGACGCGAGAGCAGAACATGACCTTCGACGTCCTCGGTCTTCTCCAGCAGGACTTCGACTTCATCTCCTACCTCGATGGTCACTTGGCCATCACGGTCGCGGAACTCGGCGATCGGAATGATGCCTTCCGACTTGTACCCAACATCGACGATAACCTCGTCGCTGGTGACTCCAATCACGGTGCCGGGCACCACCTCGCCTTCGACGAGATTCCGCATGCTGTCGTCATACATGCGGACCAATTCTTCGAAGCTCATTCCGGCTTCGCCGCCCTCCATGGGCATGTCACCGAAGTCGTCTGTGCCCATTGGCACAGCCACCTCCTGGTGATTTTCTTCACTAGTTTGCATCGGTCTGGAAACCTCCTTGGCTTGGATTTCAGACGCCGGCCGATGTCTTCTTGCAAGAAGCTTGCAAATAGGCGTCTGAGAGGGGGGGCCGAGCCCGGGGGTAGATTTGAACTCGGGACGGCGAGTATAGGGGCCTCAAGTAGGGGTGTCAACCAACCATTCTACCAATCGGGAGATGTCCGAGCCAAGATGCCAACCGTGCAGGGCAATCCGCAGGTACCCCTCGCGCACGGAGGCATAGAGGCGCTGATCGAAACCGCGCTGTAGCAGGTCCTGCAGCGCCGGCTCACCTCTGGCACCATGGTGGAACGACAAGATCGAGCCCAAGCGGTCACGCCGGCGCAAGGCGTCGAGACGTTCGGCTTCCGCCTGCCAGGGTGACCCGGCGAGCGCCTGCAGGAGCGCGCCCTGCAACGTGCTGACGTGTTCGGCGATGCGTGTCGGGTCGGCGTCAGCGAGCAGCTGCAAGGACGGCGCCAGCGCGGCACAGCCGACCAAGTTCGGCACCCCCAGCTCCAGTCGCTCGCCGCCAGCCAGCCAGCCGCGGTCGAAGTCAGTCGACGGACGGCTGAAGTCGGTGGCACCCTCGACCGACAGCCAGCCGCCCGGCGGCGTCAAGTGCTGGCGCAGGTCCGCTGCCGTCCACAGCACGCCAAGCCCCTGGGGCGCCAGCAAGCCCTTGTGACCGCCGGTGGCGAAGGCGGCAACCCCCGCGAGGGCTTCACTGCCCAACTCCAGCGGCAGCGTGCCCGCCCCTTGGATACCGTCGACGACCAGCAAGACGCCGCGCTCGGCGCAGCCGGCGGCCAGACGCAGCAGATCGAGACGCAGACCATCCTGAAAGCGCACCCAGCTGACCGACAGCACTCGCGTCGAAGGGCCGAGAGCCTCCAGCAAGCGTACCTCGGGATCGACATCCGCCGGTGGCGGCACACTTCGCCAGGCTTCGCGACCGGCGCGGTGGCCGTCCCAGAGTTCGACCTCGCGCACCTCGACACCGCGCGCTTGCAGCGTCCGCCACGGCCAGGCATTGGAGGGAAACTCCCCTAGCGGCACGACAAGGTCGTCACCAGGCCGCCAGTCCAGGCCCTGCGCGATCAGCGCCAAGCCAGCGGACGTCGTCGGCACCAAGGTATAAGCCTCTGCCTCACCGCCAAACAACCGTGCCGCCTGTCGCCGCACCTCGGCCGGACGCCCCAAGAAATCGCCTTCCCAGTCGAGCAACCAGGGCCGGGTCTCGACCTCCAGAAAGTCACACACCGCCTGCGCCGAGGCACGTGGCACAGGGCCCTCGGCGCAGTGCATCACCCACAGCACATCGGCGCCGCCACCCGCGCAATCGAACTGGCGGCGCCAATCCAAAGGAGCCGGCGCTGGTCGTGACGGGGCCTCTGTCTGGGTCGTCCGCGCTGATTCCAAGGCGTCCTCCTAATCCTCTCTCGTGGTCATCTTTCGCGCTCGGCCCACCGCTCCGCTCGCAACTCTCGTCGCGGCTCTTGATACGATTCTCGGATGGACCGACAAGATTCGATCGAACGCCAGATACTGCTGCGCCGCTTGCGCGCCACCCGCAATCTCAGCACCGAGTTGTGCGCACCGTTGAAGCCTGAAGACTACCGCATTCAGAGCATGCCCGACGTCAGCCCACCGTGGTGGAACCTGGGGCACACCACCTGGTTCTTCGCCAAGAACATCCTCGAACCCTTCGGCCGCTATAGCGACGCCGACGCGCGCCTCGAGTACGTGTTGAACTCCTACTACGAGTCGCTGGGCGAACGCCTACCGCGCCACCAACGGGGCCTGGTCACTCGCCCCACCACCGACGAGATCTACGACTTTCGCCAGAGCGTCGACGCACGGCTCGAAGCCCTGCTCGAGGAGGCTTCGCAAGCCGACTTCGCCCGCCTCGCCTTCCTGGTACGCACCGGCATCGAGCACGAGCAGCAACACCAGGAACTGCTGGTCACCGAACTCAAGCACATCCTCGGCACCAACCCGCGCGAACTGCGTGAGCCGTACGCCGCCGCGCGGATACCGGCTTCCGCGACCCCGGACGTCGCGAGTTCGAGCGTCTCGAGTCCACAGGCCAGTCTTGGTAGGCCGGACTTTCTGTCGATCGACGCCGGGCTCTACGACTTCGGCAACCTCGAGGGCGGCTGGTGTTGGGACAACGAGATGCCGGTGCACAAGGCCTACTTGGATCACGTTCACATCGCCGACCGGCTGGTGACCAACCGCGAGTACCTCGCCTTTCTCGAAGACGGCGGCTACCGTGACCCGCTGCTCTGGCTGTCCAACGGCTGGGCCGCCGTGCAGGCCGAAGGCTGGCAGGCGCCGCTCTACTGGTACCAGAAAGGCGGTGCAACCAGGGACGCATGGCATTGCTGGACGCTCCAGGGCGATCGTCCGCTCGAACTCGACGAGCCGGTGTGCCACATCAGTTTCTACGAAGCCGACGCCTACGCTCGCTGGCTGTCGGCACAGGGCGAGACCTGGCGCGGCGTGCGCCTTCCCACCGAGCGCGAATGGGAAAAAGCAGCGCGTCTCTATGGCCAGAAGTCGAGCCCGCCAGCCAGCGGCACCTTTCTCGACGACCTGTACCTGCACCCACGAGGCGTCACGGCGGCAGCCGGCGCCCCCCAACCGCCGGAGGCGGATGCCAGAAACCCCCAACCGCCGGGGGCGGATGCCAGAAACCACCAGCCGCCGGAGGCGGATACCAGAAACATGCACCAAGCGCTCGGAGATGTGTGGGAGTGGACCACCAGCCACTACGAGCCGTATCCACGCTACCGTCCCTTCGACGGTGCGCTGATGGAATACAACGGCAAGTTCATGGACAACCAGCGGGTCCTGCGGGGCGGCTCGTGCGCCACGCCCGCCAACCACATCCGGGTCAGCTACCGCAACTTCTGGCCAGCCGACACCCGCTTCCAGTTCACCGGCATTCGTCTGGCGCGCGACCCCGCCTGAGATCAAGGGGCGCTGCAAACTCAGGCGACCCTCATTGCTTGACAAAAACTACCTAGGTAGTACTATTGGGGTCGTCGACCTTGCGGCACGCCCCTCGAGACTGAAACTACCGAGGTCGTAGTCCGTAGTAGAGACACAGATCCGAGCGACCGGCGGGCCCGCTCCCTCGCAGTCCTCCTTTCACTCGTCACGACAAGGAACTTCTCATGGCACAAAAACACCGCCTGGGCGACCTGCAGCTCGACATCATGCAGGTTCTTTGGCAGCACGGCGAGGCCGCGGTGACCGATGTACAAGCAGCACTACCGCGTGAACTCGCCCCCACGACTGTCGCCACCATGCTCAAGAAAATGGAAGACAAGGGCGTCGTTCGCCACCGCACCGAAGGCCGGCGCTTCCTGTACCAGCCAACGGTCAGCGAAGACGCCGTCTGCCGATCCATGGTTGGCACGCTGATGAACCAGCTGTTCGAGGGCAACCCAGCAGCGCTGGTCAATCACCTGCTCTCGGAGCACGAGATCGACCCCGAAGAATTGCGGCACCTGCGCGCTCAGCTCGAGCGCCTGGAGGAGGATCAATGATGACTCTCACGTCTTGGCTCTTGACTTATACCTTGCACAGCACCCTGTTGCTGGCCACCGCCTGGCTGCTCTCCACAACTCTGCGCGACCGCCGCTTGGCGACGCAGGAGGTCGCCTGGAAGGCCGCCCTGATCGGTGGCTTGTTCACTGCCACGCTGCAGCTGAGCCTGGCCCCGATGAACCTGCTACCGGCGGCCGAGCCGGTGGCCGCCTCCATGGCCGCAGAGCCCGTGGCGGCTCTGCCAGCACCGCCGTTCGTGACACGGGGCAACAGCTTGCCGTCAGCGGCGTCGCTGCCGGACAGCTCACTTTCTACCGGCGCGGCGGCAGCCAGCCTCGCGGACAGCAGCTTCTCGCCCCTCCTGACCACGCTTCCTGCCAGCACGCCGCTGCGCGCCGTCGGGATCACCTGGCTGGCTCTCGCCACGTTGCTGGCCGCCGGCCTGGTCGTGTCGTACCTGCGCTTCCGCACCGGCCTGCAGTCGCGCGATGTCGCGAACGGCCCCCTGACGCAAGCGCTGCAGCGTCTGGTCCAGCGGACCCGGCTACGTCGCCGCGTACGCCTCAGCGAGTCTCGACGCGTCGCCGTGCCGCTGGCGCAAGGCTGGCTGCGGCCCGAGATCTGCCTGCCGGAGCGCGCCGTGCGCGAGTTGCCAGCCGACCAGCAGGAGACCATCCTGGCCCATGAGCTCGCTCACCTCGAACGCCAGGATCCCGCCTGGCTGCTGACCACCCGCGTGCTCGAACGTCTGTTCTTCTTCCAGCCGCTCAACCGCGTCGCCAGCCGCCACCTGCAGCGTATCGCCGAGTACCGCTGCGACGAATGGGCCGCGCGCAACACTGGACGCCCGTTGTCGCTGGCACGCTGCCTGACCGAGGTCGCCGAGTGGCACCTGGCGGAAGGTGGCGAAGCGGTGCCGCTGGCTGCCGCCGCCATGGCGGGTGCGGGTTCGGGCCTGGGCCAGCGAGTGCGCCGTCTGCTCGCCGCGCCGGCTCCAGAGCATCCTTCCCGCTGGCTACGGCCAATGGCACTGGCAGCCTTGGTCACCGTGACCGTCGTTGGACCGCGGATCGCCATTGGCGCCGCCGAGCCGCCTCCTGCTGCACCGCCCGCCGCCGAAGCTCCCGCCAGCGACGACACCCCGGAACCACCAGCGGCCCCGGACGCTCCAGACACGCCGGCAGCCCCGGACGCCTCCCCAGCCACCGCCGCACCCCCAGCCCCTCCCGCACGCACCGCGCGGCCGAGCACCCCGGCGCCACCATCGCCCCCACGGCTGCCACGCCCATCCGTCCCGGCACCGGTCGTCGTCCTGCCGGATCTGCCGGACATGCCTGAGCTACCCGACATCGACCTGAGCGCACTGGAGGCCGTGCTCGCGGACATCCCGGACTTGGACGTTGCCCTCCAGGCCCAGCTGTCTCCCGAGGAGATGCAGCGGCTCGAACGGTTGGCCGCCGAGATCGCGGAGCACGCGACTCTGTCGGCAGAGCAGGTAGCGGCCATCGAGGCCCAGGCCGAAGCCATGGCCGCCAGGGTCCAGCTGTCCGAGGAAGATCTGCAGGCGCTGGAAGCGAACGCCCGGCGGCTGGCCGAGGAGAGCGCGCAGCTGAGCGAGGCCGAGCGAGCCGAGCTGGAAGCGCACATCGCGGAGGTGACGAGCCAGATGCAGTTCTCGGAGGAAGAGGTGCGCGCCATAACCGAACAGGCCCGCGCCATGGCGGCCCAGGTGCGGCTCTCGGACGAACAGATCCAGGAACTTCGCGAGTTGGCCGAGCGCCAAGGGCGAGCCGCGCGCCTGACGGACGAACAACGCGAGCAGCTACGCCGGCAGATCGAAGCTGCACGCGAGCAGCATCGAGAAGCGCTGCGGCAGGGAAACCAAGCTCGCCGCGAGGCTCTCGAGCACCAGCGCCAGGAAATGGAAGAGGTGCGGCGTCAATTGCGGCAGCAACACGAGCAGCTGCGCGAACAGCGAGAGCAGCAACGCCACGAGTTGCGAGAACATCACGACCAGCGGCGGCAGCAGCGCCAGGAAGCACGCGAAGAGGAGCGACGGGCGCGCACTGAAGCTGCAGAAGCGGCGGAAGCTACGGAGGCAGAGGAAGCACCGCCCACCTTCTGAGACAAGCTGCGGTGCAACGGAAGACGTTGCGTCCTTAAAGCCCCCTCATCGACGAAAGGCCCGATGCTGCGCGCATCGGGCCTTTCGTCGATGAGGGATGGATCAGCTGGCGACCGGCGCAATCAGCGCCAGTCGCTCTCGGCTCGACACTACGACACCGCCCGGCTTCTCGACCGTGATGGCGAAAAGCGTCGGCTGCGTGACATCGAGCTTGGCATCGATCGGCACCGTCGCCGTACCGTCGGCGTTGACGTCGAAGACGCCGCCGTCGATCGGATGGGCTTCATCCTGATTGCTGTCAAAGATCCACAACTGGTACTGGAACTGCTGCGGATCATTGGCAGCCAATCCGTCGAAAATCATGAAACCCGCCTGCAGCTGGTTGCTCCACAGCACCTCACCGCCGGTCGCTTCTCCGACCGCGGGATCTTCGAGCGCCGTCCAGGGCACCTCGATCAGGTCCGCGGCGGCACGAACGTCGGCCAGCTCTGGACCTCGCGCAGGCACCTCTACGTGCATCTCTACGATGCGAACTTCCGGCTCGGGCAGCGGACGCCACCAGCCGATTGCGGCTACCAGTGCCGCAGCGGCGGCAGCGGCCCAGCCGCTCCAACTGACGGCACGGGGCGTCGGCGCAGGCACCGCCGCTGCCTTGCGCGCCAGGGAGGGCGCAGGGCTTTCGAGGTCTCGCTGCTGTCTCTGGCCTCGGTCGAATGCCAGGACACTGCTGGCAGCAGTTGTAGGTTCAGAAGCACCGGTCGCCTGTCCAGAACTCGCCGCCAGCGTGGCCTTGAAGGCTTCCGCAGCACTCGCCAGGCCAGTCTCGACACCTTCCGGCAGCTGCGCGGCGCTGATGCTGTCGCGACTAGCGGCGTGCATCTGGGCAAACGCCAGCTGCGCCGCAGCGGCGGGCAGTTCGAGCATGCCAGCCGAGATCTCCGGGTTGTCCAGCAACAGACGGCACATCTGCTCCTCTTGCTGGCCGCTCAGGCCTTCGGTCGCACGGTCGACCAGAAGTTCTTGGAAGCGCTCGTTGGCCGGCATCGGGGGCATGGGAGTCCAGCTCATGGCTGTGCCTCCTGCAGGTTGGCTCGCTCGAGCATTTCGCGCACCTGGATCAACCCACGGCGGATGTAAGTCTTGACCGTCCCGAGGGGCATGGTCAGCGACTCCGCGATCTCCGTGTGGGTCAAACCCTGGTGCAGGTTGAGCCACAGGACTTTCTGCTCCTGCGGCCGCAACTGACGAATGGCCCGCGTGGCCAGAGCGACTTCGGCTCCGGCCTCCACGGTATCCGAATCTGTGCTCATCGACTCGTCCCACAGCACAGGTTCCAGCGACTCTTCCGTCGGCCGTCGCCCGGCCTTGCGCCGTCGGTCGATCAGCCGTCTTCGCGCCACCATCGAAATGAAGGCGGATTCCGAAGACAGCTCCGGCTTGTATCGGTCCGCGTTGGACCACAGCTCGATGAAGATCTCTTGCACGGCGTCTTCGGCTTCGAGGGGTGCATACTGGCGAGCCAGCCACCACACCAAACCCTTGTAGCGGGCCAGACACTCGTCGACGGCCTGTGTATCGCCGGCGGCAATCTTCGGGAGAAGGGGTTCGGGTTTTTTGGCAGTCGTCACTACCGGGAAGCTTAGCACCTTGGCAGATCCGTGACAACGGTCCTGCCGAGGCGGCGCAAAGGAGGTTTTGGTAGCAATTTCAGCGTTCATCATCAGTCTCATCCTTGGCTCTGGCGCCGGTCCGGCGCGTGCTCTGGGCAGTCTGGCCAGGTACTCAACACTTCGTCATACTCTGCGTATAGGATGCAGACATGAAGACTTTGCCTACGTCTCTTCGAGCCGACCTGATCAGCGGCTTTCTCCTTCTTACCTCGTTCTGGATGACCGGTTGTGCCTCCCCCGCTACCGAGCACCTCGAGTTCGCTGGTGTCTGGCGCGCCGTCCTCGCCTCGCCCGGCGGCGAGCTGCCCTTCTTGCTCGAGATCGAGCGCGACGATCAAGGTGGCCTGCAAGCCGTCGTGGTCAACGACAACGAACGCGTGCCCACCAGCCGTGTCGTCACCGGCGACGGTGGTCGCTTGACGCTGCACTTCGACTGGTACGACTCGGAGATCGAGGCCACGGCCGACACGTCAGGTACCCGACTCGAAGGCCGCTGGCGCAAGTCAGTGCCCGAGGGTAATTCCATCTTGCCCTTCCTTGCCGAGCGGGCCACGCCCCCAACGGAGCGTTTCCGCCCAGCCGCACAGACGACGGCCAGCACCCGTGCAGCCGACGAGGCGTCCACGGACGACGTCGAGTCCACACCGATCGCGGGAACCTGGCACGTCCAGTTCAGCGACGATAGCGGCACCGAGCCGGCGCGCGGCGAGTTCGAGCAAGACGGCACGGTAGTCACCGGCACCTTCCTGACTCCCACCGGCGACTACCGCTTCCTCGAAGGCGACTACCGCGGTGGACTGCTGCGCCTGTCGACCTTCGACGGTGCCCACGCTTTCCTCTTTCAAGCACGGCGGCAGGCGAACGGTAGCCTGCAGGGCGACTTCTGGTCGCGCGACAGCTACCACGCCACCTGGACAGCTCAACGTCTCGAACCGCCGAACGGTGACGACAAGAACAACGCGGCCGCTTCCGCGAACCTGCCCGACGCCTGGCAGCTGGTCGGTCTGCGCAACGACGAGGGTCGCTTCGACTTCACGTTCCCCGACCTCGACGATCAGCCGGTCTCACTCTCCGATCCGCGTTTCGACGGCAAGGTCGTGCTGGTCAACATTTTCGGCAGCTGGTGCCCGAACTGTAACGATGAGGCGCCACTACTGGCCGCGTGGCACAAGCGATACCAAGACCGGGGCTTCGAGATTGTCGGGCTGGCGTACGAACTGCGCGGGGATCCGAAGCGGGACCGTGAGATGGTGCGACGCTTCGCCGATCGCTACGACCTCGACTATCCGTTGCTGCTGGCCGGCACCAGCGACAAGCAAGCCGCCGCCGAGACCCTGCCCGACCTGACCGCCGTCGTCGCCTTCCCCACCACTATCTTTGTCGGTCGTGACGGTCGGGTACGGCGCATCCACAGCGGCTTCTCCGGCCCCGGCACCGGCGAGCACTACACGCGTCTGCTCACCGAGCTGGAAGGCACGCTGGAAGCCTTGCTCGACGAACCACCATCGGATGGCGGCGCTGTGACCGCTGCCGCAACGCGGACAGGAGGTGCGGTATGAGTTCACTCAACGACCTACCCCTGAACACCCCGGACGCGGGCGGTTCACCAGCTTCGTCGAGTCCGCCACCCAACACCCAGCCGCCGCTGCCCGGCCGCAACCGCCGCGCCCAGCTGGTGATCGTCATTGCGGTGGTCGCCGTCTTGATCGCAGCGGCGCTGTTCTTCTTCGACCGCGACGGCCAGGCTCCCGGCGACCCGACAGGGCCCAACTCGGCCACCGATCCGCGGCCCACCCCACCACCGGCTCCGACCGTCGTCGAGCCAGTCGCCCCACCGTTCGAGCCTCCACCGCTCGATGCCAGTGACGATGCTGTACGAGAACAAGCCGAGACTTTGCTCGACCAGGACGTCCGACCGCTGCTCGGCACCGCGGAGATCATCCGCACCTGGGTCGCCGCGCTGGACAACATCGCCGAGGGGCGCAACCCTCGCCAGCACCTGAACTTCCTGGCGCCGCGCAGCGCCTTCCAGGTCGAACGCAGTGAAGGCCGGGTCTACATGGCAGCCGAGAACTACCGCCGTTTCGACCACCTGGCCGAAACCGTCGCCGGTCTCGACGCTGACGATCTGGTCACCTTCTACAGCCGCTTCGCCCCGCTGGCCGACGAGGCCTACCAGCAATTGGGCTATCCGGAAGGTGAGTTCGAGTCCGTCCTGCGCCGCAGCGTGCGCCGCCTGCTGCGCACGCCGATCCTCGAAGGCGAGGTCGAACTGCGACCCGAGGTGCAGACCTATTCGTTCCTCGACCCGCAGCTCGAGAGCCTACCGCCGGCGCAGAAGAGCTTCCTGCGCATGGGCCCACGCAACATGCGACTGGTGCAGATGAAGTTGCGCGAAGTGGCGCGGGCCCTGGGTTGGCAGAGTTCGGAGTTGCCAGACACGCCGATGTACCGTCCGGGCACTTAGGAGCCGGTCTCAGACCACCCATATTGAAGTCCCGGCAAGGACCGGAGCACGCTCTGCTCTGGGGCCGGGATCGTCAGTGTCGGCACTCTCCCAGCCCGACGCCCATGCACCGAGCACTCGCACAGCCCATGGCCACCGCGTTCTCCAAACCGCTGAACCAGAACGTGGGGCCGTCAGCGGTGGCCATCGCACCAGTGTCATCCCAGCTCACGGCACCCATCGTCATGGCATCGTAGACGCGTCCATTGGCCATCACATACTGGATCGACTCGGACTGCCGGATATCAGCCAGCGGATCCTGGTCGAGGATGATCAGGTCAGCTAGCTTCCCCTCTTCCAGCGAGCCCACATCACCGTCCAGCCCGAGGTGACGCGCGGGGTTGATGGTGGCCGTGCGCAGAGCTTCGTAGGGGGTCATGCCGCCCTGCTCGAACATCCACATCTCCCAGTGCAGTGCCAGGCCTTCGCGCTGGCCGTGGGCGCCGGCGTTGACCAGGATGCCCAGGTCCGAGAACTGCTTGGCGACCTGTGCAGCGAGAATGTGGTTGTACTCCTCTTCCGGCGCCATCTGGCGACGGCGGGCGCGGGCGTCGAGGATGTGGCGGGGGACGTAGCGAGTGAGGCGCTCGTGGTCGAAGACGTCGGTGTGGTGGTACCAGTAGTACTCACCGGAGAGACCACCGTAGGCGACACCGAGCGTGGGGGTGTGACCGGTCTCGCTCGCCGCCCACAGCTGCAGCACGTCGTCGTAGACGGCACCGACGGGAAGGTTGTGCTCGACACCGGTGTGGCCGTCGACCACCATGGTCAGGTTGTGCTGCAATAGCGAGCCGCCTTCGGGCACGACCATCATGCCCTCCTCACGCGCCGCCACCAGAACCTGCTGACGCTGCTCGCGGCGCGGCTGGTTGTAGCTCTTGATGCTGAAGGCACCGGAGAACTTCAGCCGTCGCAAGTGGTTGCGGGCATCGTCGAGACTGTCGATCGGCGCCTTGACGGTGCCATCAGCACCATAGACCACGGTACCGGTCGAGAAGATGCGTGGCGCCACGATCTGGCCAGCGCGCGCCAGCTCGGCGGCAGCAAAGACCTCGGCGGTGTCGTTGGACGGGTCGTGGAAGGTAGTGACACCGAAGGACAACGAGGCGTAGTTGACCCAGTTTTCCTGCGGCACGATGCCGTCGGTGGCCAGGGCACCGTGCCAGTGGGCGTCGATCAGGCCCGGCAGCACGACTCTGCCGCTGGCGTCGAGAATCCGGGCGCCTTCCGGGATCGTGATCTCGGCCCGCGGGCCGACTGCCGCGATACGGTTACCGTCGACCACCACCACGCCGTCTTCGATCACGCTCTCCGCTTCGCTACCCGCCATGGTCACGACCTTGCCACCGACCACCGCGATGACACCGGTCGGCGCAGCGCTGACCACGTCGAAGCCGATGTCGCGTCCTTCGGCCGGCGGGCCCGGCAGCTCGTCGGGAGCGCCGTCGAGGAAAGCAAACATTTCCGGCAGCTCCTGCTCGAACAGCTGACTGCCGAGCGCCCAGTGCAGCTTCTGGCTATCGCCCGACCACTGCAGGGAAGAGCCAGCGTCCGCCGACACCCGGCGCAGCGGGATGCTCTTGGTATCGGGACCGATATCGATGGTGCCACCGATGCGGGTGAAGGGTGCGACGTAAGCGTTGTACGTCTCGGTGAAGGCTACCCACCGCTCGTCCGGCGAAACTCGAAACTCGGTGGCCCAGTCGGACGCCAGGTGGCGCTGCTCGTCCTTGCCGTCGAGGCTGATCGACACCAGCTGACGGTGCCCTCCCGCGACGGTGCGACGCAGGAAGACGCGATCAGCCGCGCTACCAAAGTGCGGATCGTAGCCGCTCCGGGTGATCAGCTCCGGCCCATCTTCGCCTTCGCCCGTCGCGGGGATGCGGTAGATCCCTGTCTCGGCGCCCCAATGCGGCGAGCGCAGGTAACCGGCATCACCGGCGCGGTAGACCACCCACTGGCCATCCGGCGACACCACCGGCTCCAGGTAATGCCCCGGGTTGCGGTTCAGCACCCGGCCTTCACCGCCCGTGGCACTGACCATGCGCAGGCTCCCCAGCTCGCGGTCGTGCCAGGTCGTATAGACGATCGACCGGCCGTCGCGCGTGAAGCTGGGATAGAACTCGTCGTGCTCGTCCTGTGCCGTCAGCCGCCGCGGCTCACCGTCCGGCAGCGCCCGCACGTAGAGCTTGCCCAAGGCCTGGTAGACTACCTGGTCGCCCTGTGGCGACACCGTCACCCAGCGCAGCATGCGCGTGCGGAAGCGCTCCGGATGCACCTCGACGGCGTAGCGCACCGCTTCGTGGAGGGTCTTGGTGGTCTGCACGTGGAAGGGAATCTCGCGCGCCTCGCGGGTGCTCACGTCGAGGTGATGCAGCTTGCCCCGTGCCGAGAACACCAGAGCCTGGCTGTCCGGCGTCCAGGCGAAGGCGGGATAGACGCCGTGGATGGCCCAAGCTTCTTGCATGTCGCGGTCGAGGTTGTGGAACACCGGCTCCTCGATACCACTCTGCAGGTCGCGCACGAAGAGCACGCTGTCGAAGCGGACGCGGCGCACGAAGGCCAGTTTCTTGCCGTCCGGCGATGGCGTCGGACGAATGGCGCCACCCGGACCGCCGGTCAGCGTCGTAATCTCGCCGGTCTCGCGGTCGAGGCGACGGATGACGTAGATCTGACCGTTAGAATCCTTGTTGTATTCGAAGCTATCGCCCGAAGTGATGTCGCGGCTGAAGTAGAGATAGCGCCCGTCGGGCGAGAACATCGGTTCGTTGACGTCCTTCTGGTCGTTCGGTCGCTCGGTCATCTGCAGGCCCTTGCCGCCGTCGCGGTGGTACAACCACATCTCCCCGGCGCCCAGCGAGCGCGTCGAGGAGAAGTGCTTGCGCGCCACGATGAACTCCCCACCCGGCTCCCAGGCCGGCCCGTTGAGCAGGCGGAAGTCCTCCTTGGTCACCTGCTTGGCGGCGCTGCCGTCGGCGTGCATGACCCAGATGTTGTCGCCGCCGCCGGCGTCGCTGGTGTAGGCGATGCGTGCACCGTCCGGGCTGTAGCGGGGCTGCATGTCCCAGGCGACGGAGTCCGTCAGCGGCCGCGCGTCACCACCTTCGATCGGCAACTCGTAGAGGTCGCCCAGCAGGTCGAAGACCAGTCGATCGCCGTCCGGGTGCACATCAACGTTCATCCAGGTGCCTTCGGTGACATCGATGTCGACGGTGTAGGACGGCAGCGAGGGCGCGTTGACGTCCCACTCATCCTCTTCGCCCTTGTCGGCGTCGGCGTCGGCGGCCCAGACCGGCAAGGCCAGCAATGGCACCGCCAGCAGCATGGTGAGCACGAGTCCCCAGGTGAGGCGGAACCAGCGGCGATTCGCGTCTGGGGTGTTCGAACAGAAAGCGATAGTCGCATCCATAACGAGTAGGTCTCCAGCGAGTTGTCGGGGTGTGGCGGAGCCGGGGTAGGAATCGCGGCGCGCGGCGGTGGCCAGGCGAACTGTCACGTACTGTAACATGCCGTTACGAACCTCTTATTGAGAATTTCCGTGAGGACGACCGTCCCATAAACGAGATCTCGAGCCGAGAAGAAACCACGGAACCACGCCCCTTCATACTTGCACTCGGAGTTGCGCCACATGCCCTACCGCCGCTTTCTGCTTCTTGTCGTGCTGCTCACCGCCACTCTCGTTTCGCCAACACTGATTTCGCCGACACTGAGCGCGGCCGAACCTCAGCAGGACGAGTCGAATCTCTACGAGCAGTTGCAACGCTTCGACGCGGAGATCCAACAGCAGCTGACCGAGGTTCGAAACAACGCGACTACAGACGGTACGGCGACGGAGCAGCGCCTCGAGGCGTGGCAGGCTGCTTTGCGGGACTTCGACGCACGCCTCGAGGCACTAGCGACCGCCGGCCTGCAACGACGGGGCACCGACCGCACCTGGCAGCGCAAGCTGGATAGCGTCCGCCTGCTGCGGGAGAACCTCCAACGTGCCGTCCGCCTGAGCACCGCCGGTGATGTCGAGTCCCTGCGCTTCCTGCGTTCGACCGCCCAGGCGGACGTAGCACTCCCCACGAGCCTTTCGGCTCAGCCCGACAAGGCCCAGGCCCCGGCCAATGACACCTGCAAAGACGCTCTACTGCTGTCCCTCGGCACCGTGGTGCAGGGCACACTCGCCGAGGCCAGCGCCGACGGTCAGAGTTCGTGCACGGGGTCCCCCGAAAGCCCGGACGCCTGGTTCCGCTACACCGCCCTCGAAGATGACTACGTCGTCTTCGACAGCAGCGGATCCAGCTTCGACACGACGGTCTCGATACACACCAGCTGCCCGGGTCTGGCCAGCAACGAACTGGTGTGCAGTGACGACAGCTACGGCCTGCAGGGGGCTGCCATGACCAGGCTGAGGCCCGGTCAGGAGGTCTGGGTCCGGCTCTCGGGCTTCACTCCCGACGTCGGCGACGGCGTCTACCGGCTGCACGTCAGCGCCCCACCGACGATCAGCGGCCGCGTCGTCAGCGATCCCGGTGGCCAGCCACTACGGGTAGGGACCTTGCTGTGCTCGAGCGAGGGTGGTTTCCTCGTGCAGACGGCCACGACCGCCGACGACGGCACGTTCCGGTTCGGCAGGCCTTTCAGAGATCTGATCGGCCCCGCCAGCTACTACGTCCACACCTACGATAGCCGGAGGCTCGGCTATGTCGGCGAGGTCTACGACGACATCGTACGCCCCGACGACGCGTACATCGCGTGCAACGAGCCGGAAGGCACCAAGATCGAATTACGTGGCGGAGACCACGTCGAGGGCATCGAGATGGCGCTTTCTAGGGGCGGCAGCGTCTCCGGCAGGGTGCACCAAGTCGATGGCCGGGGCGTAACGGCCCGGATCCACGCCTACGATGCAAGCGGGCGGCCTCTAGGCTGGACCGTCTCCAACGTTCACGGCTACTACACCCTCGGCGGGCTTCCCGCCGGCGACCTCTTCTTCCAGGCCTTCCCGCGCAATCCCATCGACAGCGTGATCTACGATGCCATCCCCTGCGGCCTCTCCTGCTCGCCCACGGACGGTACCCCGGTAGCGGTCTCTCTGGGACAGACCACCTCCGGCATCGATTTCCAGGCACCCGGCGGCCCGACCCTGCGCGGCACCGTGACCCGCGAGGACGGAACCCCGCTCGAGGATGCAATCGTGCGCGCTTACCGCGGCGATCTCCTGCTCTCGCCCAGGGCGGTCCGTTCCGCCGAGGACGGCAGCTACGCCTTCCATGACCTCGACCCCGTGGCCTACTTCGTCGAAGCGAGCGCGACCCGCTACGTCACGGAGATCTACGAGGACCTCGCTTGCGGCTCGAACTGCGACTTCACGCAGGCCCGGGTCGTCGACCTGCACCAGGCCGACGACGTGGTGATCGACTTCGAGTTGGGCCTGGCTGCCGGTAGCCAGCCGACCCTGACTGGCACCATCTCTGACCGTAACTCCGGCGCCCCGATCCATAGTGTCGAAGTGCGCGCTTACGACCCGGTGAACGACCAGGGATACACGAGCTTCACCGGCCTCGATGGTTCGTTCCGGATGACAGTCGCACCGAACCGGACGTACCACCTGTACACCAAGGCGCCGGCGACACATGAGAACCAGGTCCTCGGGGGCGAGGTGTGCCCGCACTATGACAACGCTGGGCGGCCCACTCGCGATGGATGTGATCCCTTGCGCGCCGTTCCCGTCTCTCCAGGAACCGGATCGGTCGCCAGCCTCGACTTCCAGCTCCGGTCGTTGCCGCGAATCCAGGGCAGGGTCACCGATATCGCAGGTCGGCCGATGGAGAACGTCAGTGTCGTGGCATGCAATGAGACGGATCTCGACTTCTGCCTCACCTTCCCGAATGGCAGCGCCGCCACCGACGAGCTGGGTGCCTATGTGCTGCCCGTGCCGCCCGGCGATCACTTCGTGCTCTTCTTCGGCCCGATTCATCTGCACGTCTATGGCGCCGCCCCGTGCCCAGACGAGGACGGCGAGCCCTGTTCGACCGCCGGGGCCCAACAGTTGCACGTCGAGACGTCGGACATCGACAACATCGACATCCGGGCGCTGGCACGCGGGGCGGTGCGCGGACGCGTGCTGGACGCGGCCGGGCGGCTCGTCACGCAAGGTGAGGTCTGGCTGTGGTCCGTGTCCGAGCAGCGCCGGCTCGCGCGGGCTCTCCTCAACGGCTCCGGCGCCTTCAGCTTCAGCCACCTGCTGGCAGGCGATCATGAGTACCAGGTCTTCACGGAGACTCCCAACTGGCAAGACCAGGTCTACGATGGCATCGCCTGCGAGGGGAACTGTCCCGGTACCGGGGGGACGATCTTCTCCTTCAGCGGCGAAGCCGTCGTGCAAGACGGGGTCGAGTTCGTCCTGCAGCAACAGCCGGCCCTCAGCGGCCGGGTCCTCGACGCAGCGTCCGGTGAGCCGGTCGACCGCGCCGCCGTCAACCTCTGGGATTCCACGGCCAGCCTCACCAACTTCTCGGCGTTCACTGGCAACGATGGTCGCTTCCTGCTGGAGGGAGTCGAGCCGGGAACCTACTTCTTGACCGCCACCGCCAACGGCTTCTTCGGGCAAGTTCATGGGGGCGATCGCTGCGAGGGAGTCGACTCCTGCTCCGTACCCGCGATCCTGCGCGGCGACCGGCTCGCAATCGCGACCGGGGATACCCTGACAGGCCTGGATCTCGACTTGACCCCGAACAGTTCCATTACCGGCCGGGTGAGCGAAGCCCTGACCGATCGAGGGATCTCGACGACGATCCGTATCTTTGCCGCCAGCGGGCAGATAGTGGATACGGTGAACGCATCGGCCTTCAGCAACGGCGAGTATCGTTCGCGAGCGCTGCCGACCGGCACCTACTTCGTGAGCGCCGGTAGCACGAGCAGCGCCTACGAGCCCACGTTCTATGACGGCGTCGGCTGTCCCAATGGCATCGGGCAACCTCCCTGCGAGAACCCTGCCTCCGTAGCGACTCCCGTGACCGTCCAGGCTCGGGAGACCACGACCGGCATCGACTTCGTGCTGCCTCCGCGCGCCAGCGGCATCTGGGGCTCCGTCGAGGCTGCGGGAGGCCAGTCTTTGGTCGGTGTTCGCATCGACGCGTGGGACGCTTATACGGGAGCATACGCCGGGCACGCTTTCACCCAGCCCGGCGGCTCCTTCAGCCTGAGCCTGCCGCCGAGCAGCTACTTCGTCACGACCCACAACCAGCTCGGTCTCGTCGACGAGGTGCACCGGGGGGTCGCGTGTCCGGATGGCTCGGCCTTGCAGGGTCGCTGCGCACCCCGTCTGGGCACACCGGTTGCAGCCCTGGGCCGCGACTTCACGTCCGTGAACTTCATTCTCGGTCAACCTCGAACCTCTCGAACTCCAACCGCTGACGGCGCCCGGCCCGGCTCACCGAGGCAGCAGGGCGCCAGCGTCGAAGGCACGGTGCGCAGCCGCACGGGACAACCGCTGGCCGGCATCGAAGTCGAGCGCGGCGATGAGAGGGGCTCCCTCATCGACACTACCGTCACAGACGCCGACGGGCGATATCGCTTCTCGGGCCTCGACGCCGGCATCTACGTCTTCGACGCCCGCTCCCCTGCCGGCAGTACGCCTTATGTCGAACAGAGCTTCGACGGTGTCGACTGCGAACCCTGGTGCACCGGCTCCATCGGCTTTGATCAGCGCCGGGGCACTCAGGTGCCGGTGACCGCGGATGCCAGCATAGGTGGCATCGACTTCCGCCTCCTCCTGGGTGGACGCATCGCAGGCCGCGTCTTCGACGCTGTCACCGGCAACTCCATCGGCAGCGCCAGTGTCACCCTGTATTCCGCCGATGGGTCCTGGTCGCGCGCACTTGCCGTCGATGCACAGGGCCACTACGAGACACCGGCACTTCCACCAGGCTTGTACAAGCTGACCACCTACAACAAGGGCCACGAAACACAGCTCTTCGACAACCAGCCCTGTCCGGTGGACCCCGACGTCCCCAACCGTCTGAGCTGCAATGTCTTCACGGGCACCCAGGTGCGGGTTCGCCCTGGGATGACAACGCGGTCCGTCGATTTCCCTCTCCGTCCCAATGGACGTATCCACGGGCAGATTTTCGACCTCGAAACGGGGCAACCTCTGCCCTGGCAGTTCCTGCGCCTGGAACGACCGGGCGACGCCCCGATTCATGTGCGCAGTGGTCGCGGAGGACACTTCTCCTTCAGCGGGCTGACCAACGGTACCTACTACCTGGGCAGTGACGTCGACCGCAACCTGCTGGCGAGCGACTATGCCAACGTCCTGCATGCCGGACTCGTCTGCCGTGAGCTCTGCAAGTTCGACAAAGGCAGTCCCATTCCGATCGAAGTTCAGAGCGACGTCCGCATCGACCTGCACCTACCTCACCTGCCGCTGCGCCTCTTCGGCTCGGTGCGCAACGCCGCCAGCGGCGCTCCGCTGGCCGGTATCGAAGTCAACGTTCATGACATCGCAGGTGCGTTCGCCGGCACGACCACCACGCTGCCGGACGGCAGCTACCGGCTCGACGTGCCACCTGGCCAGTACCGCGTTTCGACGCGTAACATCCTCGGTTTCCTCGACCAGGCGTATCCGGGGCAGGAATGTGCCGGCAGCTGTGAACCGACGGCGGGCACGCCGCTGACTCTCGACTTCGAGACAGGCCAGCGCGCCGACTTCGAACTGCGCAGCGTCCTTGAACCGTAGACTCGTAGCCCTTGCTGCGAGAAACAACCTCGACACGTCCACCATGTCCTTGCGGAGGTCTGCGTGATTTCATCCGTTCGCCATCCAGCCCGTCTGCTCTGTAGCCTGCTCGTCGGGCTCGCGCCTCTGCTCGTAGCGGCCCAAGCCACGCCCCACCAGGATCTGCAGCAGCTCGATCAGCAGTTACACCAGTTCCTGGTCGAGGTTCGTGACACTGCTGCGCCGGACAAGTCACTGCGCAGTACTTGGCAGAGCCGGCACCAGGCGCTAACGCGGCAACTCGAAGCGCTAGAAACGCGCGTGACTCGCACGGACGATCCGATCACGGCGCGCAAGCTGGATGCCTTGCGTGCTCTACAGCACAACCTGCGGCTGGCCCTCGAGATGCACGAGCGCGGCGAGACCGCGAGCCTGGCCGAGCTGCGCGCCCAGGCGCCGATCGCGTCCTGGGCGACATCCAAAGCCGCGCCCGCCAACGACACCTGTCTCGCCGCTCAGCCGCTGGTGCTCGGGCAGGTTGTGACGGGTAGTTTGGACGAGAGTGGCTTGGACGGCGACGGCACATGCGGTCAACCCGGCGCGCGCGACGTCTGGTTTCGCTACCGAGCGGACACCCGCGGCACGCTCGGCTTCGACAGCTCCGGATCGAGCTTCGACACCGTGGTCTCCCTCCACTCCGGCTGTCCCGGTCTCACTACCAACGAGCTCGCCTGCAGCGACGACGACTACGGCCTGCAAGCGGCCGCGTACTACATCCTCGACGCCGGTCAAGAAGTCTTCATTCGCCTGGCCGGCTTCGACCCGACGAGCACCGGCAACTACCAGTTGCGCGTCGGTGAGCGCGCCCTGGTCGAGGGCAGGGTGAGTCGCGACAGCGACGGCGCACCGCTGCAAACAAGGGTTCAGCTGTGCAGCCGCGACACCGGCTTCAATCTCGCCAGCGGCGGTAGCGATGCCACCGGCATGTACCGGGTCGGTGCGCTGCCCGGCAGGCAGCTCGATTCCGGCCCCGCCTATCTGCACACTTGGCAGACCGCCGGCCATGTCGACGAGCTGTACGACGACCTCCCCCGCCCCTCCGGGCTGCAAGCCTCGTGCGGCCGCGAGCAGCTCGGTGCGCTGCTGCCCTTGCAGGCCGGCGAAGTGCTCTCTGGCCTCGACCTGTCGCTGGCGCGCGGCGGTAGCCTGAGCGGCCAGATCCACTACGCCGACGGCCGGCCTGCCGGTGGAATCGACATCCGCATCTACTTCGAAGACGGCCGCGAGTTCGGCCGCCTCAAGAGTCGCCTCGAAGGCGACTACCAGCTCGATGGCCTTCCTGCGGGTGAGTACTTCGTGCGCTTGCTGCCGGCCGACGGCAAGGATTTCCTCTATGGCGACATCGCTTGTCCCCGGCCCTGCGACCCGCTGACCGGTCAGCCGGTACGCGTCGAGCAGGGGCACGAGACCAGCGGCGTAGACATCGTGCTTGAGAGCTGGGTCGAGATCCGTGGCCGCGTCACCGACGCCGATGGCCAGCCGCTCACCGGCGCCTCCGTCGGTGCCCGGCAAGCCGACCTCCGGCAGCAGCCGTTCATGGATCGGCGCACCGAGACCGACGCCAACGGCGAGTACTTGCTGCGCAACCTGCCGGCCTACGGTTTCTTCCTCTACGCCACGGCACAGAGTCACTTCTTCCAGTACTACGACAGCCACAACTGCCTACCGGGTAGCGAGTGTGAGCTGATCGACGCCGCGGTGGTCGACCTGCAACCCACCGGACGCCACTATCCGAGCGCGCTGATCGACTTCGAACTGCTACCCCGCCCCGTCAATCCCTCGAGCCTCCAAGGCCGCTTGACCGAAAGCGGCGGCAACCCGCTAGCCGACCGCCAGATCAAGGCGTATGAGCCCGAAGCCGACCGTACCTTGACCTCCACCACCGGTACGGACGGCTCGTATCGCCTACCCACCGAGGCCGGACGCACCTACTACCTCTACACCAACAGCGGCCGCAGTCACGAAGACCAGGTGTACGGGGGACAACCCTGCCCCGGGTACGCCGAATTCATCGACGACGACCGCTGCGATCCGCTGCACGCGGTCCCGCTGGTGGCACCGGCGGCACCGCTGACCGGCATCGACTTCCAACTCGTCCCCCACCCGATGATCCGTGGCACGGTCACCGACGTCGCTGGCACTCCGCTGATGGACGTTTCCGTCGCGGCGACCCGAGTACCTCTTTTCGATGCCTTCTACCCCGCGACCAATGTGACTTCCACCGCCACTGACGGCACCTACACGCTGCCCGTGCCGCCCGGCGATCACTATCTCAGCTTCAGCAACGGCATCCACCCGCACATTCCGGGTGCCGCGGAGTGCAACCCTGGCTCCTTCTGCCCTACCGACGGTGCCACCGTCTTCACTGTGACCACGGCGGATCTCACCGTCGACCTGCGAGCCCGGGCGTTGGGCAGCATCAGCGGCCGGGTGACCGACACCCAGGGCCACGGGCCGGACCTTCTCGACAGTGTCGTGTTGTGGTCGGTCCGTGAGGGCGAGGTCGAACGGATCGTGTCTCCGCAAGACGATGGCGCCTTCCACTTCTCGCACCTGCTGGCGGGCGAGTACAAGCTGGCCACCCGCTTCTCGACCCGGCGCGACGAACTCTACGACGGCCTGCTGTGCCAGCCCGACTGTCCGGACTGGCAGCAAGGAACCAGCCTGGTTCTGGACGGCAGCGTCACCCCGCTGACCGGCATCGACATCGAACTGGAAGCACTCGGCAAGCTGAGAGGCCGCGTATGGGACGCGGTATCGGGCAGGACGGTGAGCCAGCCGGACCTCCAGGTCTGGGACGCCGACAGCGGCCTGCGCGTCAGCCAACTCACTATTAGCTCGGACTTCCAAGGCAACTTCGAAGTCGAAGGTCTGCCGCCTGGCACCTACTACCTTTCGGCCAGCGACACCGGGTATCACGGCCAGTTCTACGGCGGCGCTGACTGCGTCGAGGCCTGCAGCGACGAAACGCCGGCCGGTACCCAACTCGAGGTGACGCTGGAGCAGGAGATCGACGGCCTCGACTTCCACCTCGCCCCCTACGGCGCCATCGCCGGCCGGGTGACCGAGGCGCTCACCGGCCAGCCGGTCAGCGTGTCGGTCAGGGTGTACAGCCCTGACGGAAGAGTTGTTGAGCGGACATCGACCTCGCCCGCGGACGGCACCTACACCACTGACCCACTCCCGGACGGCGAATACTTCGTCGGCGCCGGGCAAACATCCGCGAGCGAGACCGGGGAAATACCGCAGTTCCATCCCGGCGTCGCCTGCCCTGACGGCCTCGAAGGCGGTACCTGCGCCGGCATCCCACCCCAAGCAGCCGCAGTCACGGTAAGCGACTCCACCACCACCGCCGGGATCGACTTCACTCTCAGCCCGCGCACCACCGGCCTGAACGGCCGCGTGTTCCAGACCGCTGGCGGGCCACTACCGGGAACTATCGGCATCGACGTCTGGGACGCCCGCACCGGCGTCCTGACCGCCCAGGGCGAGACCGACGCCTCGGCGCGCTTCTCCTTCGAGCTGCCACCAGGTGGCTACTTCGTCTCGACGCACAACGAACTGGGCTTGATCGACGAGGTGTTCGACAACGTGGGCTGCCCAGCTGGCTCGGCCCGGCAAGAAGGGTGTGATCCGGCGCTCGGCACACCGGTGCAGGTCGGCAGCGCCCGGTTCCCATCGATCACTCTCACGCTCGCCCGTGGCCGCGGCTCGCACAACGATGGCACAGCTTTGCCCTCTGCGCTACCGCTGCCGACGCACCAAGAACCGAGCAACCCAACGAGCAGCAAAGCCACCGCAACCATCAGCGGCACCGTGACCGACATCACGGGCCAACCCCTGAAAGGCATCCAGGTAGTCCAGCGTGGCTTCTCCGGTCACGAAGTGACCAGCACTCTCACCGAAACCGACGGCAGCTATCACTTCACCGCCGTCAACAGCGGCATTTACCTGTTCGAAGCGCGTTCGTTGACGGGCGAGACTCTGTTCGTACGCCAGGTCTTCGACGGCGCCGACTGCGCTTGGCTGTGCAACCAGGGTTACGACTTCGACTACACGAGGCATGGCGGTACCCCGGTGCCGGTGTCCGAAGGAGCGCAGATCGACGGCATCGACTTCCGACTACGCCCCGGCGGCATCCTCACCGGCCGCGTACTCAGCGACGCTGCGTCAACCGCCAGCGAATACCCACTCGCCGGGATCACCGTGCGCTTCGAGAACGCCGATCTCTCCGTCTACGGCTTCCTCGAGACCGCCAGCGACGGCACATTCAGCACCCCGATTCTGCCCCCCGGTTCTTACTTCCTCACCGCCTATGGTGGCAACTTCGAAGCCCAGAACTACAGCCGCATCCCCTGCCCGCGCGACGCCGACGTGCCCTCGCGGCCGTTCAGCTGCACCCTCACCAACGGCCGCCCGGCGCGAGTGCGCCCGAACCAGACCACCAGCGGCGTCGACTTCTTCCTGCGCCCGGCCGGCGTGGTCACCGGCTTCGTTACCGACGCGGTGAGCGGCGAGCCTCTGCCCTTTGTCCCGCTACAGATGGTTCGCGAGCGTGGCACCGTCACCTACCAGGTCGTGAGCAACCGCGCCGGGCGCTACGTCTTCGAGGGTCTGTTCGACGGCGACTACGTCCTCGCAACCCAACTCGAGAACACCCTCTTCAGTCCGAGCGACCACAGCAACGTGCTGTTCCAGGGCTTGACCTGCCAGGAACCCTGCGAACCCACCAAAGGTACGACGATCTCCGTCAGTGCCGGCGTCCGCCAGCGCATCGACCTGCAACTGCCCCGCCGGCCACTACACCTCTTCGGCACCCTTCGCAGCGCCGTCAGCGGCGCCCCGCTGGGCAACGTCCGGATCGAGGTCTACGATCTCGCCGGCACCCTCGTGGACTGGACTTTCAGCGAAGACGACGGCGAGTACCGCTTCGACCTGCCGCCCGGCCAGTACCACGTCGTGACGTCGAACGATCTGAGCTTCGTTGATCAGGCGTACCCAGATCAGGAGTGCGCCGACGTCTGCGATCCCACCGCGGGCACTCCGGTTGCCCTCGACTTCGAGACCGGTCAACGCGCCGATTTCGCCTTGCGCAGCGTGCTGGCGCCGTGACCGCGGACTCAGCACCTCCTGGCGCGGACTTGCCGGTGATCCCGTTCCCGCGAGTCTTGCGCCTACCTCATGAAGCCTACTAGCGGCACCTGCATGAGAAAGTGATTTGGACACACATAGAACCGCCTTTCGGAGGTCCCGTGAGGTCATCCCGATCTCAAGGAGAATCGGAGCAAGCAGGAACCCCCATCGAACCGGAGAATCTCCCGATGCCTAAGACTCATCTCCCTCGCCTTTTCCGTGCAGCCCCGACTACCTTCCTGCCGGTACTCGTCCTGCTGCTCCTGTGCCTCGCGACTTTGCCAATCGCAGCCCAGGAGGTACAGCCAGGGCAGCGAACCAGCCACCTCGAACTACAGGAACTCGATCGGCAGCTCCAGGGCTGGCTGGTCGAGGTTCGCGACACCGAGCCCACCGACAAGGACGGGGCAGAACAGCTCGCCACCTGGCGAACACGGGTTGCGCAGCTCGATCATCAGCTCGATGAGCTGCTGGCCTCCGGCCTACCGCCGGCCAAGGTGGACGCCCTGCGCGCCCTGGCGCACAACTTCCGGTTGGCTGTCGAGTTCTTCCAGGAAGGCCGATTCGAGGCTCTCGAGCAGCTGCCCACCGCGGGAGAACTACCGGTCACCTCCGGTAGCCGGACAGGGATGAGTGACAAGGTAGCCCCGACCAACGACGATTGCGCCAATGCCCTTTCGCTCGCGCTCGGCCAGATTCGTACTGGCAACCTGAGCGAAGCCACTGCTGACGGTGAGAGCAACTGTAGCGCAGCCGGAGGGCGTGACGTTTGGTTCCGTTACACGGCGCTCGAGACCGGCTTCGTGAGCTTCAGCAGCCTCGGTTCCGATTTCGACACTACCGTCTCCGTACACCGGAGCTGTCCTGGTTTCGGCGTTAACCAGGTCTTCGGAGCCAGCAATGAAGTCACCTGCAGCGACGACAGTGTCGGCCTTCAAGGTATCGCTTCCCTCCTGTTACCAGCCGGCGACGAGGTTCTGATCCGACTCGCTGGCTTCGATGCGGCGGCGGCAGGTGAGTACCAGATACGCGCGGGTAGCCCTCCGACTGTCGCCGGCAAGATCACCAGCGATGAGGACGGTTCACCACTGAGAGCGCAGGTCGCCTTGTGCAATCGAGATTTCGGTTTCTTCATCGCCTCGACCTTGACCGATGCGGAGACCGGTGACTACCGACTCGGCAGAACGCCCGCCTTTTCGCCGGGCTTCGACGTTCAGGATGCCTACCTCCACTCGCGCCAGGCCCGCGAACACATCAACGAAGCGTACGACGACATTCAGCTGGAGCTGGATTCCAGGTTCTGCGGCACCGAACAGATCGGAACGGTCCTTCCCTTGCGTACCGGCAGTCACCTGAACGGCATCGACCTCCAGCTCGCCCGCGGCGGCGCAATTAGCGGTCAGATCTTCAATGCCGATGGTACTCCCGCGACCCCACCGAGTTCGCTGCAAGTAATCGTGGTGCGCGTCTACGACGAGCAGGGGCGCTTGTACGCGAGTCGCCTGACACTCGACGGTTCGTACCGCTTGGCGGGCATGCCCACTGGCGAGTACTTCGTCCAGGTCAATCGAGACACTCAATCGGCGGACGGTACGCTCTACGGTGGCGTTCCTTGCCCCACCGGTTGCGATCCGTTGCAAGGCCAGGCGGTTCAAGTCCAGGCCGGCCAGGAAAGCTCGGGCATCGATGTCTTCTTGACCGACGACATCCACATCTACGGACGCGTAACGGATAGTCATGGGCAGGCTGTGGAGGGCGCTCGACTCCAGCTCTTGGAGGGTGACCGGGACTCTCAGTTCATCCGCACCACGAGCACCGATGCCGACGGCAACTACATTCTGCGCAACTTGCCGGCCTGGAGCTACTTGCTCCAGGTGAGCGCCGATGGGTTTGTGACGCAGCTCTTCGACGGTGCCGAGTGCCCGCCGGACAGCTGTCCTCTGACTCAGCTCGTCGGCTTGACCGTCATCGACCTGCAACGCACTGGCCGCCACTATCCGAGTCTGCGTGCCGATTTCCGGATGCAATCGGAGGCTGACGCCTTCAGCGGCTCGGCCTTCGCGGGCCGCGTCACCGACACCGAAGGGACTCCGCTGGCCGAGCGCTTGGTGCTGGCCTTTGACCCGGACCGATCTAGAACTGTCTTCACACGCACCGCAGACGACGGCAGCTACCTGCTGGTTACCGAGCCGGGCACTACCTACTTCCTGTACACCGACAGCTCACGCACCCATGAAGATCAGCTCTACGGCGGCAAGACTTGTCCGCTGTACACAACCGACATCAGAGACAGCCGCTGCCAGCCACTAGACGGTGAACCGCTCGAGGCACAGTCTTCCGTGACTCCCGGTATCGACTTCCAACTGGTGCCGCACCCGCGGATCGAGGGCACTGTGAAAGACGTCGATGGTCTGCCTTTTGTTGGCGTCGAAGTGGTCGCCACCCGCTCTCCGGAATACCGGCCCTTCCCCACCCTAACCAACCAGACTACGACCGACGCTGAAGGTCGGTACAGCCTGCCAGTACCGGCAGGCGACCACTTCCTGTACTTCAGCAAAGGCATCATGCCGCAGGTACTGGGAGCGCCGCCGTGCGACGACCTCTTCAACGTCTTCAGTTGCCCGACGGAAGGTGCCACAGCTGTGGCAGTTGAAGCTGCAGACGTTACCGGCGTCGATCTGCAGGCTCGAGGGTTCGGCACCTTGACTGGCCGCGTGCTCGACATGGCAGGGCAGCCTGTCAGCGACGGCAGTGTCCTGTTGCGCAACGATCTCGGAGTGGTACTCGGGTCGGGCACTCCGAACCTCCAGGGCGAATACGAAATCGGCGGCATACCGGTCGGGAAGCACTGGCTCGAATACAGTGGCGCCGGCTGGGTTGGCGAACTCTACGACAACCTCCCTTGCCTACCGAGCTGTCCGCCGCTGGAGCAGGGACTCGCCGTCAACTTCACCGGTTCTCGAGTCCCCCAAACCGGCTTCGACTTTCAGCTTGATGCCCTCGCGGTCCTACATGCGCGCTTCGTCGACGCCACCAACGGAGCGAAACTATCCGATCCTGACCTACAACTGTGGCACGCCGGGTCCGGTGAACCCGCTCATGTCCTACGCAGAACTGTGGACGGCGAGTTCGAGTTCTTCGACATCCAACCCGGCTCGTACCGCCTCTCCGCTTCTAGGTTCGGCTACAACGGTCAGATCTACGGTGGCAGCGCGTGTACCGAAACCTGCACCTCGGCACCGGACGGAGACATCCTACATATCGGACTTGGCGACGTGATTTCTGGCATAGAGTTTCGACTCGTACCCTTCGGTGCCATTTCGGGCCGCATTACAGGTGCTTTCACTGGCCGTGGAACATCCTCCGACATCGTGGTCTGGGCCAGCACGGGCCAGCAGGTGACCACCGCTAGCAGCAGCCAGTTCGCGGACGGGAACTACACGACCAGAGCCCTTCCGGACGGCTTCTACTATGTCGGCGCAACTAATAGAAACCAGATGCCTCGACTGTTTCCGGATGTCGACTGCCCGGATGGCTTCGACCGGGCCCCGTGCATGCGCGGACCGGGAAGCGATGCCCTTCTTGTGGAAGTCGTCAATGGCCGACTGACCGCGAACATCGACCTCGTGTTGACACCTCTGTCCACGGGACTTCGTGGCGACGTTCGGACCGCCGACTCTCAGCCGATTGATGGTGTTCACGTGGACATCTGGGACGCCTCGACCGGGGCACACGTCGAGCGCATCGAAGTCACAAGTTCGAACTTTGCAGCCGAGCTACCACCGGGAGGTTATTTCGTTTCGACGCACAACGATCGAGGCTGGCGTGACGAGGTGTACCGCGGAGTCATCTGCGCAGAGGGCTCGGCCTGGCTCGGTCGCTGCGATCCCTCCTCGGGTACCGCGGTCGAGGTCGCCAGCCCCGCCTTCCCATTCGTGAGCTTTCGGCTGACGCAACGAAGCGCGCGCGGAGACGTGCCGGAGACCTCGACACCGGTCCAGGCTCTCCGCATTCCGATCGGCAGCTCGGGTGCTGGGCCTGCGGCCTCATCAAGTCAAGCCACCTCCCGTATCCACGGTACCGTCACCGACCGAAGCGGAACCCCCTTACAAGATATCGAAGTCTTGTTGCAGAGTCTCTTCGGCAACATTCTCACTTCGACCTCGACGCAGGCCGACGGTAGCTACCTCCTCGACAACCTCGAGCCCGGGTACTACGTGCTCGTCGCCCGCTCTGTCAGCGCCTCGGCGCCCTACGTCGAGCAGATCTTCGACGGTATCGACTGCACTCCAGTCTGCAGCAACCGGAGCTTCGACCTCCGCTTCGACGGTGGCACCCCGGTACCATTGGCAGCCGACAGTAGCGTCGAAGATATCGATTTTCGTCTACGCGCCGGCGGCTTGATCACTGGACGTGTCTTCACCAGCGGCCAGCGTACTGGTACCAACGAACCGGTACCGTCCGGCCAAGTCCGCTTCCAGAACGCAGATGGTTCCCTCTCCGGTTGGCTCAATATCGCGGCAGATGGCACCTTCGCTTCATCCCCGCTGCCACCCGGACGCTACTATCTGACGGCCGTCAGCTTCGGGTTCGAAGCCCAGAACTACGACCGCATTCCCTGCCCTCTCGACTACACGATAGCCTTCCGTCCCTTCAGCTGCGACCCCACACAGGGACGCCCAGTGCACGTGCGCGCGGGCCAAACGACATCGAGCATCGACTTCTATCTGCGCCCTTGGGCAAGGATTTCCGGCTACCTCTATGACGCCGTCAGCGGCGAACCGTTGCCCGGAATGACGATCGAGGCGGTTGCGCCGGCCTTTGAACAGTCCTGGCGAACGAGGTCCAACCGTGCTGGGCGCTACATCTTGGACAACCTACCCGTCGGCACGTACTTCCTGCGTACCCTAGGAGCCGGCGGTGAGAACTACGCGAACGTGCTTTACGACGGCCTGAGTTGCCGCGGAGCGTGCGAGCCGACCAAGGGGAAACCGATCCTCGGCGATCCCGGAGTCGATCGGACTATCAACCTCTACCTGCCGCGCTCGCCGCTGCGCGTATTCGGCACCGTACGCAACGCCGCGAGCGGCGCTGTCTTGCACAATATTCGCGTCGAAGTCTACGACGCCAACGGCGCACTGGTCGCTACGACTTACAGCAACTTCGACGGCAGCTACCTAATCAACCTCCCACCCGGTCAGTACCACGTGCTGACCGACAACAACCTCGGCTTCGTCGACCAGGTCTATCCGAACCAGGAGTGTCCGATCGTCGATGGCAGCTCAGCCTGCGATCCCGGCAGCGGTACGCCGCTGACGCTCGACTTCGAAACCGGACAGCGAGCCGACTTCTCCTTGCGCAGTGTGCTGGCGCCGAACTAGCCACCGTAAGCAACCTGGAGCCCAGTTGCCCGTACAGGACCTACGGCTCTGCCGTCCCCAACAAACAGAGGCTGCCACCAGTGGGAGTCTAGTTCGCCGCTCGCACGGCAACATTGCAGCTACTCACGAAGATCGACTCCCGTTGCTCGGCTTTGACCTCCTCCAGGGACATCTGATCCCGCCCCCGGATCTCTTGCGCCTACTCTAGGGGTCGGCGCAAGAACAGTCATCGCAAGCGAACGGCCCTAGACGTCCTACTGTCCAATCTCTTGGAGGTTCTCTGTGGTTTCATCCCGATGCTATTCGCCCCTTTCCGCCCTTCGGCCGCGCAACCTCTTGGTGCTGCCCCTGCTCCTGCTCCTCGCGGCGCCCGCCATCGCCGCGACGCACCAGCCAGTCGCTGGGAATAGCGACACCCAACACGACCTGCAACAGCTGAACCAGCAGCTGCACCAGCTCCTGGTCGAGGTGCGCGAGACCAGGTCACCTGACAAAGCACAACGCGCCAGCTGGCAGAGTCGGCAGCAAGCGGTAGGCCAGCAACTGGACTCTCTCGCAGCACTGGCAGCGGCGACGCCCGACTCCGTCACTGCCCGTAAGCTCGACGCCCTGCGCGCCTTGGAGGACAACCTGCGCCTGGCCCTGGAGCTACACCAGCGCGGTGAAGTGGCGGCCCTGGACGCGCTGCGCACCCACACTCCCCTGGCGCCGCGATCCCAGTCGCCGCGAGCCCAGTCGAAGACCGCACCGGCCAACGACAGCTGCGCGGATGCGCAGATCCTGGAACTAGGCCAGACGGTCACCGGCTCGTTGAGCACGGCGACACAGGACGGCGGCAACGGCTGCAGCCTCTCTGACTCGCGCGATGTCTGGTTCCGCTACCGGGCCACAGAGCGCGGCGCCGTCGGCTTCGACAGCTCCGGTTCGAACTTCGACACCGTCGTGTCGGTGCATCGAGCGGATGAATGTCCGGGCACGGGCAGCAACGAGAGGGTGTGCGCCGACGACAGCTACGGTCTTCAAGCAACGGCCTATGCCTTGATGAACGCAGGGCAGGAAGTGCTCGTTCGCCTGTCCGGCTTCTCCGCCGACGACAGCGGCGACTACCAGTTGCGCGTTGGCATGTATCCCAGCGTTGAAGGGCGCGTGAGCAGCGAGAGCGATGGCTCGCCGATCAACACCCGGATCGAACTGTGCAACCGTGAGTTCGGCTTCCACCTCGAGAGCACCTTCTCGACCACGACCACCGGCTCCTACCACTTCGGCTACCCGGACGACGACCTCGACAGCCAGGATGCCTACCTCCACAGCTACGGAGCTCCGGCACACGTCGACGAGCTCTTCGACGACGTGATCCGCTTCCAGCGCGACGATCACTGCGGCACCGACGAGTTGGGCACAGCGCTGCCCCTACGCGCCGGCGAGATGCTGACCGGCATCGACCTGGAACTGAGTCCGGGAGGCCGCTTGAGTGGTCGCGTGTCGAACGAAGACGGAACACCGGCCACCGGCGTGGTCGTCGCCGTCTTCTACGCCGACGGCGAGATCTTCCGGTACGCGCACACGCGCTTTGACGACGGCAGTTTCTTCGTGGAGGGCATGCCCGACGGCAACTACTTCCTCTATGCCTACCGCGGGGAACCGTTCTTCACCACCGGTATACTCTACGGCGGCCTACCCTGCCCGGCCGGCTGTGACCCCCTGGACGGTACGCCGGTGCCGGTGGCGACCGGCACCGAGACGTCCGGCATCGATCTGGTGTTGCTCGACGGTGTCCACATTCGCGGCAGAGTGACCGACACGGAAGGCCAGCCGCTGGCAGGGGCAATTGTGCGAAGCCAGCGCGCGGACCTGGAGGACAACTTCAACCGCACCACCACCACCGACGCCAACGGCGAATACGTGCTACGCAACGTCCCGCCCTGGGGCTACTTCGTCTACACCCAGGCGGATGGCTACCGGTCGCAGCTGTTCGACCACATCGATTGCCTCTCCTTCGGCTGTGGCTCCAGCAACGACCTGCTGCGATCCTCGATCCTCGACATGCAGCCGACCGGCCGTCACTACCCGGCGGCGACAGGGGTGGATTTCGAGCTGAGCCCACTCACCGTCAGTGGCTCTTCGATCCAGGGGTACATGACCGATATCCACGGTACGCCTTTGGTCGATCGCCGGATCAACGCCTACAACAGCGACGACTTCAGCATCAACTCCGTCTTCACCCAGCCAGACGGCTCCTACCGCCTGCCCACCCAGGTCGGCGACACCTACTACCTGTACACCGACAGCGGCCGCAGCCACGAGGACCAGGTCTACGGCGGCGCCACTTGCCCGCTGTTCACCGACTTCATCAACGAAGACCGCTGCGATCCGCTCGACGCCGTACCGCTGGTGGCCCAGGAGTCCCCGATCACCGGTATCGACTTCCAGCTGGTGCCGCACCCGACGATCGAGGGGACCGTCACGGACATCACCGGCGCACCGCTGGCAAGCGTCGTAGTGACGGCCTCGCCGTATCGCGTCTACGACCCCTTCCCTCAGATCACCAACTCCACCAGCACGGACACACAAGGCAGATACACCCTGTCAGTGCCAGCCGCTGAGTACTACCTGTTCTTCAACAGGGATATCCATCCTCAGCTCCTGGGCGCACCGCCCTGCGACTCTCTGAACACTTCGTGCTCCACCGACGGCGCGACTGCCATCAACGTCGGCAGTGCCGGCGTCACGGGTATCGATCTCGAGGCTCGCGCGCTCGGCACACTCCAAGGGCGCGTTACCGACAGCCAGGGCGGGGCGATCAGCCGCGGCCAGGTTCAGCTGTGGTCGGCCAGCGACCAGGTCGTGGGACTGGGTTTCCCTGACAGTGCGGGCGACTACGAGATCCGCGGCATCAAGGCCGGCGAGTACCGGTTGATCGTGAGTACCGAAGCTTGGCGCAGTGAACTCTTCGACGGTCTGCCATGCCTGCCGGATTGCCCTCCCCTGGAGCAGGGCACGCCGGTGGTCTTCGAGGGTGCCGTCGCTCCCCAGACTGGCTTCGACTTCGAACTCGAAACCCTCGGCGTGCTGCGCCCGCGCGTCTTCAGCTCGGTCACCGGCGGTGAGCTCACCTTCCCGGACCTGCAGCTCTGGGATGCCACCACCGGCGAGCGTGTCGACGTGCCACGGCAGGCGTTCGAGGGCACCTTCGAGCTGTTCGGCATTCTGCCTGGCTCCTACCGCCTCTCCGCTTCCTACCGCGGACACAACGGCCAGATCTACGGCGGCGGGGAGTGCAACGGTGAGTGCACCGAGGCACCGACCGGCACCGTGATCGAGATCGAGCTGGGCGACGTGATCTCCGGCATCGCCCTGCACCTCGACCCCTTCGGCGCCATTTCCGGTCGCACCGTCAACGTCTTCACCGGCCAGCCGATCGGGCCCAGGATCGCTATCTTCGATCCCAGCGGTGAGCTGATCGCGACCGACAGGAGCAGCTTCCAGACCGGCCTCTACACTACCGATGCCCTGCCGCCTGGCGACTATTATGTTGGAGCTGGGGAACGCCACCGCGCAGGCCAGTACGTGCCCCGCTTCTACCCCGGCATCGACTGCCCAGACGGCCTCGAAGAGGCTCCCTGCAACGGCGCACCGGCGGGCGCCACCCTGGTCACCGTGCGCGACCGCGAGCTGACTCCGGACATCGATTTCGTCTTGACACCGCTGGTCACCGGCTTGCGCGGTCGCGTCGAGGAACCGGTCCGTAACGTGCCCCTGAGCGGCATCCGCATTGATGTCTGGGACGCCAGCAGCGGCGACCACGTCGGTCAGGTCGAGACCGACAGCAGTGGCCGGTACGAGTTCGAGCTGCCGCCCGGCGGCTACTTCGTCTCGACCCACAACGAGATCGGTCACCTCGACCAGGTCTTCAACGGCGTGGCGTGTCCGGACGGCTCGGCCTGGCTCGGCAACTGCGATCCGGCCTCCGGCAGCGCGGTGCAAGTGGGCGACGCCAACTTCCCGCTGGTGGATTTCCGCCTTCCCAAACGCGGTACGCGCCTGGACGCCACGCCTGCAAGCCGACAACCCTCGCCTTCGATTCCCTCGCGCGCCAACGCAGGCAGCGCCAAGACCAACGCCAGCGTGCGCGGCACCGTTACCGACCTGGCCGGTCAACCGCTGCCGAACATCGAGCTACTGCTGCACGACTACTACGGCAGGGTTCACGCCACGGCGTTCAGCCAGGGCGATGGTAGCTATGCCCTCACCGCTCTCGAACGCGGCTTCTACCTGCTCATGGCCCGCTCCGTGCCAGGCGAAGCGCCCTATGTCACCCAGTTCTACGACGGCGTCGAGGACGTGCGGCCGCGAACCGACATCTTCCTCTACCAGTTCCAGGGCGGCACCCCACTGCTGGTGGCGGAAGACGCACACCTCACCGGCATCGACTTCCGGTTGCGCGGCGGCGGCGTGCTGGCGGGACGCGTGGTGACGGACCGCAACCTGACTAGCAGTGAGTACCCGGTGCCGAGCGCCGAGGTGCGTTACCAGAACGCCGACCGGTCCGTGCGCGGCACCGTCGACGTGGCGGTGGACGGCGCCTTCGCCACGCCGGCCTTGCCACCGGGCCTCTACTACTTGACCGCCGTGGACGAAGCCCTCGAGGCTCAGACCTACGACCTGCTGCCCTGTCCGGGCGCCAACGGTCCCTTCCGTCCGCTGACCTGTGACCCGACCCAGGGCCGGGCCGTGCGTGCCCGTGCCGGCCAGACGACCGCTGGCATCGACTTCCTGCTGCGTCCCCAGGGCACAGTCCACGGCTTCCTGCTCGACGGCGTCACTGGCGCCCCCTTGGCATTCAGGTCCGTGAAGCTGCGCAAGCTAGACGGCGCCAACCAGTTCACCTTCACCAACCGAGCCGGCCGCTACGTCTTTGCCGGACTGGCGCATGGCACTTACTTCCTCAGTTCCTCGCTGAACGACGTGCCGGGGCGCTCTTACGGTTACAGCAACGTCCTGTACGACGGACTCACCTGCAGCAGACCCTGCGATCCGACAAAGGGCACGCCTCTCGCCATTTCCGCAGGAATCAGCCGGCGTATCGATCTCCATTTGCCGTACCGGCCGCTACGCCTATTCGGCAGCGTCCGCAACGCCGCCAGCGGCGCACCCCTGGCGGATGTACGGATCGAGATCTACGACCTGGACGGCACCCTGGTCGACAGTCGCTTCAGCGAGCAGGACGGTACGTACGTCCTGGACCTCCCCACCGGCCAGTACCGTGTCGTGACCTCGAACGACCTCGGCTTCGTCGATCAGGTCTACCCGAACCAGGAGTGCCCCATCATCGACGGCAACAGCGCCTGCGATCCCGGCACGGGCACTACCTTGCTGCTCGACTTCCAGGCCGGCCAGCGTGCCGACTTCGCCCTGCGCAGCGTCCTGGAGAATTGACAAAATGAATTCTCACGTCGAGTCGACTTCCTCTCTCGACGCAATCCGATGAACGTTTGGAGATCTACATGCGCTACAACAGCAGTGTCCGCCCCGTGACGATCCTCCTTGCCTGCCTCGTCTTGTGCACCACGACGGCCCTGGGCAGCACGCCCCAGGAGCGCCTGCGCGACTTCGATCGCGACCTGAACCGGACGTTGCACCGGATCGCCACCGCGGACCTCGCGAGCTGCGAAGCAGCGCGCGCGACGGCCGGTACCTTCGAGGCCGAGCTGCGACTGCTGCGCGCCGAGATACCCGAGCTGGCGTCGAAGTTCGACGCTCTTTCTCCGCTGGTCGGCAACTTGCGCCGGGCCGCCGAGACCCTCTGCTCCGTGCGTACATCCCGCGCGGACGGGGAGCTTCAAACCATGCGTTCACTGCTGTTGCCACCGGGCATACCGCGCGTCGACAAGGCCATCATGGCTCTGCCCGGCTCGGACACCTGCGAGACGGCGCCGCTGATCGCCTTCGGCAGCTACACGGGCTCGCTCCTCGGAACCACGCTCGACGGCAGCACTGGCTGCGGCGGCCAGGGCAGCGGCGACGTGTGGTATCGCGTCGACTCGCCCTCGTACCTCCGCTTCCTGGTCGACACCTTCGGCTCCGACTTCGACACCGTAGTGTCGGTACACCTGGAGTGCCCAGGTACGACCAGTAACCAGATTGCGTGCGACGACGACACCGCTGGTCTGCAGTCGGCCTTGCTGTCCGAGGTCTCTGCCAACCAGAGTGTGTGGATCCGGATCAGCAGCTTCGACGGGATCGGAGGCCAGTATCAGCTGAACTACGGCATAGGGGGTAGCATCGCCGGCACGGTCACCGCGGAAGCCGACGGGGCTCCCTTGGAGGGCGCGCAGGTGAGCGTCTACCACGACTACTCCTTTGTCGGCAGCGTCACCACCGACGCCGATGGCAGCTACAGCGCTCCCACCAGTAGCCTGCACTACGAAGGCTTCAAGGTTCGCGCCTCGGGTTCCGAGGACTACATCGACGAGGTCTACCAGGACCAGCCGTGCATCTCCCCCTGCGATCGGGAACTCGGCAACACCGGCTTCGGCCAGGAAGTAACCCCACCGGCAAGTGGTACGGCCGCCGGTATCGACTTCGCACTGTCACCGGCCGCGCGGATCGCGGGCACGATCACCGACACTTCGGGAACGGGTCTGCGGAACATCGAGGTCGAACTGTGGGATGACCTGGGCGAGCAACTGCACCAGGTCTTCTCGGCCGCTGATGGCAGCTACGCCTTCACCAGGCTCCCCGCGGGCAAGTACTTCGTCAGGTCTCATGCGAGTAGTTTTGTCAATGAAGTCTACGACGGGCAGGCTTGCGCCCATGGCTTGACTGCCAACTGTATTCTGTCCCGCGGAACCGTCATCCCGGTCGCCGTCGGCCAGAGCGTCACCGGCATCGACATGCAGCTGGGTAAAGAGGGCTCGATCAGCGGCACGGTAGTCGATCAGGACGGCACCCCGATCTCCAGCGCTAGCGTCAAAACTCAAACTCCGGATGGCACCTTGATCTCCCAGGTCTCCACGGACAGCCAGGGTCACTACGAACAACAAGGTCTGGCAGCAGGAGAGTATCTAGTGCTGGTCGGCAGAAACGGCTTCTCGTCCCAGTACTACGACGGCCTCCCATGCGGATTTCTCGGCAATGAGTCCTGTGACCTCGCCAGCGCGACGCGGATAACGGTGCAGGCCGACACCGAGACTGCAGGGATCGATTTCCAGCTGAACAATACCGGTCGCATCTCCGGCTCCATCCGGGATACCGACAACTACCCGCTAGCCGACATACGCATCTACCTGCGGACCTCGGAGCCTAGTATTCGGGACTCGACCTACACTGATGCTCTGGGTCAGTACGAATTCGATGGCCTGGGAGAGGGTACGTACTACGTGATGGCCGGTGGCAACGGCTATGTCTGGGAGATCTATCCCGACGGGCCCTGCCTGGGCAACAACGGTACCTGTGAGTTCGCAGAGGGGACCGGTATCGAGATGACACTCGGCGCCCATCGCAGCGGTATCGACCTGCAGTTGCAGGAAGGTGGTCGCTTGTTCGGCCGGATCACCGATACTACCGGCGCGCCTCTCCATCGTTGGGGGGTGTATGCCTTTGACCCGAACACCATCGACTACAACCTGGCTTTCGCGTTGACCGACATAAACGGAAACTATGTACTCGAACACCTACCCCCCACGCCTGTCTACCTCAAGGCCTCGAGGTGTTCCGGATGTAGCTCCGAGTACATCAACGAGATCTACCCGAACGTCCACTGCCTGCCAGACCGCAGCTGCCCCATCACCGACGGACTGCGCGTCACGCCTCAGGTCGAAACGAGTCTGGGCAGCTTCGACTTTCAGATCGGGATGTGGACCACCTTCACGGGTACCATTTACGATTCGGAGACCGGAGGCAAGGCAAGGTATACCGAGATCCGCCTCTGGGACGAGAACGGCAACCAGGTAGATTGGGCTAGGACCAGTTCCGGCAACCCGTTCACCCTGCGAGGCGCCAGCGGCAAGTTCACGGTCACCGCCGCCAGCGACTCCTACCATGGCGAAGTTTTCGATGACATCGCCTGTCCATTCAACGGCAGAGTCCCTACTTGCGACGTCACCACCGGCACGGTTTTCAATGTATCGACAGATCAGCAGATCACCGACATCGACTTCGTGCTCGAGCCGCGCGGCGTACTCACGGGACGGTTGGTCAGCGCGGTCGATGGCTCCGGCGTCGCTTCCCGGCTCATCGAAGCATGGGATCTGCAGCCCAGCCCGTTCAGTCCTCCCTCGGTCTATACCGATGCCGACGGCTACTTCCGCTTCACTGGTCTCGTCGGCACCTTCACGGTGAGCACCGATCCGCCTAGCAATGCTATCCCGACCTTGTTCGACGGTATCTTGTGCCCACTCGGTGTAAGTTCCTACTATTCCAGAGAATGCGAGCCCGCCAAAGGCAAGCCGATCGTGATCGGCGCCAACCAAGCTGCGCCGAGCATCCTGATGATGGAGTATCCGCAACAGGTGGGACTCTACGGCTACGTGACAGACGAGACCTCCGGCGACGGACTGGCGGGTGTGGCCGTCGACATCTGGAACGCCCAGGACTCGACCCTGGCCGCCACCGCCACCACGGACGCGAACGGTCACTACTACCAAGCGCTGAGCGTCGGGACGTACTTCGTCTCCACTCGCAACAGCCCGGGCCACGTGGAACAGGTCTATGTCGGAGTCGCCTGCCTCGCCGGCTCCGCCTTCTACGGCCCGTGCCAGCCGAACCAGGGCTATACGCTGGACCTCACCGGCAACATTCCGATCCGAGCCGACTTCGCGCTCACGCCCCGAGAGGTGCTCAAGCGCGACGGCTTCGAGTCCGGCACGCTAGATGGCTGGACGGTCGAGCCAGCACTGCCCTGAGCTACGCCAGTCAGCTGAAAATGGAAGTTGCAGAAGACAAAGTGCGCTTCATGGTGCAAAAACGAAGCACAGTGGCTGTCTAAAGAGACGAGTGCACACGCTCGGGACGCAAGTCCGTCCCGAGCACCTTCCCGAACAACTTTTGGAGACCCCCCATGCGTTTCGGCATCGCCCTTCGTGGGCTCACACTCTTTGCCCTCGTCGTTTGCTGCACCAGCACGGCTCGAGCTAGCACGCCAGCCGATCAACTGCAGGACTTCGACGACGAACTGCGCCGCGTGCTGCACCGCATCGCCACCGCAGATCTCTCGACCTGCGAAGAAGCGCGCGCGGCGAGCCGGAGCTTCGAGGCCAAGTGGCTACTCCTACGCACCGACCTCTCCGAGCTGGCGCCCAAGTTCGACGCGCTACTACCGCTGGTCGAAAACCTACAGCGTGCGGCCGAGACGATGTGTGCCACAAGCGAGACGCGCGCGGAGGGCGAAGTCCAGGCGATGCGAGCGCTCGTGTCGCCCCCGCTCATCGCCGAGAAGGCCATCATCGCGCAGCCGGGTTCGGATACCTGCGAGACCGCTCCGCTGATTGCCTTCGGTAGCTACACCGGTTCGCTCGCGGGAGCCACCCTCGATGGTAGTACTGGCTGCGGAGGCCAAGGCGATGGCGACGTCTGGTACCGCGTCAGCTCGCCCTCGTACCTTCGATTCGCAGCTGACACGATCGGATCCGACTTCGACACCGTCCTGTCAGTACATCTCGAATGCCCAGGAACCGCCAACAACCAGGTTTCCTGCAATGACGATGCTTTCGGGCTGCAGTCCGCGCTGGGTGCCCAACTCTCCACCAACCAGAGTCTCTGGATTCGCATCAGCAGCTTCGAGGGAAGCGGCGGCCAGTACCAACTCAACTACGGAACGGGGGGGGGGAGATCAGCGGCACGGTAACCGCACAGGCGAATGCAGCTCCGCTGCAGAATGTGCAGGTGAACCTTTATAGTGACGGCTACTTCCAACGCAGCACCACAACCAACTCCGACGGCAGCTACACGGTGACGGCCACCAAGGATTCATACTACCCGTACGAAGGATTCAAGCTTCGCACTTCGAGCTCCGGCGACTACGTGGACGAACTGTACCGGGACCAACCCTGCGTCTACTCGTGCGACGTCGACGCCGGTGAGACCGTGCACACTCCTGCAGCCGGGACCGTGTCTGGCATCGATTTCGATCTGGTCGCCGCGGCGCGCATCCAAGGCATGGTCACCGATCCCGAGGGGCAGGGACTCGACAGAGCGCGAATCGAGCTTTGGGATGCGCAAGGAGACTACTTGCACCGGATCTTTTCGGCAGCCGATGGCAGCTTTGCGTTCGAAAAACTTCCGGCGGGCACGTACTACGTCAGCGCCGAGCTGGCGTACTACATCGGTCAGATCTACAACGGGTTGGACTGTCCGAGTGATCCAACCATCTGCGGGGTAACCAATGGTGCCGCTATCGCAGTCAGCAGCGGGCAGACGGTCACGGGAATCGATATGCAGCTGTCCTCCATGGGAGCGATCAGCGGCACCGTCATCGAACAGGATGGCCTTCCCATCGCGGGCGCCGAGGTCGAGATTCAGAACCCGGACGGCTACTGGATCGGCCGCGCCTACACCGACAGCCAAGGTACGTACCTACAGCGCGGCCTCGCAGCAGGCGAGTACGTGGTCAAGGCCAGCAGATACGGTTTTCTGTCTCAGTACTACGACGGAATCGAGTGTGAGCTTCTCGGCGGCTGCGATCTCGCCAGTGCCACGCGCGTCGCCGTGCAGGTCCACACGGAGACCAGCGGCATCGACTTTCAGCTGCGCAACATTGGCCGTATCTCCGGTACCATTCGGGATACCGAAGACAATCCGATAGCCGGGGTACGCGTGAAGCTACGAGTCGCACCGAACACCATCATGAGTTCGACGTACACCGACACGCTGGGTCAGTACAGCTTCCAAGGTCTCGGTCCGCGAAGTTACTTCTTAGAGGCCGGAGGCAATGGCTACCTCTACGAGATCTACCCGGATGGGCAGTGCTTGGGCCCCAACGGTATCTGCGACCTCGAAGATGGCGTCGACATCGAGCTGACTCTCGGCGCACACCGCGCCGGTATCGATCTGCAGCTGCAGGAAGGCGGCAGGCTCTCTGGCCGAGTCACCAACGCCTCGGGAAATCCGTTGTATCGCTGGTACGTCTACGCGTTCGACCCGGACCTTCCCGACTTCTACGTGGCTGGCGACGTGACCGACGCGAACGGTGACTACGAGCTGAACCAACTCCCTGCCAAGCCGGTGACTCTCCTGGCCTTGAAGTGTATTGGCTGCGATTCCAGGTACATCAACGAGGTCTACCCGAACGTCCACTGTCCGCCGAACGGCAGCTGTCCCATCTCGGACGGGACGCCAGTCCACCCCCAGGTCGGTACGACTCTGGGAAGGTTCGACTTCCAGCTCGAAACCTGGACGACGTTCTCCGGCACCGTCTTGGACACCGAGACCGGCGGCAACGCGTATGGCGCCGTGGTCCGCTTGTGGGACGAAGACGGGAACCAGGTCGACGCGACAACAAACCTCAACAACTCCTACACGCTGCGAGGCGCGGCAGGCATGTACACGATCACTGCCGCCAGCGACTCCTACTATGGTGAGCTCTTCGACGGTGTCACCTGCCCGTTCAACGGCACTGCTCCCGGCTGCGACGTCACCACTGGCACCGTTTTCACGGTCTCCACAGACGAGCAGATCACCGCCATCGACTTCGTGCTCGCGCCGCGCGGCGTACTGACCGGCCGGTTGGTCAGCGCGGTGGACGGCTCCGGCGTCGCTTCGCGGCGAATCGAAGCCTGGGACAGTCAACCGAACCCCTTCAATCCAACCAGTGCCTATACGGATGCGGACGGCTACTTCCGATTCACCGGCCTCGAGGGTACCTACACCGTCAGCTCGGATCCGTCACTCTCGACTGCGATCCCGACGCTGTACGACGGCATCCTGTGCCCGTTGGGCGTCAGCGCGTACTACTCCCAGCAATGTGACCCAGCCAAAGGTAAGCAGATCATGACCGCTCCGCATCTGGCGACACCGAACATACAGCTGGTCGAGTACCCGGCACAGGTGGGTCTCTACGGGTACGTCAAGGATGCTGGCACCGGTGCAGCCTTGGAGAACGTGCAGATCGACATCTGGAACGCCCAGGACTCGACCCTGGTCGCTACGGCTACCACGAACGCGAACGGTCACTACTACCAGGCGCTGGATACGAGTACCTATCTCGTCTCATCCCGCAACAGCCTGGGGTACGCCGAACAGGTCTACGTGGGCGTCGATTGTCCGAATGGCTCAGCCTTCGCCGGTCAATGCGATCCGGACCAGGGCTACTCACTGCAGCTCACCGGCGATACTCCGATCCGAGCCGACTTCGCACTCGCTCCCCGAGTGCTGCAGATGCTCAAGAGCGACGACTTCGAGTCTGGCACTCTCGGGGGCTGGACCGTCGTCCCCTAGCGACATCCTGTCAGAGGTGGGGATTTCGATGGCGGGCTCAGCCCGCCATCACCCGGTCTTTGCCCTTCTGCTTCGCCTGACGCAGGGCTTCCTGCGTCGCGATCACCAGGCTGTGCACATCGGGTGCATAGGTGACGTTGGCGGCACCGATACTCACCGTCATCTCGACCTCGCCGCCGGGCACGCTGAGCGGCTTCTCGGAGACCTTGCGACGCACCCGCTCAGCAACCTCGAGGGCCGCATCCAAGTGCGTCTCAGAGACCAGGATCAGAAACTCGTCACCGCCGATGCGCGCCACGTGATCCACGGCGCGCGTCGCCTCGCCCAGCAACTCGGCGATCTGCATCAGCACCTGGTCGCCAGCTGCGTGGCCGAGTTCGTCGTTGATGCGCTTGAAGTCGTCGCAGTCGATCAACAGGGCCACCAGGTCGAGACCACGACGCTGCGAACGGCTGCGCTCCACGTTCAACAACGCTTCCAGACCGCGACGGTTGAGCACCTCGGTCAGGGGATCCTGGCGACTCAACGCTTCCAAGCGCTCGTTGGCTTCGTCGAGCTGCCGCTGGATGCGGTGACGCTCAACAGCGTAGCGCAGCGCGCGTTCCAGGCTACTGCGGTTGATGTCCCCCTTGAGCAGGTAATCCTGCGCGCCAGCGGCCAAGAGTTCGAGCCCGAGCTCCTCTTGCTCGGCGCCGGTCATCACCACGACCGGCGGGCCGTGCAGAGCTCGTTCATCCAGCGAACGTAAGAAACCGAAGGCGTCGCCGTCAGGCAGGTTGTGGTCCACCAGCGCCACGTCGAACTTGCCTTCTTCGACAGCCTTCAGACCGTCCACGAGGTAGCCTCGCTCTTCGATCGTGTGTGCGATCTGCTTCCGTTCGAGAATTCTGCGCACCGCCAAGCGGTCAACCGCGTCGTCATCCACGATCAGGACGCGCAACGAGTTGGAAGCAGGGTCGATCATCAAGATCCCTTGTCGGTCATTCAGGTAATTTCAACAACAACCTGTGGATCGTGGCATAACCAAGCAGGCGATGTCAAAAACCTTTGGAATCCCGCCCAGAACTCCCGAGGAACCGAGAATTTCGCCGATCGTGCCTGTCTCATCATGTGAGAGGAACAACGGCTTTGCCCGCCGCCGCTCCAAGCGGATGGCGGGCATATTTTTGCCCCCTTTCAGTTTCCCCGCCCTTCCCCGCCGGCGTAACGGTGACTCGATGTCCAGCAACCGGCTGCGCCGTCTCCACCGCTACGTCTTCCCTCCCTTCGCAGCGCATCAGGAACTCCTCGGCCAGTAGACGGTAAGCCGCGGCACCGGTCGACTTGGGCGCATACTCGCGCACAGGTACTCCATAACTGGGCGCCTCTGCGACACGCACATTGGTGCGCACCTCGACGCCGAAGATCCAGCTGCCGTAGTCTGAGCGCAACTCGTTGACATACTGGCGGGTAACGTTGACCCGGTAATCCACCTGCGTCAACAGCACGCCGAGCAGGCGTGGACGCACCTGCAAGCGTTGGCAGTGGCGGCCGATCGCAGCCAGGAAGTTGTTCAGACCGTCGAGGATCAGGAACTGGGGTGCGATCGGGATGAGAAACACCTCGGCGGCCAGGAGCGACGCACGTGGTAGCAGTCCGAGGCCAGCGGGACAGTCGAACAGGACGAAGTCGTACTCCAGCTCTTCGGCATCGAATATGCGCCGCAGAAGTTGCTCGCGCTTCGGAACCTGCAGCATGCGCAATTCCAGGTCGGCGAGATCGACCGAACCGGTGACCAAATCGAGGCCAGGGACCGACGATGGCCGGATGACCTCGACGAGCGTGCGCTCAGAGGTCAAGACGTCCGATATCGAGGGAGCTAGGAACCGGCGTTCGACCCCCAGCGACAACGAAGCCGAACACTGTGCATCGAGGTCGATGAGCAACACACGATGCCCTAGTGCGGCCAGCTCCGCGGCCAGATTGACCGCGCTCGTGGTCTTGCCGACACCTCCCTTACGGCTGATAAAAGTAACCTTCAAAGGAATTCTACTATCCTTTCTAGACTCTCTAGGTATCGGAAATGGGTATACGAGCACCCGATGTTGACGTAGAATACCGCGTACCATGAGTGACACCAACGCATCCGGAGCCCCGAGGCCACAGTCGCGGGACTCAGCCGAGTCACCATCCAGGCCCGTCAGTCAAGCGCCGCCGACCCTGCGCGACCTGGATAGCCAGGAGGACTTTCGAGCTGCCGTGGAGATGCAGCGACGTACCTGGGGGCAGGACTACCCCGAATGTGTCCCTCCGGCTCTGTTCATGATTTGCCGCAAGCTCGGCGGCGTGGCTGCCGGTGCCTTCGACGCCGATGGACACCTGATCGGAATGGTGTATGGCCTCACGGGCCTGCGCAAGGGCAAACTGATTCATTGGTCACACATGCTGGCCGTCGATCTGCAGTGGCGCAACCGGGGCGTGGGTACGATGTTGAAGCAATACCAGCGCGACCAGTTGGTGGACCTCGGCGTGGCGGAGATGAACTGGACCTTCGACCCGCTCGTCGCCCGCAACGCCTATCTGAACATCAATCGACTGCACTGTCGAATGCAAGAGTACGTGGTGAACATCTACGGTGACGGCTCCAGCAGTCCCTTGCACCGGGGCATCGGCACCGACCGCCTGATCGCGGCGTGGGACCTGAATCGCGATCCGGTCGGCGAACGTGAACGTGAAGCAGCCTGGGACGAGGCACCGGTACTGGACAGCGACGCCGCCGACGAGAGCGTCGAGTTGCCCCTGAGCACCTTCGTGCGTATCGCGATCCCGGGCGACATCCAGGCGCTCAAAGAGATCGACGCCGCAATGGCGATCCGGTATCGTCATGCGACTCGGCGGGCGCTGCCGTACTATTTGAGTCACGGCTACATCGTCGCCCGCCTGTGCCGGACCGGTTCTAAGGATCCCGCCGCGCTCTGTTACTACGAATTGGAACGAACCTGAGATGCTGTGCGTCGAGCGCCTCGAGCTGCGCGAAATCCGGCTGCCCCTGCGGGAGCCTTTCGTCACCTCCATGGGCGCGGTGCAAGAACGCCGCATCCTGCTGCTGGAACTGACCGACACCCAAGGTGCCCACAGCTGGAGCGAGTGTGTCGCGCTCGAGACACCCCGCTATTCGCCCGAGACCATCGACACTGCCTGGCTGGCCCTACGGGAGTGGCTAGCACCGCGGCTGCTGGGCCAGAAGATCGACAGCGCCCGTCAGGTCCACGACCTGCTACGACCGGGCATCCGCGGGCACGAGATGGCCCGCGGGGCGCTCGAGATGGGCTGCTGGGCGCTCGAAGCCGAGTTGCGCGGCGTCGCCCTGGCACAACTCCTGGGCGGCGAGCGTGCGACGGTCGCCACCGGTATTTCGATGGGCATCGAGCCGACGCCCCAGGCTCAGGCCGCCAAAGCCGTAGCCGCTATCGGCGCTGGGTATCGCAAGATCAAGCTGAAGATCAAACCCGGCTTCGACATCGAGCACGTTGCTGCTGTACGCGCGGCACTCGGCCCCGACGTCGCCCTGATGGCAGACGCCAACAGTGCCTACAGCCTCGACGACACCGAGCACCTGAAGCGCCTGGACGACTTCGACCTGGTCATGCTGGAACAGCCGCTAGCGTGGGACGACCTGGTGGATCACGCCGGCCTGCAGGCGCTGCTGCGCACTCCGATCTGCCTCGACGAATCGGTGTGCAGCCTCGACCACGGCCGCCACATGCTGCAACTCGACGCCGGCCGCGTGCTCAACATCAAGCCGGGCCGCGTCGCTGGCTTCCAGATCTCGATCGCGCTGCACGACCTGTGTGCCGCGCACGAGGTACCGGTGTGGTGCGGCGGCATGCTCGAGAGCGGAATCGGACGTGCCCACAACGTGGCGCTGGCTTCCCTACCCAACTTTCGGCTGCCCGGGGACCTGTCACCCAGCGCGCGCTACTGGCAGCAAGATATCGTGACGCCCGAGTGGACGATGCAGGACGGCCGGGTGCGCGTCCCCTTCGAGCGTCCCGGCCTCGGTGTCGAAGTCGACCGTGAACGCATCGAGCACCTGACCGTGCGCCGCCAGACGGTGCTAGCCGACTGACCCATCTCCACACGCCGCAACAGCCCTCGACCCACCACCTGGAGCCTGAGCATGAGTCCCTCCGCCACCTTCGAGCCGCGTCCGGCGCCGCTGCCCGACGCCGTCGCCGCAGCTCTACCCCAGGCGCTGCGTCAGCGTCTGGTGGAGCTGCGCCACGACCTGCACCGCCACCCCGAGCTCTCACTGCACGAGCATCGAACCGCCGACAAGCTGGAAGCGGCCCTGCAACCGTTGCAGCCGGCAGCCATCGAGCGGGTCACCGAAACCGGCATCGTCGCCCGCTTCGCCGGCCGTGATCGCAGCGCACCAGTGGTGGCGATCCGCGGCGACATCGACGCACTGCCGGTGCAGGAGAATACCGGCCTGGCCTTTGCGTCACAGAACGAGGGCGTCATGCACGCCTGCGGTCATGATGTGCACGCCACGTGGGCGGTCGGTGTCGGCGCCCTGCTAGCCGCCGAACCGGCGGCGGGTGACGTGCTGGTCGTATTCCAGCCCGCTGAAGAGGTCGGTCTGGGTGCGTCGCAGATTCTCGACTCGGGTGCCCTCGACGGCGTCGCGGCGATCTTCGGCGGTCATGTCGACCGGCGCTTCCCGGTCGGCCAGGTGGTTGCCGACGACGGCCCACTCGCCGCTTCTAGCGATCTGTTCGAGATCGATCTGATCGGCAGCGGCGCCCATGGCGCCCGGCCGCAAGAGTCCCACGACCCGGTCGTCGGCGCTGCCGCACTGGTGATGGCCCTACAGACGGTGGTCGCCCGTCGTCTCGACCCGAGTCTGCCCGGTGTGCTGTCGATCTGCAGCCTCCACGCCGGCCAGGCCGCCAACGTCATTCCCGGAGAGGCCCAGCTCAAGGGCACGCTGCGCACCACCACTCCCGAGGTCCGGCAGCTGCTGCGCGACGAGTTGGAGCACATCACGCACAACGTCGCCGCGACGCACCACCTGAAGGCCGAGCTGCGCTACTCCATCGGCCTACCCCCAGTGGTCAACCCGCCGGAAACCACCGCCTGGGCTCGCCAAGCCGCCAGCGAGCTACTGGGCGCCGACAACGTCGTACCCTTCGGCCTACTCAACATGGCTGCCGAGGACTTCGCCTTCTTCCAGGAGAAGATCCCCGGCACCTTCCTGCGCATCGGCGCGCGCGAACCCCACGGCGAAATCATCCCCGCCCATGCACCGCATTTCTACGCCGCCGACGAGTCGATCTTCGTTGGTGCCGCCGTCCTGGCGCAGGCCGCGCGCGTAGCCTCGACCGCGCTGGCGGCACGCTGAGGCCTTCGGGACGAGGATTCCTTCACGGCGACTTGTTACGGGAAGAGGGTCCACTGGCTCACGTTCCCGGACTCGAAGCTGTCCTCGAAGAACCAAGTGGGTGGTGCTTTGTAGCCCGCCATGGTGGCGGCCGTGTTGTTGATGGTGCGGTAGTTCTCGCGCGCATCCAGGATGCCGGTCACTTCTCCGCTGTAGCTGACGGTCGAGTTCGAGAAGTACGGCACGCGCTGACAGAAGGAGGCGCACGGGCTGGAGTAGGACATCACCGTTCGGTAGTTACCGCTGTGGTAGTGGCCGAAGCTGTAGGGATACGAAGCCGACGAAGCGGGGCTGATGCCATTCTCGGGATTGTGCTCACACCCCTGATTGTGGCCAAACTCGTGCGCGAAGCTGAGGTTGCCAACGGCGCAGGACCAGACGGTGACCTGGAAGGCGTAGTCTTCGAACCAGCTAGCGTTGGCGGTCCGCTGAACGTTGCCGACTCCGCAAGCACCACCGTCGTTGCTCAGCAGGGCGACCAGGTCGGCACCGTAGCGCTCCCGCAGCGCGGCGACATCGCCATCGACTTCCAGCCAGTCGAGTGACGCGCTGATATCGGTCTCCGTGTAGGCAATCTCGCGGAAGTGCGCCAGCCGCAACTCGACATCGATACCACTATTGCCGTAAGCCGTGTTCGTGATGTCAATCGCGTTCTGGATCAGCGTATTCATCGCTGCTAGGCCACCGGCGGCGCTGCGTGCGGACGGTGTGTAGAGCACCATGACGTCCACCTGGCTGACCGCCTTGTCGGCCCCAGGACGGACCGGGGCTCCTGTGTCGGCCGCGATCTCGGCGGACTCGGTGTAGGTGCGACGCAACGCCGCCGGGGCCTCGGCGACCCCGCATTCCAGATAGCGCTGTGCATCGATGTGCAGCAGTCGATGGCCGATCTGAGCTCCGACCTCTCCGACTCGCTCCCCTGTCGCCGACAGCTCCTGCGGCAGGATCTGGTACACCTCCGAACCGTCGAACCAGACACCCGCGAGGTGACCATCGTGGACACTGAGCACCATGTCGCCCCCACCCGCCAGCCGGCCGTGCCAGGTGTAGCCGTCTCGCCTGTGCTGCAGCGACACGCGCTGAGCCTCGGCCCAGTAGCCATCCGGCAGGTCGATCACCAAGCGCTGGGTCGCTGCGAGGTCCTCCCTGAGCAGCGCTGGCGTCACGGTGACGCGGAAGACGCGCAGCACCTCCGATCCGACTTGGGCGTGCTTGTCCGTCGCCTCGACGGTTCCGAACAGGGATACCGTCGCTTCCTGACTCGCCGCCGACAGCGGGACACCGAGGATGCACAGCAGCACACTCAGAAAGAGGGCTTGCGCGGTCCGGGGAGAGAGCTCGAAGGGCGTAGCAGGCATGGAAGACTCCTTATGGGTACTCCAGGTATGAAGGCAGAAACCCAGATCACCCCCCAGGGAGAGGAGGACGCGGGTGATCAACTCTCCAGCACTTTAGCAGAGAGGCCGCCCAGACGAACGGCCAGGCACCTCGAAGTACGGTAGACTCAATCGTCCAAAACAGTTCCATTTGTTCACGGAGTTCTCCATGAAACTCGCCTCCGCTCTGCACTGCCTTCTCCTGCTTGTCGTCACCGTTGCTGCCCCCGGCACCGCCCAGCCAGCCCCCTGGGACACCCCCTTCGGTGCCGAAGCCGCCACGCTCTTGCACGCTGCTCAGGAGCTACCGCCGGCCCCGGACGCCGACGTGCAGGTCATCACCCAGGACATGACACTCCACTTCGACGAGCAGGGCCGCGCGACGCGCACGCGCTACCTGGTCTACCGAGTGTTGAGCGCCGCGGCAGTCGACAGCTGGGGTTCGGTCGAGTCATCGTGGAGTCCTTGGTACCAAGAACGACCGCAGATCCGCGCCCGCGTGGTGACGGCGGCGGGCACCGAGCACCTTCTCGACCCGGCAACGCTGGCCGAGCTACCGGCCAGCGAGACCGAGTCCTTGCTCAGCGATCGCCGACTGTTGCGCGCACCGCTGCCGGCGATGGCTCCCGGGGTGGTGGTCGAGGAAGAACACGTGTTGCGGGAAACGCAGCCCTTGTTCGAGGCCGGCGTCGTGCACTCCGTCTCCATGGCCTGGACCGTACCGGTGCAGCGCTTGCGCTTGGTCGTCGAGGCTCCCTCGGAGCTACCCCTCAGTTTCTCCCGCGACTTGCTGCCTGAGCTGGAACCCGTGCGCAATCCAGGAGATGCCAATCAAGGCAACCGCGTACGCTGGACCTTCGAGCGACTCGATCCACCAGAAGCCACGCTGCCGGAGTCCTCACTACCGCCCGGAGTCGCCACCTGGCCGCGCATCCAGGTAGCGACCGGACGCACCTGGAACGACGTCGCCACCCTGTACCACCGCATCGTCGAGCAGCAGCTGACGAACGGTCAGGCTGCCGACCTGGAGACCACCGCGCGTGCCATCGTGGCGCAGATCGACGGCCGCAGCGAGCGCATCGCGGCACTGCTCGCCTGGGTCCAGCAGCGTGTGCGCTACACTGGCTTGGAGTTCGGTGAGTCCGCGATCGTTCCCTACACTCCCGCCGAGACCCTCGACCGGCACTACGGCGACTGCAAGGACAAGGCAACCCTCCTGGTCGGCCTACTGCGCGCTGCCGGTTTCGACGCCTCGGTGGCCCTGCTGAGCGTCGGCCCGGGACTCGATGTCTCTGCTGAAATGGTCGGGCTGGGCGAGTTCGACCACGCCATTGTGTACCTGCCCCCCAACGGCGACCACGGCGCGGTCTGGATCGACCCGACCGACGAGTTCGCGCGCGCCGGTGAACTGCCGCTCGGCGACCAGAATCGACTGGCACTGGTCGCCGCTCCCACCACCGACGGCTTGCTGCGCACACCCGTAGCCGAGTCGGGCAGCAACCTGCTGAGCGAGGAGCGCGACATCTACTTGCAGGAGCTGGGCCCCGGCCGTGTGATCGAACGCTCGCGCCTGTCCGGCTCCGTGGAGCGCGCCTACCGCCACGACTACAGCCGGCTCACCGAAGCCGACCGCAGCGACGCGCTCGGATCCTACGCTCGCGACTACTACAGCGCCCAGGAAGTGGTGGGGCTCAGTATCTCGCCGCTCGACGACCTCGCCCAGCCATTGACGCTGAGCGTCGAAGTAGACCGGGCGAGCATCGCGTTCACGGACCTCGCCGATGCCGCGGTGGCGATCAACCCCTACAGCCTGTTCTACCGCTTGCCGGACTGGCTCCTGCAAGCGTCCGGCGACCGCCCACCGCGCCAGCACGACCTGGAGTTGGCCGAGCCCTTCCGCGCCGAGTGGCGCTACCACATCCACCCACCGGACGGCTACCGCTCGCTTTCCTTGCCGCCCGCGCGCGACCAGGAACTCGGGCCGGCACGCCTGCACTACCGCTTCGAGAACCTGCCGGACGGTAGTGTCGAGGCACGGCTGAGCTTCGACACCGGTGCGCGCCGCTGCAGCGCCGAGGAAGCCGAGGAGCTGATCTCGGGCGTGCACGACGTGCTCCAGGAAGACCCGATCCTGCTCTACTTCGAGCATGTCGGCGAGACGCACCTGGTCTCCGGGCAGGTACGCGAGGCGCTGGCGGAATTTCGCCGGCTCGCCGACGCCCAACCCGGTCGCGCCTTACCCCGAACGCGTATCGCCCGCGCCCTCCTCGAGGCCGGCCTCGGCGAGGCGGCTCGGCGCGAGGCACGGGCGGCGGTGAAGCTGGAACCCGGCCTGGCGATCGCCCATCAGGCCCTCGGAATCGTCCTCAATCACGACCTGATCGGCCGTCCGTTCGGCCCCGGCTGGACCCCCGAGGGAACCGAGGCAGCCTACCGCCAGGCCAAGCGCCTGGAGCCAGATTCGTTGATCCATCGCCAGAACCTGGCCGTCATCCTCGAGTACAACCACGCCGGGCGCCGCTACGGTCCGGGTGCCCGCCTCGACGAGGCGATCGAGGAATACCAGGCCTTGCGGGCGCAGGGAGAAAGCAGCCTGGACAACAACCTGCTGATCGCGCTGCTGCGCGCTGAGCGCTTCGACGATGTCCTGGCGCTGGGCCGAGAACTCGACCTCGAAGTCAACGAGAGCCCGCTCTTGCTCGCCGCCCTCACCGCCACCCGTGGCAGCGGCGCGGCGATCCGCGAAGCTCTCAAGTTGCAGGATGCTCAGCGGCGCAGCACTCAACTGGCGGCCACCACCGCGTCTCTCCTGCAACTGCGACTCTACGCGCAGGCCGCCGAGATCCTGACTGTCGCCGCCAAGGGCTCCCCCAACGCCGCGCAATTGCTCGGTCGCGCCAACGCCCTGCGCCGGACCCGTCGTATCGAAGATCTCGACCTCGACCTGGCGACTCCAGAGGGCTTCGTCCGCGGCTTGCTGGCGCGCAGCATTTCGGACGGCGTCGACGAACTCCTGCCACTGTACAGCGACCTGGTCCGTGACGATCTGGCGCCTCGAGAGATCGAACGCGAACGTCGCGATCTGCGCGTCATCGCCGAGACGGTGCAGCAGACGACGGTCCCCCTGACAGCTGTCGCGGATATAGCCCTGGGCAACGTCGACATCGTCATCGAAGGGGACGACACGTCCGGCTACTACGCCCGCGTCCTCAGTACTCTGGACCAGAGTGACCACCTCTTCTTCGTGCGTCAGCCAGACGGTTTCCGCCTGTTGACCCTGGGGGATCCGACCGTACCGGTCGGGCTGCAGGCACTGCACTACTTGCAGCAAGGCAACACCGACGCCGCACGCCAATGGTTGCTGCGCGCCACAAACGTCCGTCCCCAGGAAGACGACGATTTCCCAGGACCGCCAGCACGTGTTCTGCTAGGTACAGACCCACCCGCCGACCCAGGGCGACTGCGCGCGGTTGCCGGTGCACTGCTCAGCCACCAGGAAACATCCGCCTCCCGAGCCCTCGACCTGCTGAGCACCGCCGCCAAGGGCGAAACACCAGCCGGCCTCGACGCAACGACCTTCCAGCAGCAGGTGCGCATGGCTCGCATTCAGGCCTTGATCCAGCTCGAGCGGTACCAGGAAGCGACCGACCTGCTGAGCGATCTATCCATGGCCTTCCCCGACTCCGACTCGCTGTTCAGAGTCCGAGTCAACCTTTTGCTGCAGCTGGAAGCCTGGGAGGAAAGCCGCAAGCTCCTCAAGACTCGCCTGGCACAGAATCCAGACTCCCCCGACCTGCTCGCCTACCTGGCCAACTGGCACCAGGCCCAGGGGCAACTCCAGGAGAGCGAAGCCATCTACCGGGACCTGTTGGCGCAAGGCAAGGCAACGTCTTCCATGCTCAACTCGCTGGCCTGGAGTCAACTGATCCGCGACGCGGTGAGCAAGCAAACCATCGACTACGCGCAACGCTCCGTGCAAATGGGCCAGCAGGGCGACCCCAACCACCTGCACACTCTAGCCTCGGTCTATGCCGAGGTCGGGCGTGTGCAGGAGGCGCGAGAGATCCTGCTACAAGGCATGAAGGTCGCTGGCGCCGAGCATCCGACCTCCGCCGACTGGTACGTGCTGGGCCGGATCGCCGAGCAATTCGGCGTCCGTGAGGCGGCAGCCGACGCTTATCGCAAGGTCGAGGGCAACGAGGACTCGTCACATCTGTCGGTCTACCAGCTGGCCCAACGGCGGCTCCAGGTACTCAGTACCAAGGCTTCCAAGTGAAACGGAGCCCGCAAGGCTGAGTTCGAGACTTACCCTACCCACGCCCTCGGATCCAGCTCGTACGGCAACGGCGTCAGGTTTTCGACCCCCTCCGGCCCCAGCCACACCAAGTCCTCGAGACGCACCGCATAGCCGGCCTCCGGGTCGTAAAGCCCGGGCTCGAGGGTGAAGACGTCGCCAACGTCTAGCACACCTTCCTCCCCCGCCTGCTGGCGGAAGCTGGGAAACTCGTGCACGTCCAGCCCGACGCCGTGGCCGAGGCCATGGACGTAACCGGTGCGGGTGTGAGGGTCGGACAGGGCGGTGGCGAAGCCCGCCGCTTCGAAGCCACGACAGGTGGCCTCTTGCAGGTCCCAGCCGCGCACACCGGGCCGAGCCTCGAGGTGCGCGCGGCGCAGGGCAGCGAGCACCAGGTCATGGGCGCGCTGGATGTGGGCGGGGACCTTGCCAGTCCGGGCCTCGGGAACACAGAAGGTCCGGGTGCAATCCGCGAACACGCCGTGGCCGGGAAAGAGGTCGACGATCAAGGTCTCCCCAACACGTATGACGCGGTCGGCGCTGCCGGCGTTGTGCGGTACGGCTCCCTCCTCCGCAGGGGCCACGATGTTGCCCTCGGGCTGCTCCAGACCCTCCGCTGCCAGCGTCATGGCGATAGCACCGCGCAGGCGACTGACAGTCAGGCGCTCGTCCCCCAGCCACAGCTCGGCACCGCGGCTCTCCTTGGAACTACCACCAGCCCTTGGATCGGGACGGCTGAAGGTCAGCATTTCAGCGACTTGGCGGAACGCCGCCATGGTTCCGGTGGCAGCACGACGGAGTCGGCGCAACTGGTCGACAGTCTTGGTCTTGCGCAGGCGCAACACGATGTCGTGACCGGAGTCGAAGGACCAACCTTCGCGCTGCAGCAGTCGACACGCCGCGTTGACCTCGCCGACGCCGGCGTGGCCGGCCAGGGCCAGCCTGCCAGGAGCGACACCGGCGCGCCACAAGGCCTGCTCGAGGACCGTCGCCAGACGCTCGGCCGGGTCACGGATCTCGCGCTCCCAGCGCACCAGGTCGAGTTGCTCGGGCGTGATGCAGCGTAGACGCGTCGCCGCCGCCTCCTCGCGCTCCAGGGGACTGAAGAAGGCCAGGTGCACCGGTTTGCCCGGCGCCGCGATCAGTAGACAGCGCCGCAGGTGCGCATTGCCGGTGAACAGCGCGATGTCGGGATCGTGCGCCGAATCGGCGATGACCAGCAAGGCGGCACACTGCCGCGCGTCGAGCTGGTGACGCAGAAGATCGAGGTGAGGGGCCAGGGCTTCCATCATGGGAGATCCGTCGAGATTGTGCCACAGTCTCAGCGTACATCAACGCCTGCGGCCACCTGTACCGGCCGCGTGCCGTCCGGGCACGCCCGGACGGCTGAACACGAAAGCGGGCACGAAAAAGCGGGAGTGCCACGAGGGCAACTCCCGCTCATTTCCGGCTTCGAAGCCGCGCGCCCGTCAGACGTTACGCGCCAGGAACTGCTCGAAGGCCGACTTGGGCATGGCGCCCATCATGCGGTCCTTGACCTCGCCTCCCTGGAACAGCAGGAAAGACGGGATGCTGGAAACGCCGTACTTCATGGCGATCTCCTGGTTGGCATCGACATCCAGCTTGGCGATCTGGACCTTGTCGCTGACCTCGTCGGCCAGTTCACTGAGGACCGGCGCCACCATGCGGCACGGGCCACACCAGGTAGCCCAGAAATCGACCAGAACCGGCTTGTCACCGTCGATGGTCGACTGGAAGTTGTCAGAATTGAGTTCCACGATATTTTCAGCCATGAGTCTCTTCCTTTCTCCTGAATTCGATCCGTTGCGTTTCGCTGGCTCCGAGGTGCGGGCGAATGGTCTCAGCAAGTCCTTCGTGTCGATTGTACGCCCAACGCCGCCGAAGCGGGCTTTGAAGTGGATACGGTCGCTGACAAGCTCTCGGTTTGCTCGAGGATGCTCATCGGCATCACGCTTCCCTCGTAGTTGCCAAGCCTTCTCGAGCCGCGAAAAATTCCCGCGTCGCCTCGACGTCGCGCCCGATCTGGGCCGACAGATCCATGACCGTGGCGAAGATTCGCTCTTCGCGCAGGCGCTTGTAGAAGCTCAGCTCGACACGCTGGCCGTAGACGTCGGTGTTGAAGTCCAGAATGTGGCTCTCAACCACCCGTTGGTAGTTCTCGTAGACCGTCGGCCGCGTGCCGATGTTGGTCGAAGAGTCGAAGGTCGCGGGTAGGTGCGGGAAGTGCACGCGCGTGGCGTAGACGCCATCCGCTGGCAGGAGTTCATTGTCGGGCACCAGGTTGATGGTGGGCCAGCCCAGGCGCTTGCCCATGCGATCGCCGCGCGTGATGACACCCGTCACGGTGTGCGGACGACCGAGCATCTCCTCTGCCGCCTCGACCCGCCCTTCACTGATCGCGCGGCGGACCCGTGTCGACGAGATGCGTTCGCCGCGCCGCGCCACTTCGTCGACGCCGATGGCCTCGAGACCGCAGCTGGCACCGACGTCACGCAGCAGGTGGAGATCACCCTGGCGACCGTGACCGAAGACGAAGCTCTGCCCAACGTAGAGTTCCCGGAGGCCCAAACGACCACCGAGGAAGTCGCGCACGAACTCTTCGGCTGTCGTCTTGGCGAACTCGGGGGTAAAGTGCACCACCAGCAGCACGTCGATCTCCTGCTCGCGCAGCAGGGCCTCTTTCTGTGCTGGCGTAGTGAGCCGCTGCGGCGCCTCGTCGGGACGCAAGATCTTGATCGGGTGCGGCTCGAAGGTGATGACCATTGAGGAGACACTCGCTTCGGCAGCACGCTTGCGGGTGGTCTCGATCACCGTCTGCTGCCCGCGATGGACGCCATCGAAGTTCCCGATGGTGCCGATGCCGCCGCGCGGCAAGTCACTGCTGTTGAAGGCGTCCTGAATGACCAGCATGGTATTGCGTCTTGGCGGTACGTGGAGTCGGCGACTTCAGGTAAATGGAGTCGATAGCGGTTGGGAAGCCCGGTTCAGGAGGTCGAAGCCGTCGAGGGAGTATCGAAGTCGGCGTCTGGTCGAGCTGGCAAATAGTCGAGATCGGAGGGGACGATACCGTCAACGCCGGCAGGACCGACAATGTGGCCGACCAGATCGTCGGCGTAAGCATCCGTGATCCGCACGTCGGCGAAGGTACCGGCGGGCGCGATGCCGTCGTTGATCAGCAAGCGGCCATCGATTTCCGGGGCCATTCCATGGTGACGGCCCTGCAGCAGGTGCTCCGTCTCCTCGCACGTGCCTTCCACCAGCACCCGCAGGGTACGCCCGAGCAGCGCCTGACGGTGGCCACGGGCAATCGGCTCTTGCACTTCCAGTAACTGGCGGTGCCGGCGCTGGATCGTCGAGCGAGGGACGCGCCGGGCCAGTTCGGCAGCCGGCGTGCCCTCCTCCGGGCTGTACCCGAAGGCCCCCAGATGGTCGAACTGAGCTCGCTGCACGAAGTCCTTCAGATGCTCGAAGTGGGCCTCTGTCTCGCCCGGGAAGCCGACAATGAAGGTGGTGCGCAGGAAGATGTCGGGCGCCAGTTCCCGTGCGCGCTCGAGCAGCTTCAGGTAGCGGTCCGGGCCACCGCCCCGACGCATGGCGCTCAGCATCTCTGGATGGCTGTGCTGCAACGGCATGTCGAGGTACGAGCAGAAGCGCTCTTCCTGCCCCATCAGGCGCAGGAGTTCCTCGTCGAGCGTGGTCGGATAGGCGTAGAGGAAGCGGATCCACGGGATCGACGTCTTGGCCAGCAGGGCTTCGACCAAGCGCGTCAAGCCGTGGCGCCCCAAGGCCTGCTCGGAACCCGCTTCAGACTCGAGGTCGAAACCGTAGCGCGTCGTATCCTGGGCGATCAGGCACAACTCCTGGACGCCACTGGCTTCGAGTTGCCGTGCCTCGTTCACCAGACTGTCGATGGTGCGACTGCGGAAGCGCCCGCGCCACAGAGGGATCGCGCAGAAAGTGCACGGGTTGTTGCACCCCTCGGCGACCTTCAGGTAGGCATAGCCCCGAGTCGTGAGCAGGCGCGGTTCGGTGTGGTCGAAGACCAGGTGTGCCGGCGATGGCGGCGCAGGACCACCGCCCAGTTGCACCACGTCGGAGACCTTGTGCAGATCGTCGAGACCAACGAAACCGTCGATCTCGGGAATCGAAGAGGCCAGCTCCTCACCGTAGCGGTTGACCATGCAGCCAGCGACCAGCAATTTCTTGCCCTCGGCGCCGGCCTCCTGGCTCGCGGCTTTCAGCTCGGCGATCTCGAGGATGCTGTCGATTGACTCCTGCTTGGCTTCGTCGATGAAGCCGCAGGTGTTGACAATCACCGTGTCGGCTTCGGCAGCGTCCGTCACCACGCGATATCCCTGGGCGCGCAGGTGACCGAGCATGACTTCGCTGTCGACCCGGTTCTTGGGGCACCCGAGACTGATCATGCCGACGGTCTTGCCCTCACCCGGCGACGATGTCGTGGGACGCGGCGAAGCACTGGATAGACGAGTCATCTCGATCGGGTCATCTGCAAACGGGTCATCGTTAGGGTCGGGTGGTGCCAGGAAGCAGGCGGGCAAGGCGAGGGCTCTCGCCGAGGCTGGTGAGCATAGCAGATTTCACGCGCCCACGGGACGACTCCCTCGCGGTTCTCTGGCGGCAGGCCGGTCCTCTTCTCCCCGAGCACCCTGTCACTGCGAGCTGAAGATCTCCAAGATACGGCGCGCGGCCAGCGTCGGTGTCAGGCTCCCGTCGAGCACCTCCGCTTCCAGCTGCGGCAAGCGGTGGGCCAGGTCTGGGTGGCGGCGCAAACGTGCCATCAGCTCGTCTTGTACCATCGACCACATCCAGCCGATCAACTGCCGACGGCGGCGTGCCTGCAACTCGCCGCACGCCTCGAGCACCCGCCGGTGCTCCAGTACCAACTGCCAGAGTTCGTCCAGACCGGTACCTTCGACGCTGCTCACCGCCACGACCTTCGGCTGCCACTCGGCCACCGGCGGTCGCATGAAGTGCAGCGCCGAGGCATACTCTCGACGCGCCCTCTCGGCCCGGGACGCGTTGTCACCATCCGCCTTGTTGATCGCGACTAGGTCGGCCAGCTCGAGGATGCCGCGCTTGATGCCTTGCAGTTCGTCACCGGCACCGGCGAGCATCAGCACGAGGTAGCAGTCGACCATGTCGGCAACCACCGTCTCGCTCTGGCCGACGCCCACCGTCTCCACCAGCACGATCTCGAAGCCGGCGGCCTCGCACACCAGCAGACTCTCGCGCGTCTTGCGCGCCACGCCGCCAAGGGAACCGCTGCTCGGCGATGGCCGGATGAAGGCCATCGGATCGCGCGCCAGGTGCGACATCCGCGTCTTGTCGCCCAGAATGCTGCCACCGCTGACGCTGCTGCTCGGGTCGACGGCGAGTACCGCCACGCGTTGCCGGTCCGACGTCAGTTTCGTGCCCAGAGCTTCAATGAAGGTGCTCTTGCCGACGCCAGGGACTCCGCTGATCCCGAGGCGCAGGGCGTTACCGGTATGCGGCAACAGGCGCAAGAGCATCTCCTGCGCCTGCTCCTGGTGTTCCGGCCGGTTGCTTTCGACCAGCGTCAAGGCCTGACCGAGGACCGTCCGGTCGCCGCGCAGCACGCCGTCGACGTAGGCGCCCACGGTCAGCCGTCGGCGGCCGGAGCGCGTGCCGAAGCTGGTTTCGCGGCCTGCCGGTGTCGCTGTCATCCTGCCTCCTCCTTGCCAGTCGCAGTTGCCGGTCCGCACCGAAGACGCATGGTCACCCAGCACCACTGCTTCCATGCGCCCGCTCGGGAGCCATCGTTACGACCCTCACACCATCCGTCAAGGGGCAGCAACGCAGGAATTGGGCGGTGGTGTTGCTCCGCTGAGTTGCTCCATGAGGAGATTTTGCCCCCCTGCACTGGGGGACCAATATGCCTTCTACGCCAATACCTGGCATGCCCTGCGAGAATACTGTAAGCTACGTGGTGTCTTTTTTGTCGACAATATCTGATCATCCGGGCGGGGCAGAAGGGTTCACTCATCACATGCGCGTTGCCGTCGCAGGTCCAAGACCTGACGGCACGGCCCGCTGACGAATCCTGATAGGCCCTCATGAAGAAGCCGGAGAATGCAATGTCGAGTGATGGCGAGGATGTAGGCGCCTCGAGCCTACGGATATCGAAGCAGTACCATCAGAATCCCATGAGCGCGCGTGATCTGGCCCGTCAGGCCCTGGACATGTTGGTCAGTGAACGCCGCGCTTTTCTGGATGACCTGGAAGAGCGCGAGGGGACGACTGCCCGCCAGGAGGTCGAAGGACTGCTTTCGGTGCTCGAACCGGCGACCCCGACCGAGGAAGACGAGAGTTCAGCGCAGGACAGCGCCGAGCGGATCAAGCTCAACGCGCGCGACCTCGCCCGCAAGGCACTGGCGTTGCCGGCTGGTGAGCGCGACTACTTCCTGGTCAAGCAGTGCCGGGAGAACACGACGCTGCGCCACGAGGTCGAGGCGCTGATCACCGTCTATCAACAGGTGGGCTCGCGACCCCCCGCCGCCGACCTGGCCGCCGCGGCCGCGGGTGCTGCCCGCCGTGGCGAAGGGGGGGACTCCTCCAACTTGCGTGGCGATCGCGAGAGCCGCCCCGGCCTGATCCGCGGCGAGCGTGTCGGCAAGTACCGCCTGCTGCACCAGCTCGGGCGCGGCGGCTTCGGGGTTGTCTACCTGGCCGTGCGCGACGACGACGAGTTCAAGAAAAAGGTCGCGATCAAGATCATCAAGCCGGGTATGGACAGCGAGGATATCCTCGCGCGTTTCCGCAACGAGCGTCACATCCTGGCGAGCCTCGACCATCCCAACATTGCCAAGCTGCTCGACGGCGGCACCACTCCAGAAGGCCGACCGTACTTCGTCATGGAGTACATCGACGGCGTCCCGATCGACGAGTATTGCCGCACCCACAAGCTGACGCTGGAGCAGATCCTCGAACTCTTCCGGGTGGTCTGTGCGGCTGTCCACTACGCGCACCAGAACCTGATCATCCATCGCGATATCGGACCTCGCAACATCCTGGTCACCGCGGACGGCACGCCCAAGCTCGTCGACTTCGGCATCGCCAAGTTCCTGAACCCGGAGATGGCCGCCTTCACCGTCGCCTACACGGCACCGGCACAGCGCCTGATGACCGCGCGCTACGCCAGTCCGGAACAAGCCCGCGGCGGCAACATCACCACCGCCAGCGACGTCTACTCTCTCGGCATCCTGCTCTACGAGCTGCTGACCGGCCGCCCTCCCTATCGCACCAAGGGGCGCAACCTCGACGAGGCGATCCGCATCATCACCGAGCACGAGGCCCCGCGTCCAAGCCAGGCCGTGTTGCAACCGGCCGAGAAAAGCGGCAAGCCAGGCGCGGAACCGGAAGGCCAGGACAACGTTGACCTGGAAGTGAACTCCCGGAACCAGGATCCGGAGGCTCTGCGCGTCCACAAGCTGCTCAAGGGTGATCTCGACAACATCCTGATGATGGCGATGCGCAAGGAGCCGCATCTGCGCTACGCCTCGGTCGAGCACTTCGCGGAAGATCTCCGGCGGCACCTGGAGGGCGAGCCCGTGCTGGCGCGCACGCCGACCTTCGGCTACCGCGCCGGCAAGTGGGCGCGGCGCAACAAGGCAGCCGCCCTGGCGTTGCTGACCGGCGTCCTGTTCACCCTGCTCACTTTCGGCATCCTGCTGTACTACAACCAGCGGCTGTCGAGGACCCAAGAAGATCTAAATATCGCATTGCAGAGTGCTCAGCGGAACCTCGAACGCAGCGATCAGGCCCAGCAGCGAGCCAACCGCTTGCGTCAAGCTCTCTCGGAGTTCGTCTCGTCTGGTGGCCCCGAAGATCGGCAGGATCAGGAACTCACGATGCGTGAACTCCTGCTCGAACGCGTCCCGCCCATGCTGAGCGACTTCCGCGATCAACCGCGGCTCCAAGCCGGCCTGAGCTCCACCTTCGGTCTGGCGTTCCATTCGCATGGCATGCCGGATCGAGCCGAAACCTATCTGACCGGAGCCGTCACGACGCTGAAAGGCCTCCTGGAGGACGAGCCGGACCCGGAGGTTCGTCGAGACCTGGAGATCGAAACGTTGGACGCAAGGGCGAACTACCTCTACTTCCTCAACCAGAGAGAGGGCTACTCGGCCGAACGTATCGACGAACTCGAGGCCATTCATAAGAGGCTGGGAGGACTCAATGCTCATGAAACCGAGACCGGCGCCAAGGTCAAGAACAACATCGTGGTCGAGATAGCGGACAGAGACCCCGATCGCGCGATCGAGCTTTGCGGCGAAATGTTGAAGTTCTACGGACATCACTACGAGACCGACGACGACCGGACCCTCGACGCCCGCCACAACCTGGCCTTCGCCTTTTTCCACAAGGGCGAGTACGAGCGTGCCGAAGTTGAACTGCGCAACATCATCGCGCTCCGAGACAGCCAGCATCCGCCCCGGCCACTCCGCGTTTCGATCAACTTGCAGGTTCTCGCCGCAACCCTCGACCAGCAGGGCAAACACGAGGAAGCGCTGCAAGCCTACCGACGGGCTGAGTCAGCCATGCGCCAGGTTCTCGGCGACAGTGACCGCCGCCTCGCGCGAGTGCTCTATAACCAGGCCTTCGGTCTGTTGCAGTTGGAGCGCTTGGCGGAGGGCGAGGAGCAAGCCGGAGCCGCGGTCGACATGTTTCGGACACTCCCTCCCAACGAGCAGCGATTCCTGCCCAATGCGCTGCGTCGCCTTGCGATGCTGCAGATCGAACAAGAAGAGTTCCGGGACGCAGTCAGGACCTTGCGGGAAGCCATAGACCTCTTCGCCAGGCGTCAAGAAGCCAGCGGCCAGATGGAACCAGGTGTCGTCGAAGCGACCTGTATGCTCGGCATCAGCCTGTCGGCGCAGGGCCGCCAAGACCGGGAAACCACCACCAGCCTCGAGGCCTGCACAGAGTTGCTGGACAGCGATTGGGCCGGCCGTGCAATCAAGAGTTGGGTTCGACAGCAGCTCGATATCCCCGAGCCCGAGCCCGAGCAGCTCGCAAATGAAGAGAGCAGTCTGGAATTCGAAAGCACCGATCTGGATGCGGGCATTCCCGAGATTCCCCCCAACTGAATCCACGTTTCCCCACCCTCCATCGCCTCCCCTACCTTCCTGACACCGGGACTAGACCTCTCGGCGCTTGGTCATGCCTACAGTTCGACGTAGAGACAAATCGTTCAACGTCTATTGAATTTCTGAGGTAGACTGGTAGATGCCCGGTTCGTTTTGTATGCATGGGCGCACTCACACCGCACAGTCAAGGAGGACGAGGAAAAATGACGTCGCACAAACGCTCTATCCAATGTACTGGCCTGATGTTGGCCCTGGTCGTATTGCTCTTCCCGAGCGCCGCCATGGCAGGCCAGCAGTTTGTTCTGGTGACCTTCGACGAAAGCGCCAGCTTGGCCGCCTTCTCGACCAGCGTCGATCCGGATGACCCCGCCTTGCGCGGCTCCGGTAGCTATCTGGACATCAGCACCGTCGGCGCGGTGCGCTACCTGGAAGCCACCATCGGCTTTCAGGCCCAGCACATTTACAGCGCTTCGGTCCGCGGCTTCGCGGCCCGTGTCAACTCGCGCGAGCTGGCGGACCTGCAAGCCAGTCCACTGGTCGCGTTGGTCGTCGCCGACGGCACGGTCGAGGCCGCCAGCCAGGAGGTGCCCTGGGGAATCATCCGGGTAGACGCGATCAACAGTTCGACGTTCGCTGGTGATGGCCAGGGGACGGTCGATCATGTCGACGTGTTCGTGCTCGACACTGGCATCGACAATCACCCCGACCTCAATGTCACGGACCGCGTCAGCTTCGTACCAGGTCCCTCGAGCAAGGACTGCAACGGCCACGGAACGCACGTCGCCGGCACCATCGCTGCCAAGGACAACAACATCGGCGTCGTCGGTGTGGCACCGGGAGCGTCGCTGATCGCGGTGCGCGTGTTGGGCTGCAACGGCCGAGGTACCTGGAGCAGCGTACTCGCCGGCATCGATTGGGTCACCGCCCACGCACCACGGCCATCGGTTGTCTCTATGGCGCTGATCGGCCCCGCCAATCCGGTCGTCGACAGCGCGATCAACGCCGCAGTTTCGACCGACAGCGCTGATCTGTTTTTCGCCGTCGCGGCTGGCAACGACGCGCAGGACGCCTGCCTCGGATCCCCGTCACGCGAAGGCGCCAACGCAGCCAACGGCATCATGACCGTCGCTGCGACGGACCGCCTCGATCAGGAGACCGAATGGAGTAACTTCGGTGCCTGCGTCGACGCTTGGGCACCCGGCGACGAAATCCTGTCGACCTGGAAGAACGGCCAGTACCGCGAACGCTCCGGTACCTCGATGGCCGCGGCCCATGCCGCGGGCACAGCAGCCCTCTACAGGTCGAACAATGGCTCGGCGTCGGCGGTAGAGGTCGAGCTGGCGATCCGGGAAGACCTCGAGTTGCTCGGCCCCTCGATCTCGACTTCGATCATCATCGGTCCGCAGCCGCCCGCGGACGACAGCAGCAAGGACGGTCGCGACCTGGGCATCGTCGACTCCGGCGGATACTGATACCTCGTCCCCTCCCGAGGTTGCGGTGCTCTCCGCAGTCCCCGTGCCGAGTCAGGCACGGTTGGGGCGCAACCGATCTGTCGGTGCGCCCCACCCCCCTCCTCCATCGACTTCCGCTATGATCGCCTGGTCAGAACCGCCTGATCCGACGCGGTAGTCATCCTCCATGAATCCCATCGCCGCCAGCCTCGACCCCGACTCCGGCAGTCGCATCGTCATCCAGACACTCCTGGTCACAGACCTGGTGGACAGCACACAGCTGGTCGACCGCCTGGGTGATGACCGTGCCGTCGATGTCTTCGCCCGCCACGACCGCCTGGCGCGCGACCTGCTCGGCAAGCACAGTGGCATGGAAATCGACAAGACCGATGGCTTCCTGCTGCTCTTCGATCGTCCGATCGATGCCCTCTCCTACACCCTCGACTACCACCAACGATTGCGCGAGCTGGGCGAGGAAATGGGGATCGACCTGCAGGCACGCGCCGGCATCCATCTGGGCGAATTGGTGCTGCGCCACAATCGCACCGACGACGTGGCGCGCGGCGCCAAGCCACTCGAGGTCGAGGGCCTGGCGAAGCCCACCGCCGCACGTACCATGGCCCTGGCCAGCGGCGGTCAGACGCTGCTGACGCAAGCGGCCTTCGACCTGTGCCGTCGCCGCCTGTCCGCCCTCCGCGTCGACGGCCTGGCAGTCCACTGGTACGACCACGGTCGTTTCGTCTTCAAGGGGCTGGAAGACTCCGTCGGGATCTATGAGATCGCCACCGTCGACGTCGCGCTGCCGCAGCCGATCCAGCCGAACGACAAGGCGCACCGCGCGGCCACGGAAGCACGTGGTGCTCCACGACGCTCCACCCTGCTCGGCGCTATCGGCCTGTTGATCCTGCTGGCACTGGCCAGTGCCTGGCTCAGCTGGCGCCGGAGTACCGACGAGACCCTGCCGAGCAGCGACGGACCGCCTCGACCATCCGTGGCGGTGCTGCGTTTCCACATGTTGTCGCAAAACCCGAACGACGCCTGGCTGGAAACCGCTTTGGCCGAAATGTTGTCGGCTCACCTGGGTATAGACGGTAGCCTGCGGGTGATCCCGGCCGAGAGAATCTTGGAAGCCCAGCGCGACCTGAGTACTACCCAGGCAACCAGCCTGGGTAGTACGACCCTGCGCAGTCTGCGCGATCGCCTGGGCACAGACTACGTGGTCTCGGGCTCGTTCAGCAGCGGTAGCGGCAGCGGCCTCGACCTCAACATCTACTTGCAGGACACACGCCTGAGCGACCATTCGGCCAGCCTGCCGATGACCGGCCTGCAAACCGATCTGCAAAAGCTGGTGGAAGAAACAGCTGCACGGCTGCGTCGACAACTCGGCGTCGCGACCGTGTCCCAGCAGCAAGCGCTGCAGCTCGAAGCCGTCATCTCCGACGATCCAGAAGCGCGCGTGGCGTACACTCGTGGCCTCGAGAAGCTGCGCGCCTACGATGCCGCCGGTGCCCGCAGCGAGCTCCAGCACGCGATCACGGAGGATCCATCGCATGCGCTCGCTCACCTGGCTCTCAGCCAAGCGCAGGCGGCCCTCGGCTACGACGAGCTGGCCCAGAAGAGCGCGCGCGACGCCTATGCCCTGCTGGAAAGCAAGGAGCTGCCACGCGAGCACCAGCTCTCCATCCAGGCCAACTTCTACGAACAGTTCCACGACTGGGACGCAGCCGTCGACACCTATCGTCTGCTGCGCGACTACCACACCGACAATATCGACCACGGTCTGAAGCTGATCGATATCCTGCTCGACGCCGACCGCTCCACCGCCGCGGTGGAGATCTTGACCAGTCTGCAAACCAGACCCTCGGGCACCTTCGCCGACCCACGCATCGACCTTGCCCAGGCCAAGATCGCGCGGGAACAGGGCGAGTGGAACCTGCAACTGTCCGCCGCCGATCGGGTTCTCGAACGGGCACGGGCTCAACAAGCGCGCAGTCTGCAAGCCGAGGCCCAGTTCCAGAGAGGCTGGGCCCTGCTGCGGCTAGGTCGAACTGCTGACTCTCGCCGAGCCCTGCACGAAGCACGGCTCGGTTTCGAGACCATCGGCGACCGCGGCCGGGCGGCACGCTGTATCGCCGAGCTGGCCGTGCTGGACGGTCGTTCCGGCGACCTGTTGGGCGCCGAGAGTCATCACCTAGAAGCGCTGAGCATCTTCCGAGATATCAAGGACGTCGAGAACATCTCGCGGACGCTCAACAACCTGGCGGTCCTGAAGCGCCAACAGGGTCAACTGGACGCGGCGCTGCAACTGCTCGACGAAGCTGCGGAGCTGGCGCGCAGCAGCGGTAACACCGAGCGCTTGATGTGGGCCCAGGAGAACACCTCGACTGTTCTGTTGCGCCTGGGCCGTCTGCCAGAAGCCAGGCTGCACGCCGCGGAGGCGCTGCAGCTAGCCCAAGAAGCCGGTAACGAGAGCGGCCGCATCTGGGCACTGCACGATCTAGGCATGGTCGACCTCGCCGCCGGCCGGCTCGACGAAGCCGAAACGGCTCTGCGAGAAGGTCTCTCCTTGGCCGGTGCCGGCGACCGGGGCCACCAGGAAGCCTATTTCTACCAGGCGCTGGGCCGACTCTTGCACCTGCAAGACAAGTTGGAAGAAGCAGAAAGCGCGTTCCAACGCGCGCTCAACCTGCGCAGTCAGTTGGAGCAGAGCACCAACATTGCCGAGACTCAGCTGCTCCTAGGGCGTCTATACCTGACCCAGAATCGCATGACCGAGGCCGAGGCAATAGCCCTGCAGGCACGCCCGGTCTTGGAACTGCAGGAAAGGACCGACGAATTGGCCCTCGTGGACGCCCTGTTGGCACAGGCACTGGCACACCAAGAGCGCTTCGCGGAGGCGGATCAGGCGCTGGCACGTGCCCGCCATAGATCCCGCGTGAGCGAGAATCCGCACGTGCGTATCTACGTCGAACTGATGGCCGTGCTCAACGCCTACCTCAACGACGACTACAGCGGTCTGCAGCAACGACTCACCGAGCTTGAGCGGGACAGTCGCCGCTTCGGCCTGGTCGTGCTGCAGCAAGATCTACTGCTGGCGCACGCCATCATCGAGTTGAGCAGCGGTAACATCAACGCTGGGCAAGCCAGGCTGAACGAGTTGATCCAGGGTGTCCAGAGCCGGCAGTTCGCGCTCAATCGGCGCCTTGCGAAGATCTATCGTGATCGGCTGAGCCCTGTTGCCGGTACTGGCTCAGTCGTGCAGCCACCTCCCGGGCGTGAGGTGATCGCACCATAGAGAAGTGATCACCAGGCACAGTGATCACCTGCACCTCGGACGCCCATCGATGCCAGCCGAGGGTCTCGTCCGCTTCGCTGCCCCGCTGCTCCGGCCGCAGTAGGATCAATCGACCGAGCCGGGAGAAAGGTCCGCGGGTGGCAAGAACATCGGGTGCCGGGTAGTTCGGTGCCCGCGCGTCGATCAGGACCAGTGAGGAGACGCGCTCCCCTTCCTCCACCAGCTGCCGGGCTACCGCGAAGGCGAGAACGCCTCCCTCAGACCACCCCGCGAGATGGTAGGGCCCCACCGGCTGGCACCGCCGTAGAAGCTGGACGCACGCGGAGACTCGCCGCTGCTGCGAAACCCCAGAGTCTTGCAGAGCGTAGTCGCGCCCCCCCTGGAGACCGAAGACCGCCGGACCGGTATCGAGCGCCGCCTCCAAGTCACGGTAGCAAAGGACGTTGTTGTCGCGCGGCGGTAACCAGAACCAGGGCTCTTCCGCCGCGCCAGGGCGTAGGCAAACGAGGTCTCCGTCACTGCTTCCAGCTTCGGATCCCAGATCACTGAACGGCACAGCAGCAACCGCTCGCTGCCGCAGACGCTGTGCCAAGGCCAAGGGTGTAGCCTCGCGAAAGAACCATTCCAGCGGTACCTCGCGACCCAGCCGGTGCCGTAACTGTGCCGCCAGGCGCACCGCCAGCAAGGAATGACCTCCGAGGTCAAAGAAGTCGTCGCTCGCCAAGACCGGACGCTCGAGGAGCGCGCGAAACTGCGCAACGATGGTGTGGAGCAACCGGTCGCCCGCAGCATCGACCGCGTCTCCACCAGAAACGAGAGACGCCGGCGGCGTTCGCTCCGATCGCAGGCGCTCGAGCAAGGCTCCGCGGTCGAGCTTGCCCCCGGTGGTCACCGGCAGCTCCGGCAGCAGCTCGTAGCGCAACGGTAGCAACGGCGCCGGCAAGTGCCGCCTCAGTGCCCGGTGTAGAACCTGGTGCAACTTCGGAGGGTCGGCATCTGTCGAATGACCGTTGACGGCAGGGACGACGAAGGCCACTAGCTCGACCTCACCAGCGGCCTGCGAGCGGACGGTTTCGGTCCCCACAGTTCGGTGCTCCAGAGACGGCCCCCCTCGCCCCCGATACCCCAGGACCGCGACGGCGTGCACCTCCGGCAGACGAACCAGCTCCGCCTCGATCTCCGCCGGCTCCAGTCGGTGGCCGCGTACCTTCAGCTGTGCGTCGCGGCGTCCCAGCACGGTCAGCCTACCCTCTGCCTGCCAGCGCGCCAGGTCGCCGCTATGGTATCGGCGCGCACCACGTCCGCTGGGCGACGGCCGGAAGCGGTCCGCAGTCTCAGCCGGTCGCCCGGCGTAGCCCCGTGCCAGCCCTGTCCCCTCGATCACCAGCTCGCCGACCACGCCCAGCGGCACCGGCTCGCCGCCGTGATCGAGCAGCAGCACGCGCGCGCCCGGGACGGGCCGGCCCACCGTCTGGACGCCGAGGAGCGAATCGGCCGCGTGCTCACCGACCGGCCCTGGGTTGATCGACAAGCCTGCAGCCGCTGGCAACAGGGCGAGCTCGGCCACGGCACAGCCGACCGTCGCCTCGGTGGGGCCGTACTCGTTCCAGCATCGCCACCCGTAGTGCCCGAGCAAGCCCGCGGCGGCCTCGACGTGCGCCGCTGACACCACTTCCCCGCCCAGCACCGTCACGCGTGGATGCTGCGTGCGCAACGATCGAGACGGCGGCAACGAGATGTCGCTAGCGCGCAGCCACCGCAGGTGGCTCGGTGTGAGCTTGAGCAGGTCCAGCCCTTCGTGCACCGGTCCGCCTCGGCGCAACGCCGCCGCCAGACCCACGGCTTCCCGGCCCGGAACGGCAGGCGGCAGCAACACCGTCGTGGCGCCCGCGACCAGCGGTGCCAGCAGTGGCGTGACCGTGAAGTCGAAGCGCAGCTCGCTGTGCACCAAGGCTCCGCGTCCCGCTCCGAGGCCGTACGCGCCCGCCGCCCACTGGAGGTAGCCAGCCAGCGCACGCCGCGGGATGACCACTCCCTTGGGCCCACCGGTGGAGCCAGAGGTGAAGAGCACGTAGGCAGCCGACTCGCCGGAGACGGTCTCACGGGTCACGGACCGTATCGAATCCCGTGGTCCCGGTTCCTGCAACGACAAGACCCGCGGGGATTGGCCTACGGTCAGCACGTCGAGCCCTTCGCTCTCGTCGGCACTCACGAAAGGCTCGGACCTGCTGCGGACCAGCAACCAACGAGCTCCGGCCTGCTGCAGCTGCCGCTGGCGGCGGCGCGGCGGATCGGCAGCCGACAGCGGTACGTAGGCCGCTCCCGCCGTTAACACCGCCAGCAGCCCGATCACCAGCTCGAGTGATCGCTCCAACCCGAGAGCCACCACCGACTCGACACCCACACCGCGTGCCCGGAGCCGCTCGGCCAGTAGATCGACCCGTCGTTGCAGGTCGCCGTAGCTCAGCCGTCGACGTCCCTGCACCACCGCCACTGACGCCGGTCGCTCGATCGCGGAGCGCCCGAACAAGGCTCGAAGCTCCGGCACAGAGTGCCCTGTCGGCAGCTGTCCTCCAGCTCGCGGCCATTCGACCAGCAGCTGATGCCGCTCACCTCGGGTCCCCCACGGCAGGCTGGCCAGTGGCGCTGTCCCCGCGCGCGTCATCCACGCCAGGATCCCTTCCAAGGTCGCGAGCCAGCGAGCCACCGTCGATGCGTCGAAGAGATCACGCCGATAGCGCAAGCGGAGCTCGCAGCCGCCTGCGCCGGTAGCTCCTCCAGAAGTTTGCGTCGCACCCCCGTCAGCGAGGGGCCAGGCGTGCAATTCGGCCTCGAAGCGGGCCTTGTCGAGCGGCACCTCTTGCGCCGCCACTCGAATACCCGGCAGATGGAAGTCGACTGCCGGCGTGTTGTGCAAGGCCAGCGCGGCCTGGAAGAGTGGACTGCGCTGCAGCTCGCGTCGCGGCCGTAACACTTCGACCAGGCGCTCGAACGGCACTTCTTGCCGCGCGAACGCGTCGATCACCAGCACGCGCACCGCTCGCAGCCAACCCTCGACGGTGCTGTCCCCGGAGGCGACAACGGCCTGGCAGCTTTCCTGAGCCTCGCGCGGCCCCCCCGGTGCACGCAGCACAAGAGTGTTGACGAAACAGCCGATCAAACCTTCGAGCCGCGGGTGGTGCCGGCCGGCAACCGGCGTGCCCACCGTGACATCGCGGCGTGCAGCGTCGAGCCGCGGGGTCAACCCCTGCAGCAACAGGAAATAGGCGGACAGGAGAACCATGAACGGTGTCGCTTCTGCCCGCCGTCCCGCCGCCTCGACTCGCCGCCACAGATCGCCGTCGAGGACACGTCGAACCACGGCCCCAGGTGGCTGCGTCTCGACGGAGGGCAGCGAGCGATCGTACGGCAACGCCAGCGGTTCAAGCCCACGCAGACAGCGTCGCCACCACGCTAGCTGGCGGCGCAGCGCCAGACCACGCAGACGCTTACGCTGCCATTGGGCGAAGTCGACAACCTGCACCGGCAAGGCGGGCAGCGCGGCCGCGTCGGCCCCCACTTCACGGCGATAGAAGGTCTCCAGCTCACGGTACAGCACACTCTGCGACCAGCCGTCCGAAACGATGTGATGTAGTACCAACCACAAGACGTGCTGGTCCGGCGCCAAACGCAGCAGACCGGCACGCCACGCTCCAGCAAGGTCCAGCGCGAAGGGTACACCGCTGGCCGTACGCAGCAGGTCCAGCACGGTCCTTGCTTGCACGGTGTTTTTTGCTGAGACCAACCGCTGCAGGTCGAGGTAGACGAACCGGATCCTGCTCCCCACCCCCTCCGCAGCTGCCGGTTCGACGATCTGGCGCGGCCGGCCGTCGATCTCCACGAAGCGGGTGCGCAGGATCTCGTGACGGGCCTGTAGGTGGCCGAAGGCTCGGTGCAGAGCTGCCGCATCGAGAGTCCCCTCTAGACGCAACGCGGCGAAGACGTTGTAGGCCGGATCCGCCGGTCGCAGCCGGTGCACGAACCACAGCCGGCGCTGGGCGAAGGACAGCGGCAGCGGCCGGCAGCGCCGCGCCGCGGACAGGCGCGGCAGCCTGCCGGGGGTCGACCTCCGGTCGGGCGTCAGGACTGCGGAGGCTTTCGCCCTCGAGGCTGCCCGCAAGGAAGAGAGGTGCTGCGCCAGGCGCCAGAGCACCGGCGCCTCAAAAAGACAGCGAAGAGGCACGTCGACTCCCAGGCGGCGACTCAAGCGCGTCGCTACCCGCGTAGCAAGCAAAGAGTGACCGCCGAGCTGGAAGAAATGATCGTCGCGCCCCACACCACGGACACCCAGCACGCGCTGCCAAACATCGGCCACCATGCGCTCCAACGAGCCCTTGGGTCGGTATGCTTGCCGCGACTCTCCGGGCAACAAGGCCGGCGACGGTAGGGGCTCCTGATGAGGCTGGGATTGAGGCTGCTCTTGCGGCAGGGCAGAACGATCGAGCTTGCCGCCAGCCAGACGCGGCAACGCGTTCAGCCGCACAAAGTGGGCCGGCACCAAGGCCGCCGGTAACCAGCGCTGCAGATACTGGCGCAGGCTGGTCTCCAGCTCACCCAGCGTCCCGCCCCCCCAAGGGCGGTTGCTCAGCTGGCGGTCGGCGAGCGCCGCTGCTGCACCGGCTGGCAGCGCGACGGGCTCCGCCACGACCCCGGCCCGCCGCGCCACCAGATCGACCCAGCCGGGACCGCGTGCGGAGAGATGCGGCTGTGCGTGATAGCCAGCGGCGAGGAAACCCTGGCGCAAGTCCTCGACATCGAAACCCTCGACCTCAGCCGGCTCCTCTGCACCCCGACGCACCACTTCGGCCACGCCCGAACCGGACCAGGGCGAGATTCCCGTCCAGCGCAGTAGCCGCTGCAGGGGTTCGGCGAGCCTGCGGTCTGGCACGCTGGTAACGGCGACCGTGTCGGCCGGCGTATCGCGCAGCCAGGCAGCGAGCGCGGCAGGGCGGCCGGCCGGCCGGTGCTGCCCCGTCACCTCGTCCCAGGCAGCCACCCGAACCGGTGACGTCACCGGACGGCGACGCAGCACGGCATCGTACCGGTAGCGCGTCAGCTCGTTGCACGCCCGGCCAGCTTTGGCCAGCAGCTGCAAGCCGAGACCATGGCGCTGCGCCAGGCGGCGGAAGAAGTCCGGATGCAGCACCAGTTCTGGGTCTTCTTGCCGCCGCTGGCGCGCACGCCGCAGCAGCCGCTCTCCTGTTGCGTCCACGGCCGCCACCTCGAGATGGAAGGCCTCGAGCAACGGCAGGCTGCGCACGTCGCCGACGAACAGGCTGCCACCAGGTGCCAGGCACGCCAGCGCCCCCTCCAGCACACGCTGCAGATAGCCGAGGTCTGGGAAGTACTGAGCCACCGAATTGACCACCACCACGTCGAAAGAATCGAACTCCAGCCCCTCGAAGTCGTCCGCCAGCCGGCGCTCTACGCTCACGCCTTGCCAGCGTCGATCGCGCTCGGCCAGCTGTGCCTGCAAGCGGGCGATGACGGTGGCCGAGAAATCGGTACCCAGGTAGCTTCGGCAGCCGCTCGCCAGCCGCCAGAGCAGCAACCCCGAACCGCAACCGATCTCCAGGATGCGACGGCCACCCAGCGCGCGCACACGCTCCACCGTGTGCTCCAACCACTCACGCATCTCCGCCTCGGGGATCGGCTGGCCATCGCTGCTACGCGTCCAGCCGCTGAAATCTTCCTCTGGCGCGGCGGCTGCCGGCTGTCGGTAGACTTCCTCGTAGACCTGCCGCCACTCCTCGACCCGCCAGCTGGAGTGCTGCTGCGCGGCCCCACCGGAAGCGACCAAGGATTCGACCGAAGCGGGCACCACGTACGCCAGCAGGCGTGGCGACCCCGACTGCCAGCGAGGCCCCTTACGAGGCTCCGGGCGGCGGCTCGCCACGACGACCGCTTCCGCCACCCCTGCATGGCGGCGCAGCAAGGACTCGATCTCGGCAGGCTCCAGGCGCCGGCCCCGGATCGACAGCTGGCGGTCGATCCGGCCGAGGATCTCGAGTTGACCATCCGCGCGCCAGCGCGCCAAGTCTCCGCTGCGGTAGAGACGGCTGCCGGGCGAACCAAGGGCATCGGGGACGAAGACGGCTGCCGTCGCCGCCGCCTGCTGCAAGTAGCCGCGCGCCAACCCAACGCCACCCAGGCCGAGCTCGCCGGCAACCCCTACCGGCAGCCAGCATTGGTGGCGGTCCAGCACCAGGGCCCGGATGCCGTCGAGCGGACGCCCGATCGGAGGTACGCCGCGCGGCGGCGCAGGAGCCGCGGACAGGTGCGCGAAGGTCGCATCGATCGTCACCTCCGCGGGACCGTAGAGGTTGATCAGCTCGACGTCCGGCAGACGCCTGCGAACCGCGCGCAGCAAGTCGAGGTCCAGTCGTTCGCCACCGCACAGCAAGCGGCGCAAGCGGCGCAGGGCGCGCCAGCCGGCACCTGTGCGCCAGAGCCAGCGCAAGTGCGAGGGCACCAGTTGCAACACGCTGATACCGCGCCGCGCGATGGTCGCCAGCAACGCTCGGGGTCGCCGCTGGACGTCGGGATGAGCGAGCACCAACACGCCACCGGCAACCAGCGGAGTCCACAGCTCCCACATCGCAGCGTCGAAGGACAGCGGCGTCTTCTGCAGCAGCCGATCCGCCGGGCGCAGCGGCAGGCAACGCTGCATCCAGCGCAGGTGATTGAGCAGCGCCGCATGCGGTATCACGACTCCCTTCGGTCGGCCACTCGACCCCGAGGTGTGCACGACATAGGCGGCTGCCTCAGGATGCACAGGCACCGGTACGCCTTCCGGCCGCACCTCTCCTCGCCGCGGCCGGTGCAGCCACAGACTCCCGACCGCCCGCAATTCGGACCGGCGCTCGCGTGGCAGCGCCGGGTCGATTGCCAGATACGCCGCGCCGGCCCACAGCACGGCCAGCAGCGAAGTCAGCAACTCGGGTCCGCGCTCCAGCTCTACAGCGACCGGCCCTTGCGGACAGTTCCGGCGCTCCAAGGCCCGCTGCAGCCGCTGCCCCAGGTCCCCGGCACGTTGCACCAGCGTTCGATAGCTCAGGTGGTGACCGCTACGGTCGTCGAGCACCGCGAGCGCCTCCGGCGTCCGTCGGGCCTGCGCGGCGATCCAGGCTGGCAGGCTGACGTCCATATCGTGCGACACCACCCGTCCTTGCCACTCGCGCAGCAGTTGCTGGCGGCTGGCCTCCGCGACCAGCGGTAAGGCCTCGACGCGCATCTCGGGCGAGGTCAGTGCGGCATCGATCAGAATCTGCCAGCTGTCCAGCCAGCGCTCGACCGTCGTGGTGTCCAGGCACTGGCGACGGTACAACCACAGGAGCTGCAAGCCAGCATCGCCGTTTGTCTCTGGACGCAGCGGCCAGGCGAAGACCTCGAGCCGCGCCCGCGGCGGGCAGAGGTCTAGATCGAACGGCCGTAGCTCGACCCCTGGCCAGACGGGCGCTGCGGCTGGCGACTGCAGCGCAAAGACGGCCGGCACCAGCGGCAAGGTCGGATCCCGATGTCGCCGGGTATCCGCCTGCCGGTAGCGATACGCGCCGCGCTCCGCGCCGTGCTCTTCGGGCAAGAGCGCGCGCACCAACAAGTCGAACGGCAGCTCTTCGAGATCAAAGGCTGCCAGAGTCGTGTCGCGCAGCTGGCGCACGAGGTCGCTGAAGCTGGGCACGCGCAGATCGGTGCGCAGCACGACCAGGTTGACGAAGAACCCGAGGATGCCTTCCAGCTCCGGTCGATCACGGCGGGCCGTCGGCACCGCCACGGCGGGGTCCCGGCGACCACTGAGCCGGCCGAGCAGGCTCAGGAAGCTGGCCGACAACCACATGAAGGGCGTGACGCCAGCGGCTCGTGCAGCAGCCTGGACCCGGTGCCACAGTGCCGCCGGCAGGCGCCGCTCGGCCAGCCCTCCACCAGTCACCCCGGGGCCAGGTGGCCGCTCGAGCGACCTGTCCAGCGGCAGCTCTACGGGGCGAAAGCCGTCCAGCAGGCGCCGCCAGCCCGCCGTCAGGCGCGCCTTGCTGGCTCCACGTAAGCGTCGCCGCTGCCAGACGGCGAAGTCGAGGTAGCGCAACGGCAACACTGGCAGCACCGGTGGCCCTTGCCCCGCCGCAAAGGACGCGTAGGCCGCGCTCAGTTCCCGCTGGAAGATGCTCTTCGACCAACCGTCCGAGACGATGTGATGCTGCTCCCACTGCAGGAGGTGGTCGGCTTCGCCGAGACGCAAGAGCCGCCAGCGCAAGAGGGGACCCCGCGCCAGATCAAAGGGGCGAAGCGCCGAACGGTGCAGGAGCTCGCGCCCGTGCTCGAGTGCCGCCGGGCCCAGACGCCGCAGGTCGATGCACGGCACCCGCAGCCGACCTGCTGCCACCTTCTCGACCGGCACCACGACCTGCCGAGGCCGGCCGTCTCGCCGCGGAAAGTGGGTTCGCAGCCCCGCGTGCCGGCACACCAAGAAGCGAGCCGCCGCGACGAGAGCCGCGATCTGCAACCTTCCGGCGATCTGCCAGGCAACCGGCAAGTGATAGCCGGCATCACCGGGATTCAGCCGATCGACCAACCACAGGCGGCGCTGGGCGAACGACAACGGCCCCTGATCGCCCCGCTGCCGGCGAAGGGCCCTGGCGGGCTCAGGCCGTGCACCACCCGTCGCGTGTGGCGGTGGCTGCACCAATCGATCCGTCAAGCGTGCCACCGTCGGTGCCTCGAACAACCAGCGCACGGGGACGGGTCGCTCGAGTAGCTGGCGCAGTCGCGAAGCGACCCGCACAGCCAGCAACGAGTCGCCGCCGAGGGCGAAGAAATCCTGGTCGAAGGCCAGACCCGGGTGCTGCAACACGTCCTCCCAGACTTCGGCGACCAGCGCTTCCAGCGACGTCCGGGCACCGCGCGCGACATCGGCCTTGGCCGGCCCCGAGGGGAGGGAGTCGACCCGCCGCCGGGCCTCCGCCAACAGACACCGCACCCGGCGCAGGTCTGTCTTGCCGCTCGCCGTCAACGGCAGGCGCGGTAGGACGCGAATCGGTGACGGCACCAGCGCCGCGGGCAGCACACGTTGCAGCTGCTGGTACAACTCCATCTCCAGCTGGCGGACCGCTCCAGGCGACAAGACGGCCGCCCCGCGAACCGTCACCGCCGCGGCCATCTGGACCTGCCGCACCGAGCCCACAACCGGTACCACGGCCGCATCCGCCACGCTCGTGGCGCAGGAATGCTGGCATGCACGCAGCCGCGCCTCAACGTCCTCCGGTGCCACGCGCACACCACGCACCTTGAGCTGACGATCCCGGCGCCCCAGCACCTGCACTGCAGCCGGTGAACTCGCGGCCGCCTCTGCGGGCAGGAAGCGCCCCAGATCGCCGGTGGCGAACAGGCGGTCGAGAGGGTCGCTCGAGCCGGGAAAGCGTCGGAAGCCCGCTTGCCCCGCACCGGGCTGTCCCGTCCCGGAGCTGGCCTCGATATAGCCGGTTGCCAGGTAGCGCGATCGCACGTGAATCTCACCGACCTCCCCCACCGCGGCGATCTCCAGCCGCCGGCCACCGAGACGCACTACCAGCAGCTGGAAGCCCGAGATGCCGACCAGGCCGAGCACCGCGGCACGGTCCGCAGCGGCCAGCGACCAGGCGGCGATCTGCGGTGTCTCGCTGGTACCGTAGGTCGAAATCCAGGTGAAACCTGCGCAGCGCTCGCCCCGATCCCGACTCAAGTGCTGACAAGACCGCTGTCGCAAGGCCTCGACCAGCGCTGGCTCCACGGCCCCGCCGGCGAAGATGACGCGCCGCAGGTGCGGCCAGCGGATCGAGGCTGGTGCCTCGACCAACAGACGGGCCAGTCCCGGCGTCACGTGGACCTGCTGGATGGCCTCACGAGCCAGCCAGCGCCCCAAGCGCTGACCGTCGCGCCAGGATCCCGCTGGCGGCACGTGTACCGTACCGCCCCGCACTAGCGGGGCCCACACGTCACGGAGCAGCGGATCGTGCCCGAGACCGGCGAGCAGGGCGCTGCGCTCACCTTCCCCCGGCCGCTCCCCAGGCCACTGGTGACGTACCCAGCGTAGGAAGTGTGCCGCCGCCCGTTGCGGCGCCACGACCGCCCGCGGCATGCCACCGGTACCGGAGGTGAAGACGAGATAGGCGGCATCGTCTGGCCCGGCGGTGGGCGTGGGCCCCATCTTCTCGGCAGGTTCTTCCCGCGGCGCAACGGCCTCCCGAGACTTCGGCCAAGGGACCTCGAAGGGACCGGCGAGCCGCTCGAGCCAGGTCCGCACCTCTGGCTCGAGCACCGGCGAGGCCTCAGCTTGGTCCGGTAGACACAGCCATGCCACCGGCCGCGGCGCCGTCTGAGCCGCAAGGAGAAGACGCAGCTGCTCACAGCGCGCCGCGGATGGGAATTCCGGATCGAGCACCCACCAGGCGGCACCACTCCGCGCCACTGCCAGCAAGGCTGGCACCAAGCTACCGCGACGGGCGCCACTCACCACGACGAGTCGCCCCGGCCCGGCACCGGCACGCTGTAGGTCGCGGCTCAGCACGCCGGTAATCTGCCACAACTGGCGGAAACTCAACGCCTGCCGTCCGTCTCGTACCGCCAACCGCTCCGGTGTCCGCCGCACCTGCTCGGCCAGCCACACAGCCGGCGGCCCCGCCCAGTCCGCCAAGTCGTGTGCTTCTTCGAGCGATCCCAGCAGTGCGGCTGGCACGGCAGGGCTCCCCAGCTGGTGCAGCGGCACCGATGGTCGTCGACGTGCGAACTGACGCAGCAGCCGAGCCGTCTGGTGCAGCAACGAGCGGGCTGCCGCAGCGTCGAGACGCCTGGGGTCGTACCGTACGGCCAGCTCGATCCCGCAATTCTCCGCCGCTGGCGGAATCGCTACCAGCACCAAGGCGTGCTCGGTTTGGCTGAAGCCACCTCCGTGGGCGAAAGAAGGAACGTACCGGACGTCCGAAGCCACCTGCGGCGAGGGGACGTCCGTGCTGAGCGGATAATTCTCGACCACGACCAGCGTCTCAAACAGGGACGCCAGGGATCCGCGCGGGACCGCCCTGCGCAGGATCTCGGCCGGCGACGCCGACGCCTCGGCCGCCAAACGTGTCGCCCGCTGCTGCACATACACCAGCCAGGGTCCGGTGGCCCGCGTCGCCGGGACGCGCAGGCGCAAGGGCAGGGCGTTCAGGCACAGACCGACCACCGACTCGGCCGCTGGAGTCTGCGCAGAGCGCCCCGCCAGGGTGACGCCGAAAACGACATCGGCCGTAGCGCTGCAGCGCGCCAATAGCAAGGCCCAAGCGGCCTGCACCAGGGTCGCGAAGGTGAGGCGACGCTGGCGACTAAAGGCGTCGAGGCGCTCGCTCCAGGCTGGCGTCATGCGCAGGCTCTGCTGGCGCTGACGTTGGCTTCCCAGGCGTTGGCTCCTCGTGTGCGAGTCTGCTGGGTGCGGGTCTCCTGGGGTCACCGGCACGTCCAGAGGCACGGGCGTCGAGCGCCGGACGCCGCGCAGCCAGCGCCGCCAGAAGTTGATGTCGGTACCGCGTCGAAGCTGTTCCAGCACGTGCTGCCGGAACCTCGGCGCCAGCCTCAAGCCAGCCGCCGCGTCCCACTCCTGGGCTGGTAGTTGCTCCAGCCGCCACGGCTCCATCGACACTCCGAGGTGCCCAGCGGCTGCCATCAGCGCTCGCACCTCGGCCAGCAGGATCGGGACCGACCAGCCATCGAGCACGAGGTGGTGCCGACTCCACAACAAGCGTGCAGCCGCGCGTCCGTGAACCAGGGCGAAGCGCAGTAGCGGCGGCTGCCCAGGGTCGAAACCCCGCCGCCGGTCGCGCTCGAGCACGTGCTGCCAGGCGGCGCGGCGAGCCTCGCCGCCCAGCCTACGCAGGTCGATCTCGCGCCACGGCACCTGGACATCCCGATGCACCCGCTGCTCGGGCTCGGCGTCGACGCGAAAGCTGGTGCGCAACGCCGGATGGCGGGCGATCACACGTAGCCAGGCTGCCCGCAGTACCGCCTGCCGGGGAGCCCGGGCCACCGCGGCATCCAGGCTCCACCACTGCTGCACAAAGTAGGCCGACGACTCCGGGCGCGCCAGGCAGCCAGCCAGAATCCCTTGCTGCGGGGCGGTCAGTGGGTAGGCATCTGCCACGTCGTCGCCGACACCGGCAAGGCGGGCCAAGCGCCGCAGCTGCCGCTGGAAGGTTTCGGTGAGCGCCCGTACCGCCGTCGTGTCCAGGGTGCCTGGACGCAAACTCCAGCGCAAGCACAGGCACCCGTCCTCGACCCCGGCGTCCAGGCGCAAGGGCGGTCCAGCCCACCCGCGATCCGAGGCGACGGCCGAACGCCGAGCTAGGAAGACACCGTCAGCCCCGGCCGTCGGCGCCGCCAGAGCCGCGTCACCGAGGTAGTTGATGCGCACGAACGGTCCCCGCCAGCGGCGCTGCGAGACCCCGCGCGCGCCGGTGTAGCCAGCGCCAGCGTCGGGTACCGCGCGCAGCTGGACCCTGGCGGCTTCCAGGGCCCGACGGTCGGCGTCGACCGCCTTCGGCCGTCTACCACCAACCGGATCTGCCTGAGGCAGGCGGAAGCGGAAGGGATAGGCGGCAGCGCACCAGCCCACCAGGCGTTCCGCCCGCGGGCCTATACCTTGACGACCGTGGCTCTCCAGCTCCAACCACGCTTCACGCACATCGAGTGCCCGTGCCCACGCCACCACCAACGCGGCGAGCGGACCCGCGCCCGTAGCGACGCTCAGGCCCTGGACCAGGGCGCGCGTCGTGGCGCCATCGAGCTGGGATTCGAAGCTGAGACATCCAGTGGTCCGGCACGACGACCTCCCAGCTCGCAACTGCCGGCACACCTGGGCATCCATCGCTGGTGGCCGACCGGCACGCTGCCAGTGGCCCAGCTGGCCACGCGCCTCGGTCGAGCGACACCAAGCAGCCCGACGGCGTGCCCAGAGGGCAAATGAGGGAGCCGGTGGCGGGGCGTGTCCGGACAGCAAGGTTTCCAGATCGTCGAGCAGGGGGGGCCAGGAAAGCGCGTCGATCGCCAGATGGTGCACCGCCAGCAGCAGACACGGCGCCCAGGCACCGCGCCGGACGTAGACAGCGTGCAGCAGCGGACCGTGCCGGAGATCGTAGCGCCGACGGCCACGAGCCGCCTGCAGCCGGCGCTCTTCCGCCAGCACGTCGACCGCCGTCAAGCGCTCCAGGTCTACGACCTCGACCCTGGGGCTCATCGCCACGGTCACCCGAGACGCCGGCGACATCGCTTGCCACCAACGTCCGCGTAAGCGCCGGAAACGCAACCGTAGCGCGTCGTGGTGAGCCACCAGCGCCGCCAGCGCCGTCTCGACGCGACCGACCGCGACCATCCGCGACAACGTCACCACCATGGCCTGATCGACGGCGCGCACGTCCACGTGCGCGGCTCGGAGCAACGCCTGTTGCAGCGGGGTCAGGGGTACGGGGCCCGACGCTCGCCGAAGCGGCTCGGCGGCGTCGCTCCGGCCGTCCAGGGGACGCACCACCTCGGCCAAGGAGGCGACGGTCGGACGCTCGAACAGCTGACGCACGCTCAGCTCCAGTCCCTGCCGGTGGGCGCGCGCCAGCACGCGCAGGGCCGTGATCGAGTCGCCGCCCAGGCGAAAGAAATCGTCGTGCGGGTCGACCGTCGTGACACCGAGCACGTCGGCCCAGATCCTGGCCAAGAGGTTCTGGATCGTGCTGCCCGAGCCGGCAGCAGTGCGATCATCGACGGAAGCACCACGCCCATCGAGAGCGCCTGGTGTTCCTTGCTGAGACTCGACCAACTCCGGTAACACACGGCTCAGCAAGGCAGACCGGTCGAGCTTGCCGTGCGGCGTGCGCGGGAGCTGCTCCAGAATCTGGCAATGCGCCGGTACCATGTGAGCCGGCAGCAGCTCACGCAGTGCGTCGAGCACATCTGTCGCGCTCACCTGCTGGTCACGGCGCACGGCCACGAACGCCACCAGCCGGGCCCCCGCCACCCCTTCGGTACTGCCGACCACCGCTTCGCGCACTGCCGGCAGGCGCAGCAAGGCAGCCTCGATCTCCGCCGGTTCGACGCGAAAACCGCGGACCTTGAGCTGCAGATCGCGGCGGCCGACGAAGCACAGCTCACCGCTGGTCAGGCAGCGCACCAGATCCCCCGTGCGGTAGCAACGGGCGCCCTGCCGCCAGGGATCCGGTACGAACGCCAAGGCCGTCGCCGCTGGCTTCCCGAGATAACCGCGCGCCACGCCGCCACCGCCGAGCCAGAGTTCGCCGACGTCATTCACAGGTACCGGATCCCCGCGCTGATCGACAACATAAGCCCGCTCACCCGGGAGAGCGCGCCCGATCGGCACGCCGTGGGGCCAGGCGTTGTGCCCAACCGCGTCCGGCAGCCGATGCATCAGGCTACCGACCGTCGTCTCGGTCGGACCGTAGTGATTGAAGATCTGGAGCGACGGGGGTGCCGCGCTTACCAGCTCTCGCGCCAGGGTAACGGGGAAAGTCTCTCCACCCACCACCAACCAACGCTGGGGCAACAAGGCCGTCACACCCACGGTCTCGGCCAGCGCCGCCAGGTGGGACGGTGCGATCTTCAACAGATCCACGCTCTGACGCGCCAGGAAGGAAGCCAGACGCCGGGGCTCCAGCGTGGCACCGCGTGCCGGCAGGCACAGGCGTCCGCCCAGCAGCAGGGGTGGGAAGATCGTGCTGACCGTCGAGTCGACGGTCCAGGGCTGAACCAGCGCGCAACTGAAACGCGGTGCGCCGCCGGCGAGCCGCTCGGAGAAGGCCTGTACGTAGGCCAAGAGCTGGCGATGCTCGACGAGCACGCCCTTGGGACGTCCACCGGAACCTGCGGTATAGAGCACGTAGGCGGCGCGTGCGTCTCGACCAACCAGTCGCGCGGCAGACCGTCCTCCGGAGCTGGTGGCGGCCAGGATGTCGGTGCGCGTGACGACGGCTCGAGCACCGGCTTGAGCTCCAACACCGGCATCCCGGCACAGTTCGTCCCGCCGTGCTCGAGGTTGTCGTGGATCGAGCGGCAGGTAGGCCGCCCCCACGGCCAGGGTCGCCAGCAGGGCGATGACTTGCTCCAACCCTGCGGAAACCTCCAGTGCCACCACGCCCTCGGTGCCCAGCTCCTTGCTGCCGATCAGCTGACCAAGGCCTAGAGCCCGGCGGTACAACGCACCGAAGCTCAGCCAAGCACCACCGTGGTGCACACCATCTCGCGTGATCGCCACCGCGTCCGGAGTCCGCCGTGCCTGGGCTTCGAAGGCGGCAAAGGCGTCAGGGCCGAAGCGCGGCACTGCCGGGGCTGCGGCGCGTGGCCACTCGCGCAGCAGCTGCTGTCGCTGGGAGGCCGTGCACAAGGGCACGGCAGCGAGCGGACGCCGGGGATCGGACGTCGCGGCTTGCAGCAACGAGCGCAGCTGCTGTCCGAGGTGCTGAACGCTGGTGGTATCGAACAACGAGCGCCGAAACGCCAGCTGCCCGGCCAGAGTCTCACCTTGCCACCACCAGTGCCAGGCAAGGTCGAAATGCACGGGCAGACACGGCAGCTCGATCTCGGTGACCGTTGCTTGCCCGAAGTCGGGCACGGCCGGTGGTAGGTCGTGCAGCGCGAAGGACGCCTGGAACAGGGAGGTGCGTGACGCTTGCTGCCGTCGACGCCAGGCGCGCTGCAGGAGGTCGAACGGCAGTGCGCGCAGTTCGAAAGCGCGCAGGCAAACGTCCCTCACCTGCTGTACCAAGCCCTGCAAGGTCACCGCCCCTGGCTGTGCCATCGACACGCGCAGCACCAGCGGGTTGACGAAGTTGCCGACCACGTCGTCGAGCATGCCGGTCTCGAGATAGCCTCCGGACCGGCCGGCTTCCGGCGCACCGAAGACAACGTCTCGACCGCCACGCACCGCATCGCGGCGCCGCGCCAGCACCGCCGCTGCGGCGCTGAGCAGCACCATGAAGGGCGTGGCACCGGCTGTCGCCGCCAGTTCTCGCACACTGGCCGAGAGCGTCGCTTCCAGGTGCACGGCGACACTCCCGCCGGCCTCGGCTTCCGCCGCTTCCACACCGCCCCTACCCTCCAGCCGGTGGACCAGGCGAGCCGCAGGACGATCGGCAGGCAGCTCGATCGGCTCGAGGTTCTCCAGCTGCGCGAGCCCGGCACGCAACCAGCGTCGACGTCGGCTCCCGCGCAGCCAGCGACGCTCAGCGATCGCGGCGTCCGCGGGCTGCAATGCCGGGGCCGGCACCCTGGACGGCATCGACGGTGACGACAGCTGCTCGCGGTAGAAGCGTCCCACGTCGCGGGCCAGCAAGCCCAGCGACCAGCCGTCGACGGCCAGGTGGTGACTGGCCAACAACACTTGCTGGTGGGCTCGGGCGCTGGTGTCCTCGGGCTGTAGCACCACCAGCAGTCGCAGCATCTGGGCACGGTGCAGAGGGTCGAACGGCTGCAGCGCAGCGCGACGCAGCAACTCGACACCCAGCTCTCGGGCGACAGCTACCGGCAAGCCGCGCACATCGATGCGGCGCAGCGTCACCGGCGAGGCGGCGAGTACAACCTGGCGTAGCGCGTGGTCGGAACGGCCAAAGCGGGTGCGCAGGCTCTCGTGACGCCGCACCAGCGATTGCCCGGCACGCTCGAGAGCGCGTAGCTGCAGCGAACCCTCGACCTGCCAAGCGACAGCCAGGTTGTAGGCCACCGATCCCGGCGACCAGCGCTCGGTGCGGATCAGGCGACGCTGGGCAAAGGAAACCGGCGCCACCAACTTCACGGGTCCGTCGCGCCGCTTCCGCCCGGCTTCAGTGCCCCGGAGATCCTGCCCCGAAGGGGGCCGTGCCAGTGCTCCCGGCGCCGCCAGGGCCGCGGCCTGCTGGGCGATTGTAGGATGCTCGAACAGCCAGGCCAGCGACACGTCACGCTTCCACAGCCCGCGCAGACGATGGGCCGCACGCAGGAGAAGCAGAGAGTGCGCCCCCAGGGCGAAGAGATCCTCGTGGACACCGGGACCGTGGCCTCGCTGGCGCTGCCCATCGAGCAGGTCGGCCCAGACCTCGGCCAGCACAGCCTCTTCGGGAGATCGCGGGGGCGTCCAGGAGATCGTCGGACTGGCCTCGGTCGGAGCCGCGGCACTCGGGAGAGAGAACGCAACTTCCAGTCGCCGGTCAGCCAGCGAAGTGAGGGCCAGCGGAACACGAGCCTCCGGCGTCGCGGCCAGATGCTCGAGCAACTGGCGGTACTCGGCCGCCATGGCCTCGACGGCCTCGTGGGCAACCACGGCCGGACGGACCAGAACGCCCTCGATACCCCCCGTCGCCGTGCGTCGCAGCTGGAACTCCAGGTCCTGAACCGCGACCGGTACCGGCAGGTCGAGCGGCGCGGTCCCGATGCCACCGAGTGGCAACGCGGGCGTCTGATCGCCCAGCCCCAGGAGTGCCGGCAAAACGCCGACGCCCGTCCGGGACCAACCGGCCCTCGTCCAGCCCGCGACGTCGACGATCTGCTCAAAAGGCAGTGCTGCACGCTCCAGATCCCTGAGCAGCGCTCGACGGACCCGCTCGAGCAAGCTGGGCCAGTCGTCCTCCTCCTGCCAGCGCAGCCGCAGCGGCAGCAGGTTGACGAACAGGCCCGTGCAACGCTGGACTTCCGGCGTGCGCCGCTCGTTGACCGGCACGCCGATCAGCAAGTCTCGTCGACCGTGCCGCGCCAACAGGGCGAAGAGGGCAGCCAGCAGAACCATGTTGAGCGTCGCCCCCGCGGTCGCTCCCCGCTGCTGCAGCTCGGCGACCAGCGCCGCCGGCAATTCGATGCGTGCGGTCCGTGCCGCTGATGGCAGCTCGACCTTCGCCAGCTCGCTGCTGAGCGGTAGCAAGGTCCACGGGCGGTAGCCGCGCAGACGCCTTCGCCAGTAGACGCTGGCTCGCTGTGCCTCAACACCTTCGGCCCACTGCCGCTGGTCGCGTGCGAAGCGAAGGTACGGCAGGGCCGAGTCGAGCGCGGCAGCCTGCGCCTCGTCCCCGGTCTGCGACTCTTCTCCGTGCCGGCACAGTGCTGAACTCAGGTCTTGCGCCAACCAACCCAGAGAGGCACCGTCGACGATCAAGTGATGCCAGACCAAGATCAGCTGAGCATGGTCGGGCGCTAGCTGCAGCCAGCAGGAACGCGCCAGCTCAGGGAGCAGCGGACGGCCCAACGCAGCCGCATGCAAGCGCCGCAGATGCAGCGACCGGACCGTAGGAGCCAGACCCGTCAGATCCAGGTGCCGGAGCGTCTCGGGACAGTACCTCTCGAGACCGCCGGTGTCCTGCATCCGCAGCCGCAGTTCCCCCATTTCCTCGACGAGATCGACCCGCAGCAGCGGATGGCGCCGAGCCAAGGCACACAGCGCCTCGGGTAGCTGGCAGCGGAGGGCGCGCAGGCGCGCGGGAGGCGCAGCCAGATCCCAGGCCAGGGCCAGGTGATAGCCCGAGATTCCACGGCCTGGCGCCCGCCGCTTCTCTTCGACCCACAGCCGCTCCTGGGCAAACGTCGCGCGCGTCTGAGCGGGGGCCGACCGGGACTGACCGATCGCCTCAGCAGCCGTCTTCAAGCCTGACAACCTGCTGACCTCGGCCCGCGCCGCCAGACCCGCGATCGTCGGCGTCTCGAACAGGTCGCGCAGGCGCAGGTGCAGGCCACTACGCTGCTCGAACTGTGCCAGCAGCTCCAGGCCACGCAGCGAGTCGAGGCCGAGTTGCAACAGATCCGTGTCGACCCCGACATCGCCCGCCTGCAATCCGGGCACCATCGAGGTGACCCAGCGCACCAAGTCGGCTTCGAGCGGCGTGTGTCGCGGCTCACGGTCGCGCTCCAGGACGCCCAGCCGGTTTTTGACGCCCGGCCGGGGCATACTGGCGCTTGCCTGGGCCTGCAGACGTCGCCGATCGACCTTGCCGTGCAACGTCAGCGGCAAGTGTGGCAGCACGTGCACCTGCGACGGCACCGAGGACACCGGCAGGGTGCGCGCAACGAAGCGCCGCAAGCCTTTCGCGGACAGGTCCTCGTCGATCGCCGCCGCGGATTCCTCGGACGCCGCGTCGCTGTGGCCAACAACCCAGGCAGTCAGGCTTCGGCGGTCGCCCTCCCCTACCACGCCGACGACAGCAGCCTGCAACCGTGGGTGGCGCAACAGCACGGCTTCGATCTCGCCCGGCTCGATGCGCACACCCCGCAGCTTGAGCTGATCGTCCAGGCGTCCCAAGAAGTCCAGTCGGCCGTCAGACAGGAAGCGCACGCGGTCACCGGTGAAGTACAGCCTGCCCCCCGGGCGCCGGGACCACGGATGCGGACGGAAGGCCTCCGCCGTCGCCGCCGGACAGCCCTGATAGCCACGCGCCAGTCCGGCGCCCGCGAGCGCAAGCTCACCAGCTTGCCCTGGCACGGCCAGGTCGCCATCCGCCTGCACCACCAGCGTCTCGACACCATCGCACGACCGCCCAAGTGCCACTCGCGCGGCGGCCTCTCGCCCGGAAGCCTCTCGCCGCAGATCCACCGCCGCTACGAGCTCGGAGCTGGCATTGATCGTCGCCTCGGTCGGACCGTAGAGGTTGAGCAGCCGCGTTCTTGGGCAACGCTCGTACCAGGCTCGTGCCAACGTCGGCGGCAGCACTTCTCCGCCGCACGCCAGCCAGCGCAGCGAACCGCCGCCCGCGATCGAGAGCCCGGCAGGAAGCGGCCTCGCCAGCAGTGCGCCCAGCTGCGAAGGGACCAGCTGGAGCACCGTCGCGCGCCATGTCTGCAGTCGTCGCCACAGACGCCCGGGGTCAAACTCGTCGCCGCCGGGTGCGAGCAATAACCGGCCACCACTGATCAGCGGCAACCACAACTCCCAACCGGCGGCGTCGAAGGTAACGGCGGTCTTGTGCAGCAGCGCGTCGCTGGGGCCGAAGTCAAGTCGACGGCGCAACCACGCCAGCTGTCCCGCCAAGGCCAGCTGCGACACCACCACACCCCGGGGCGTACCGGTGGAGCCCGAGGTATGGAGGATGTATACCGCTTGCAGCGGCTGGGCCCGTGGCGGCTTCGGCGCGCTGGACCAGGACGCCTCGACCTGCTGCACGGTCGCGGCATCGTAGTGCCACAGCGAGGCTTGCCCCGCTCGATCATCCCGTCGTCTGGAAAGGTCCAATCCTCTGACAATGTCGTCGAAGATCTCGGGCGTGCCACAGACGTGGCGGCACCCCGTCTGCCGCAGAACAGCTTCCAGCCGCCGCCGCGGCCCATCGACCGACAGCGGCAAGTAGGGCACACCCGCCAGCACGACACCGAGGAGCGCGACGAGCTGGGCCGGGCCACGGTCCAGGCAGACCGCCACCGGCGCCTCCCGCTCGCGACCCGCGACCGAGGCGGCACCGTCACGCCGCAACCGAGCCGCGAAGGCATCTGCCCGGCGTGCCAGTTCTCGATAGCTCAGGCAGCCACGATGCCACTGCACCGCCACCGCCTCGGGCCGGCGCGCTGCCTGGGCCAGGAAGGCAGCGCCCAAGAGTTCGGGCGTCGAAGCCGATGAGCCCGGGGGTCTGCGCCACTCGTGCAGCAGCTGATGGCGAGCAGCGGGTGCCAGCACCTCGAGGTCGCGTAGCCGCGCACCGCTGGAAGCCCCGCGCAGGTGCCCCCCCGCCAGTTGCACCGCAGTAGACTCCAGCGACCGCGTCAGGCGCTGGATGGTCGTCCAGTCATACAGCGCGCGACGACCGAGCACCAGCCCTCCGAGTCCTTCCGAGGTCCCAGCTCCAGCCGCGGCAGGCAGCGGCCACAGGTGAATCTCCAGGTCCGCGCGTACCGTCCACCAGGGGATCGACGGTCCGGGCGGTGCCGTCGCTGGCCACGGCCCGGGCCAGGGCACGGCGCGAATCCCCGCGGACGCACGGTGACTGCCTGCCGGCGGTGATTCCCCGTCCGCGCCTGGTCGCCCCCCGGCATCGTGCAGCACCACGCTGACGGCGGACAGAGCCCCGCTTTCCTCGCCACCGCCGAACGCGTGCCGAAGGTGCTCCAGGGGAATGTCGAGTCCGTCGAAGACGCGGCGCAACTCGGCGCCGACTTCGGCCCGGACGTCGACCAAGGCCTCATCCGCCAGGGCTGACGCTGCTGCGAACCATGGACGGACCAGCAGCGTACGCACGAACATCCCCAAAGTCGAGGAAGCCGTCGGAGGAACCCTCGGACGGCCGTCGACGGCGATGGTGGCTGCAACCTCCCGACCTGCCCAGCGCCGCAGCGTCACCAGGAGCCAGCTCAACCAGGTACCAAGCGGCGGGTCTCCCGCCTGCCGCCCTTGCTCTCGCAGCTCGGCGGTCACCGCCGCCGGCAAGCGTAGCCCCCAGGCCACGGACGCCGTCGAATCCGTGTCCGAACCCGGTCGATCCGGAGTCAAGGCCGCAGCCACAGGCCGCAACCGAGGTCGCCAGTAGTCCTGAACCGCCTCGGAGAGTTCCACGGGCTCGTCCTGGTCGAAACCGACCGCACCCGGCCCGGCGCTTTGCCGTGCCATCAGGTTGGAGAGCATGTCGGGTAGAACGTCGGCGGAACGGCCGTCGAAGATCAGGTGATGGAAGACCGTCAACAAGGTCGCGCTTCGGCCTTCTCCAACCAGGACGGCTCGGCCACACGGCCCGGCTTCCAGATCGAACGGCAGTGCCACGAGATGGCGGGCCAGGCGCCGACATTCTTCGGCGCGCCGAGCCACGGGCAGCCCCTGTAGATCGAGCACACGAAGCGGCAAGAAGGGCCCGGCCACCAGCCTCGGCTCACCACTTCCGGCACCACTGCCGGCACCACTGCCAGCGCCTCTCTCGACGCGGCAGCGGAGGACTGGATGCTCCAGCTGCAACCGCTGCCAGGCTACCAGGACGGACGCCAGCGCCGCCTCGACCCGGCAGGATGACGGGACCGAGAAGGCAGTGCTGTCCGGGGCACGTCGCCAGGCCAGCCACAGCTCCCGCTGCGGCCACGACAGACCCTGCCGGCGACTGCGACTGCGACTCGTTTCCGAGGAACCTTTCGAAGGACTGCCCGCGGCTTGCTCTGCCTCGCTGAGACGTGCCGCGACGTCACACAAACGCGGCGCGGCGAAGAGTGCCGCCAGCGAGAGTTCGACACCGAAGTCCAGCTGGACCCGTTCGAGCAGTCGAGCCGCGCTCAGCGAATGACCACCGAGTTCAAAGAAACCGTCCAGGCGCCCGATCGGCTCAATCGCCAACAGGTCACTCCAGCGCCGTGCCAGTTCGGTCTCCAGTCCCGGCCGTGGTGCTTGCCAGGGACCCAACCAGCCGGGCCGCTCGGATCGGGCCGCGGGCAGGGCGGCCCGATCCGGCTTGCCCGAGACGGTGCGTGGTAGCGCCGCCAGGACGACGTAGGCCGCGGGCCGCAAGGCTGCTGGCAAGTGCGCCGCGGCGTGCGCCTGTAGAAGCGGCGGCAGACTCTCCGCCAGCTCCGGGAGTCGCGGATCGTTGGTCAAGACCTGCCCGTCGAGCCAAGGATCTGGCTCGAGCCGGTCGGGCCCGTCGCCATACCCGTCAGCCCGGTCCTTCCGAGATTCGACGGGCACCGAGTGGCCTGCACGCCAGAAGACCGCATCGAAGGCTCCCTCCTGGCCGCCGCACTGCCAGCTGAAGGCATGTTGCCAACCCAGCCGCGCGGCCAGCTCGGCGACGTCGTCGGGGTCGACACCGACCCGCGGCAGCGCCGCCAGACGTGCGCGCAGGTCACCAACGGTCGCTGGAACCTCGATCTCCGCACCCGGGTCTGCGCCGGACAGGCGAAGCCAGCGCAACGCCGCGACTTCAGGCTCCAGGCGTCGATGGATCAAGGCCTGCAGCACCACCCAATCACCGGGTTCCTGCCGCAATCGCGCCTCGATTCCAGCAGGAGCTTCACCGCCGCGCGCTGCACTCGCGGCGGCTTGCGGCACGGCGAGGTGCACCGGTGGAGGGGTGTCGAAACCGAGAGTGACGTCATAACGGAAATCGGCCAGCTCTCGATCCAATGCCGCTCCGGCAGCGAAGGTCCGATCTTCCGGTCGCGCAACCTTCGGTTCGATGCGCCACCAAGTCAGGCGTGGCCAGCGTCGGCGCAGCTGCGGGAACCAGCGTGGGTCGACCAGCAGCTCGCGCTCGCCGCGGCAGCGGTCGTCGACGCGCCGCCGAAGCTCCGCCAGTGATGTCGAGGCACCGGAGCGCTGCAGTTCGATCGCGACGGCCAACAGTGGTTGCAGAGGCAAGCTCCGCACATCCCCGACGAACAGGCAGCCGCCGGCTGCCAGCCGCTCCACCGTAGCGTCGAGCACGCGCAACAGGTACTCGACACTCGGGAAGTGTTGAACCACGGAGTTGAGCACGATGGTGTCGAAGGGGCGCTGGCCGTCGAGATCTCCCAGGTCGTGCGCGGCGGCCTCGACCAAGACGGGCCTCCGATCCTGCTCCAGCCGGCGTCGAAGGCGCCCCAGCGCCGCTGCCGAAGCGTCGACGCCGACGGCCTCGATGCCGTCGGCCAACAACGGTCGCAACAGGAGCCCCTCACCGCAGCCCACGTCGAGCAGCCGGCGCGGATGCAGCCGGCGGATTCGTGCTAGCGCCAGCGCCTGCCAGGCCCGCATGGACTCGGGCGCGATCGCCTCGCCGGTGAAGCTACTGTTCCAGCCCGCGAAGTCGTCGTCGTGCTGCGGTGTGGCCGCCTCGTGCAGGGCTTCATAGACCTGTCGTTGACGCTCCAGGTGCTGTGCGACGCGACGCTCCACCCGGACCTCTATCCGCCGCGGCACGACGTAGGCAACCAACCGTGGCTCGGTTCCCAGCCCACCCTGCCCCGCCGGTACGACGAAAGCTTCGGCCACACCTGGGTGCTCGGCCAGGCAAGCAGCCACCTCGCCGGGCTGGACGCGGACCCCACGGATCTTGACCTGCGCGTCGAAGCGGCCGAGCCACTGCAGGGGTCCGCCGTCGATCCGGCGGCACACGCGATCCCCGGTCCGATAGAAACGTTCGCCATCGCCCTTCGGGTGGGGGCGGAACGCGTCGGCGGTGCGCGCCGGATCTCCGCGGTAGCCGCGTGCCAGCCCTGGTCCGCTCAGCCATAGCTCGCCTTCGCCGCCGGGCTCGACCTGCTCGCCCCGGCGGTCGCAGATCCTGACCTCGACCCCGTCGAGCGGCGATCCGATCGGCACGTGAAGATCCGTCACGGCCGCTGGCGGCAGTCGCGGAGGTGCTTCGAAGAGAAGGCTGGTGACGGCCGTCTCGGTCGTGCCAAAAGCATTGAGCCAGCGAGGATGTTCGGGCGACACCTGCTGCTGGCGCCAGATCGACAGCGCCGCCGTCTCGACCGCCTCACTACCCGTCACCACCAGCCGCAGCGATGCGGCGAGCGCCGGCACGTCGCGGCCCAGGTGCACCCACGCGTGCCACAGCGAAGCTGCCGGGTTGCAGACCGTCACCTGCCGCGCCCGTGTCCAGCGATCCAGCGCGCGTGCCGTGATCGCAGCTGCTCCGCTCCAAGCCACGACGCAGCCACCGCTGACCCACGTCGGTAGCATCTCTTCCAGGGATACGTCGAAGGCCGGGGATGCCAGCTGCGCGACCCGATCGTCAGGACGCAGGCGAAACGCTTCGGCGACCCGGCGGGCGTGGAAGGAGCGCGCGCCGTGACTGACTTCGACCAGCTTGGCACGACCGCCAGTACCCGAGGTGGCCAGCACATAGGCGGCGGCCTGCGGGTGCACCTCGACCGGCTCGGCCGGCGAGGAAGCCGCGATCCCGTGCGCGTGGCAGCGCAGGCAAACCACCGGCAACTCCAGGCCACGAGCCGCGCTGGCCTCCGCGACGAGCACCAACCCGGCGCGCGCTCGCCGAGCCAGCTGCCGTGCGCGAGGCAGTGGAATCTCGGGTGGTAGCGGCAGCCAGCAAGCGCCGGCCTGGTCGACCGCGAGCAGCGCCACCGCCAGATCACAGCCCCGCTCCATGCGCACAGCCACCAGCTTCTCCGCGCCGGCTCCGCGCTGGCGTAGGTAGGCGGCCAGGAGCGCGGCACGCCGGATCAACTCGCCATAGCTGAGGACACGCCGTCCCGCCGCCACCGCAATGGCCGCCGGCTGCCGGGCGCCCATCAACCGTACGTCTACCAGGACCCTTTGCATTTCATCTCATTGACCGGTTACGACACCGGCATTACTGCTTCTCGCCAACCCAAGAGGAGGGGGACAACCGTCTACCTTAGAACAATTCTGGATCATCTGCCAAAGTGCCGTGAATCGTGAGATGCTCTGGACCATGAGAGCGTTGCGCTGGCTCGCCGGCTGCCTGCTGTTGACTGTGAGCGCCACCGCCGGGGCTCAGACTTTCGACCCCGACTTGCTCAAGCAGCTGGTGCGCGAGCACCGAGATTCTGTCGTATTGCTGCGTGGTCAGACGGACCTTGGCGGTGAGAGCACCGGTACCGGCTTCTTTCTGCAAGACGGGCGCGTCATCACCAACTGGCATGTCGTCTCCGGGGTGCGCAACCTCCGCGCGGTGCTGGCCGACGGCAGCGAGGCTGCCATCGAGCGTATTGTGGCTGCGGACCGCGAATACGACTTGGCCGTGCTCGAACTGCGCCAGCAAGAGGACCAGGAATCGGCTCCAGCCTCAGGGCCGAGCCGCCCCCCCGGCCTGGCGTTGGCCGCTCCGTCGCTCGCCGAGCAAGGCGAACCGATCCTCGTCATCGGAAGCCCCCTGGGACTCGGCGGTAGCGTCTCTACCGGGATCGTCGCCGCGCAACGGCCACTGACCGAGCTCGCAGAAGGCTTCGACGACACCAGCCTGGCCTCCGCGGTACCGGATGCCGTGCTGCTGCAGATCACCGCGGGCATCTCCCCCGGCTCCAGCGGTTCCCCCGTGCTCGACCGCCGCGGTGCGGTGGTCGGCGTGGTAGTCAGCCAGTATTACCTATCGCAGAACCTGAATTTCGCCATCCCCGTGCGCGAGGTCCACCAGCTGCTGGCTCGACCGCCCGAAGAGCCAATACTCGAATTCGACAGCGCACAGACTCCACGGTTTTCCAACACCTTGGCGCGCAATCTGCTGATTTCTGCCTTCTTCTTCGTCCTTCTATGGTTGACCTACCGCCGCCTGCGTTGAGCCTCCACTTCCCGCTGCGACCTCCCGGGACACGGGCTCGACGCCGCGCGCTACGCCTTGGCATTGGTCAAGGTCTGTATATCGCGTTCGTCGTCGCCCTGCTCTTCGCGGTCAACAGCCTGGACGTCCTGGTGGGCCCTGGAGCCCTGCGCATCTGGCTGATCTCGCTCGGCTTGGGCGCCTTCTTCGGCTATCTCGCCTTCCAGGCCAGCCGCTCGCCGGCTCACCCCGCGATCCTTTTGGGTGACCGCGGCCTCAGCTTGCCTCTTCGTGGGCATGAGCGGCAAGCTTTCGTCGACTACGACCGACTCGGAGTCGCCTACACCAACGCCAGCGAGCTCGTGCTGGGGATACGCGGCTACTTCCCGGAACGCTTCCGGCGCGACGACTTCCAAGACCCGGGAGCTGCCGAGCAGATCGTCGGCATCATCCGTCAGCAGGTCGCAACGCCTACAGCCGTCGAGCCCTTCGGCATCGGCGCACGAACGGTCGGCAGGCTGGCCAGCCTCGACCGCCGCGCCACCATCGACCAGCTACTGCACCATGGCCGCGCACCCTTGAGCTGGGGCTTCGCCGTTCTGCTGACCCTTCTGTTCGGTCTACAGCTGTACGCGGCCGGTGGCTTCGATGGCTTCAACAGCATCACGCTGCTGGTGTTGATGGGCGCCAACGTGCCCGCGCTGGTGTGGCAGGAAGGCGAGGTCTACCGCCTGGTCACCAGCAGTCTCCTGCACGGCGGCTTCGGCCACTTCGCACTCAACACCGTCGGTCTGATCGTCATCGGCCGTTTCGTCGAACCGCTGCTGGGACGCTGGCGGTACCTGTGCCTGCTGCTGCTCTCCTGTCTCGGCGGCGCCATCGCCTCGGCGCTACCTCTGCGCCCCGATGCCGCCGTCTCGCTCGGCGCCTCGACCGGCTTGGCCGGCACTTTCGCCGCCTATGCACTGCTGCGCCAGCGCTTCCGTGCCGACCTCCCGATGCCGGCACCCAGCCGCGCCTTCTGGATCATCCTCGCCTTGCTGGTGCTGGCGCCGGCACTCATCGTGCCCAACATCGACCACCTCGGTCACGCTGGCGGTGCCGCCACCGGGGTCGCCCTCGCCGCACTGTTCAGCCGCGGTGTCCCCCTCGATCAGCTAGCTCGCCGACCCGCGGGTCTCTGGCGACCACTGGGCGTTCTGCTGGCGCTCCTCTTCCTGATCACCCCTGCCTGGACGCTCTGGCGCCAGGCGCCGATCCTCGGTGAGGTGACCGGCAGCGAGCTGACCAACGAGGAAGCCTGGATCATCGGCATCTATCCAGGAGCACCCCGCGAGTCTCTGGAAGCCGCGCGCGATGCCATGGAAGCAGTGGTCGCGGACGAGCCGCTGACCCATTACCTGGATACCTTGGCTACCCTCTACCACCGTCTCGGAGAGCACGGCCGCGCCGTCGAGACGCAGCGCCACGCGCTGGCGCAGGACGACGAACCCGACCCCTTCCTCTATGGTCAGCTGACGCGCTTCGAACTCGCTCGTGTGCGCGCTCTGGGTGCTCCCAGCATCGAGGCCCTCGGCTTGCAACTCCACCTGAAGCTGGGCAAGATCGAGCTGAGTTCTGTCGATCCCAGCCGCGCCGTCGAGCACCCAGCGCAGTTACACGCAGTGTTGCAGCGTGGCGACTTGCCGATTCTGCACCTGACGATCGACGTGCCAGCTTCCGCCAGCCTGCCGGCCGTCTACGAACTGCCAGCAAATGTCCGTCGAGCCAACAGCGGCGCCCTGCAACTGACCGTGACGCTCGCCGAACGACGTACGTCGACCGCGAACGAAGTCGACTGGCGGGTCATCGCAGTTGATCCAGAAGCCTTCCAGCTGCCGGGGCCACTGCCCTAACCCTGCCTCTAGCTGGATCACTCCACTGGTAGATCCGCGAGGTCTTGCAGCACTTCAGCAGCACTGCCGTAGCGATGATCGCGATCCTTGTGCAGCAGCTGGGCGACGAAGCCGGGCCACATCATCAGTTCGGGACGTAGCTTGCGCAGGTCGGGAGGGGATTCATCCAGGTGCTTGACGGCAATGACGGCGGGCTTGTCACCATGGAAGGGCTCGGAGCCGGTGAGCATGGTGAAGGTGAGGACGCCGAGCGCATAGAGGTCGGAGCGCGCGTCGAGTTCCTTACCGCGCAGCTGTTCCGGCGACATGTAGTGCGGCGAGCCCAGGAGCTGGCCGGCCTGGGTCAGGCGCACGTCGGTTTCCTCGGCGCGTGCGATGCCGAAGTCGAGCAGCTTGATCACGTCTCCCTCCAGCATCACATTGCCGGGCTTGAGATCCCGGTGGACCACCTTCAGGTCGTGGGCCGCCGTGAGACCCAGCAGGATCTGGCGCAGGTAGTCCTTGACCTTGGGCAGCGGCAACCGTTCGGGGCCGCGGATGACCTTCTCCAGTGTCTGGCCACGGACCAATTCCATCGAGATCAGCAGGCCGTCTTCGAAGCGTGACACGTCGAACACGCGCACGACGTTCGGGTGCGTGATGCGGCGGGTGATGCGAACTTCGGCGCGTAGACGATCTTCAGCAACGCCATCCTCGTCATTGGCGCGCAGCACCTTGATCGCCACCTCCTCGTCCAATTCCATGTCGAACACACGGTAGACGCGGCTCATGCCACCGTGCCCGAGTTCGTCCAGCACGCGGTATCGGCTCTTCAGCACGTCACCCTTGCGGTAGCGGCGAGACTCGGGACGCTGGCGTTGCTGCAAGGTCTGCAACCGCTCGACGACATCACGGTGCGTGCGCTTCATCGAGCTAACGCGCTGGTAATTGCTGAGAGCCTTCTCGCGTTCACCACGCCCTTCGAGCGCTCGCGCCTGCCAGTAAAGACGGTCGACACGCATCGTGCCGGTGAAATGATCTTCGTGATCGTCGATCATCTCCAGGCGATGCTCGGCACCGTGGTAGTTGCCCAACTCAATGAGCAACTCGGCAAGCAGCAAGGACCCCTGGTTGAACTCTGGATCGTCGACCTCCAGCCCCTGGAGCGCATCGGCGGCACGGTTGACGTCACCCGCCTGGTACCACTGCTCCGCCGCGCGCAGCGTATCCTTGGAGCGTTCGTAGCACAGCGCCGCCTTCTTGGCTTCGCCGGCAGCCGCATAGCTCTCGGCGGCCTGCTTCCACTTGCGGCCCTTTTCATAGCAAGCACCGGCTTCACGCCAGCGCTCGATACGGAAGTACAAGTCGGCGGCACGATCCCAATTCTCTAGCTCGCGCCACAGCGACGCCGCCTGATCCAGCTGCTTGGCCTGCTCGAACGCGTTCGCCGCCTCGGCCTTCAGCGCCGCTTCCTCGTGCGGGTCGAGCCCGTGCTCGGCGGCGGCGTCACGGAAGTTCTCGGCCGCCTTGTCGTACTCACCGCAGGCAAAGTAGACCTGCGCCTGCGTCTTGGGATCGAGCCCGATCGCCTTGGACAGCAACGGTAGTGCCTTGCGGGCCAGGTTGGCGTCCAGGTAAGCCCGCACGGCACGTTCATACTGGCCAGCCTGCTCGAACAGAGGACCGGCAGCCTCGGGGCGATCGTGCTGCAAGTGCAGCTTCCCGGCATCGCGAGCCCGGCCGACTCGCACCAAGAGTTCGGCCTTCCACGTGGTCGCCACGCGTGTGGCTTCGATCGAGCCCGCGCCCTGGATACCTTCGCCGGATTCGGCCTCCAGGCGGTCCACCTCAGCACTGATCACGCGCAGCGCGTCTTCGAAGTCGCCGGCTTGCTCGTAGCAGCGGACGGCCTTCTCCCACGAGTCGACGCGCTCGAACAAGCGGCCGGCACGGCTGAACTGCTTGAGCTTGACCGCGACTTCCGCGGCTTCCCAAAAGGCACCGCCTTCCTCCAGATAGCTCACCGCTTCCTGGAGCTTTCCGTGAGACGCTAGCAGCTGCCCTGCTTTGCGGTCTTCACCCGCCTCGCTATAGGCCTCGACGGCCGCGTCGAGATCCCCCAGCCGCGTATACACCTCGGCAGCTTGACGCAGGCTGCCGCCGCGGCGGTACATTTCCGCCGCCTGGGACAGCTTTCCCTGCTCATAGTAGGCATCTCCTGCGCGCACGTAGTCGCGCTGGAGGCGCGCCCAAAATGCCGATTTCTTGGCCAAAGGTCCGAGGCCTCCTCCGATTCACGAGCGGATTCCAAGCGTACCCCAAAATCGGCCACGGATCCGCCCCGAGAGGCAAGATTGCTACAGAACCCAGGCGTACCCGAGCTTGACGAAGACTGTTCGGTCCTTCTGCGTCAGGTCGATCGATTCATTGCCAAGGTAGGTGTCGGAATACCCGACGAAGAGCACCGTACGCGGGTTGAGCTTGTAGCTGAACAGCACCTGGTTGAACAGATCTTCGCTGCTCGCCTCGACGGGCCCGCGGTACAGTGCAGGATCGCGGCTCAGGTCCAGGTACTGCGTGATCAGGCGCAGGAAGCTCTTGGCACTGAAGTGGTACACCAGTCGCATCTCGGTGAGGTCGGCGCTAAACAACTCGCCTCCTTCGACATCCAAGGTCTGGATCGTGTGCTCAACATCCAGGCGCAGGCGGCGGCCGAGATTCACGGACAATTCCAGCTCCAACTCTAGCTGCTCGCCCGGCTGCACATTGGCGAAGTCGATGGTATCTCCGTCGAAGAGCTCGAGCTCAAAGGCGAAGTCGGCCCCGGGCCGCATGCTGAAGTTGAAGAGACGATAAGACTCCTTGAATGTGCGTCCCCCGAAGATGCGCGTGCGACGGCCGAAGAAAGCCATCGCCTCGCTCTCGCGCGGCCCAGACATCCAGACCCATGCCTCGCGCTCCCACTCCAAGCGCTGTCCGTCCTGGTCTTCGGAGTAGTCATAGTCACTACCCACGTTGATCTGTGTCCACCAATCGTCCGGCTCGCCCCAGAACGAGTAGACCGTGCCCAGCAAGTAGAAGCGGTAGCCGACCCGGGGCAAGAAGCCGAGATCCGCTCGGAAGTCATCGCCCAGGCTTTCGGCACGGGAGTAGACGTTCAGATTGCGCGTCTTGTGCTGGTAGGCGAGGCGCCAGGCCAGATCGTCGAGCGTCTCGGTGGGCTGACCAAAGGCCGTGGCAAGGGCATTGGAATACGTGGTGCGCGACGACAGCAGCTGGAAGCGCAGGATGTCCGCTTCGCTCAACGTCACCAAGCCATCAATGCCGGCAACGCGATTGGAGTAACCGTCCCCCCCCTCGCGCAGTGTCACCAGGCCGCCGAGATTGCTGCCGGCGCCGAGGTCGCGGCGGTAGCGCAAGACGGCGGCATCGTTGTCCTGCGCCAGCGACGTCTGGCGCGAGCCCTGGTTGCCGGGAAAGATCAGATTGGTGACCGTGTCGCGAGCGACGAAACCGCCGAAAGCGTGAACCCCCTGCTTGCCGGTCAGGCGCAGCCCCCAGTCCGGATCCGCGATCTGGCGCGTATTGACGGCGTTGATGTTGGTTTCGAGCACATCGGCATCTTCGAGGAAGAACGGTCGCTTCTCCGGAAAAAAGAGGGCGAACTGGTTGTTGACGTCGAGTTGCGCGGCATCGGCCTCGACCTGCGAGAAGTCGGGGTTGATCGTGGCGTTGAGCGTCCAGTTGGGCGTGATGCCCCAGGACGCCGTCAATCCCAGGTCGGTATCCTCGTCGCCGGCCTCGAGCCGCGCGTCACTCAGCTCCGAGCGGGCATCGGTACGCCGGCCCGTCAAGGTCGGCACAATCTCGAGATCGCGGCCGCGGCGCACGTCCTCGATACCGGTGACCTTGGAGAACTGGCATACATAACAGTTGATGTTGCGGTCCTGCGGCTGGGTGCGGAAGCGGTAGCGTTGCCCGCGGGGCCAGTTGCGATAGCCGTCGAAGCCCCAGGTCTGGACCCCTGCGCCCCGCGGAAAGCTGAGCGCCGCGAACGGAATCGCCATCTCGACGACATAGCCGTCCGCGACCAGGCGTCCCGCGCTCTTCCAGATAGCGTCCCAGGCGTCGTCCTCGTTGTCCTCGACATCATCGTAGAACATGTCCATCTGGACACCGATCGGATTGACCACGAACTCGTACGCCCGCCGGCCATCGTTGAAGGTATCGATGCTGATCGCGACGTAGTCGTCCTGGTACGCATCGTCCCGGTCGGTGACGCGGGCGCGGATCTTCTCTGGCTCGGGATCGAAGGCGTGATAGCCGAGGTAGAGATTCACGTGGTCGAAGGTCATGCGCAACTCGGTGCGAACCGGCGCGGGCACATTGTGCGCAGGGAAGGTCTCGACGTCGATCTCGACCATCAAGGCATCATGCCAGACAGCTTCATCCAGACGGCCATCGATGGTGATCGGCCCCGTGGCGCGGCGAATCTGGTGTGCCGCCTCAGCGGCTGCCAAAGGCGCACTCATGGCTGTGAGACACACCAGAACCAGGCTCGCGACCATCGCGGGCAGTCCAAGGTGTCGGCCATGCTCGAAGGCACGGCGAGTTGTCGTTTTCATGATGTCTTCATCCCTCCGAGAAGCTGGTACGGCGAGGTCTTCACAGAGTTTCCGCCACCGGACTGCACGCCCGCGGACAATCGCAACCGGACTGGCACAGCCGAGATGTGGACTACTCTACTGGCTTTTTCGATAGGATCCGCAGAATCCGAGCAGCCACGGTACATCCGTGGGACAGTCTGTAACGTAAGCTCAGTCGAAACCCGCCGCCGTAGAGGATCTCGCCCCATGACGCCCCCCCGCTCGTGCTTTTCTTCCCTGTTCATCACCCTGGTCTTCCTGCCTGCTGCTCTGCTGCCGGCCCTGGTCCTCGCGCCTCCCGTGCGTGCCGAGTTGCCGTTCGTCACAGAGGAGGCCGAAACGCTCGAACCCGGGATGATGAGTATCGACTTCGGTGTCGGCTACCGCGACCAGGCGCGCGATTGGGCGCTACCGTTGAGGAAGAGCCAATGGGACCTCGGCGAGACCCGTCTCAGTTTCGGACTCGGGCGTTTTGCGGAATTCCAAGTCAGCGGGGCCCTGGCACGCCGAATCGACTTCCCGGGGCCCAACGACGAGACCGACAATGCCGACTGGACGATCGGCACCAAGATCTGGCTGCTGCACGAGCGCGAGCATCTGCCATCGCTGTCGCTCCTGGTGGCGGTCAAGCTACCCAACGGCGACGACGCGCTCGGGGCTTCGACCGACGAGACCGACGTCTTCGGCCACTTCCTACTCAGCAAGCAGCTCGCCCCGAGGCACTTTCTGCACGCCAACGCCGGCTTCGCTGTCCTTGGCAACCCCAACGCCAATTCGGTGCAGAACGACGTCTACCAGCTCCGCTTGGCCTGGGAGTACCGCTTCTCGGACTCCGCGCTACTCGGCCTGGAGTGGCTGCTGCAGCATGGACCGAAAGACGGCGATGACCCGAGCTACTTCCGGCTGCTGCTGGCGCGCGAGATCCGCGATGCTTGGGCCTTGTACGGTGCCGTCGGCATCGGCTCCGGCGCCGACGCCGATGGCTACGAGACGCACATCGGTGTGCGCCACCGCTTCGCCTTGTTCAACCCTGACGTACTCCAGGAGCGGCGACAGGCCTGGTAGACCCGGCAGTCCGATGCCGATAAAGTCAAAGCCGGAAGGGCTGCAGAGCCTGCTCCGACGATGATCTGCGACGCTACTCTCGCGTCGACTTGCATTGCACCAGGGAGATCGAGCCATGAGCACCACAACTACCATCGCAGCCGAGACAGCCTCCGCAACGGCGACTCCGGGCAACGATTTGACGACCAACCGGGCACCCTTCATCGAAGGCGCGCGCGACCGCGGCGACCTGTTCATCCGTCAGCCCTACGAGCTCTACAGCGAGCACAACCACGAAGCCTGGCGGCGCCTCTACTCGCGCATGCTGCCGCGCTGGCGTCAGTACGCGCACGACAAGTTCATCGAAGGGATCGACTGCTTGGCCATGGATCCAGAGGCCGTGCCACGATTGGAGGACGTGAACCAATTCTTGGCACCGCTCACGGGCTTCAAGGCCAAAGCGGTCAGCGGCTACATCCCGTCGTACCTGTTCTTCGACTGCCTGCGCCGGCGCGAATTCCCGACCACCATCACGGTGCGCAACCTCGATTCGCTCGACTACTTGCAGGAACCGGACCTCTTCCATGATGTCGCTGGTCACGTGCCGATGCATACCGACAAGGACTTCGCGGAAGTCCTCGTGCGCTTCGGTGAAGTCGCCCATCAGACCGCGCTGCGGACGGCCGAGATCCTGACCAAGGACGACGACTCACTGCGACGCCTGGATAGCGCCATCAAAGCGCTGGCGCGCTTCTTCTGGTTCACCGTCGAGTTCGGCTTGATGAGGAGTGGCGGCAAGAAAGACGAACTGAAGGTCTACGGCAGCGGTCTGCTCAGTTCCTACGGCGAGATCGCGCATGCCGTCGACTCACCCGAGGTGCAGCGCTACGACTTCCATCTCGGCTGGGTGATCAACCAGTACTTCGAGATCGACTCCTACCAACCGCTTCTCTTCGTCGTCGATTCCTTCGATCACCTCTACAGTCAGGTCGAGGAACTCGAGCGCTGGCTGTTCGACGGCAAACTGTACAACGTCAGCCCCGGCGAACCGCTGGTCAGCCAGGCGGACCTGGAGTCCTACGTCAAGGCGGCAGGCTAGCCAGCCAGCCGATCCATGTCTTCGGCCAGTTGGAAGTCCAGCTCGGTGATGCCGCCGGCATCGTGCGTCGCCAGGTGCACCTGCACCCGGTTGTAGACGTTGAACCACTCCGGGTGATGGTTCCTACGTTCTGCGACCAGCGCCACGCGCGCCATGAAGCCGAAGGCGGCGACGAAGTCGTCGAACTGGAACTCTCGGTACAACTTGTCGCCGTCTAGTTTCCAGGCGGGTCTGGCGCCCAGGCGCTGCTGGATCTCGGCATCGCTCAGCTTCTTCGGTCGGCTCATGGGGGGGACTCCTCGGTGGCCGTTCACGGATGTGCGGTGGACGCTAACACAGGTCGCTGAGCACGGTGTCGTGGACGCGCGGAAGATGCTGGTAGCCGCTGGGATAGCTCAGCCTCTTGACCGGCACGTCGCGCACCAGCCGTGCCAGCAGATCCAAGCGTGCGGCCTGGAAGCCGACAGCGGCCAGCAGATCCGGTGGCAGAAAGCTGCAGCGGAGCAACTCGAACAACGCCTCCCGAGGGGCAAGGGGCTCGATCTGGATGGACTCGCTGGAGTCGTCCAAGCGTTGGGGTACATAGAGGCAGCGCAGCGGTGCCAGGTTGGCGTCGAAGATGTCGAGACCATGCGGCCCGGCGTCGATCAGCAACTTCTCGCTGTCCGGGCGCAGTAGCTGCGCCGAGCCAGCGCCAGTCCCCTGGTCAGGCGCTCCCTCCAGCCCCAACCCTCTTGCTCCCTCGGGCCACAGACGCAGGCGAGGATAGCTCGGACGTACCGTACCACCCACCGACGCTGTGGCGAGTTCCACGGCCACGATGTCGTCGCTGAGCAAGCGAGCACCGCGCAAGGCCCAAGACGCTGCCAGCACGCTCTTGCCGCTGCCCTGGGCGGCCAAGAACCCGACGGCAGTGTCGTGCCCAGGCGGAACCAGAGCGGACGCATGCAGCGCCAGATGCGCGTCGGCTTCCAGCACAAACGCCATCACCGTGCCGAGCAGACAGATCTCTGCCAGGTAACCCCACTCCGGTCGGTGCAGACGGTAGCGCAGTAGCCCTCCGGGCTTCAGCTGGAAATCGGCGATGCGGTGGCAGCACAAGCCGAAGCCGTCCGGCAGCTCGAAGATACGCAGCACGGGCTGCTGGTCATAGGGATCGACGTGAGGACTCTCAAAGAGCAGGCGCTGCGTCCACGTCCATGGCAGGTCATCACAGGAGGACTCGAGGTCGAGGTAGCACACGGAAAGCGGGGAGGTGATCGAAGCGGGAATTCCAGCTTCGACAGCACCTAGTTCAGCCGCAGTCAGACGGCCACCGGGCAGCATCGCTCCCCGACAGACGTACCCGAACAGCGGCACCGTCCGCGAGCCTCAGAAGGTCAATCGACCGGTGGCGGTGGTGGCGCGATGATCTGAGCACTGGTCCCGGTGACGAAATCATCGTCGAAAGCAGCAATGGAACCCAGCGTCCGCTGCTCCAAAGAGCCGTACTCGATCAATCGCGGACAGCGGTAGGGACGCCTGGACGGCGTCAAGTCCAGCTTCTCCTCGCTCGTCTCAGTCATTCTCGTCTCTCCCTGAAAAACCCTGATGTGAAGTTAAGTTCCATGGTTCCACCAGTCGGCCGTGAGTACTTGTCGTCGGTTCGAGCTGAATGGTGCAACCGCTACACTTTAGCAGAATTTGTGATCGCTTTCAGGTGCCATTTGTTGCAACCACAACTCGAGAGTTACCGCAAAGGATGGATGATCCATCGGTGTCACCGCCCCTTGAAGAAAGCTTTTCATCGCCAACCGCAACGGCTGCGGCTCGATGAATCCGAGCTGCGCGGAGAGCAGCGGACCGTCGAGCAACTCCCCCATCCAGGTTTCGACCCGCATCGCGGCGTTCAGGTAGGGGCGAAAGCTGGTTTTCCAGTGCCGCTGGCGAACGGCTGCGGGCAACTCCGGCAGGGCACGGCGGACCAGAGACTTGAACCAGCCCTGGTGAAACAGCTGCTCCGGTGGACAGCGCACAGCTGCCTCGACCACGCGGCGGTCGAGGAAGGGATGACGGGGCTCGACACCGAAGCGGCAAGCCATCCGGTCGTAGGCACTGACGGCACGGGCCACCGGTCCCCAGGGCAAGACCAGCCCCAGGATCTGACGACGCGCACAACCACCGCTGACGGCCAGACCTGGCGACGACTCGCACAAGCGCCGCTGCAACTCGGTGCGCCGAGCCAGCTCCGGATGCAACCATGGCGGTAAGTGTGGCAAACGATCGCTCAGGCGCCGCCACCAGTAGGCTCCCGGCATTCGTCGTAGCAGCGGACTGAGTACACAGACGCGCAGCAGGCGCCCGATAGAGACCCCAAAAGCACGAGCATGGCGCCACATGTCGCCAAGAGCACGCCACGGGCGCCGCCACAGCAGATCGGCATAGAGATGGGCACTGCCGCGCGGTGCGTTGTCTCCCCCATGGCCCGTCAGCAAGATGCGGGTTCCCGAGGCTCGTAACTGCTCCAATACGTAGCGAAGTGGTGGCTCCCAGCCTCGAAAAGGCGTCTCCCGATCACACCGAACACCCTCGCGACCACCGAAGAGCGGAAACTTCTCTGCCGCCAGATTCTCGACGCGGAGGCCAAAGGTCGAGGCCATAGCCTCGATGTACTCGCCTTCGTCGCACTGGCGGTAGCGGTCGAAGCGGTAGCTGAAGACGCGCAGTCGCGCGGCCCCCAACTGCTGGCTGGCCACTGCCGCCACCGAAGTCGAGTCCAGACCTCCACTCATCAGGACTGCCGCGCCGGCCTCCGCGCCCCGCAGACGGTCCGACACGGCGCGATCGAATTGCTGGCGAAAGTGGAGAGCGTACTCTTCCTCGCGCTCGAAGCGCAGCAGCGGCAAGTCTTCTGGATGCCAATAGCGCCAGGTCCGCGGCGGTTCTCCAGCCGCGACGCTGAGAGCGTGGCCGGGCACCAGTTGCCGGATCGCGCGGAAGAAGGTGCGCTCGTCGTCGCCGCCCCGGTTGACCAGATGCAGTGCGATCGCCAACTCGTCGAATTCGCGCCGGACCCCAGGATGTCGCAGTAGTTGTTGGGCTTCAGAGGCCACAGTGACACCGGACGGCAGGAGCGCGAAACACAGCGGCTTGACCCCGGCGACATCTCGCGCTGCAAACAGTCGCCGGGCACGAGCGTCCCAAACGACGAACGCGAAATCACCGAGCAGGTGGTGGACGCAGTCTTCTCCCCAACGCAACCAGGCAGCCAGCAGCAAGTCTGCGTCTCGCCCACGGGCGAGACAAGCGTCGATCTCCTGGCCAGCACCCGCCATCCGATCGATCAGTTCATCGCGCGCATCCAGGCGCACATCGGCGCACAGAGAAACATCTGCGAAGCGAGCCAGCGCTGCGCGCGCGATGCCGTTTCCTAGGCTCTGCTGGCTCGCGGGTACGGTCGCGACCGCCAGGCACGCCGCAGCTGCGGGCAGGGTCTCGACACCGTAGGGCGTCCGATGCCGTGCGCCAGCCAGTAGGTCGGCGAGGATCTGCTCGCTGACTGGCTGCTCGTCGAAGTGGGCGATGCAGCAGATGAGTCCCATAGAAGACTACTGTACAAACCACAGAGTCAGGGGTTTGTCAGGGGATCTTTGTTTCTGGCAGAAAAAAAGATCTGAAAACAAAAAAGAGGCCGCTGCTTGCCACAGCGACCTGGCGAAGATAGCTAGCCCCATGGGTTTTGCCACGGTTCCCAATCCCAGAGCTGAGAGGGTGCGGGGAACATCCCCGCGCCCTCTGGAGGGAGGCTCTAGGGCTTGGAAATTTTGACGGCATCCGCGACCACATAGCCGTTGGTGCCATCCGTCCGGATGACGACGCTACCGGCAGTGCCCGCGTTGAACGAGTAGGTACCCAACAGAACCCACTCGCCGCCGTTCGATTCTTGGTTCACCGTCACCGTAGCGGTACCACCAGCATGGTGGATGTCGACCGGTACGTTGTCGGCACGGCTGCTGTTGGAGGTCCACCACATGTACACCTGATACTCACCGGCTTCCGGCAGGTCCGGGGTGTAGCGGACGCTCTTGTGTCCTTTGTACTTCTTCTGGTCGTGACGGTAGTGCGCACCGTGGTACCCGGAGACGTGAGTGCTCGACTGCCAGGTACCGACCAGCTCAACGCCCTCGTCATCGGTGTCGAGGACGATCTGTACGGGGTCGCCACCGACGGGGTCGCCACCGACGGGGTCGCCACCGACGGGGGTGCTGCCCGGAGTCTCCGAGCCACCATCGCCGCCATTGTCGGCCGGATCGAGTTCGTAGAACCCTTCGCAGGTCGCCCCCGTGTTGTAGGCATCCAGCTGATCCTTGATCGCGTTGCCTTCGTTCTTGGCCGAACCCTTGGGGTTGCTGCCCGGCGGGTACTGCGCCAGGAAGACGTCGGCCTCGGTGACGACTGACAGGATCGAGGCGTCGGCCCCGGCTACCAGGTTCAATTTGGCACCCACCAACTGGCGCGCCAGCTTCATCGTGGCATCGGGCCCGCCGTAGGTGACGAACTCATAGAGGTCATCGAAGCCGTAGACGACGCCGCCGATCTCCAGCGAGTACGTGGGCCAGGCGTCCGTGTGGTTGCGCCAGTAGCCGGTGGAGCGCTCGCAGAAGCCGAGGCAGCCGACGAAGTCGAGATTGAAGTCGCCCTGACCGCTGGTCTTCAGCGACGGTCCGTGCTCCGGCTGCTGGGTGACCTGCCAGGTGAACCAGGCAGAGGCACCATCGTTGACATTCTTGCCGTTGGCACCGACACCGACCTGGAAGGCGGCACCGACCAGCTGGATCTCGACCACGGCACCCTGCCAGTCACCGACACCGACGAAGGTACCGCTGAAGGCGTTGTAGTAGTACCAGGTCGAGGGATCGACCGGACCACCGTTCTCGACGTAGGCCGAGGCACTCAGCTCCTTCTTCGGGCTGCCCGCGGGCGCCGTCTGGCGGTAGTCGCTGAGGGTCACCGTGACCTCGAATGCCTTGTCTGCGTCATCGGCGCTGCGCGCCACACCGCTGAGCGTCGCGGTACCGTCTCCATGCTCGATCAGGGAGCCGGCGAAGGGCTCGAACACTAGGTCCGTGGCGATGCCCGGCATCCACACAGAGTGGCCGCCGCTGCCGCCATACGCATCGGTTTCGGCACTGCCCATGCAGCTATTGCCCAGCGGGAAGATGCGGGTGTAGCCGAAGGTCAAGTTGCCGGCACTCTGACCGATACCCAAAGACACGGTGATCGTGCCCGTCAGGGTACCGTCCTGCTCGAACGTCTGGGAGACGTTGTCCGGCAGCGTCGTGGTATCGATCCGTACCGTGTAGGTGCCCGGCAGCAGGTTGGCGAAGCTGTAGGCTCCGGTACCATCCGTCGTGGTCGAGGCAACCACTTCGCCGTTGTCGTCGAGCAGGTCGACGGTGACGTTCTCGAAGCCCGGCTCACCGGCGTCGATGCTGCCGTTGGCGTCCACGTCGTACCACACCAGACCGTTGAGACTGGCGGTTCCGCGGTAGCCGAAGTCGAAGGTCAGAACGTTCGCCTTGTCTGGCACCGAGGCGGTCGCCTTGTTGGCGCTCGCGGTTCCGTCGGCGTCGTACGTCTGGATGGCGCCCGCCGGCAGCGTGGCACCGTCGACGGTCACCGTCGCGACGCCAGCGGGTAGGTCGCCGAAGAGGTACGAACCGGCCTGGCCATTCAGCGTACTGGTGATCGTGGCCGCAGTCAGCTCTGCCTCACCGTCACCATCGACGTCGAGAGCCAGTACAACGGCAACACCGTTGAGGCCACTCTCGCCACCATCCAAGAGACCGTCAGCGTCAAAGTCCAGCCACACCAAGTCACCGATGCTGCCGCCCTGGCCGGTCGCGACGCGAGCGCCGAAGTCGGCGTCGGTGATCTCGTCACCGCTCGCCAGCAGCACGTCCACCGAGCCGCTCGTGGTCAGGACCTGCCCGGTCGGCAGGGTCGCGACGTCGAGCTCGACACGGTAGTTAGCTGGCGACAGGCCGTCGAACAGGTAGCTGCCGTCGTCGGCAGTGGTCGTCGAAGTTACGAAGACGTCGTCAGCGGTTCCCAGCAGGCCATCTTCACCAGCCGAGGTGAGTGTCACCTGGACGCCGCCGATGCCGGAACCGGCGTCCTCGTTGAAGATGCCGTCGCCGTTGGCGTCGTACCACACCAGATCACCGATCGAGCCGTTGCCGGTGTAGCCGAAGTCGAGCCCCATGTCGTTGGAGTCAGTCACCGAGGTGCTCAGCTCGTCGAGGGTGGTCGCTTCGAGGTCTTCCAGCGCACCGCCGGGGCCGAAGTTCGAGGCCGCGACGCGCACGGTGTACACGAGGTTGCCGAGGACACCGAAGCTGTACTCGCCGCTGACGTCCGTGGTGGTCGTCCGCACGAGCAAACCGTCCGCGTCGAGCATTTCGAGCTCGACACCCGCGATACCGAGTTCGCCAACGTCCTGGATGCCATCCCCATTGGCGTCCAGCCAAACCCGATCCCCGATCAGGTAGGGACGCAGGGGATCACAAGGCGTTCCGTCCGAGCCAACGCAAACGACCGGACGCGAGAAGAACCAGGCATTGAGGTTCGCCATGTCCACGCCTTCGGCGCGCACTTCGTAGATTCCAGCAGGCAACTGCGCCGCCTGTGCGTCGCTCACCGTGGGATCGAAAGGCGCGGTCGAGATCAGGAACTTCTCCCACTCGATGTTGCCGGAGGGGTTGCTGTTGCTATAGATGGCCCCGTCGGGAGCAAACACGTTGTATGCGATGGACGGCGAACGCAACAGGTAGCCTCCCAGCCCAGCCGGGTTGCGATCGTCCGCCGGCTGACCGGTGCTACCGGCGCTCCCTACAGCGACACCCTCGGAAGCCGTGCCCGGCACCGCGAAGGGCGGCAGGTACGGCGCATCGGGGGTGTTTGGATCGTTGGTATCAGCGGTGACGCCATCGTAGCTGCCGTAGTCCAAATCACCGTCCCACATCAGTAGCTCGGACTGACTGACCGGCACGTCGAGGAAGAAGCTGAACGAGCCATCGTAGGTCGTCGGCACCATCGAAGGGAAGCTGGGAAAGATGGTCTGCGCATCTTGCAGGCTAGCGAGCGCGGCGATGAATCCGAAGGGCTGCTCGAAGACCTCGATGGTCGCAACGCCACTGGTGCGAACCTTGAAGGCGTTGGAAGTGACCAGCGCCGGATCCAAGAGCGTAATCTCCAGGCGGTAGAAGAAGTTACCACTTGGCGTCAACGCGGCCGGGTCGGTCGGCAGAACCAGATCGTGCCAGCCGTTGTCCGGCATCACATCACTCAGCTCGCTATACACCAGCACAGAGCCCGTACCGTCGGCTTCGGGATCAGCGTAGATGTCGTAGCGGAAAGTCGCCAGGACTCCCGTATCCCAGTAGCGAGCGCCAGTGACAGCGTCGACTTTGCCCGAATCACCATCGAAGAAGCCGATGGAGAACGAGGTGGCGTCCGCCGGAACGGCGAGCGAGATATCGAAGGCGGCGTCGCTCAGCGTGTTGAGGCCGGAGCCAGCGATGGCCAGGAAACGGCCGTCGTTGGCGTCGCAGGAGGGCAGGCAATTGACCTGCGCCTGGGCCGGCGCGCTGAACCCCAAGAACGTCAGGCTGATCGCGATCAGCAGTAACTCCCCGGTCCGGCGCTTGTTGTAAGTGTGCTGCACTGTGCTCATGGCTGACTTCCCCCCAAAATCCCGACGACCTGGGATGGCTCGCCGGACGGAATCTCTCTGCACTGCGTTCAGCCGGCGCGTGGGCCGGCGATCGCGGATGGCATCGAAGAAACGGTGAATGATAATCATCTCAGTGGAATTCGACTGTTGCTTTTAGTCGGTTTTCTATCTGTCAAGAACGCCCATCCAAGGGCGGCGAGTGTGATTCTGCAGAGCCTTCGTCAGGAAAGCGTCAGGCGGCCGCCCGGAGGCCAGGTTGGGACCGAAACTCCGGACTCATAGCCACTTGCGCATTGCAAAAACAGAACACAAACCCTTCTGAGCATGCTGCCGGACCGCGGTTCTCGACCTGCTTAGCAAGGCTCGATTGCAGTCCTTTCGCTGTCATCGATCTTGAGTTTCCACATTCTTCGTCAGGAGAGCATCAGGAGACCGAAAACACTTTCATTGAACCGCCCCGCCGTTCGTGATGGAATGCTCCCAGCATCTCGTTGGACGCCAACCCCCGGGGATGCCGACATATCGCCAGGGAGATTTCGCATGAGCCGATTGGAGATCCGCCTGCTCGGCGGCTTCGATGTCCGTTATGGCGGCGAGCCGGTCACAGGTTTCGAGTCCCAGAAGGTACGCGCCCTGTTCGCCTACCTGACTGTGCTGCGGGATCGCGGACACAGCCGCGACGACCTGATGGGGCTGCTGTGGGCAGACGCCGATGGCGACAGCGCCCGGCGCAGCCTGCGTCAATCGCTCTACAATCTGCGCGCGGCGTTTCAGAAAGTCGGCGCGGCCTCTCCGATTTCGACGACTCGGCAGAGCGTCCGCATGACGCCGGAAGTCGAGTACTGGCTCGACCTCGAGGCCTTCGAACGCACGCGCTCGCGAGGCATAATGGCGCGCGGTGCCGACCGCATCCACCACCTCGCAGGAGCTGTGGAACTCTTTCGCGGCGATCTGCTCAAGGGCTTCGCCGTGCGCGACGCGCCCGAGTTCGAGAATTGGATGGCAGGCGAGCAGGAGAAGTACCGCGAAGCGGCAGGCGACTCGCTGCGCACGCTGGTCGACTACTGCTTGGAGCACCACGAGTACAGCTCGGGCATTCGCTACGCGCGCCGCCTGATCGACATCGAGCCGCTTTCCGAGCCGGCGCACGCCAGCCTGATCCGGCTCTACTCGTTGGCAGGCAAACGCGGCGAGGCGATCCAGCAGTTCGACCTCTGCCGCCAGCTGTTGGACGCCGAATTGGGGGTCGCGCCGAGCGAGGACACCGTCTCGCTCTACCGCCTGATCCTGGCGCAGAAGCCACTCGAAGAAGCACGCACTTGGGAGATCGAGAGCTGGGCGCCGAAGCGTCCCATGCTTCCCTTCTCCGGTCGCCAAGTAGAGCTCGGACAGCTCATGCGCTGGTGGCAACAGCGGCGCAGCGGCTGCTTGGTGCTGCTCGAAGGCGATTCCGGCACCGGCAAGACAGCACTGGTCGACCGCATCCTGCGCGAGATCGTGTCACCTCCGCTACCCCTCGTCCTGCGCAGCCGCTGGGCCCCCTTCGCCAACGTCAGCGGCTACCGACCGGCCGCTGAGTTGCTGCACCGAGCGCTGCTCGATCAACCGATGCGGGTGCAGAACGCACTCGGCAGCCTGGACATCGAGCAACTCACCGAGCTGACGCGAATGCTGCCCGAGATCCAGCACCTACGACCCGACTTGCCACCGCCGAGTACCCTCACTCGCGAGGAACTGCGGCGGCGCTGCCCTGCGCACATGGCCGACTTCCTGCGTGCTTTGGCGCGCGCCTGGGTCGAGGACAACGGCGGTCCACTCGTCCTGTTCATCGACGACCTCCACCTGGCCGATGCCACCAGCTTGGAAGTGTTGTACCAGCTCGTGCACCACCTCGAGGACGCACCGGTCTGGCTCCTCGCGGCACGCTCTCCCACCGGCGACGACCCACACCAGGAGCGACTGACTCGCCGGCTCGAGACCGAGCGGCGCCTGTACAGGACGCAGCTCGAACCGTTCGACAGCGCCACCGTCGAGAGCTTCGCCAGCTCGCTGCTGGGCAAAGCCAAGAAGCCGCAGGAACTAGCGGCCTTCTTCGAGCGCTACGGCGGTGCACGACCAAACCTGCTCGGCGAGCTGACGCAGCTGTTGTTCGAGGAAGGCGTACTGGCCAAAAAGGGCGATTGGAGCTGGCACCTGGTGGCTCCGTTGCCGACGCTACCCGAGGATCGTGACGCCTTGCTGCGCGAGATTGCGGTGCGACGCTTGCGCAACCTGCCGACATCGGCGCGCCGCTTGCTGACCCTGGCTGCCATCGCTGGTCAACACTTCGACCCGCAGCTGTTGCTCCGCGCCGCCGACGAGCAGATCGAGGTGGTCCTAGCCAACATCGGAACCTGGCGCGAGCAGCGGCTCGCCCTGCCGCACCGCCAAGCCGATTTCACCGAGCTGCCCGACGAGTCACGGCCGCAGGCGCACGAGACGTTCGAATTCCTCAACTCGACACTTCGCCAGGCGATTTACGACTACGTCAGCGAGGAGCGGCGCCAGGTAATGCACCGGGATGTCGCCGAAGCACTGGAGCTGAGCAGTTCCCCGACTCCCGGCAACCGGGGTAGCAGCGCACCGGTCGAGGCGCTGGCGTACCACTGGTTCCGCGGTGCACGCTGGCACAAAGCCCTTCCCTACCTGCAACGCGCCGCCGAGGAAGCGCTCGAGACCTTGACGCCGGACCGCTGCGTCGAACTGCTCGATCTGGCTCTCGAGGCGTTAGCGCACATCGAAGAGAGCGAGGATGCCCCCGGCAGCGGCAGGCTGACGCCGGAACACGGGAAACTGCGTACAACGCTGCAAGCCTACCGTGACACCGCCCAGGCGGAACTCACGGCCTTGTTGGCCTGAGAATCCACGGTGAGACTGCTCGAGACCTTCTTCCAGCAAATGGGCCGACTGGCGCAGCTGGTCGGGCAGGTCTTTCTGTGGACACCACGGCCACCCTACGACGGCGGCCAGCTCTTTCTACAGATGCAGCGCGTGGGCATCCACTCGGTTCCTGTCGTGTTGCTGACCGCCATGTTCACCGGTATGGTGATGGCCCTCCAGACGTTCAGCGTGCTGGCACGCTTCAACGCTGAAGGCTATGTCGGCTCCATCGTCGCGCTGTCGATGGTGCGCGAGCTGGCGCCGGTGCTCGGCGCCCTGATGATCGCCGGCCGCTGCGGCTCGGCTATGGGGGCCGAACTCGGCGCCATGCGGGTCACCGAGCAGATCGACGCACTGGAGGTGCTGGCCACCAACCCCGTGCACTACCTGGTGGTACCGCGTGTGTGGGCCACCACGCTGATGATGCCGCTGCTGATCGTCCTGGCGGATGCCTTGGGTATCGCGGGCGGCTACCTGGTGGCGGTCGGGCTGTTCGGCGCCAACCCGGTCACCTACATCGAGAGTAGCTTCCAGTTCATGGAGCTGTCCGATGTCACCTCCGGCCTGATCAAGGCCGCTGTCTTTGGCTTTCTGGTGGCGCTGATCAGCTGCCAGAAGGGCCTCGACACCGGCGGCGGCGCCGAAGGCGTCGGCCGGGCCACCACTCGCGCCGTCGTCCTGGCCAGCATCGCGGTGCTGATCTCCGACTTCTTTCTCACCAAGATCCTGTTCTGAGCCCAGCCGATGCCCACACCTTCTGCCTCGACATCTGCCTCGACTGCTAGCGCGACGCGCACCGTCGCCATCCGCCTGTGCGACGTCAGCAAGGCGTTCGGCAGCAAGCAGGTGCTCGACGGCACGGATCTCGACATCTACGAAGGCGAATCGCTGGTCATCATCGGCGGCTCGGGCACCGGCAAGAGTGTGCTACTCAAGCACATGATCGGCTTGCTGCAGCCGGATTCCGGTACTGTCGAAGTGGACGGCGTCGACCTGGCGGGCCTCAGCGGCCCCAAGCTGACCGCCTTTCGCCGCCGCTTCGGCATGGCCTTCCAGGAAGGTGCGCTCTTCGACTCGATGAGTGTGCACGACAACATTGCCTTCCCGCTGCGCCGCATGGGCTCGCTGCGCCGGGCCGAGATCGAGGCGCGGGTCGAGGAATGCCTGCGGCTGGTGCGTCTGAGCGGCGCCGGCGGCAAGATGCCGTCGGAGCTCTCCGGCGGTATGCGCCGGCGCATTGGCTTTGCACGTGCCATCGCACTCGAACCGCGCATCCTGCTCTTCGACGAACCGACCACCGGCCTCGACCCGGTGATGAAGGCCAACCTCGACAACGTCATCCTCGACCTCCGCGCGACCTTGCAGCCGACGACCGTCACGATCAGTCACGATCTGCCCAGCGCCTTCCGCATCGGCGACCGTATCGCCATGTTGCACCGGGGCAAGATCATCGCCGCCGCGACACCGAACGAACTGCAGGCCTCCGACGACCCGCGCGTGCGGCAGTTCCTGGAAGGTCGCGCCGACGGTCCGCTCAGTGAAGAAGCAGCCATAGACGAGGCGGGCTGAGCGTCTCCCGGGAACGCCGCCGCAACCAAGGAGAAACACCATGTCGTCCACCGTCAAAGTCGGCATCTTCGTCAGCCTGTGCCTCGCCGTGCTCGCCTACCTGATCCTCAAAGTCGAGGACATCTCCTTGTTCGGAGGCGAGCCGGCACGCATCGAGGCCGAGTTCGAGTCGGTCGCCGGCCTCAACGACAAGGCGCCCGTGCGCGTCGCGGGCGTGCGCATCGGACGTGTCGACGGCATCGAGTTGCGCGACGGTCGAGCGGTGGTCACCCTGCTGCTGGAACAGGACGTACAGCTCCCGGAGGGCAGCCACGCGGCGATCGCCAACGCCGGCTTGCTCGGCGACAAGTACATCGAATTGATCCCCGGACCGCCAGGGGCTCCAAAGCTCTCTGCCGGCAGCGTGCTGCCCGGCTCGGCACCACCGAGCTTCGACGAAGCCCTGAGTCAGCTGAGCAACCTGGGCGGCTCGCTGTCCGAACTGACCGGCGAGCTGGTACAGCAAGACACCGCCAGCCACCTGGCCGGTCTGGTACGCAACCTGGAAGCGGCGAGCGTCGAGCTACGGGCGCTCCTGGCCGCCAACCGTGCCCAGGTCGACGCCACGGTAGGCAACTTCGAGCGCTTCAGCGGCACTCTGGCCGACGAGCTGCCACGCATCAGCCAGCAAATCCGCGGTCTGATCGGCGAGGTCGATGCAGTGGTGCGCGAGAACCGAGGCGACTTGCGCGGCAGCCTGAGCAACATCCGTGAACTCTCCGAGCGCCTCGAGACCTCGGTCGACAACCTCAATGCCATCTCGGGCCAGATCGCCAGTGGCGAAGGCACGCTCGGCAAGTTGATCTACGACGATGCGGCCCACGACACCCTTGTGTCGACCCTGGGCAGCGTCGAGGAGGGCGTCTCGCAGCTCAGCGAAACGCTGGGCAAGGTACGCGAGATCGAGTTCCACCTCGGCCTCGAAGGTGTCTATTATGACAACCACGAGGATGGACGCGCCGCCATCGGCCTGCGCCTGCAACCACCCAACAATCGCTTCTACCAGGTGCAGCTGGTCGATGACGCCAACGGCCGCGTGCGCACGCGCAGCGACCGCATCACCACCACTCTGCCCGACGGCACGGTCGAAACGACCTTGGTCGAGCGCGTCACGGAAGAAGACCGCTTCACCCTGTCGGCTCAGTTCGGCTTCCACTTCGACGACGCCGACTTGCGCGTCGGCTTGTTCGAGTCGTCCGGTGGCGCGGCGATCGACTACCACATGCTACGCCGGCGGTTGACACTGTCGCTCGAGGCCTTCGACTTCTCGCGCGAGAACGACCTCGACCCACACCTGCGCTTCACCACCCGCTACCACCTAAACCCCAATTTCTACCTGCTCGGTGGTTACGACGACTTCTTGCTCGACGAGGGCGACTCGCTGTTCGTCGGAGCCGGGGTCAGCTGGCAAGACGACGACTTGAAGTACCTGCTCGGCTCCGTCCCGAGCTTCAACTAGGCAGGCGAGAACCCATAAGTCTCGCCTGGCGGTCGCGACACCTCGAGACGAGTTGTCGCGAACCACCAGGCACTCTCTCTGCCATCTGCAAAAGCTTCGAAAACCGTGCTTCCAAACACCAGTTCTTGTCCAGCGATCCGCCTCACCAGGCCCCGTAATCTGTCCCCCACCCTCGGCTGACCGGTCGTTGCGCTCCGTCTGTGTCGAGCGCGGCCGGTCTTGGTGAGACCGCAATCGCCGGGCTGAATTGTTCTCTGTAGGTATACGCGAAGGTCAGCAGCGAAAAGGACCAAGAAATTTTTGCCCAGCGCTTTGCGCTATCCTTGCGCCATGAAGCTGATCCACGCCAGCTACGTTCCCGAGGGCGAAGGCCCTTTCCCCACGCTGCTCTGCCTGCACGGTTGGGGCGCCAACGCCCTCGACCTGCTCGGTCTGGCGCCGCTGCTCAACGGCGGGCGTCTGCTGACCCTGTGCCCGCAGGGCCCCGTCTCGGTGCCCATCGGTCCAGGGATGGAAGGCTTCGGCTGGTTCCCACTGATCCCCGGGCAGCCGCCGAATCCGGTCGAATTCGCCCAGGCATCGCTGAACCTGCGTGGTTTCCTCGACCAGGCGGTCGAGCACTACCCGGTCGACCGCGAGCGGCTGATCGTCGCAGGTTTCAGCCAGGGCGGCGGCATGGCCTATGATCTGGCATTGCGTCAGCCCGAACGCTTCCGTGGCCTGATCGCCCTCTCCAGCTGGCTGCCACAGCCGCTGGCAGATGCCATCCCGAAGACCCCGAATCTGGCCGAGCTGCCAACCCTCGTGATTCACGGCACCCAGGACCCGCTGGTCGACATCGACAAGGCCCGCGCCAGTCGTGAGCAACTGCGAGCGATGAGCATCGAGCCGGACTACCACGAATTTCCAATGGCCCACGAGATCAAGCCCGAGGCGCTGCGCACGGTCGCCCAGTGGCTGGATCAGCGCCTCAACCCATGACTATCCTCTCTACAGAGACCCAAGGAGACTGCTCCATGCGATACCTTCGTTCATACCTCTTCGCCGCCATCGCCGCGGCGCTGCTGCTGCCCCTGGCCGCCGAAGCCCAGGATCTCCACCCGTCGCGCCGCACCAGCCCGGTCGGCATCGCCCAGACCCACGTCGGTGACGCCTACCTCAAGATCACCTACGGCCGCCCCTACAAGCGCGATCGCGACAACATCTTCGGTGCCGGTGAAGACTCACTCGTGCAATTCGGCCAGGTCTGGCGTACCGGCGCCAACGAAGCCACCGAGATCACCGTCACCAAGGACGTGCAGGTCGCAGGTCAGACACTGCCGGCCGGCACCTACTCCGTGTTCACCACGCCGGGCGCCAACAGCTGGAAGATCCACTTCAACTCCGATCTTGGCTTGTGGGGCACCTTCCGCTTCAACCGCGCCGAGCAGAAGTGGGAGCAGGGCTACAAGGCCGAGCACGACGTGCTGGTGGTCGAAGTCAAGCCGAGCACGCTGGAGGAAGAGGTCGACCAGCTGACCATCACCCTCGATGCCAATGAAGATGGCACCGACATCGTGCTGCAGTGGATCAACACCGAGGTGCGGGTTCCCGTCTCAGCCGCGAGCTGAATCGGCCAGCTGACGGACACACCCTGCGACTCGTCGCGATCAGGCGATCGCTTCAGGAGGCGGCCTTTGGGCCGCCTTTTTCTGTTGTACGATAGTTGCGATAGCAAGCTAAATAACCACTCCGATTTGGAGGACGACCATGTTCGACCCTCGTCGGCAGCTCCGACTCATGCCCCTGCTTCCCGCACTCCTGTGTAGCGTCCTGGGTGCCTTCCTGATCACCGCCTGTGGCAATGACTCCGGTAGCGACTCCGGCAGCACCAAGGCCCCGGAAGTCACTGAGACCTCGCCGGCCAGCACGCAGCCGTTCGCCTTGAGCGACCTGTCGGACGTGGTCACGCCGTTCCGCATCGAGCGAGGCGTCACCCCCGCCGGGGCCCCCTACGGGGGCACCGTAGGGCTCGAACAGGAGAGTCCTGGCACCGTCATCCACGCGGGCTGGCAAACCGAGCCCTCCCTCGACGGCTTCGCTGCCTGGGGCGGCCCGGGCCTGCCCTGCCTGCACGAGGGAGAAAATCGGCTGTGCGTGGCCCGCTCGCCGGTCGACCTGACTGACCTGCGGGCTCCGGTCGGCATCGTCGTCTACACGCTGCAGGAGGACGCTGGTCTGCAGGCGTCCTGGTACCGCAGCAAGCTACTCGAGGACGACCGTCCCGGTGGCGGCAGTGCTGTACGAGACGGGGACGGTGCTGGCTTCGCCGGCACCTACTGCATCACCTACACGCATGCAGATGGTACAACCTTCCCGTCCATGCAGCTGGTCATCAACCAGGCCGACAGCTCGCCAAACCACACACAGTTCGCGCTGGAGTGGTGGACCGTCGAGCCTCACGAGCACGTCTGTGGTGAGCGCACCAGCAACGCTCCAGCACTCGTCGGTGTCGGCATGCAACTGGACGACCGGCACATGGCCAGCGCCTGGGGCGACATCGACCAGCAGATGCACATCCTCGCCTACCGCCTCGACGACGGCCTCATGGCCGAGTGGGAAGGCAAGGACGAGGACGGCCTGGGTACGGAGCAGCTGATTCCGGGGAGGATCCCGTACACCGACTCTGACGCGGACTGATCTCAGCCTCGGAGTCGAAGCGCAGTCGCAGGCCTGCAGCGAAGCTCTTCAGGCAGGCCCGCTCAGATGTCGGCGCACGCTGACCACATGGTTGGCGTGCCCGACGCGCGCGCCGTCCAGCCGGCCGCCGCCGACGTTGACTCCCACCACTTCGCCCGCGGCATTGAGAAGCGGTGCTCCGCTGGTATAGAGCGGACCGCTGAGATCGCGCTCGGAGTACCGGAAGATCAAGGTCCGCTCCGTGTGCTCGACAATCGTGGCTGCGAGCGTCCGGTCTCCGCCGCCAGAGGTGCGGCCGGGAATCGACGCCGCCAGCCACACCGGTTGGCCAATCGAGGGCACCTCGGCTGCCAGCGGCGCCGGACGTAGAAACGTGGCGCCAGTGGCGTCGAAGGCCGCCAGGTCGAGATTCGAATACGGTTCCTCTTCTCCGGTGCGCGCGTCGGGAAGCTCCAGCATCGGACCGGTTCCCCCGTGGCCCTCCAGCGTGCCCAGCTCCGCGAGCATCCAGTTGTCGGCGAACAGATCGTAGAGCACGAGCTTGGTCAGCACCGCCGGCAGCTCACACCCGCGGTAGCCGGCGTTGGCAGCGGTCGTGTCGACACCCTGCTTCTTGATCAGTTCGTCCATCACGTGCAACGCGGTGAGGACCAAGGTCTTCCCTTCGAAGCGTGCCGCGAAAGCGTGGCCTCCGAAAGCCGATGCCAGTCCGGCACGGAATTCCGGCCGAACCACCAAGGCGTTGGCGACGGCCGGCGACGTGGCGGCTCCAGAAACCAGGCCCGGGGCATCCGGCACCTGCGCCCATGCCTGGAAACCCGCGGCTGGCTTTCCAGGCAGAGGCTCGAACCGGTGCTCGCCGCGGATGCCGAACCCGGGACTGGTGCGCGGCGGGTGCTCGACCTGGCCTGCCTGATATTGCCGGTAACACCCCTCACAGAGGTCGTTTTCGGGTCCATCCGGACAAGTCGTGCAATGCCAGCGGACACCTTCGATCGGCTGTGCCTGACATTGATGACAGTGATACCAAACGTGGATTTCCATGGCGCGGAGCCTATCAGTGCAGCGGATCGGATCCACGCCTCCGAGCAGCTGCATGGATCACTTCAGTGCCGCGACAAATTCACTCCCGAACCGCGACCAGCGTCTTGGGATTCAAGGAGGACCCCCAACCATGCCCCAGACCGCCCACCGGCAGTGGCTTCACCAGCAGGACATCCGACCGCCCCGAGTTCGGTCCGCCGTGCCGACGCAGCCCGGCGAACGAACGCTTCTCGACTGGTTGACGCCGACGCCCTTTTCCGAGCTGCCGGACGCGGTCCGTGACTGGCCCGGCCTGCGCCCGTTGCTCGCCTGCACCTGGGGACATCCCCTGATCCGGATCGCCCTTCTCGCATCCACGGTGGACCTCCATCACCCCAGTCTGTTGCACGCCCACCTGGACGAACTGGTACCGCTGGGCTTGACCTTCCCGAAACTGGCACCACCCACGCGACGACCGCACGTCGACGCCGGCTCGCACCTGGCCCGCATCCTGTTCGGTCGCACAGAGCCCGGCGTTCGCGGCTTGGCCCCCGTGTGCCGCGGGTTGATCTTGCCGGTCTACGCCGCTGCCAGCAACGGTGGTCTCACCGCCTGCCGTCCACTGCGACTGGCCACCGCGATCCGCCAGGCTCTCGACCACGGCGCCCAGGTCATCTGCGTCGGTGGCTGTGAACCTGCGCTGCAACACACGGATGCCCAACTCCTAGAAGAAGCACTGCAGCGCTGCGCCGAGCAGAACGTCTTGGTCGTGTGTCCGGCACCGCTGCTCGGAGAAACGCCACGGCGCGCCCCAGCCCTCCTGCGCGTGCACGGGCTCGATCACCTGGGTCGCCCCCTGAGCGCGGACGACGCTGGCCAACCGGCGGCGCACACAGACCTGCTTGCCCCCGGTGAAGCCCTGCTGACGGACACGACCGGGGGACCCGAACTCTACGGTAGCTCGGCGCTGGCCGCCGCGGTCGTCGCCGGGATCGCCGCCCTGCTCCTTGGCCTGCAACTCCAACACCGCCGCCACGCGGACCCGCTGGCGGTACGCGAGGCCCTGCTACGCGGTGCTCTGCCCTACGGCCGCCGTCAGTGGCGTCTGGATCCCGGCGCCGCGCTCGCCCGCCTCGGCCTCGACAACCCACAGCCGGTACCCGTTCGCGAACGCCCGCGCCAGTCGTCCTGAGGGCTTCTCCCGGACTCCTTGCGGTACACCCGCCTCGCCCGTTCAGCCGAAGCAGCCCAGGTGGCCTGTACCTGGCGACCAGATGGCATAGACTCTGCGGCCATGGCAGGCACCGACACTTCCTTGACCTCCACCCTCGGCGGCCCGGCGATCATCCTGGTCGCACCGCAACTGGGACAGAACATCGGCACCACCGCGCGTGCCATGCTCAACTGCGGGCTCACCGACCTGCGCCTGGTAGCGCCTCGCGACGGCTGGCCCAATCCCAACGCCATCGCCGCCGCCTCCGGTGCCGACGCGGTACTCGACAGCGCACGCGTGTTCGACGATGTCGAGAGCGCCGTTGCCGACCTGCAGCACCTCTACGCGACCACCGCCCGCCCGCGCGACATGAACAAACCAGTACTCACACCGCGGGAAACTGCCGCCGAGCTGCGCACCCATCACGACGCCGGCGAGCGCTGCGGCCTGCTCTTCGGCCCCGAGCGCGCCGGCCTGATCAACGACCACATCGTGCTCGCCGACGCGGTCGTCGCGGTGCCGCTCAACCCTGCCTTTCGCTCGCTCAACCTGGCGCAAGCCGTACTGCTGCTGGGCTACGAGTGGTACCAGACCGGCGACCCCCAGCTGCCCTCGACACCCGGCAAGGCCAGCGCCGTGCGCGAGCACAACGAGAGTCCGGCGAACAAAGAAGAACTCTACGCCCTGTTCGAGCACCTGGAAAGCGAACTCGAAGCCGCCAACTACTTCTACCCCGCCGAGAAACGGCCGATCATGCAGCGCACCCTGCGTAACTTGCTGCAGCGAGCCGGCTTGACCGACAGCGAAGTGCGGACGCTGCGCGGTGTCGTGGGAGCGCTGGGCGGCGCGCGGCTGAAGGACCGTGACAGCCAAGAAGCTAGCGACAGCACCTGAACGGAAGGCGAGCGGGCTCTAGGCGGTAGGTCCTCGGCGGGAGAGCAAGCCGCGGCTGCGCAAGAAGTCGAACATCAAGCGCCACAGCTGCTCCTTGCGGTCGATCAGCCGATGATCCCCTTCAGCGAAGAGATGCAGTTCCGTACCCGCCGGTGCGCACGCCTCGGCGAAGGCGGCGACAGCGCGCCAGTCGACCTGCTCGTCCTGCTGCCCCTGCAGGAGCAGACACGGCACCCGCACGCCAGCGTGCAGCTCCTGCCTCGAGTACCGTTGCTGGTAATCCTCGACCAGGCCCCAGCCGAGGTCGCACTGCACCAAGTCATTCTCCACCCGCAGCTGCCCTTTGCGCTGCCAGTCCGCGACGCCGTCCGGCCCGAGCAGGCGCAGAAACTTGTCGACCAGCTCGACTGCCGGCGCCAGAAACAGCCCTGCAAGCGCTGCCTCTGCGGGCTCCTCGCGCACCTGGCGCGCCAGGTACCACAACCCGGTCCAGCCCCCCATCGACGATCCCATCACGATCACCCGCCCGTGCCCGCGCCGCCGTAGTTCGTCATGGACCCGGCGCGTGTCCTCCAGATTGCGGGACAACGACAGCCCGTACATGCCACCTCCGCTGGCACCATGGCCCTGGAAGTCGAAGGAGCAGAACGTCAACCCGGCGTCCACGCAGCGTGCACGAAAGAACTGCGCTTTCTCGCCACTCTGACTAGAGCCGAAGCCGTGCAAGTACAGCACCGCCAGGCCAGCGTCGGCTTCGGTGGCAGGACGCTCGTACGTGATCGCCAGGTGTGAGACCGCGGTCTCGCCGTCGAGGATGGGTAGCGTTTCCATGGCAGCGCAGCCTACCACCGCGACTCGCAGCAAGAGTAAGATGAACAGCCATGGTACCTCTGCGCATCGCGTGCTTCCTGACACCCCACGGCTTCGGCCATTCCTCGCGCACCTGCGCCATCCTCGAAGCCTGGAGAGAGCAGCGGCAAGAGCAGGGGCTCTCGGAACTGCGCCCGGAGCTCTTCACCACTGTGCCTCGCTGGTTCTTCGAGGACGCACTCCCCTTCGCCTTCGGCTACCACCAAGAGGCCTGCGACGTAGGCCTGGTGCAACGTGATGCGCTGACGGAAGATCCCGCGGCGACCGTCGAACGGTTGTCCGAGTTGCTGCCCCTGCGTCCCGAGCGCGTGCGGCGACTGGCAGCGCAGGTGGCAGAGCTGGGCTGCTCCGCCGTCCTCTGCGACATCGCCCCGCTGGGTCTGGCCATAGCCCAACAAGCCGGCCTGCCTTCCGTCCTGATCGAGAACTTCACCTGGGACTGGATCTATCGCGCCTACCTCGACGTCGAACCGAGACTCGGGCCGTACGCTGACCAACTCGAAGACATCTTCGGCCAGGCCGACCTACACTTCCAGGCAACACCTTGCTGCACTCCGGGTGCCAGTTCGAAGGCCATTCAGGTGCCCCCGATCAGCCGTGCCTGCCGTCAAGACCGGGCCACGGTACGTGCGCGGCTGCAGGTCGACACGGACAGCCCGCTCCTGCTGGTGACCATGGGCGGTATCCAGTGGCACTACCAAGATCTCGACGCGTTGTGCGCCTCCGGGTTCACCCTCGTCGTACCCGGTACCAGCGACCAGCCGGTACGACGACCCGGCCTGCGGCGGCTGCCCCACCGCTCCGGCTTCTTTCACCCGGATCTGGTCAACGCTTGCGACGCTGTGGTCGGCAAGCTCGGCTACAGCACGCTCGCCGAGGTCCACCAAGCCGGCCGCCCGCTCGGCTACGTCCCGCGAGAACGCTTCCCCGAATCCGCGGTGCTCGCAGGCTTCGCGCGGCAGCACTTGCGCGGCGTCGAGATCCCGCAAGCCAGTTTCCTGGACGGCAGCTGGACGCGCTACCTACCGGAACTCCTAGAACGTAGTTCCGTGCCTCCGCCAGTCCAGTCAGGAGCCCAGATCGCAGCGGCCCACTTGGAAGCGGAGATCAACGCGGCGTAGAGACTTGCGGGGTTCCAAGGCGGCAGTCTCACACAGCCTCCGGGCGAAGACCCCTGAGAGACTTCGTCAGAGCGAACGCCCGAAGTTGTCCGCCAGCACCGCCAGATCCGTGCCGTTGATCGTTCCGTCGCGATTGAAATCCGCGGCAGCGGCATAGCGCGCCTGCCCCTGGACGGCACCGAAGCGACGCGCGAAGGCAATCAGATCCTGCCCGTCGACACGGCCATCGCTGTCGAGATCACCGTTCAGCGACACGCTGCCCGTGATCGTGAAGCGCGAAATCTCTCGTTGCGTGGTGTTGCCGGCAACGTCCCGACTCTGCAACACGAGCGTCACGGCACCCGACAGCGTCTGCGGCGGCCGATACCGCAGCTGGGCCAGTCCCGCGCTCGACGTCGCCTGCACCGACACCGGCACACCATCGACCAGCACGCTGGTGCCCGCGAGATCGATGCCGTCGCCAAAATCCCACACGTCGACCTCAATCTCGACATCCGGCGCCACGCCCGAGTCACCATCCGCCGGAATCACCAGGCCAGCGACCGGAGCCACCGCATCGACCCCGGTGATGACGTTGAAGAAGGCCCGCGCCAGCACGTCGTAGCCGGCCGGATTTGGATGCCCCACGGGGTCGATGGGATCGTCCCAATAGTAGGTTCCATAGAGATCGGGCAAATTGCTGTAGATCTCGAACGGGTCGACCAACTGCCGGCCGTTGTTCCCCGCCAGGTTGCGGATGCGCTGGCACAGGCGCTGATTCTCCGTGTTCGAGGGATCGAAGCGCGCGTTCAGCAGACGCGGAATCAACGTCGCGTGGATCGTCTGCCAGCCGGCCGAGGATGCCTGGCGTGCCATCTCGTTCAGATTGAACAGCGTCGTCTCGGGGGAGATCGACCGCGAAATATCGTTGGTGCCTTCCATTAGCAGCAGCACGTTGCCTGGCCCGGCCAGGACATCCGGCAGTCGCGCCAGGCCCTCCGGCGTGCGCTCGGCCCCGACACCCTCATTGATCACCTGGGCATCGACGCCAGCGCTGACCAGTAGCACCTCCAGCCGCGGCGGGTACCCGGTCTCCTCGCGCTCGGGATCGTCACCGGTGCCCGCCGTGATGCTGTCGCCGAAGCCCACGAAGACTGTCGTCTGCGCTGCCACGGGATGTGAACCCCAAGACAGAAGTGCCCCCCAGAGCACAAGCGCACTGCAAAGTCCTGCCCTCTGGGTCAACCCGAGAGAGCTTCGCCGGACGAAAACCGCATCGTCCCCCCTGGTCGCGCTCATCGCTCGACCTCCGCGCCCTCATCCCGCGTCACCGCTTCCCAGGTCACCGTCTCGACACGCGTCCGCTCTCCGTCCGGCCAGTGCCACAGCAAAACCTCGTCGCGTCCAGCCCCTCCTCTTGCCGCCTCGAGGACTGGTACCACCTGCGCTCCGGCAGCCCCGCGAGCACGCCGTACCTCGTCGCCCTGCACCGTCAGCTCGAGCAGTGTCCACGAGCGGGGCCAAGCCGTCTGGAACAACAGCCGCGGCTGCGCGCCCTCGGATATGAAGTGCGGAAAGCCGGTCCCTACCTCCTCGGTAGCGAGCGAGCGCCATTGCCAGCGCTCTGCCTCGGAGCCTGCAGACGGCAGTGCCTGGTCACGTCCAGTCACTTCTAGCACGGCCCGATGCAAGCGGTAGCCCGAGGTTCCATCGGCCAGCCGGTGGAAGCGGCTCCAAGCCACCATCGCCCCGCCGCCCGCCAGCGCCGCCACCGTCGGCGTGATGTCCGGCACCTGATTGTCGCCCTCCCCCGGCAGCCGCAACACGCTTGGACCGCTCCAGACGCCGCTCGGCGATCGGTGGGCAAACAGGATCTCGTCGTCCTCCCCATCGAAGCCACTCCAGACCAGCAGCCAAGAGCCGTCGGTCAAGACCGCGCCAGCAAGCGCCAGCTGACTGCCGGGCCCCGCCGGCGCTACATCCTGCGGCAGGCTCCAAGCGGCTCCGTGGCTCCAGGGCGAGGTTCCCTCGAACGCCGCAGCCCGCACCGAGAGCGAGCGCAAGCCATCCCCCTCGAGCCAGGCCAACCCCGCCAGGTCGCCGTCCGGCTTCGTCAGCAGCACCGGCTGCCACCGCACAGCAGCCCGTTGCCCCCCCGGCGCCGGCAGCCGCAACTCGACACTCTCCGGCTGCCGCTCGGGCGCCCCGAGCAGGAACAGCTGGCGCCGACCGTCCGCCGCCTCCACTGTCGCTGCCAGCAGCCATCCTTGCTCGACCGCCGCCAGATCCGACAGATGACTCGTCGCGGGAAGCTGCAGATCACGCTGCGCGTCGCCGGGCAGCTGCAAGCGGACGCTCAAGCTCGACGGCTGCCGAGAGACACCACCACTCGCCTGCAGCTCTTGCTCCTGTACCGCCAGCGCTTCGCCCAGGGCCAGAGCACCTCCCGTCCGGGCCTGCAGAGACTCACCCTGCGCGGGATAGGCGGCAGCGCTGCCGAGGGTCAAGAGACAGCCGAAGAAGAGATTTCGAAGCAGAAACGAGACGGAGCAGCAGGGATTCGACATGGCCGCTATCCTACCAGCGCCGTCGGAACTGCGGCAATCAGCGAGGAGAACGTTAGCGCTTCGGAGCGGCGCCGGATGGGTTTGAGCAGCAACCATCGGCAGTGTTGAACGAAGATCGACAAAGATCGACCAAAGGGGCTTGCTCCCCACGATCGAGCCTGGTACAGTAATGCACTCGGGTTCGTCCAACGGACCACACGCTACTCCGCCCGCCAGAAGCGACCGCTCACACCCGTTCCTTCCCGCAGTCGAGTACCTATTATCCCCCTTGGAGGTCGCCCCGAGGGCTTCGGTCACATGGACCGAGGCTTAATCAACCCAACCCGTCACGACCGCGGGACAAGGAGAAGTGAGTTATGTCGAAACGAATCTACGTAGGTAACCTGCCCTTCAGCGCCTCCGACGACCAGATCCGCAGCCTCTTCGGCGAGCACGGCACCGTCGAGTCGGTGAACCTGATCACCGACCGCGAGACCGGCCGGCCGCGAGGCTTCGGCTTCGTGGAAATGTCGAGCGGTGCCGACGAAGCCATCCGGGCTCTGCACCAGAAGGACATGGACGGCAGGAGCCTCAACGTCAACGAAGCGCGCCCTCGTACCTGAGGCACGCCGCCGTCTGCCGAACCGCCGGCTCGAGCATCAACCGGGAGCAGTCTTCTGCCCTGGTGAGTGCGAGAGCTGGCGGTCTCTGCTTTCGGCCTCGCCAAGCGCTCCCGTCTGCTACCATACGCCGGTCATGCGCGACCTTTCCCGCCCCACAGCCTGGCTCCTCCTACCCCTCCTCAGCCTGCTTCTGGCCTGCCCTGCTCCCCCCCCTCCGCCAGCTCACGACGGCCCTATCGTCCTGATCACCATCGACTCTCTGCGCGCCGACGTGCTGGGGAGTCTGGGTGGCCCGCACGGGTTGACCCCCAACCTCGACGCACTGGCCGCGGAAGCAGACTTCGCGGGCCACGCCATCTCGACATCGAGTTGGACCGTGCCGTCGATGGCATCCTTGTTCACAGGCATGCAGCCCTGGCGCCACGGCAATCAGCACGGCGAGCGGACCGTGCTGTCGGCCGAACACTTGACGCTACCGGAGGCGCTACAGACACAAGGGTATGTGACCACCGGCTTTCGCTCGAATCACTGGCTGCAAGCCAAGTATGGGTATGCGCAGGGTTTCGAGACCTTCCGTGATCTCGCCTATGGACAGCGAGCCCAGAACACTCTGCGAGAGCTCCCCGACGAGCGCCAGTTCGTGTGGATTCACATCTTGCCGCCGCACGCGCCCTATGTGCGCTACGACCATCTGCTCGGTCAGCTCCCGGAGGAGTTGCAGGAGAATGCCGCGTCGCTGCCGGACAAGGTACGACCTCTGGACCTGGAGCACTTCTACGACCCGTCGGTAGCGCTCCCAGACGCGGCACGCCGCGAGTTCTGGACCCTGTACCTGTCCAACGTCGCCTGGGCGGACGAGCTGGTCGGCAAACTGACCACCGCACTACGTGAATCGGGACTCTGGGACCGGACCCTGCTAGCGATCACCGCCGATCATGGCGAAGAATTCGGCGAAGCCCACCAGATCACGCACGGGGGCAATCTCAATCGCGCCTTGCTGGAGGTACCCCTGCTGGTCAAACTACCGCGAGGCTTCGAGCGCTCGCTGGCAGTGACCCCGGAAGCGCCGGCACCCGTCGCTCAGCATCGGCTGTTCGCGACGCTGCTGGCGGCGGCCGGTGCCAGCGTGCCGAGCTATGCCGCACCGAGTTTGTTCGACGAAGCACCGTCAGAGGTGCTGTCCGAGCTCTACATGGGCAATGGGATCAACACGTTTTCGCTGGTCACCGGCGATCATCAGCTGATCTGGACCAGCAGCTTCACCACACCGGAACCTCAGTACTTCAAAGCCCGGCTGCAAATTCTCGGCTCACCGCAGTCCGAGCTGCAGGAGGATCCCGAGGTGATCTTCCAACGCCTGGCGGATGCCTACCTGCAGCAGCTGCCGCTGAGTGGACAGCCAGGCGAGACACCAGAGCTGCAACTCCTGCGCTGGAATGCCGACGGCACTAGCCAACCCCTGGACGACGACAAGGAGCGCCGGCGCCTGGCTCGCCGGCTACGAAACACCTGGCTCGACCTCAATGGTGACGAGCTTTTGCCCGCCCAGCTGGGGTCCGACGGCAAGCCCGTTCTGACGCCGGAGGACGAGGCCGAAATGCGCTCCCTCGGCTACGCCGGTGGTGGCCAGCACTAGGAGCCGCGCGTGACTACGGCAAACGAAGGCGAGACACTCTCACTGGCGGCCGAGATCGCCGCGGAAATCGGTGAGGAAGGACGGCCGATGCCGACCGTGGGACTCATCCCCGCGGGCGGACAGGCGAGCCGTCTGGGACGGCTGCCGGGCTCCAAGGAGCTGCTGCCAGTCGGCTTCCGGCGCACCCGAGACGGCGACATCAGTCCGAGCGTTGCGCTGCAGCATTTGCTGGACCACATGGCCGACGCCGAGGTCGAGAGCGCCTACGTTCTGCTGCGCCAGGGCAAGTGGGATGTGCCCACCTACTTCGGCAGTGGCGACGAGGCTGGTCTGCCGCTCGCCTACCTGACGGGGGAACCCACGGGAAGTGTGCCCGAGACGATCGACCGCGCCTTTCCCTTTGTTGCGGAGGCGCGCGTGGCCTTCGGCTTCCCCGACGTCCTGTTTGAGCCCAAAGGCGCTTTCCGGCGCCTGCTGGAGCACCAAGAGAGCACCGGAGCCGATGTCGTGCTCGGCCTCTTTCCGGCCCCCGACTGCCGCATCACCGACATGGTAGAGCTGGACGACGAAGGCCGCGTGCGGCGTATCGAGGTGCGACCGCGTACCAGCGATCTGGCCTTCAACTGGTTGCTCGCCGTCTGGACGCCGACCTTCACGCGCTTCTTGCACGATGAACTGCACCAGCAGCTGACCAAAGAAGCGGCAGCCGGTGCCAAGCCTGCGGCCGAGCGCAACCTCGAATTCCAGCTCGGTACTCTGTTCGCGCGCGCACTGCACAGGCGCATGGACGTGCGTGGCGTGCCCTTTCCGCACGGCGGTTTTCTGGACATCGGAACGCCCGAGAATCTGGCCGAGGCGCAGCGCCGGCACGCGCACTTGCCGCGCGCCGAGTAACGGCTCTCCGTCGCCCCGTCGCAGCTGGGCGGACCACCGTGCCGACGATCCGGTGACGGCGTCGCGGTCAACTTGTCCGGGCCTGCAAAGTGCGCTAGCCTGCATCGCCATGCGCGTATTGATCACCGGACACCGCGGCTACATCGGCGTGCTCCTACCACCTCTGCTCCGCCGAGCAGGACACGAAGCAGTGGGCCTGGACACGGACCTCTTCGCAGGTTGCGACTTCACGGGTTTCGACTTCAAGAGCGGCTGCGCCAACCAGGCCCCGGGCGACAGGTTCGATGTCGAAACGCTCGATGTCGAGACGCTCGAGGTCGACCTGCGCGACGTCACACCCGCACAGCTCGAAGGTTTCGACGCCGTCGCCCACCTCGCCGGCCTGTCCAACGACCCGCTGGGCAACCTCAACGCCAACCTGACCTACGACATCAACCTCGACGCCTCGATCCACCTGGCGCGCTGCGCCAAGCAGGCCGGGGTCGAGCGCTTCGTGTTCTCGTCATCGTGCAGCAACTACGGCGCCGCCGGTGATGACTTCCTGGACGAAAACGCCACCCTGAACCCGGTGACGCCCTATGCCAAGTCAAAGGTCAGGGTCGAGCAAGAACTCTCCGCCCTGGCGGACGAGCACTTCAGCCCGAGCTACCTGCGCAACGCCACCGCTTATGGCTCGTCCCCGCGCCTGCGCCTCGACCTGGTGCTCAACAACCTGGTGGCCTGGGCCCTGACCACCGGCGTCGTCAAGCTGCTCAGCGACGGCACCCCTTGGCGACCGGTTGTGCACGCCGAGGACATTTGCCGCGCCTTCATCGCCGTCCTCGAAGCACCGCGCGAGCGGGTTCACGACCAAGCTTTCAACGTCGGCCGCCAGGAAGAGAACTACCGCATCCGGGAGCTGGCCGAGATCGTGCGGGATACGGTCCCGGGCTCGCGCATCGAGATCGCCGAAGGCGCCGGACCGGACACCCGCTGCTACCGCGTCGACTGCACCAAGATCGCGCGCCAGTTGCCGGAGTTCCAACCGCGATGGGACGCTCGCCGAGGTGCGATAGAACTCTACGAGGCCTATCAGCGAGCCGGTCTCACACTCGAAGACCTCGAGGGTCCACGCTACAGCCGCCTGCAGCACATTCGCCGTCGCCTCGACGCCGGCAGCCTGGACACGAACCTGCGCCCGGCAGTGCCCTGAGGTCCGCAATGACCGCCCCTTCCCGGTCGCTGCCGCGCAGGGTGTATCGTGCCTGCTTGCGCGCCGCTGTGCGCGCCGTGAACCGCCTCGGCTTCACAGTCGCCCGCGCCGACGACTACTACTCTCCCCTGCCGGTGGTCGACGCACTGGCGCGCAGCCGCCAGCGCTGGGATCGTCCGAGTGAGCTGCCGGGCCTGCACGTCGACCTCGACACCCTTGAACAACGTCTGCGCCAGATCGTGGGTCGGTACGGCGCCGAGTACCAAGCGCTCCCCGGCTACAAGGATGCCAAGAAGATGGGCTACGGCCCCGGCTTCACCGAGGTCGACGCGCTGCTCCTCTACTGCATGCTGCGCGACCTCAAGCCAGCACGCTACATCGAAGTGGGCTCCGGCCTCTCGACCTACTACGCCTGGCTGGCCAGCAACCGCAACGCCGAAGAAGGCTCCGCCTGCAGGCTGACCTGCATCGATCCTTACTCCGGCGACGCTCTCGACCGCCTGACTGGAGTCGAGCGCGTGCGCCGCGAAGTGCAGGACGTCGAGCCCGAGTTCTTCCACCAGCTGAGCGACGGTGACATCTTGTTCATCGACTCGACACACATCTTGCGCGTCGACGGAGACGTCGCGCACCTGTATCTCGAGATCGTGCCGCGCGTGAACCCCGGCGTGGTGGTCCACAGCCACGACATCCACTTCCCCTACAACGTCCCCCATCCCGCGCAGGCCTACCTCTTCGACGCCAAGTGGCCGCGCTTCTGGAACGAGGCGATGCTGCTGCAGGCGTTCCTCAGCTGGAACCCGGAGTTCGAGATCGTCCTGTCGGCGCCGCTGCTGCGGCATCATCGGGAAGAGGTGCTACGTGATGTGCTGCCCGACTACCGACCGACCGTGGCCGAGGATTTCGACACGCACTTCGGATCGCTTTGGTACCGGCGCAAGCCACAGTAGGCGCCAGCATCCAGGGCAGGCACTCCAGGGCAGACACATCGGCCTGCCCCTACTCAGAAAGCAACGCCTCAGCGAACGCCACCAACGCCCTCTCGATGTCCGCATCGTCGACGTCACGGTGGGTCACCAGGCGGATCCGGTGGGCGTCGATCGGGGCGATCTTCACCTGCTCCTGCGCCAATTCGGTCAGCAGTTGGGCCACGTCAACGGGCGCCTCCGCCGTCACCTCGACGATCACGATGTTGGTCTCGACCGCCTCGACATCCACGTGCAGCCCAGGCAACCCGGCCAGTCCCACCGCCAGGCGACGCGCTCGCACGTGATCTTCGGCCAGGCGTCCCGGCCCCTCGCGCAGCGCCAGCAGGCCGGCGGCGGCGAGCACCCCCGCTTGACGCATCGCACCGCCGAAGCTCTTGCGCACCCGGCGGGCATCCTGCATCACCTCGGCGCGGCCGCACAGCAGTGAACCTACGGGAGCCCCGAGGCCCTTGGACAGGCAGAAGCTGACGGTGTCGACGCCCGACGTCAGGCGGTCGACCGGCACGTCGAGTGCGACGGCAGCGTTGAAGACGCGGGCGCCGTCGAGGTGGACGGGCAGGCCATGGCGGCGAGCGACGGCGACCAGTGCATCTGTCTGCTCGGGCGTCACGACACGACCGCCGGCCATGTTGTGGGTGTTCTCGAGCGCAAGAACGGTGGTCGGCGTCTTGTAGCCTCCGCTCGGCACAATCGCCGCCTCGACCTTGGCCGGATCGAGACGGCCGGCTTGTCCTACGATGGGGTTGGGCATCATCGAGGTCAGCAGGCCCATGGCGCCCATCTCATAGTGCATCAGGTGGCAGTCGGCCTCACACAGCACGACGCCGCCGGGACGGCCCAGCAGGTGCAGGGCCAGCTGATTGGCCATGATGCCGGAGGGTACGAAGAGCGCGGTTTCCTGCCCCAGGGTTTCGGCGGCCAGGTCTTCGAGCTGGCGGACGGTGGGATCTTCCCCGAAACCATCGTCGCCCACCTCGGCCTCGGCCATGGCGCGACGCATGGCGGCGTCGGGACGCGTCACGGTGTCGGAACGCAGATCCACAGGCATCATGACGGAACTATCTCTACCGAACCATCAGTTCAGGCCGAGGCTAACCCGGAAGACGCCCTTGAGGTCATCTCCCTGCTCTACCGTAGCAGTCAGCTTGGCGGCTAGCAGGTTGAAGGCGACACCAGCAAAGAGCATCTCCTCCGTGGTCTCCTCGCTCAGGGTGTCGCCGAAGCGCCGGTTGAGCGTGCTCTCGCTGCGGACCAGCGAAGCGCCACCAAAAGCACTGACGACGGCGAAGCCTTTGCTGACGTAGAGGTCGAGGCCGAGCTGCTGGATGTCGAAGACGTCACTGCCCGAAAGATCGCTGTAGCTGGCGCGCACCGCCACCGCCGGCAGCACCACGCTCCCCTCGAGCAACGACCACTGAACGTCGGCGGTCAGCACTTCGAGGTCGCTGTCGACCAGCTGGCCGTAGGACAGGCCGACATTAAAGCCGAGCGGCAGGCCCTTGCGTGCACCGACACGGGTGACGGCAAGGGCGTCGCCGGGCAAGCTGCCACGCAGCACGGCGTCCGCGAAGTCGCCATCGCCGAAGTCGGGCAGCACCGAGACATCGGCATAGACGTCGAACCCGACCCAGCCAAGCGGCACCGCGCTGTGCCGAGGCGGTGCGTAGAGGCCGGTAGCAAAGGCCTCGTGGAAGAGGCGGAACTGGCCGGCCGAGGCATCGTCGCGCAGATCCCAGGCCGCGGCAGTGGGCGTCCAGGCGGTACTGACGGCCAGAGTGCTCAGGACCGCGAGCAGCGGCAGCGAGAGACGGAACGGGCGGGGACGGGACGGGCAAGGGCGGGGGGTCATCAGCGTTCCTCCGGGGGCGAGAGATACTGCCGCAGCAATTCGTCGAGCAGGCCACAATGACCTTCCCGCACCAGCTCTTCGAGCAGAGCACGGCTGGCGGCGTCGATAGGCTCGATGATATCGAGATTGCCCTCATTGACCAGGGCCGCGACGTCGAGCGCGCTGCTATCGACCCAGCGGGCGGCACGGAAACAGGCGTCGCCACGGCCGACGGCACGTCCCAGGCGCAGCCACAGCTCGGCGATGCGGATCAGCTCGCCACTCAGCCAGCGGTTGCGACGCAGGCGCGGTGGTCCGGCAGGCAGTGGCCGAGGCGGCAGCGGTTGCGGACCGGCGCTGCCGGCGAGGGCGGCACGCACGCTGGCAGCGAAGGCACGCTCGGCGGTGGCGTCGAGGCGGCGGTGAAAGAGAGCGTCGTAGGCGGCGGGGTGCTGTTCGGCCAGCTGCCGGCGGTCGCTGGGCGTCAGCTCGACGACCTGCGGCAGCAGGTGAGCGGCGCCGCTATCACGCAGTGGCAACGCAGCGGCGCGCCAGAGATCGGGGCCATCGGTGAGACCCGGCAGCAGCGGCCAAAGCACGGTCGCACCAGTGGAGGCCTCGGCGGTCAGTGCGGCGGTCAGTGTGGCGCGCAGCCGACCGGGCAGGTCCAACGATGTCGAGTCCAGTAGCAGCGGCAACAAGTCGACGAGAACGAGGACGCCCGCCTCTCCACTGAGCTCGTCGCCACGTGTGCCGCTCAAGAGATCCCCTTCGGACCCGGCTGACCGGAGACTCTCCGGAAGCGGCTCTCCCGGCAGCAACTGCAACACCACCGGCGAACCGGCGACGCGCAGAGCGTTCAGCCAGGCGTCGCGGGCGCTTCGCTGCTCGGGCGCCACCGGTGGCAGGTAGACTGCATCGTCGAAGCTCAGGGGGTCCAAGCTGACCACGCTCGGAGCCGCCGGTAGCTCCTCGACGACCGTCGACGGCGTGCCCAGCGCACCGTGCGCGACATCGACCCACGGGCATGCCGGAGCGCTCCAAGGTCTCGGCACATAGCGAACCCACGCGCGTCCCGGTTCCGGACGCTGCGTCTGCCACTTGAGACCCGGCGTCGACGGCGTGCCGCCGCGGGCTGCAGGCATGGTGCTCAGTCCTCCTCGGCCGGCCCGCCGGCTAGGGTGTTGCCCCTGCTGGAAGCCGTCTCCAAGCCGCGCGCCGCGAGCAGGCGCTCGACGTGGGGCTCGACGTAGCTCTCGACATAGCTCTCGACATAGCTCTCGAGGTAGCTCTCGAGATATCCCTCCAGGAGACGTACCACCTGCTTGGCCATGAAATCAGCCTCCAGGTTGACTTTGCGGCCCGGCTGCAGGGTACCCAGGTTGGTGACCTGCAGCGTGTGCGGGATCAGGGCGACACCGAAGCGATCGGCACCCAGCGTCGCGACGGTGAGGCTGACCCCGTCAAGCGCCACCGAGCCCTTCTCCACCAGGTACTGAGCCTGCGCCGCGGGCAGCCGGAAGCTGATCTCCGCATGCTCGCCGAGGTCGCGACGCTCCAGCACCTCGACCGTCGTGTCGACGTGCCCCTGCACCATGTGACCGTCCAGCGTCTTGCCGACCTCCAAGGCCGGCTCCAGGTTGACCCGGTCCCCGGCTCGGAGACTGCCGAGCGTCGTACGACGCAGGGTCTCGGGCGCCAGCTCCATCCGCGAGAGCCCCCGTCCGGCATCCCGGCCTGCGTCCTGAGCGGTGAGCGTCAGACAGACGCCGTTGACCGCCAGGCTGGCGCCGATTTGCAGCTTCGCGGCCAGCTCACGACTGTGCTCGACCTCGAAGCGCACGCCCCCTTGCCCGGAGGGCTGAGGGTCGGCGGCCAGGATGCCCTTTTCTACGATGATACCGGTGAACATGAGGACGTCAGTGCCTCCAAACAACCTTGACGGTGAGACGAGAGGATCACGTCGACGCCACACGCGGTCGCGCTCAGTGCGTCCAGCCGCGGCGCCGACGCCAGCAGGCCGATGCCGGCGCCGCCCAGCGGGCCGGGAGCGCTGCGCCCACTGAGCAGCCGTGGAGCACAGCATACCTCGACGCGGTCGAACAGGTCGGCCGCGACGAACGCCGCAGCGACTTCTCCACCGCCCTCGACCAGCAAGCTGCGCACCGGATCCCCGCCGGTTCGCGCGCGCGGTTGGCCGTCGACGGCGCGGGCGTGCAGGTCGGCGAGTACAGCCGGCGGCGTCACCCGCGGCAAGCATACGAGGTGCAGCTGCGCGGCGGCGGTTTCCCCGGCGGCGATGAGATCCTGGAACGCCTGAGACTCAGCGGGCACCTCGGTGTAGATCAGCAGCGGTCCCTCGACGTCGAGCAGCCGGGCGTTCGGCGGCGTGCGCAGACGACGGTCGAGCACGGCGCGCAGGATCGGCGGCCTCGACGCCTCGGCGTCGGCACCAGAATTCCGGCGGTTCAGGCGCGGGCCGTCGGCCAGCACGGTGCCGCTGCCAACCAGGATCGCATCGTGCTCCCGGCGCAGGTCGAGCGCCCACTGCCGACCCTCGGGCGACGAAATCCACTGGCTCTCACCGCTCACCGTGGCGATGCGGCCGTCCAGGCTCATCGCCCACTTGAGCGTGACCGCCGGCCGCTGGTGCAGATTCGAGGTCAGGAAGGGCAGATTCAGGGCTGCCGCCTCGCGCGCCAGCAACCCCACCTCGACCTCGATCCCCGCCTGCCGCAGGCGCTCGTAACCACGACCAGCAACCGCCGGGTTGGGGTCCTGCAGGCAGCCGACCACGCGGCCGATCCCGGCCTCGATCACCGCTTCGGCGCAAGGCGGCGTGCGTCCATGGTGGCTGCACGGCTCCAGATTGACGAAGAGGGTGGCACCTCGGAGCTGCTCACCTTGGCGCTGCGGGTCAAGACTGGTGTCGCGAGCAGCGCGCAGTGCTTCGACCTCGGCGTGCGGCTCCCCGGCACGTCGGTGCCAGCCTTCCCCCACGACCTGCCCCCCCTGGACGATCACCGCGCCGACGCACGGATTGGGCGACGCCGACGTGCGACCACGGGCCGCCAGCTCGAGAGCCCGGCGGAGGAACCGCGTGTCGGCGTCGAGAGACATGGCGTACCGTCCTCCTGCCAAGCGGCTCAGCCGATCAGCGCGGCGGCGAACTCGCGAGGCCGGAACTCCACCAGGTCGTCCATGCCTTCACCGACGCCGAGGAAGAGTACCGGCAAGCGCAGCTCGCGCGCCACCGCGACCGCCATGCCCCCCTTGGCGGTGCCATCCATCTTGGTCAGGATGACGCCGTCGGCCTCGGCGATCTGCTGGAACTGGCGCGCCTGCGTGATGGCGTTCTGGCCGGTCGTGGCGTCGAGCACCAGGACGGTGCGGCAGCGCCAGCCCTCGGCCTCGCGCCCGACCACGCGGCGGATCTTGGCCAGCTCCTGCATCAGATTCTCTTTGGTGTGCAGTCGGCCGGCGGTATCGACGACCAGGTGATCGACCTTGCGCGCCTTCGCCGCCTGCAGCGCATCGTAGACCACGGCCGCCGGATCGGAACCCGCCTTCTGCCGCACCACCTGGACACCCAGACGGTCACCCCAGGTTTCGAGCTGTTCGATCGCGGCAGCGCGAAAGGTATCGCCCGCGGCCAGCAGCACTTTCTCGCCGCGCAGGCCGTATAGACGCCCGAGCTTGGCGATCGAGGTCGTCTTGCCGACACCATTGACCCCCACCACCAGCGTCACCATCGGTTGCTCGCCGCGTGGCTGGGGCTGCGGAGCGTCGAGCAGCAAGACGGCGATCTCGTCGACCAGCAGCTGGCGCAGCAACAGCACGTCGCCAGCCTGGCCGGGTTTGACCTGGCCCTTGATGCTCTCGACCAGCTCGAGCGCGGTCTCGACGCCGATGTCGGCACCGATCAGCACCTCTTCCAGGTGCTCCAAGGTCTCCTCGTCGAGCGTCGTGCGGCCCTCGACGGCGGCGCTGACCTTGTCGATCAGCTCCGTGTGGGTCATCAGCAAGCCGCGCTTGAGCTTGCCCCAGAACCCCTTCTTCTCAGCCTCCGGCAGCCGGGCTTCCGGCGCCAGGTCCAGGTATTCGTCAGATTGTTCAGTCATGGAGTCTCGGCGCGGACGATGGTTGTCCGCAAGGCAAGTCCGTACACGTCCTACCCGAGGGGATCGCCTAGAACAGCTCGGCGCGTAGCGCGGCGCTGGCCTCGGCGAGACCGTCGATCGCCTTGGCCACCAGCGCCGGCCGGCGCTGCACGAAAGCCAGGGCATACTCTTCCGGCAAGGGCACGGCGTAGATGTAGAGGTTGTCCTTGGTGATGTGGATGACCCGAGGGTCCCCGAGCTGGGTGTCTTCGAGGAACTTCTCGATCTGGCGCAGGTAGATGCGCACGTAAGCCCCAACCACCCGCAGCTCGTAGGCGGTGAAGTCGTCGCACGCGTAGTCGACCGCTTCGCCTGTTTCGTCGAGGAAGAGCACACCGAGGCCGCCCTCATTGTTCTTCAGCAAGCGCCGCAGCGTCTTTTGGAACGGCATCTCTTTCATCTCACTCTCCCTCCCTTAGCGCCCGGCCGCCGCCTGCACCTGCACCTGCGCCGCCTTGTGTGCGGGGCTGCTCTCCGGCCGCTGCATGTGACGTTGGATCTCGCCTTTGTCGACGGCGCGCAGGAAGGCGGTGACGACCTTGGCGTCGAAGCGGGCACCGGTCAGCTTGGTGATGGTCTCGACCGCGTAGTCGATGGTGTAGGCCTTCTGGTAGGGCCGGTTGGTGGTGATGGCGTCGAAGGTGTCGGCGACGCCAACGATGCGGGCCATCAACGGAATCTGCTCACCCTTGATGCCGTCCGGATAGCCGCGGCCGTTCCACGCTTCGTGGTGCCAGCGCACCACCGGCACAGCTTCCTTGAGCTGCTCGATCGGCCCAATGATCTCGGCGCCGATGACGGTGTGCAGCTTCATTTGCTCGTACTCCTCGGGCGTCAGCACGCCACCCTTCTTGAGCACGTGATCCTCGATGCCGATCTTGCCGACGTCATGCATCAGGGCGGCGATCCACAAGCGATTCTGGAAGTCGTCCGGCTGCCCCAGCTGGCGCGCGATGACGCGGCTGAAGGCGGCGACGCGCTCGGAGTGACCGCGCGTGTACGGGTCCTTGGCATCGATGGCGGCGGTAAACGCGCGCAGCGAGCCGATGAACAGATCGCGATTGGCCTGCGCGGCCTGCTTGAGCTGCTCGACGTAGCGCTCGACGTGACCGCCCATGGCGTTGAAGTCCTGCGCCAGATCCGCTAGCTCGAAGCGCAGCCCGCCGGTGTCGACGCGGCTCTTGAAGTTACCCTGGGCGATGGCGTGGGTACCTTCGGCCAGACGCTGGATCGGTTGGCCGATCCACTTCGACGCCAGGAACGCGATCACCAGAGCCAGCAGCACCAAGATGCCGCTCGACAGCGTCGTGCGCGCCACCATGCGGTTGAGGGTGCGGTAGGCGGCTGCTTCCGGCTTGTGCACGACCACGCCCCAGCCGGCTTCCGTGATCGGGCTGACGATGCCGATCATGCCTTCCGGGTCCTTGCCATCCACCACCAGGTCGTACTTGGTGGTCTGCGGCAGCGGCATGTCGACAAAGCTCTGGACCGGCGGTGAACTGACCATCGCACGCTCGGTCTCCGGCGAGGCACCGCGCGACCACACGACATTGCCGCCGGCATCGATCAAGAACGCCTGTTCCTGGCGATCCTCACTGGTCGCCAGCTCGCGCAGACGCTGCGGCTGCACCACCGCCTGCAGCACCAGTAGCGGCTGCGTTCCTTGCAGCCACAGCGGCACCGACACCACCACCGAAAGCTCGCCGCCATCGTCGCGCGCCCCGACCAGCCGGTAGTTGGGCTTGTTCTCGCTCAGACTCTGCTGGAAACCACCCTCGAGTGCCTGGTTCTGGGCGCCGGAGAGCTGATCGGCAAAACGCGGTCCTTCGCCGACGACATCGCGCACCGACAGCGCCGACCAGCCACTACCGGAGTTTTCCCTGTGCACGTTCTCCAGGTAGTTGATCACCCAATCCTGGCGCAGGCGGTCCTCGATCAAGCTCGGCCCCGGTGCCATGACCAGCGTCTTGCCCACCATCTCGAGTTCGCGGCGAGCATTGACCAGGTAGCCGTTGAATTCCTGCGAAATCCCCGACGCCAAGCGCGTCAGGTCGATCTCTTCCTTCTTCTGCAGGATCTCCAGGTTGGGCCCATAGAGCACGGCAACGTTGATCGCCAGAGGGACGACCCCGGCGAACAAGATGAGGATCAGCAGGAAGTGGCGGAGCTTCAGTCGGCGCGTCATGGATTCCCGGCCTGGCCACGGCGAGTGACAGGCCTGTTGCGCATTATACGGCGGTTGCTACACCAGTTTGGCCAGATCAGCCAAGATAATGAGGTTCAGTCAAGAAACTCAGGCATGAAAACCAGCCAGCCATGAAAGCCGCATCTTCCCCCAAGGCGGGGGGTGCTGGCAAGTCGCCTTCCCTGCTCTCCAGCACCGGCCTAGCGGGCCGTGCCAGTATCTCAGGCCCCGAGAGGATCAGCGAGAAACGCCTGCAGGTGCAGGTCTACCGTATCCTGGTCGATCCCCGACACCATCTCTCCTCGCCCAGACGCCGCCGGCAACACCCACACCAACCCACTCTCGCGCGCCTTCTTGTCGCGCGCCATGGCCACCAGCAGATCTGCCGGTCGCAGCCGCTCGCGTGTCTCCGGGGTCACCAGTTGGGGCAACTCGAAGCGGCGCAAGAGCGCACGCAGGCGAGCCGCAAAATCCGCGTCGAGACCGCGCTCGACCGCCAAGCGCAGAGCGAACAGCATGCCGTAGGCCACCGCATCGCCATGACGCAGTCCCTGATAGCCGAGCTGCGCCTCCAGGGCATGCGCCAGCGTGTGGCCGAAGTTGAGCAACCGCCGCTCGTCCTGCTCATCCGGATCGCGCTCGACGACCCCCAGCTTGGCGCGCGCGGCGGCGACGACCACCGGCCCGAGCGGCTCCGGCTCCCCCGCCAGCAGAGCCGCCAGGTCACGTTCGACGCGCACCAATAGCTCGAGATCGAGCAGCGCCGCCATCTTGACCACCTCGGCCAGAGCAGCCCGGATCTCGGCGCGCGGCAGCGTCACCAGCCAGTCAGCATCCTCGATCACCAGCTTTGGATGGTGAAACAACCCGACGCTGTTCTTGGCCCCCGGCAAATCCACCGCCGTCTTGCCGCCCAGCGCCGCGTCGACCTGCGCCAGCAGCGTCGTCGGCAGCTGCGCGTACTCGATGCCGCGCAGAAAACAACCGGCGACGAAACCGCCGAGGTCCCCAACGCTACCGCCCCCGAAGGTGACGAGCCGGCTGTCGCGCTTGCCGCCCTCGGCCAGCAGCCGCTGCCACAGGTCGCCGGCCACCTCCAGCGTCTTGGCGGCCTCACCCTCCGCCACCTCCAGCACCACGGTGCGCGCGGCGCGGCTCAGGAATGGTTCGAGGCCAGCGCCATGCAACTGCCAGACGTGCGGCGTGGTGACCACGAAGACGGTGCGCCCATCCAGCCACGGCTCCAGCCTTGGCCGTGCCGCAGGCAGCGCCCCGGCACCGGCGAGCACGGTCGTCTCGCCCTGCGGCTGGCACAGCCGCAATTCCTCGACCGATCCATTGCGGCTCGGCACGTCACTCCTCGCTGTCGTCGCCGCCGCTCTGGCTCTCCGAGGCATCCTGTCCCGCCTTGTCGGCCTTGGCCACGATCTGCAGTCCCAGCTCGGCCAGCTGCGCGGCGTCGACGGTCGACGGCGCGGCAGTCATCAGGTCGGTGGCGGAAGCCGTCTTGGGGAAGGTGATGACGTCGCGGATCGACGCGGCCCCCGCCATCAGCATGATCATGCGGTCGAGACCGAAGGCGATGCCGCCGTGCGGCGGCGCGCCATAGCGTAGCGCCTCGAGCAGGAAACCGAAGCGCGCCTCGGCCTCCTCCGGGCTGATGCCGAGCATCGAGAACACCCGCTGCTGCAGCTCCGGATCATGGATACGCATCGAGCCGCCACCCAGCTCAATGCCGTCGAGCACGATGTCATAGGCCACCGAGCGCACCGAACCGGGATCGCTGTCGAGCAAGCCGAGATCACGCGGGTCCGGCTTGACGAACGGGTGGTGGTTAGCGCTCCAACGCTGGTTGTCTTCGTCCCACTCGACGAGCGGAAACTCGGTCACCCACAGGAAGGCGTGGCGATCGGCTGGGATCAAGTCGAACTGCTTGGCCAGCGCCAGGCGCAACGCACCGAGCGCCGCGGCAGTGGTCTTCTCCGCTCCCGCCACCAGCAGCGCGATACCGCCCTCTTCCAACCCCAGATCCTCCGCCGCCCCGACGCACTCGTCCTCGGTCAGCGCCGTCTTGATCTGGAACTCCGGCGTCTCGGCACCCTCGCGGTGACGCAGCACCAACGCTCCGGCCGCGCCGTGACGGCGGGCGATCTCGGCCCACTCCTCGACCTGCTTGCGGCTGGCGCCGGCGGCACCGGTCGAGCCCGCCTCGGTCGAACCTGGCACGGCGAAGCCGCGCACCACCCCGCCATCATCCACCGCCGCCTGGAAGCCCCGGAAGCCGCTCGGCCCCAGGCGCTCGGAAAGATCGGCGATCTCGAGCCCGAAACGCAGGTCCGGCCGGTCACTGCCGTAGCGCGCCATCGCCTCGGCGTGCGTCAGGCGCGGGAACGGCGTCTCGACCTCCCAACCGGCGCAGGCGAAGGTGCGCTGCAACAGCCCTTCGGTGAGCCGGAGTACCTCAGCCTGCGTGGTGAACGACAGCTCGACGTCGATCTGCGTGAACTCCGGCTGGCGATCGGCGCGCAAGTCTTCGTCACGGAAGCAGCGGGCGATCTGCACATAGCGCTCGAAGCCGGACACCATCAGGATCTGCTTGAAGATCTGCGGCGACTGCGGCAGGGCGTAGAACTGACCGCGGTGCACACGGCTGGGCACCAGGTAGTCGCGCGCGCCCTCGGGCGTCGAGCGCGTCAAGATCGGCGTTTCCAGGTACAGAAACTCGTTCTCGTCGAAGTAGTTGAGCGTCTCCAGCGTCACCTTGTGGCGCAGCCGCAGATTGCGCTGCAGCTCCGGCCGCCGCAGGTCGAGGAACCGGTACTGCAAGCGCACGTCCTCGCCCGCATCTGGTTCCGCGGCCGACAGGCTGAACGGCGGCGGCGCCGCGCGGTTGAGCACCGACGCCTCCTCCACCACCACCTCGACCTCGCCGGTCGGCATGTCCGGGTTCGGCGACTCGCGCGCCACCACCCGGCCGCTCACCGTCACCACCCACTCCGAACGCACCGCGTCGAGCACACCGACCACCGCCGGATGATCGTCCGGATGCACCACCACCTGCGCCACGCCGCTGCGGTCGCGTAGGTCGAGGAAAATCAGTCCACCGAGGTCGCGGCGCCGCTGCACCCAGGCCTTCAGCGTCACGCGGCGTCCAATGTCCGCCGCCGTCAGCTCACCGGCAGGTTGCCGCTTCTTGGTCGCGGGTTTCGTCGCTTTGGAGGTCGACATACAGCTCTTTCTCCATCCATACACGGTACCTGCCCCGCAGGCACCGCCGAACGCAGCCGGGATTAGCCCAGGTTGCGCAGATACTCGTCTTTGACTTGTAGATAGCGGTCGCAGTTGGTGCCGATCGCGGCCTTCTCGTCGTCGCTCAACGCCCGCACTGGCTTGGCCGGCACCCCCATCACCAGCTGCCCCGCCGGCACCACCTTGCCCGGTGCCACCAGCGCCCCGGCCGCCACTTGCGCTCCGGCCTCCACCACCGCCCCATCGAGCACGCGGGCACCGATCCCGATCAGCGCTCCGTCCTCGACGGTACAGCCGTGCAGCACCGCATGGTGCCCGACCACCACTCGCTCGCCGATGACCAGCGGATGCGTCTTGTAGCTCACGTGCAGCATACAGCCGTCTTGAATATTCGTCTCGGCCCCGACACGGATGTAGTGGACATCGCCGCGGGCCACCGTACCGAACCAGATCGACACATCGTCCCCCAGTTCCACGTCGCCCGCCACAATCGCCGTCGGCGCGATGAACACGCGCTCGCCGATGCGGGGCACCCGGTCGTGGTAGGGGTAGATGGGCATAGGGGACTGGTACGTCGAAGGTTGGGGCGTCAAGCGTTCGTATCGAGAGTCAAGCGTCGGAGGGTTTGGGCCACACACCGGGTCCGTGCGTGCTTCAGGGGGCGCAAGAGTACCACGGAGAGCTAGCCACGCACCGCGAGTCCCTCCGAACCTCCCCGCAAGCTCGAGGGCAGCCCAGCTTGAAGTCAGCCCAGCTCGAAATCAGCCCAGCTCGAAGTCAGCCCAGCTTGAAGTATTGGGGTTCATCCAAGCGCGCGTCACCAAGCATGTCCTCGTTGATCTTGTCGGTCTTGGCCCACGATCCTGGGCTGTAGTAGTTGGGCGGATGCTCGGTGCTCAACCAGCCCATCTTCTGATACGTGGCCGCCACCATCTGAGCGCAAAAGGAGTTGGTCATGCCCGAGTCGACATCGAGCTGGCCCTCGAGGAAATGCTTGAACTCCTGCGCGGTGGGCGGAAACGGCGTGCCGTCGTATTGGTACATCGTCTTCCAGAGCCTCGTCTCGTCGACCTGGACCCCTAACAGTCGCGCCACGGCGAAGCGGTAGTTCGACCCATCCGGTGACGGGTACAGCTTGTCGAGATCACGGAGATAGTCTGCCAGCACCAGCAGATGCGTCCCAGGATGATCGGTATCGGCCATCTTGTGAATCTGGTCCGGCAACTTGTCGACCGTATCCGCCGTCCAGACCATCAGTTCCTGCCCATGGAAGCGAACAATGATCGCGGAGTGGCTGAAATCCGTCCCGTCGACCTCCTCGATCAACCGACTCTCGGCAGCCGTGCCGCTGCACAGCAAGACGGATCCCGTCGGAATGCTCGGTCCGATCTCGTCCAGCGTGGGCAGCGATGCCTCGTCGTACCCCGCTGGCGCCTTGTGCACCTTGACCGCCACATCCTCAGCGACTTCCAGAGCTTTTTTTGCAATGTCCATAGTGCTCTCACTCCGTTCTGTACTGTCGTTGTGCGTACACCTACCGTATCTCCGCCGGGCAGTTCCTGCAAGGCAAGGGGCGACCAACTACCAAGGGGCGACCGTCGCTGTCAGGTGGAGTGCATTTCAGCCGGAATACCGTACAATCCGGCCGTGCCTGCCCCGACCTCACCTCAAGTCAACTTGCCCACCGTCGACGTCGTCATCCCCGCCTATAACGAGGAAGCCTCGCTCCCCCAGGTGCTCGCCGACATCCCCCGCCCACCGGTACGCCGCGTCGTGGTCGCCGACAACAACTCGCGCGACCGCACCGCCGAAGTCGCCCGCGACGCTGGCGCCGTGGTCGTGCCGGCACCCGTCCAGGGCTACGGTAGCGCCTGCCTGGCTGGGCTCGCCCATCTGCGCGCCCACGATCCACCCGACATCGTCGTCTTCCTCGACGCCGACTATTCGGACCACCCGGAAGAACTCCCCGACGTCATCGCCCCCATTCTCGACGGCAAGGCGGATATGGTCATTGGCTCGCGCACCCTCGGCCAGCGCGAACGCGGTGCCCTGCTGCCGCAAGCGCGCGCCGGCAATCTGGTCGCCTGCCTACTCATCCGGCTACTCTACGGCCACCGCTACACCGACCTCGGCCCCTTCCGTGCCATCCGCTGGCAAGCGCTCGAACGGCTGCGTATGGAAGACCCGAACTTCGGCTGGACCGCCGAGATGCAAGTCAAGGCACTGCGGCACGGGCTGAAGGTGACCGAGGTCCCGGTGCGCTACCGCAAGCGGGTTGGCGTCTCGAAGATCACGGGCACGATCAAGGGCACCGTGCTCGCCGGCTACAAGATCCTGTGGACGGTCGTCCGCTACAGCTTCGGCAAGTCACGCCCTCCTCAAGCCGAGTCCTAGCGGGTACAATCCCCGGCCATGCCGAAACCCAACACCGCCACCCTCGCGGAAATCGACGTCGAAGTCCGCTACGCCGAAACCGACCAGATGGGCGTGGTCCATCATTCGAACTACATCGTCTGGTTCGAGCTGGCGCGCACCGCGCTGTGCAGCCAGAGCGGCTATCACTACGCCGACATCGAGAAGTTGGGGTATCAACTCGCCGTCACCAAGGTCGAGGTGCGCTATGGGGCCTCGGCCAAGTACGGGCAGACGGTCAAGGTGGTGTGCTGGCTCGACCACATGTCGAGCCGCGGATTGCGCTTCCGCTACGAAGTGACGCACGACGGGCAACGCCTGGTGCGTGGAGCGACGGAGCACGTGTGGATCGGTGAAGGCGGCAAGGTGTGCCAGACGCCGCCGGTGCTCAAGGAACCGTTTGCCAAGCTGGCGGCACCGGCCGAGTAGCCGTCAGGGCGCTGTCGCGCCTGAGGTGGGCGTCGAGGCTTCCGGTACAGGCGGCTCGACGCGACGCGCCGAGATGATCCACGTCTTGTTGAACGTCGCTCCGCGGTCCGTGCTCGTTTTCGAGTGCCACTCGTAGGCACCGTCGCGGATATCGTGAAAGATGTAGAAGCTCAGATTGCCGCTGGCGTCGACATCGAACGGATGTAGCACGATCTCACGATCCACGCCTTCGCCTTCCTGCGCACCGCCGAAGTGCAGAACGCTGTTGTTGCGGTTGCTCAGGAAGAGATTCTCCCAGCGCCGTAACGCCCGATTGTAGACCCGCAGCACCGTATTCGCCGCGTCGGGCAGGTTGGGGTCGATGTCGTACGAGAGAAACTCCAGGATCGCGTGCCCACCCAGCGCATGCACCGCCGTCCCGTTCGCCGAGAACTTGGCGACCTGACCGTTCGGCAGCGTGATCTCCTGCTGCTTGTTCCAGCGGCCGATCAGGAAGTCGAATTGTCCGCCCTCCGGAGCACGGTTCGGTGACGGAGCGCCGAAGTTCATGGCGCTGGTCGTCGCCGGCTCGGGGGCGTCGCTCGGCACAGCGTCGCTCGGCACAGCGTCGCTCGGCACATAGCGCCGCGTTCGCACTGGCTGCCAAGAGCTACCATCGTCTGTCGAGGCTTCCACGACCTGTTCGAGGCCCGCCGGGGCCTCAGCGTCCCCAGACACCGGAGTCGGTCGCCAGGTCAAACGGTAGTGCCGCAGCTGCGGCCCCCCACCACGCCTTACCGCATGCGTCAGCGTCAGCGCAGCAGAGGCCCCTTCGCCGTCTAGAGAGCCGTGCAACAGCCGCGCGCTTTCCGTGAAGCTATCCGCCTCCCCGAGCATCCAGACTTGTCCTGCCGAGTTGTAGACCAGGAAGGCCAGCGCGTCGAAGGGCTGCTCCGAGAGGAAGGTGTCGCAGTGCAAGCGCTCGGCCAAGCCGTGGCCGCGGTTGAGATACGTGATCTCTGCTTCGCAGCTGGAGGTCTGTGCCTGCTCACCCGACCCGACTGTTTGCTGGACCTGCCAGGTACCGAGAAGGAAGCGAGCCTGGTCCAGTTCCGGCGGAGCGCTCGGCGCGCGTGTAGCCATGCTGATGCCGGGATCGAAACGGTGACCATCTTGGCCAGAGGGCGCGGGGCTGGGCTCGGACCTGGGCTCGGAAGCGGTGACCCGGGACGGTGCAAGGAGCAGGAGCAGGGACAGCAGTAGGAGAAGGGCGGATCGGAAGGGCGGACAGATTCGGGTAGGCGGCATGCATCTCTCCTCGATCTTGACGCGCTGGGTGTGGAAACGGAGCGAGTTTGGTACGGGGAGAATGGGCGACAGGTTGCAGGTTCGAACTCTCGCCGGCTGCCGGTTGGACCTCGAAACAGGCGGACTGCACCTCACGACCAACAAGTCGCGAACAGGTCCAGGAAGTCGACACGGCATCCCAGCCACGCCCAAAAAAGAACTCCAGACACAGCAAAGCACCGCCTCCGAGAGGGAGAACGGCCAACGGCGTCAGACGCCCGGTACAACTTGTGTCGTTCTAGTCTTCCCTCCGTGTTCCTCTAGAAGAGGGCTTCTGTTGCGGAGGAAAGAAAGGGGTGGAAACGTTTCCACAGAAGCAGCGAGGAGATAGTAGCAGACGTGATATCTCTTTGCAAGCCCTATTTTTCTCTCTTGGCACATATATTTTCTGTTGTAACGCTCCATCTGCATTCCTTCATTTTCTGTAACCTGGCGAAAGAGACGTGCCCCTAGGACTGATAAACTCCGCGGCCATGCGCAAACTGAGTTTCACGACCGGCGGGGAGAGTCACGGCCCCGGTTTGACCGCGATACTGACAGGCATGCCGGCGGGCATGTCCGTGGACTTCGAAGTGCTGCGGACACAGCTACGACGGCGCCAGCATGGATACGGGCGGGGGCGACGGATGCAGATCGAGCAGGACACGGCGGAGATTCGCGGGGGGGTGCGCGGGGGGGAAACGCTGGGGTCGCCGATCGTGCTGTGGATCGAGAACCGGGACTTCAAGAACTGGCAGCCGATGATGGACCCGGTGGAAGTGGACGCGCGGCGGGCCGAGCAGCGGCGGGTGCACCAGCCACGGCCGGGGCATACGGACCTGGCGGGTGGACAGAAGTATTTGCGTTCCGATCTGCGTGACATTCTGGAGCGGGCTTCGGCGCGCGAGACGGCAGCGCGGGTGGCGGGCGGGGCCTTTGCACGGATGTTGCTGGCGCACTTCGGCGTCGAGGTGCACAGCGGTGTGCGCTCGCTCGGGCCGATCGGTGCCGACGCTCCCCCACCGACCTGGGACGACCTGCAAGCGATGGACGATACGTCGCCGCTGCGCGCCATCGACACGTCGCTAGAGCCGGAGATGCTGCGCCTGGTGGACGAGGCCAAGGAGAAGGGCGAGACCCTGGGCGGAGCGGTGACGGTGATCGCGCACAACGTGCCGGTGGGCCTGGGTTCGCACGTGCAGTGGAGCGAGAAGCTGGACGGCCGGCTGGCGCAGGCGGTGATGTCGGTGCCGGCGGTGAAGGCGGTGGAGATCGGGCATGGAGTGACGGCGGCCAGTGGCTGGGGCACGGATGCGCACGACGCGATCGAGCCGCGCGGGCCGGACGGTTCTGCGGAAGCGAGCGTCACCTGGCCGCGGACGACGAACCGAGCTGGAGGCCTGGAGGGGGGCGTGACCAACGGCATGGACCTGGTGATCACCGCCTACAAGAAGCCGATCGCGACGCTGCGCAAGGGATTGCCGAGCGTCGACCTGGACACCGGCGAGGCGCACGCGTCGCAGTACGAGCGCTCAGACGTCACGGCGCTGCCGGCAGCCGGGGTGATCGCCGAGGCGATGGTGGCGTTGGTGCTGGCGGACGCGTTGCAGGAGAAACTGGGCGGCGACTCGATGGCGGAGTTGGCCGCCCATTGGCAGGCGACGCTGGGGTTGCAGCGGGGATGGATGCGCTAAGGAATCGGATTCCTACTTCCGCGCGATCTTCCGCGTCGTCTTGCCGCTGCTCTTCTTGCTCCCCTTCTGTGCCTTCTTCAACTGCGCCTGTTCCTGGTAGATCTCGCGCTCCAGGCGCGTGATCTCGCCGCGGTAGGTCTCGATTTCGCGCTCGAAGCGCTGTACTGCTTCGTCACGCGCTTGACGGGCACCTTCAAGCCGGTCGCGCAGGCGCTGCAGGTGGCCTTGTTTGTCGCGCAGGCCGGAGTCAGCGGGCAGTCTACCGGCTTGGGCCGCTTGCAGACGCTCGCCGAGTCGCCCGAGGAAGGCGGTGCGCTGGAGCTCGAAGGTAGGGGCCTCGGCGGCGCTGGAGGACTTCTTGGCCATGACGGAATCTCCTGAGTGTGAGAGGCGCAGTGGATGGAACTAGCGCAAGCGGTTGAAGTTGTTCTCGGGGGCCGGGAAATCTGCCGCACCCACGGCACCCGCGGCTGTGACGTTGCCGACGAAGACGCTCTGCGCGCCCTGGAAGTCGACAGATGAAGCCCGCGGGGAGTTGGTCTTGATGTGGTTGCCCATGACGATGGCGGAGCCAGTTCCCAGGCGTACGGTGGTGGCATCTTCGGGGATGAGTACGCCAGCACCGCCGGCGACATCAGGTCCCAGCACCGTCCAGTGCCAGACATGGTTGTCGCTGAACTGGACGCGTTCAAAGCGAATGTTGAAGTTCTGCGAGACTGGCTGCTGAGGCAGCTCGACAAGGGCCGACAGGCCGGGCCCGAGCAGGCGGTTGCCGAGCAGTTGTGCGCCGTAGCCGATCACAAAGTCATCCTGAATCTGGTATTCGACGAGGCCCAGCAACCACACGGCGCGATGCTCGCGACCGAAGAACTCGACATCGGTACCGGTGAGAATCTCGGCATCGTAGCCGACGTAGTTGTCCTGCAGACGACACTGCAAAATGCCGGCGCCGCTGATACCGATAGCGGGACCGCCGATCACCACCTCGCTGCCCGGTGACAGACCGGTGTTGCGCACCTCGCAGCCTTCGATGTGCAGATCACCGGCGATGCCAGCGACGGTGATACTGCTACCGACACCGACATTCGGCAGCGGCAAGTAGCCACAGTTCTCGTAACGATCGCCGTGCAGGCCGGTGAGACCGGCGAGGTTGACGCCGCCGAAGCCGAGGGCGGCGCCGGTGACACGATTGTCTCGGCTTTGCAGGCGAGTCTCGGCCAAGGCACCGCAGCCGACCTGCACGGCCACGATGCGATTGCCCTCGAGCTGATTGTCGCGGCCATCCTCCAGGAAGATGCCGACGGGCACATCCTGCAGCCGATTACCGCTGACGCGGCAATCGCGACACTCGAACAGCCGGATGGCGACGACCGGATCGTCAGCGGCGACCACCACGCGCCGGCCGGTGATGCGGTTGTCAGCCACCAGCACTTGCCGGCACTCGACGATGTCGATGGCGTCCTGGATGCCGCTCAGCTGGTTGTCGCGCACGCAGCTGGCCAGGAGCCCTGGTCGATGCCGCAAGCGAATACCCACCGGGACAGCTTCCGCCAGGCTGGCAGCGTTGCCGGCGACGATACTGGTGATGGTATTGGTCGAGATGACGGCACCTGTACCCGCGACCTGAATGCCCCCGGAGAACGGCGTCGGCAAGCTGAGGCGGTTGTCCGCGATCTCGGTGCCGGTCGCCTCGACATCGATGGCGAAGCGAGGGTTCCCGCTGGCAGGATCGTCCAGGCCGCTGGGCCTCTCGATGCGGTTACCGGAGATCCGGCTGACCAGCCGTACGCGATCAGCAGGCGCGGCATTGACGGCTTCAAGGAGCCGGACCGCGGTCGCGTAGCTGCCGAATTCGTTGTCGGCGATGACGTGGCCGACGGCCTCGCCGCTGAGGATGCCGGTCTCGCCCTGGACGGCAGCGCCCTCGAGCGTGGCGACAGGCCCGAGCAAGCGATTGGCCCGCGCTTCGAAGCGATCGCAGGCCGCCGTCAGTACGGCGACCATGCAGCCGTCGATCTCGCTGTGCTGCAGCTGCGCGTACGCACTGAAGGCCAGGTCGACGCCGACCGCCAGCAGGGCTTCGGGCGGCACGAAGAGCCGGCACCGCTCGACGTGCAGGCCGCTGGCAAAGCGGCCGGTGATCAGCGCCAGTTCTTCGGCCGCATTGACCTGCACCGCCACCTCCCCACGTACGGCAAGGTCGGCAATCGTGACGTCCGCGGCTTGCACGACGTTGATCGCGTGCACACCGCCGCGGCGGATCAGGCGCGCGCCAATGGTCTCACCGTGCAGGGTGACGCGCGGTCGACGCAGGACCAGCGGCTGCTCGATGAAATGGTCGCCCACCTTGAGGCAAACACAGCCACCGGCGTCGGGTAGGTCGTCGAGCGCTTGCTGGATCGACTCACCAGGCCGCACCACGAAGGTGCAGCAGCCCTCGGCGCGGGGGTCGGTGAGCGGCGGGAATTCGGGACGGCAGTCCTCGGGCTGACCGAAGGCGGCGCCGTCCCAAGGCACCACCGCCAGCTTGCAGTAGTGGTGGTCGACGCCCTCGGGCGGCAGGGCCGCGGGCTGGTTGGTCGCGTCGTCCCAGGGCCACTCGATGTCGCCGGCCAGCTCGCCGACGAAAGTACGTGCCGGCACCCACCACCAGTCGCCGGTGCGGAAGGGGCCGCCTTCGAAGCGCACTTCGAGGCCGCCTTCGAGCCGTAGGTAGCCCTGGTTGGCCGCCGGCTGTTCCACCGTCACCGCGCCGGCCGACTCCCAGCGCCGCACCTTGCGCGGTGCTTCGAAGTCGTTGAAGTCGACCACTTGGCCGTTCGGGTCGATCACCAGCACGTCACCCTCGACCGCCGCGATGCGCACCAGTAGGCCCGGCTCACCGGCCAGCTCGCGCGGCGTGTCGAGCAGCTCGATCCACTGGTCGGCGGCGAAGCCGAGCAGCTCGTCGCGACCGGTGTCGGCAACGGTCAGGCGGTCCGGGTCGCCGGCATCTTGCGCCAGCCATTCGGTGACCACCGAGCCGTTCTCGCGCGACCACTTGAAAGTCGCCGCAGCATTTCCAGCTCCGAGGGCGCCCCCCTCGTGTACTTCGACGCGGTAGAACTGGTTCTCCAAGCGCGTGTAGCCGGCACCCGGCGGCACGATGCAAGGGTCGGCGCCGGCGTCGTCGGGACGCGTGCGGGCGCGCAGGCGGCCGGCGGGCGGTGCGGTGAGGTCGATCCATGCCTGCGGGTTGTCCGGACACTCGGTACCCGGCGGCACCTCCAGCAGACCGACGCGGCACTCGGTCTTGAGGCGGCTCGTGGTGTCGGGCCCGCCGAGCGCACTCTCGCGCATCTCGGCATCGTCGAGGAAGGTCATGTGACGCTGGAAGACGTCCAGGTAGACCAGCACGCCGGTCGGCTGGTTCGGCAGTTCGGGCGGTGGCGGACCATCAACGCCGGGCTGCTCGGAGTAGCGGAAGCCCTCGCTCTCGCACAGGATGCCGTGGACGTAGAAGCGGCCGGCGGAGACGGTCAGGTCGGTGCCGGCGGGCGTCACGCCGATCTCGAAGCCACCACCGTTCTCGGGGGCGCCGCACGGACCGATGACGTCGGTCAGCGCGGTGTGACGCAGGTGGTTCAGGATGTCGCTCTGCTCGTTCCATTCGGCGTCGGTCTGCACTCGACCCTGCTGCGAGCGGACGCTGGTATAGCCCTTGGCTGGGCGGAAGGTGTCGCGGGAGAAATCGCCTCGCATGTCTCGCTCCTCGTACTCTCCAGCTCAGGTGCTGAAGAAGATGCCGGCCTGGCGGCCTACCGGCAGGTATTCACTGAGTCGGCGGCGCAGGTTGTCCAGGCGCTGTGGTTGACGCAGATGTTGGAAGACGCCCATCTCGGCTTGGTCGGCGGCGCCGCGGAAGATCTCTTGCGGGCAGGCCGGGTGCAGGCGGGCGTAGTGCGGCGTGCCGTAGCGGGCGGACAGCAGGCGCGGTCGCACCCGGTCGCGCAGACGCCGGGCCTGGGCGGGTGCGATCTCCTCGGGCACGTCGGGTTGGCAGCGGTAGCGGCGCGGCACGCGCGAGCCGGGGGCGACGTAGCTGTAGCGCACGCAGCCCTGCTGCCGGCGCTCGGCGTGTACCGGCGCCAGGAACAGGCAGCTGTCGCCGAGGGTCAGCTGGCGCGCCAGGATGCTGCCCAGGAAGGTGCAGGAGACAGCCGTCAGGGCACCGCCGTAGTTGTCCGCCGCGGGCGCACCGGGACCGCCGTAGACACTCCCCAGGGGCGTGCCGATGGGGGGATTCTCGCTGCCGCCAGCTGGCCAAGGCTCGAGCGGTGCGGCGTCGACGATGCAGTCGACCAGCTCGGCCTGCGCCTCGGGCGCGACGCGCAGCGGGCCCAGGATCGAGCGTTCCAGGCGTGCCTCGGTGGTGGCGCTGGTGATCTCGAGGCTGGCGGCACCGGGATCGTCGGGCGTGCCGTCGGCAGCTACCGAGCGACCGGGCACCAGCGTGCAATGGACGATGCGCAGCTGGTTGAGCTGACCGGCGGTGCGCACGGCGCTGGTGGTCAGCAGCAGGCCGTTGAGCTCGAAGGCGCTGCCTTCGCCACCGCTGACCTGCAGGGTCGCCGCGAGGTGGACAGTGGGCCGCTGGCGGTCAGCGGCGCGCAGCTCGACGCGGCGGTTGGCCGGCACGTCGATCACCAGCGTCTGGCGGTAGCTGGCGCTGTCGCGGATCTCGATCACCACCGACGGTCGCGAGCCTTCGGCGTCCAGCAGGTTGCCCCAATGAACCAGTGCCGCTTCGATGTCCGCGAAGGCTTCGCCGGCACCGACGCCGAGCACGGTCTCGCCTTCGATAGTCGTGAAGCTCTCCGTGCGGTCGTAGCCGCCAGCGCCCAGATCGGCGGGCGCAGCGTGGTGCCAGCTGACGAAGATGTCGCCCGGAGCTTCGCCGTCAGCGAAAGCGAGACGGCCGAGCCGCGGGTCGACGGCGATGCGGCCGGCGGGAGGTCGGTGCGTCCAGCCGCTGAGGTCGCACACCATCAGGGTCGCCGCAGGTACCACCGCGCCGTCGACCTCGACTTCGAGGCTACGCGCCGGACCGTAGTCCGCCGGCTCCCCCGCCACCGCCGGCACGTGGCCTTCGAACTGCGCGTGCAGGTGACGGCGGCGAATCGGTGACGGCACGTGCAGCTCGCCAGCCAGGCTCGAAATGGCGGCGCCGTCACCAACACTGGCGCCGGGCAGCCCGAAGTACGAGCCTTCCGGCTGCGGCAGGCGCCACAGCGGAACGTCCTGGCCGAGCGTCGAGAAGGTGTAGCGCGGGTTCTGACCGGGTAGGATCTGGTCCGGATTGTCGTCGACGCGCGCCGGCACGACGCGGCGCAGCGGATACGGTAGCAGCCGCCACAGGTGTACAGCGACGTGCGGCAGGCCGTGCCAGGCGGCACGGTAGCGCGGGTGCGGACCGCCTTCGGGACCGCCGTGCCGGCGTGGGTCGGCGCGGCGTACGTCGAGGGTGCGCAGCGTCGGGTCGAAGGGACCGGCGGCGAATAGGCTGCCATGCGGCGAACCGCCGTAAGGGGCACCCCCGAGCTGTTCCAAGTACAGCGGCTGTCGGTGCGCCTGGCCACCCTCGCTATGCTGGCGTAGATCCGGAGCGCGCAGAGCGTGCAGGCGCCGGTGCCGCGTGTGCTGCGTGGTCGCCAGATGCTGGAAGCCCTCGACCGCGCGCGCCGGCCAGCCGGTCACGGTGCGCGCCAGGTCTTCGACCACGCCCAGGGTGCCCTTGCGCCGGCGGTAGCCGAGGGTGTTGGCCACCTCGGCACGGGCGCTGCGACCGGTGTCGGCGAGCGGCTCGATGCCCAGCAAGTCGCCGATGTAGGCCACCACCCACGGATCGCAGGTCTCGATGAAGGCGTTCTCGTGCAGGCGGAAGATGTCGCGCTCAACCACCATGCCTTCGCGCGCCAGCAAGGCGATCAGCGCGCGTAGGGGGTAGCCTTGCTCGGCGTCGCGGTGACGGTGCACCGCTGGCAGCAGCTGGTAGAGGCTGTCAGTATCCAGGAACGGCGCCTGGTCGCGCGCGGGCTCGTTCATGACGCCACCTCCTGCAAGCGGCTGACGGTGCTCAGGTCGGCGCCGCCGGGGGCCAGGGTCAGCAGTTCAGCAGCAGCGATACCGCCGTGGATGCTCGGGTCGAGGCTGCTGTCGCGGCGCGCCGGCAGGGCGACAAGCCGGGGCTGCAGCAGCGCCGGCTCGCCGTGGAGATACAGGTGGTCGAGATCGACGGCCAGCATGCCGGGTACCGCCTGCAGCACGGAGACGACATCACTGGCCGCGACCACCTCGCCCAGGCGGCGACGCTCGAAGCTGAAGTTCTCGGCGAGGGCTGCCTGCGCGGCGGCGAGCACGTCTTCGGGCAGGTGATCCGGGTGCGGCAGCAGGCGTGCCGCGAGGTGAAAGAGGCGCGGCGCGTAGCTCGCCAGCAACATCGGCTGGAACGGCTCGCGGTAGCGGTCGATGGCCGCGCGTAGCTTGTCGTACAGCGGTAGGCCTGGGGTCACCTCGGCGCCCGCTTCCCCGGCGACGGTGACGTACACGACCCGGCGGCGACCGTCCCAGACGTGGTCGGCGCGCGCCTTGGCGATGCCTCCGAAGGCGCTGGCAAAGTCCTCGAAGTCGCGCAGCGACACGACCCGGTCCAGGGTCAGCACGGTGCCCGGAGCGTTACCTCGGGCGCGTGCCAGGGTCTCCGGATCGGCACCACCACTGGCCGGCAGCGGATTGGTGACGCCGGTGACGCCCAGGGGTCGATCGACCAGCATCTGCAGGCGGTCCGCCTCCAGGTTGCCAGCGACGCCGAGGCCCGTGCGGTAGCGCGCGCTGACGTTGGCCTGGCCGGTGGGCAGGCGGCGGGCGCCGCCGAAGTGCACGTGTGTGCTGCCGTCGTCGTCACGTTCCAGGATGTAGGTGCGTCCATCGCCAGACGGATCCGGTGCCAGCACGTGTTGCCGGCGGTACCAGCGGACACCGCCGACGCGCACTTCCAGCGCCGGCTCGACGCCACTGGGCGTCTCCGCGCTGACCTGGGTCACCGGCTTCTGGCGCAGGGTGAAGCTCTGGTAGGGGCGCGCTGCATCACCGCCGCCCAGCACTTCGCGCTGCGTCTCGCCGTGGTCGGCGAGCACGACGTTGGCGTTGACGCTGACGCTCTCGCGCTCGTAGCGGTAGGCCAGCGGTTCGTCGAAGGTGAGCACCGTGGTGCCTTCGTCGAGCCGGTGCTCGACTTCGGCCAGAACGCGCGTCTCGCTGGCCTCGACACCTCCGAGGTCTAGGCGCCGACCGCGGACCACCACTCGGCGGCCGGGCAGCAAGCCGATGGCCAGGGTATCCAGCGGCAACTCAGCGCCACCGATCCAGGCGAGCAGCGGCCGACGCGCCAGCGGCAGGGGCTCGCTCTCGGCGTAGACGCTGGTGTCGCGCAGCGTGAAGGCGTCGAGACCGGCGGCCGGGTCCAGCTGCAGGCGACTGACCTTGGCGCTCATGCCATAGTCCGCGCGGGTGACTTCGTCGATGGCGTCGACGCTGTACACGCGTGCCGTCTCGCCAGCGACGGAACTCTCCAGCAGCACTCGACCGCCGGCCACCAGCCGGGCGTAGGGTGCGTCGAGATGCAGCTGGCCGGCCAGCAAGGCATTGTTCTGCGAATCGGTATGCAGCTTCCTGCCGTCCCAGTTCGACGTGTAGGCACCGGGCAGGAAGACCGGCGCGTTGTTCCCGTCCCGCGCCCACTCGCCGAACTTCTGCGCCGCCGGCAGACTGCTCCACTTCAGGGCATTGTGCCCGAAGGCGGCAGCGCGCCGACGCAGGGCATAGACACGCAGCGACTCGAAGCTACCGTCGGCCGGGGCCGGCAGGGCTTCCAGGTGCTGCGCGACCTCTTGCAGGTCCCAGCCGCGCTCCTCGACCAGGGCGTGCAGCTCCTCGGCTGGCCAGCGGCTGCGACCCAGAATCAGCTCGCGCACCGATTCGGGGCTAAACTGCTGCAGCTCTTCCGAGCTCAGCGGCGGGTAGACGCCCCCCGGCAGCCAGACGGGAACCAGGCGCGGGATGCCACCGTCGATCGACGCAACGTCGACGCGCGTATAGGTCTGCGGCGCGCCGTCGACGATCTTCTGCACGCTGCGCACGTCGCGCACTTCCACCGGCTCGGTGAGCGCGGACTCCAGGATCAGGCGGTCGCCGGGCTGGAGCTGACTGTCGGGGCCCTGCAGGTAGAGTACGTCGATGGTGCCGTTGAAGTGCTGCGGCTCGCTGCGCCGGGCCGGCAGGCGGCTCCACTCCGGTCGGGCCGGCAGGTCTGCGTCGGTCTCGAAGGTGAGCGGCAATTCGTCTTGCCCCGGCTGGCTCTGTACGCGCGTGCCAGCGGGGATGACGATGCGTGCTGGCGAGCCGGGGGAGGCGTCGAGGTCGAAGCTCAGGTGGGTCGCGGCGGCAGCTCCGGGATGCGGCGCGTAGCCGATCAAGCGCGCCAGTTCGAGGATCGAGCGCCGTTCGAGCGCGGTGCGCAGCAGGTCTTCATTGGCGATGCGCTCCTGGTAGAAGCTGAGCACGTCGAGTACCACGGCCCAGCTGTCGAGTAGCGCAATGGTGAAGTCGCTGTCGTCGCGGGTGGTGAGAGCCCGCAGCGCGGCTGCGTCGACGCTGCCCGTACCAGTACCAGTGGTGAGACCGGCGAGCAGGCTCTGTTTGAATTGGCCGTGGGTACCGACACGGAAGCGCACCGTCGACAGGCCCGGTCGGTTGTGGTGTAGGACCGGCGTTGGCCGCGTCAGGCCATCGCAGCAGCCGCAGGCGCTGGTACTGGCACAAGTACAGCCGCTCATCGCGAACCTCCGAAGCTCAGCTCCAGGCGTCCGTACTCCTGGAAGTTGGGGTCATGATCGAGGCGCGCGATCTCTAGCCGCGACACGGGCAGCACGCCGAGCTCGAGTTCCTGATCGGCGCGGCGGTCGAGGCGCCGGAAGGCGCGCGGCTCGACCGAGGCAACACCGTCGACCGCGGCAGCAGCGGCGAGAATCGGGCTCAGGTGGACATCCTGGCCGAAGGTCCAGCGGTCGGGGTGGAAGAAACCACGCCGGCCATCGGCGAAGCGAGAGCGTCCAAGCACGCGGTGCAGCTCGCGCGCCACATCGCTGCGCTGGTAACCGGAGCGCAAGCAGACGAAGAGGCGCAGTAGCAGCGGCACGAAGCGCGGTGCGTCGACTTCCAGGTCGTGCCCGACCAGGCGGAAGGGCTCGAGGTGAGCGCGCAGCTGGTCGCGGAAGTCAGCGTCGACCGACCGGCCGCCGTGGCGGTCGACGCTGACGAAGACGGTGTACCAGCTGCCGGTCCAGCGGAAGGTCGAGGCGGCGCGCGCCACGTCGGGATGGCGTTCGGCCATGCGCGCGTAATCGTCGGCGGTGACCGCCCGCTGTTGCACACGGAAAGCATAGGGGGCCTTGCGCCGCGCTTCGAGCTTGCGTTCCGGCGCGCGGCCGCCAGTGGCCGGCAGCGGGTTGCGCACCGCCGCGATGCCCGGCTGGTTGGTGGCCACGCGGACCAGGGCCTCGGCACCGAGGTTGCCTTGCGGCCCCTGCCCCACGCGGTAGCTGGCCCGCCAGGCGAGCCCACGGCGTGGCCGCTGGCCATGCTCGCCATCCCCGAAGCGCAGACGCGCGCGACCACCACCCACCTCCACACCGCCTTCTGGATCCTCGATCTCAGCCACCACGGCGCGGTCGAAGCGACCCGCGGCGAGCAGGTCGCGGCGCGATGTCCAGGGATCACCGCTACCCTCTTCAACCAGCGCCAGCAAGGGCTCGGCCTGCGGATGGCTCGAGAACAGCTGCGCGGCACTGACCCCAGCGCCAGCTCCCGCGTGCGGGAAACCGTCGGGTATAGGCGCCGCGTGGGTCAGCGGTCCATGCTCGAGCCTCGGCCGGAAGGGCCAGTCGTGCAGGACGGCCGGGGCGTCGGCAGCGCTCGGGACGGGACCGACGACTTCGTCCTCGACGCTGCGACCATGGTCGCTCAGCACCAGGTTGCCGCGCGCCACGCTGACGTCCTCGACGTAGCGGGCGCCGTGCTCGGCGTCGGTGAAGGCCGAGACGCAGAGCGGGAACGGCAGCGCGTCCTCGGCGTGCCAGGTGATCTCCAAAACCGGCTGGCCGTTAAGCGGGTCAACGCCCGGGGTGACCTCGATCAGGCGCACCACGTGGCGATGGCCGGGATCGGCGTCAGCGGCGGCACCGGTGTGCGCACCGAGCACCTCTTCAAAGAGCAGGAAATCGCCAGCGGCGAGTGATGGGGCGACAGGCTCATACGGCGGCACCGCCCCCTCGGGCCGGCGCGCACCGACCAGCGTCGCGCGGGTCGAGCCGGCAGGCAGGCAACATTCGCGATCGCTCCAGCTGTAGAACAGGAGCTCGTTGTGCCCCGGATCAAAGGTCGCGGCGTGCAGCGTCTCGAAGACGGCCGGCGCGGCTTCGATCGTGGCCTCGAGCACGGACGGTAGGAGCGCCCCGCTATCCAGCACCGCGCCCTGTACTTCAGTAGGCTCGCCGTCGGCAGCAGCTGGCAGCAGCTGGGTCGACGCCGGCAGCGCAACCACCTGGTCGGCACGCACATGAACCCAGGCGCGGGCGTTGGCGCCTTCGTCCAGGAAGTAATCGACCAGGCGGGCATGGCGCCGCACCGAGATACGCTGGCGCGCGGTGCCGAGGTAGGCCTCGGTGGCCGCGGCGGCGTCCTGGTAGTAGCTCAGGTGATCGGCGGCATAGGCCAGCGCCTCGACCAGCGTGACGCCGAAGTCGGCCGGGTTGCGTTCATTCCACTCGGGCGCCAGCGTGCGCAGGCGATCGAGCATCAGACGCCGAAAGCTCGGGTAGTCCTTGGCTAGATAGTCTTCAGCCAGGTCGCTGTCGAACGTCGGCGGTGGACACCCATCGTCGTCGTAGCAGTCCAGAGGACTCGGGCACTCGACCTTGAACGAGAAGCAGACCTCGGACAGGCGCCCGTCGAAGCCGGCCAGCGGCAGATCGTCGGCGGCACCGACCAGCCGCAGCGTGTAGGGCGAGTGATCGCCCGTCGAGTCGGTGGCCACCACCAGCACCCGGCCCGCCGGGGCCGGCGGCACGAGATCGTTCTGCAGAAAATCCAGTTCTTCGGCCAGCACGACGTCCGGCACTGCTGCCGGCAGGGCGTTGAGCGCTGCCGTCCAGCGTATGCCGACACGCCGACGCACGCCTCCCTGCAAGCGCACGGGCTGGGCGTCCGGACCGACGGCACCGAAGCCGGCGGGAACCGGCCGCAGCAAGACGACGAGCAACAGGCGCTGGCGCAGGCTCTCCGGGGCGCCGGCGGCGAGCACTTCTTGGTCGACGACCTCCAGGAAGTCGATACCGTTCAGGTTGCCATCGGCGGCTACCGCGGCACGGCGCTCTTCGTCACGGCAGCAATAGCGATCCGGTGCGCTGCTCATAGCTAGTTCCCCACCTCGACGGTCACCGCTCCGTCTCCTCCCGCCCCGTCTCCGGACGGACGTCGGCGATAGCGCACGTGCACCCGCAGCGTCGCCTCATCGGCCTCGACCTCGACCTCCTGTGTCTCGATGCGCGCGCCCAGATAGCGCTCCAGCGCCGCCTGCACGGTGAACTGCAGCGTCGCCGCGACCTCGGGGCTGTTGGGCGAGAACACCATCTGGCGCAGGCCGCTCCCGAAGTCAGGGCGGTGCACCCGCTCGCCGGGGGCGGTGAGCAGCAGCTGCTCGATCAAGCTGCGCACGTGCGCGTCGACGTCGGCGGCGGCCGTGCGACCACGCGCGTCGATGCGGTAGGGAAAGGCCAGATGCGTCGCCATCACGGACTCACATTCCCGTCACGCGCGTCTGGGTGATCGGCGGCAGCAGCGGCGTGCCGGTCGGGGCGCAGGTGGCCTGGCTGTCGAACAGCAGCACGGCGATGCCGAAACTCGTGACGCGTAGCGCCGCGGTCGAGTGCACGGCCGTGACACAGGGACCGTTGGCGGCCGGCGGCGGCGGCAAGGTGCAGCCGGCGACGGTCCAGGGTGCGCCCTGGAGGGCCACCGACATGCCCATCACCTTGACCCGTGGCTGCACCAGCATCGGCGTCGCCTGGCCGGCGTGGCTGCACAGTACTTGCGCTTGTTGATGGAGCAGAAATCCCGGCATGCTTGCCTCCTCTCGTGACTACCGACCAACAGCAATCTCAGGTGATGACCAGGGCGCCCGCGTTGATCGTCACCGAGGGCCCTTGCAGCGTGATGATGGCGCCCTTGCCGTTCTGGATGATGATGCCGGTGTCGTTGACGCTGATCGAGGCGCCGGTGGTGGACTTGAGCAACAAGCCGCCGGTCGGGCCGGGGGCGTCGTTGATCACCAAGCCGTTCTGACCAGTGGTCTGCATGGCAACGCCCGGGATGCCAGGCGGAATCAGCGTCGCCATAGCCGGTACCTCGGCTTTGCTGCCCCAGAAGCCGCCGACCCAGATCGGATAGTCGGGGTCGCCCTGCTCGAATTCGACCCACACGCCGGCCCCGATCGGCGGCACCGTGAAGAAGCCATTCTGCATGCCCGAGGGCAGACAAGGCATGGCCCAGGTACCCGGCACCAGGCCGTCGACGTCGGGCACGATGACCTGGATGCGGCCCTCCTGCAGCGGGTCGATGTTCTGGATCACGGTGCCACGGTACTTGCCGAAGTAACGCTGGCACTCGCTGCCGTCGTCCGTCTCGGAGCGGCGAGCGACCCTGCCAGCTACGGCGCTGAAACTGTTGTCCATCTTCGATGTCCTCCGCTTAGGCTTTCGCCGCGTGCGCGTGAATTCTGATCTCCGCATTCATCTTTGGTAGATACCGCTTCAGACGGGCACCTTCGGTACCGTCGGCAGGATGCCGTTGCGGCGCAATTCGAAACTCTGCGTGTAGCTGCCGCGTTGCAGCTCGTGGGTGACCTTGTCGACATAGTGCAGTCCGTCGAAGGCGGCACCAGCGCCGCGCACGCCGACCAGTTGCCTCGGCTTGAGCACGCGGCCGTAGCGCAGCACGTCGAGACTGCCGCTGCCGAACAGCGCGTCGGTGGAGCGAGCCGCCTTGGCCAGGCCGACCGCCGCGGCGCGCACCGGCGACAACTTGCCGGTGCCGTCGATCGAGCGCAGCTTGTGCGGGATCGGCGCCACCGCGCCAAGCGGCGGGTTGAGCGGCGTGATGTCGGGAATCGGGATCGGGATCGGCGCCTTGGTCTGCTTGTTGTGGATGTAGAGCACCGGTAGCTCGCGCGCCTGCGAGTCGAAGCGGAAGTTGAGTGAGCGCACGTTGGTGTGCGCGTCCATGTCGACATTGAGCGCTGGCTGCGGCACGCCGACCTTGATCAGCGGCCCCCAATAGGCGAAGGAGGTCCCCGGCGCCGGCCCCGGTTCGAGGTAGAAGGCATAGCCCGCCTCGGACGCCAGGCAGCGTACGTAGCGCAGGTCGGTGCCGCGATGCTTGGGGATGCGCTCGACCGGAATCGGTAGGTCACTGAGCACGCTCGGAATGACCTTCGGGATGACACCGAAGCCCGCGTACTTGGCCAGGATCAGCAGCACGCGCGCGAAGTCCGGCATGCCCGGGTACGGGATGCCGCTGAAGTCGATGTAGTCCATGACCCGGCTCAAGTCCTCGCCGGTGACAGTCAGCCGAGGCCGGCCGTCTTCCCCGCCGCTCACCTGGTGCTCCGTCATCACGCCGTCGATCAGCACCTGCGACTGCCCGCGTACCGTCACTGCGATCACCACGCGCAGCAGCGGGATCGGATTGCCGGCGGTGAGCAGGAAGATGGTGTGCAGCGGTGAGCGCTTGTCGAGCTTGAAGGTCAGCTGGAAGCCCGATGGCCCCTCGGTCGGCGACGTCACAGTCACCGTCTCCAACGCTTCGAGCACGTCACGCCCCACCGGAATCGGCACCGCCGGCCCGATCATCAAGCTGAGCGTGATGCCCTGCGCCATCATCGCCTCACTCCTCCCCCACCGCCGGTGCCGGCATGCCCTCGGGCAGCGTCACGCGCAGCCGGCGCGCCGTCTCGGTGGTCAACTCCGCCGGGTGCAGCACGCCGTTGGCGTCGCACAGTCGCCAGTACAGCTCTGAGTCTCCCAGCTCCGCCGCCGCCACGTGATCCGGCCGCTCGCCTTGCACCACCGTGTGCTCGCCCAGGGTCGCGAAACTCTCCGGCTGCGGTACGAAGCGGCGGCGTAGATAGCGCACGTGCCGGGGCTCCTTGGTGACGGAGCTGCTTGTGGCAGAGTCCCCCAGGGGGGCAGCATCGGAGGACGGCACTTCAGCTACTTGCAGCTCCGCGATAGCGGCTCCGTGGTAGCGGCTGTTGGGTGGAAAATCGACCGCCCGATCCTCGTGGGTCGGGGCCAGTAACTGCTTGAGCGGGTCGTTCATCGCGTCGTCTCCTCTCGCGCTGTCGTTTCCTCTAGGACTCCGGTGTCCGTCATGGCGCCGCCTCCAAGCCGAGCGAGGCCAGGGAACTGCTGTTGGCGCTACCCTTCGCGGACAGGCTTTCTTTCAACTGCTGGTAGGCCAGGAACAGGGTGCCGCCCTTGTGTGCGAAGCCCAGATCGTCCATCGACAGCACGCGCAGACCCAGACTTACGGTGGCGCGGATCGGATTGAGGTTGGGGTCGTAGGCCTTCTCCTGGATCGACAGCTCGGTGACACGCACCGGCAGCACGCGCGTGCGACTCCAGACGAAGAGCGTCAACGGCCCCTGCATGGGCACGATCTCGAGCGTGCCAGCAGCGGCCAGCTGGTGGTTGTGGCGCAGCTGCTCGACGGTCGGATAGATCAGCGTCTCGAGCGCCGCCAGCTGCGGTTGTAGGCCGTACTGCCCAGCCGTCTTGCTGCCCACCTCCAGGGCATCGGCGGCGTCCAGCTCGGCCTCGACCTGGTAGCTCTCGACCGGCGGCCCGGTGAGACGCAGGGCATCCGAGGTGTTTCCACCGCCTTCTCCACCGCCAACACTCTTGACCTGGAAGCTACGGCGCAGGCTCTCGGGGTTGTACTGCAGCGGGATCACCCGCTGCAGATCGCCCGTGGTGGCGCTCAGTAACACGAAGCCACCACGCAGCAAGCGCGGGGAACGGGGGTAGGTCGTGGCACTCATGGCTGTCCTCCAAAGCCGCCACTGGGCCCGAGAATCGAGGGCCTCTTCAGCTTCGGCAGGTTGAAGCGCCCCGTGCGGCGCACAAACTCGATCTCGACGCGGCGGTTCTTCGGTTCTTTCTTCTTGGTGTCGACACGCAGCTCATCCTCGCCCGAACTGAGCGTCAGGATGGCACCCTCCGGAACGCCGAGCTTGACCAGCTGCACCTTCACTGCTTCCGCGCGCTGGGTACCCAGTGTCTCGTTGTAGCCGGGCTTGCCCGGTGCATCCGTGTGGCCGACAATCTGTACCAGCGAGATCGGGTTGATCCGGAGCAAGCCCTTGAGCGTCAAGGCCAACCCTTTGAGAATTTTGTGATGGTGCGGTTTGAGCTCCGCCTTGTTGAAGTCGAATCCATCCAGGCTCGCCGAACCGAGACCGAGCGTCAGTGGACCCAAGGTTCCCGGGAACGCCGGCTGCTGCGACGACCCCGGCGGTTGCACCCCTGGAGGCTGCACTGCGGGTCCCTGCTTGGCTAGATGGCCGCGACGCCGGAGCCACTCGCTGGTGGTGACGCAATCGATGCCGTCCCGGACCTTGGGGGGCAGGCACAGTTGAAAACCCGGCGGCAGCCCGGTACCCGGGCCAGGGCCTACGGGCCCCACGGGCCCAGGCTGAGCACCACTGCCGCCAGAACCCTTGCCAAAGTTCAGCAACTTTCTCTTCGCATCCTCGACGCTGTAGGTACCACCACCCCCTCCCGGATTCCAACCGCCGACAGGCGTGCAGCGCCCCCCCTTACAGCGAAAACCAGCCCCGAGCTTGACCGCACCGGGTGCCTGTCCGAAGATCTCGAAGCTGCCATCCTCGTTGTAACGAAAGTGCAGACCACTCTGACGCTGCAAGCGAGGACCCACCGACCGACCAGAACCACGACCCAACCGTGCTGCGGTACGGCGGGCTTCGTGCTCTTCAGCACTGGAATCATCAGCGATCGGCAAGCGGCCCCCGGTCACGTCTCCATGATCTGCCGGCGTCGGAACCTGCTGCAACACATGGGTCAGCTCGTGCGCCAGGAGCTGGCGCCCTTCAGCGCTGTGCGGTGCGTAGTGGCCAGCGGCGAAGACGATGTGACGGCCAACCGTGTAGGCGTTGGCTGCCACCGCCGCCGCTGAATCGCCGGCGCGGCGGTCGGCATGGATGCGCACGTGACTCAGATCGTGCCGAAAACGCGCTTCCATGCTGGTGCGGACGGGCTCCGGCAGCGGTTCCCCTGAACGAACCAGCTCGCGATGCACCTCGGGCGGCGCCAGGCCGGTGGTGGGAGCCGCACTCGCCGGACCAAGAGCTGCAGCGCCGGCAGCTTCACGCTGCAGACGCTTCTTGCGCCGGCAAGAGGCACAGGTGCCGCCGCAGGCACAGTCTCGGTGCAGAATCGGGGCGCCCCGGCGGTGGTGAACTGGGAGAGCGAAGCTCACGGTGTACCTCCTTGCTTCCTTCGCACCTGCTGGCTGGAGACCAAGTCTCCGCAGACGTCGATGAATCGCCCGAGTTGTTCCATTCGCTGGCTCAGATCCGCGGCGCCCTCGAGATCCGTCACCGGTGCGATCGGAGCCATGCTGGTATTGGCAGCCGTGACGGCGCATTCCATCCGCTTCTGCTCCTCTCGCTGCTCGCGCTGACCTCCAAAGTAGTCGTAGACCTGCTTCGCAATTTTGTCCGCCTCCGACATGGGTTCCAAGCCAATGCGCCAGTCGGGACTGGTGTGATCGGAGGCCGCATCCTGACCTTGACGGATCAACTCCCCATGGGCTGCGAGTTCGTGAAAGAGCGTTTCCAGCACTCGCTCCTCTGCTCTCAAGACGATGGCCGGACTGTCTGGGTCCTGCTGTAGGCGGTTGGAAACCACGATCAGCCCCTCGTCCGGACGGCGAGGCGCGGCTTCAACGGAGCTACCGGGCTGCCTCTCGCCCTTCTTCCGCCGGCCTTGCTTGCGGCTTGCACCCTGGAAGGTGTAACCCATTGAGATTCCCTCCTCCCGAGGCGGCATGCCCTTGACGTGCCGGCTCTCCGGCTCCAGGTCCGCTTTCATACCCAGCTGGTTGTCTTGTGACAGCAGAGTGGCGGCTGTGGTGACATACCAACCGTTGGCGGTCATGGCGAAGAGGACATTGGCGAACCACGGAGGAACGTCGACCCCTTGGGGTACGTCCAGGCTGGGCTTCTTGCCGGTGACCTTCCTGATTCGCGCACCCGCCAGCACCAGGCGGTTACCATCGACCGCGAACGAGTCGCGCATCCAGGTCTCGAGTGTCGGGCTGCGCTGGATGATCTCGAGCATCTGCGCGGCACTGATCTGTGAACGCGGTGAGAAGCGGACGCCGTAGGTTCTTGGTTTCTTCTTGCCGCGCCGCTTCTTGCGCTGCAGTCGCGGCCCACCCGCGACGGCGGCGACCGGTCCCGCAAGCTCGCCATTGCGCTGCGCCTGCCGTTCCTCCGTGTTGCTGTCGCCAGCGATCGGCAGCTGGCCGGACGGCGCTTCGCCACCGCCTTGTTGCACCACGTGCGTCAGCTCATGGGCCAGTAGCTTGCGACCCTCGGCGCTAGCGGGCGTGTAGCGGCCGCGGCCGAAGACGATGTGACGGCCGACGGTGTAGGCATGGGCCTCGACCGCGTCGGCGGAGTCGCCGGCACGATGATCAGCGTGGACGCGGACGTTCCGGAAGTCGTGCCGGAAGCGTCCCTCCATGGCCGTGCGCGTGGCGTCGTCGAGCGGCTGGCCAGAACGACCCAACTCTTGATGTACCGACGGCGGAGCGAGGTCTGGGCCCGCATTGCCACGATCGCGCGATGTCGCCGCCTCCCGCTGCAACTGCTTCTTGCGCCGGCAGGCAGGGCACGTGCCGCCACACGCGCACTGCCGTTGCAAGACAGGTCGCTGCAAGACAGCTTGCTGGTGCGGAGCTTGCCGCGGATCGCGGTCTGGAGGTGCGAAGCTCATGGTTCACCTCCTGGGTTGGACAAGGTGCCGAAGCGGAAACGACGCAAGAGGGATCCTGACCTACCGGGTAGCATACGGGTGCGGAAGCGCACCTCGACGCGCCGGTTTCGCGGCTGCCTGCGAGGCGAGTCGACGCGCAGCCGATCCTCGCCGTCGCTCAGCGTCTCGAGGCTCTCCGCCGGCACGCCCAGCCGCATCAGTTCCTGCGCCACCACCTCCGCTCGGCGCTTGCCCAGACCCTGGTTGTAGCGCCGCTTGCCCACGGCATCCGTGTGCCCCACGACCTCGACCGTTCCCCGCGGATGGCGCGCCAGTCGCCGCTTGAGTTCGCTGGCCAGCACCGGCAGCATCGCGCGATGATGAGCCTTGAGTTCCGACTTGTCGAAGGCGAAGCCGTCCAGGGGCGCCGAAAAACTGTCCAGCGAGGAGCGCAGGCGCAAGTCAGGCAGCTCGAGGCGGAGCCCTCGAGTCGCCGCCCGCGGCCTGGGCAGGCGAATCGATTCGATCGGCACGCAGTGGAGGCCCCAGAGGATCGAGCCCTCGCCGCACAACGTCGCCTTGATCAGGGGTGGCTCTGGCAGGTCCGGCTGCTGTGCCTCGTCGATCAAGCGCTCCGCTTCATCCACTGAGTACGTGCTCTTGAGCCCGCGCTCGTCCGGTGGCAACCAGAGCAGTTCGTCCAGGTCCAGCATCTCAGTCAGGTGATAGCCGAAAGCCGCATCCAGACCCTCATCGTCGTAGCGCACACCCACCCCGACCGGCAGTCCAGGTGCTTGCAATACCAGTTCCAGCCGGCCATCCTCGCGAATCCGGAACACAGCCGCGCCCTGGTCGGCGGTCGCGGCCTTGCGCTTCTCGACGTCCCGACGAGGTGGCTCCTGACGCTGCAACTGAGGTGTCGCGATGCGTGGCAAGATGCCGGTCGCGGCAGCTCCGGTCACGGCAGCACCGCTCAAGGCAGCACCGGTCAGCTGCTCCACTCGCTGTGCCTCGCGTTCTGCCGGGTCGTGACGGTTGGCGAAGGGGATAGGGCCAGAAGGTACCTCGGCGCCATGACCCCAGGATGGAGCCTGTTGCAGCACGTGCGTCAGCTCATGGGCCAGTAGCCGCCGGCCTTCGGGCTGCGCCGGAGCGTAGCGGCCGGCGCCAAAGACGATGTGCCGGCCCACCGTGTAAGCATTGGCACGCACCGCCGCGACCGAGGCACTGGCGGTGTCGTCGGAGTGGATGCGTACATGGCGCAGATCATGCTGAAAACGCTCCTCCATCGCAGCGCGGGTGCCGTCGTCGAGCGGTCGACCCGGCCGCCGCAGTTCCTGGTGCACCTGTGGCGGTGCTTGCCCAGGTGTCGCGTGCCGCTGCCCCTGATCCTGGCGGATGTAGCTCATGGTTCACCGCCTGGGGACACTGAGTCAGACTCCGTTGGCCGGTAGCGCCAGGTGTACGAGATGGGCGCACCGGCCGGCAGGTAGCGACCGGTATTCAGGACGCGCCAGTGCCCCTTCACCCGCCCCTTGACTTCGGTGATCCGTTCTCCGCCCTGCCACCACTGGCCGCGGCGATCGACCAGGATCGGAATGCCGATATCGTGGGTCTCTCCGTCGGCTTCGACGCGGATGGTGATGTAGACCTGCTGACCGGGCCCGTAGAGACGATGCTCCTCCAGTCCGGCCAGCAACGCGAAGCTGCGGATCTTCATCTCTTCGGCCGGGATCTGCGTTACCGACTCGACGCCGCTGATACCGGCCAAGCCGGGCAAGCGAATGCGCTCGCCGCCAGCCGCGACGCCCGGAGCCCCGCCGCTCTTCGGCTTGCTGGGACCGGCGGCAGCCGGTGAACCCGTCGCACTGCCCGTCGGACTGCCGCCAGCGGGCTTGGCCGAGGGTCCAGCTGGTACCTTACTGCCGCCACCGCCGCTGCCAGTGCCAGTGCCAGTGCCAGTGCCAGTGCCGATACCAGTGCCGCCGGGCCCCAGACCCGTCCTACCCAGCACGCCAACCGATGAAGTGCCACCCGGCGTTCCCGTTCCCAGCGACACCACACCGTCGGGTAGCGGCGGCCCCTGGGAAGGGCCTTTGCCAGGCCCCTGTGCTGCTGGCCCCTGGGTCACTGGCCCCTGGATCACTGGCCCCTGGCTCGAGGGCCCGCCGGGGCCAGCCGCGGCACGGGTTTGCCGCAGCACCCCAGCAGCTTGCTGCATCTTCGGATCACCGGCAGCCAAGAAGTCCTGCAACAGTTGCACACTCCGCGGATCAGACTGCTGCAGCAGCGCCGATAGAGCCCGCAGCTCTTCGGCACTCATTGGCTGGCCGCCCGCATGGCCGCGCTGGCGACCGACGCGCCACAAGAACTCTTGCAACGCCTTGTCGCCGCTGACGGCCGCCAGCACCGCTGGCGGAAACTCACGTGTCGCCAACCGCTGAATTTCTTCCTGGCTGATGCCCTCGGGCATCATGAAGTCACCGTCGATTCCCTCCATCCCCTTCGGAATGTCTTCGGCCCCCTGGAAGCCGAACTGGGCGCCGCGCGACAGCTTGTCTGCGGCTTGCGCCAGGTCAGTCACCAATAGGATCAGACCCAAGGGCAGGGCCAGGCGACCCAACAAGAACATGGCCCCACGCCGGCTCGCGAAGCGAGCCATCAAGGCTGCCATGCCCATGACGAAAGCAAGGGCCAGCCCCTGCTCGAACGTCGAGTCCCGGTGTAGCACCCGATCCTTCTCGTCTCCGGTGTCCGGCCGGTCCCCCGGCACCGTAATCGGCACCGGCAGGCCGCCGGTGGGGCAGCACAAGATGTCGTAGACCAGCACGCCGGGCTGGCTCGGATCCTGTTCGACGCAGACGTGGCAATCATGCAGCTGCGGATCCCCGGAGGGCACGACCAGCGGCTCTAGATTCGGCGCCCATGGGCCAGGTGCCCAGGCCCGCGGTCGACCTCCCATCCAAGCAGGGGCGTTGGGCGCCACACTCCGCAGTTGATTCAGATACCCCTGAAGCTGAGAACCACCGCTGCCCGCGCCACGCCGCGGCTTGACCTCGTAGACGTGATCACGGTCCGAGTCGAGGATATCGGCCCGGTTCAAGCGTCCGCTGTTGGCCAGCATCGCGGCAAAGACCGGCGGATCGATGTCCTGTCCGAGCTTGGTCGTCGCACTGGGTCCGAGGCCACTGAGGTTCATATCTTTGGGGCCACCGCTACCACTGTAGATCCAGTGGTCGATGGCGACGTAGGAAGAGACCGGATGAGCACCGAGGTACTGCAACCCGACCCATTTGCCTGCCGAGGAACCGATCCCGGAACTCGACGGCACCGACACTCGGGGACCGGTCGGACACGGCGCCAAGTTGCAGTGCCGCTGTAGGCACAGGCGCTTCGGGCTCGGCAGGCGTAGCAGAGAGGCAGAAACCGGCAAACCGCGAACCGCCAGGTCAGCCGCGGCCTCCGCCTGTCGCTCGGCCGGTGCATCCACCGGCTCGACGCTCAGCGTGCGGGCACCTTCATCGGCGAACGCCTGCACCGCGGCGCCTCCCGCGCTTTGCTGTGCGACATGCGTCAGCTCGTGCGCTAGCAGCCGCAGTCCCTGGGGCGAGTGCGGCCGGAACTGACCGGCCCCGAAGACGATGTGGTGCCCGACTGTGTAGGCGTGCGCTCCGACGGCGCGCGCCGAGCTGGCAGCGCCGTCGTCGTCATGAATCCGAATGCGGCTGAAGTCGAGCGCGAAGCGGTCTTGCATCCACCCGCGTACAGGCGCCTCCAGCGGCCGGCCGGCGCGGTTCAGCTCCCGGTGCACCTGCACGGGCGCCGCCAGGCCCGCGTCCTCGGACACCGGTGCCGGTAGCGGGGTCCTCATGAATCGACCTCAGGCGCCGCCGGCAGCTTCGACATCATGCCCATATGCAGCGTACGTGCCACCTGCTCGCCGAGATGTCGCGGTGCAGAAGCGATCTGCCGCGAGCCGGCCTCGATCATCCCGCCGTCCAGAAATGCGACATCCAGGCTGCCCTGCTCTGGCGGACCGCTCCACGCTCCGGCCGCCAGCAAGTGCTCCAGCTCGGTCTCCAGCGCCTGCGCCACACGCAACCGCTCGGCTGGCGAGACATCTTCCAGGATCAGCTCGTCGATCTCGACTTCAATCCGCATCACGACACTCCTCCGCTGCGGGTTTCTCGCGTCCAACCCCGCAGTTGCGCTTCGGTGAGCGGCAGCTCCAGCTTGGCGCACTCGCGGCGCGCTGCGAGGGCGAGCAGATCCATGGTCACGGGTTGCTCTCTCTCGGCCGCCAGGAAGGCGGCGCGCAGGGCGATGTTGCGGATGTGGCCCCCCGGCAGATGCAGGCGCGCCAGGCGCTCGGGGTCGAGGTCGGCGGTGGGCGTGGCGGCCGGGAAGGTGCGGCGCCAGATCTCGGCGCGGCCTGCGGCGTCTGGGAAGGGGAACTCGATGACGAAGCGCAGGCGGCGCAGGAAGGCGGGGTCGAGCGCGCTCTTGAGGTTCGAGGTCAGCAGCGCCAGACCACGGTAGGCTTCCATGCGCTGCAAAAGGTAGCTGACTTCGATGTTGGCGTAGCGATCGTGACTGTCTTTGACCTCGGAGCGCTTGCCGAACAGGGCGTCGGCCTCGTCGAACAAGAGCACCGCGCCACCAGCCTCGGCGGCGTCGAAGACGCGTTCCAGGTTCTTCTCAGTCTCACCGATGTACTTGCTGATCACCGCCGCCAGGTCGATGTGGTAGAGGTCGAGGCCGAGGTCGGCGGCCAGAATCTCGGCGGCCAAGGTCTTGCCGGTGCCGCTGGCACCGGTGAACAGGGCTGTGAGACCGAGGCCGCGCGCGCTCTTGCCTTGCCAGCCCCAAACGTCGTGCACCTGGTGACGGCAGCGCGCCTGGGTCGCGACCTCGCGCAGGTCGGCGAGGGCATCTTCGGGCAGCACCAGGTCCTGCCACGACGCACGCGGCTCGATGCGACGGGCCAGACCGTCCAGCTTCGGTCGCGCCTGCCGGCGGCAGACGTCCCAAAGGCGCTGGGCGCTTACAGCAGGGTCGTCGCCCGTGGCGGTCGAGACTTCGGCGGCGGTGGCCCGCACGACGCTGGCACCGAGCCGGAACTGGGACGCCAAGCGTAGCAGGTCGCGGTCGTCGAGGTTGGTATTCCCCGAGTCAAAGCTAGTCCTCGGTGAATCGACAGTGCCATTTGTCGACAGAGCACCGCGCCACAGGTCAGCTTGCTCGCGGGTCGACAGAGTCGGTACGTCGAACACGGCAACCGGTCGGGTTCCTCGGTGCCGGTCCGTGCCGCTCAGCAGCAAGGCACCGCCGAGGCCGGCGATCAGGCGGTCGACCGCCGCGACGCGCTGTGCATCGGCCTGCGCGCCCGCGTCCTCGAGATCGAGCAGCACGCCGCGACCAGCGATCAGGGCTTCGCGCTGCAGCCGGTGCAGCAGGTCGTCAAGTTCCACCCCCGGTGCCGGCAGCAGAGTCGCCGACAGACGCAGCAGGTCGATACCTAGCTGCTGCGCCGCGGATGCAGCGATCTCGGCGCGCGACGTCGCATCGCCACCGCACAGCTGCAGGCCGCGGCTTACCTCTTCGCTGCCTGCGTCTCCAGCGGCGTCTCCGGCGGAGTCTCCGATGGACCGGCCCTCGGCCCGAGACAGCGCCAGGGCGACCTCGTGCACCAGCTTCTGCCACGGCTCGGGCAGCGGCGGGGGTTGCGGCAACGGCTCCAGTTTCGACACCAGGCGTTCGTCGGGCACATCGAGGCCGACCAGGAAGTGCAGGATGCGTTCGTCGAGGCGCAGGGGGGCCTGGGTGAGCACGCCATCGCTGGCGCCGAGGGCGACATCGAGCCGCAGCAGTCGCAGGCGCCGCAAGGGTGCCTGCGGCGCCAGCGCCGACCAGTGCGCTTCGGGCAGGGCTGCCAGCGCCAGACCGAACGTCGGCTCGATGGCCGCGAAGGCACTGTCCAGTTCGACGCCGGCACACAGCAGGATCACGGCGCGTTCGAAGTGCGACAGACCGAGGCTGAGACACAGCTGCTCCAGCGCCGGTGGCACACCGAGAGCGTCACCGTCGGCGGCCCAGGAGTCGGCGGCCCAGGAATCCGAGCCCCCTTCCAACGATTCCTCGCCCCGGCCGGTCTCAGCAGACAAGTCGAGCGCCTGGCGCACTTCGGCCAGCGCGGCGAGCAAATAGGTACGATTGAAATCTAGCCAGGCGTCGCCCCAATCCGCCACCGCGTCCGGTATCGTGCTCTGCGAGGGACGTGGCGGCACCTCGTCATGCACTCGTCGAGCACGTTCGTCGGTAGCTGGATGATCGTTCACTTCGACTCCTGATCTCGTTGGACACTCAGGGCTGCAGGGCGACCGCCGGGCCGGTGACCGGGCCTGCGGCGTCCTCGGGTTGCAGCAGGCTGGCGGCGCCGTCGACCTCGACTTGCAACGCGTATTGCCCGGGCTCGACGGCGCGCACCGGCACGTCGAGGGTCGCGGCGGACTCGGGCTCCGCCGGCACGTCGCGCGACGGAGCTTCGAAGCGGTACGACCTGGGCACCTGGCCGGGCGGCACCCCCATCTCGTAGAGCTGCACCGCCAGGCGTTGGCGCTTGCCGACACGTGGCGCCAGGGTCAGACGCAGGTCGGCGCGGCGCAGCGCAGCATCGTCCGGGTCGGCAGCGAGACCTTGCACCTGGACGTTGGTCAGGCGCGGATGCACGACCAGCGGCAGGGCATTGGACATCGGCCCCGCGTGGTCGGTCGGAGGCGTGCCAAGCTGGCGCGGTTGACGGACGCGCACCGCCTGAACGCCGGCACGCAGCTCTGCTACCGGCAGCGGTGGCTCGACCAACGGCAAGCGGATGCGCTCGGGATCGACATCGGCGGCATCGGGTTCGACGATCACGTCGCCCAACAGCACTTGCACCCCGGGTGCCCGCAGGTTGCGCCCGCGCAGCACCAGGGTGTCACCGGCACGCAGCGGTCGATCACCGGTCGCCGGAATGGCGGCGGCGTTGTCCGCACTCTCGAGCACCGGCAGACGCAGCTGCACCGCATAGAGATTGCGCTGGCGCACTGGCGGCCGTGGCTGCGGCGTCTCGGGTCCCTCGATCAGCACGACGGACGCCAGGTAGCCGACCGAGAGGCGGTAGCGCCCCTGGCTGAAGCGCGACCACAGGCGTGACATCTCTTCGAGGCCCAGCGGCAGTGGCGTGAAGCGCACGCGCTCCACCTGCGCGTCGAGATCCGAGCCGGCGAGTTGGATCAGCGCACCGACCACGTCGCGAATCTGCTGGCGATCGAGCAAGGGTCGCCGGTGCAGGATCGAGGCGACCGCGCCGAGCAGGATCTCGGGATGCTGGCGACGCTCGTCGCCCAGGAAGGTCAGGAGGTAGTGCAGGTCGAGCGCCAGGATCGGACGCTGTGCCAAGCGCCCGTCACCGGCACGCACCGGCAGCTCCATGTTGCGCAGCGCCGCGTTCGGCTGGCTGTGCACCAAGTAGACGCTGACCGCCGCCTGATCCCCTTGAGGATTCAGCACATCCGGACGGACGGTGGCAACGTCCATGCCGACGGCTGGCAGCGCCTCCTCGGCGGCGGCGCGCACGAGTGCGGCGAGCGTCGCGCTGACAGTGGCGATCGCGAGGTGGTTACTCATCGTCCCTCCCGGCGGCGGCGCAAGTAGTCGTCGAGCGACGGCGGTGGTGGGCGCTTGCCGGCGGTCGCAGTCCGCGGCGTCGACGCGGCTGGAGCCGGCGTCACATTGCGGACCTCGACACGGCCGATGCGCACACGCACCGTGCGCTCCTGGACCACCGATTCCGGACCGAGCCGATTGCCGGGTGCACGGTCGCTGGGGGCACGGCCGCTGGGGGCACGGTCGCTGGGGGCACGGTCGCTGGCTACCGAGGTGGGTTCGGAGGCCCTGGTGCTCGACGGTGCCGACGAACGAGGTCGGACTGGCTTCAAGCCAGACCTGGGGCTGGACGCTACCGGAATCTCGGCGGCATCCTGGTCGTGGCGTGCGGCAGCGGGCCCCGTCGATCTGGGCTGCACGGTACCGTCAGGGCCTGCCGCAACACGGTCTGCCTGCCGGGTACCGCTGGAGCTATCCGTCGCAGAGAACCCGCTCACGGAGCGCTGACTCGCGGCCGGCCATCCCGATTGTTCCTGCTTTGATTGGCCTTGCTCTGACTGTGCCTGCATTGGCTGGTGCTGCTCGAGCTGACCCTGGGTTGGCGTACCGTCAGCTGGCCTTCGTGAGCTTGGCGTATCGTGGGTCGGCGGTCTGCGGGATCCGTCGTGCTGAGCCGGCCGGCTGGGCGCTCCCGCGAAGGCAGGCGAGGAGAACATCTCGTCGAGACGCTGCTCGAAGGCCCTCTGCCGGGCGGCATGAGGGTCCCTGGGTAGGCTCTCGACCGGCTGCCTGGGCTCGTCGTGTGCCACGCCGGGACCACCCGACATTTGACCGAACGCCCCTTCTTCGCCCGGTACCTCTCCGGCATGGGTCTTCGCGGCTGGCACCCCTCCGGCAGAATCGGTGCGCAGTGCCGCGAACCGAGGTACCGACGCTGGTCGCAGCCGAGCTTCGACGTTCGACGTCTGGCTGCGATCGGCGAGACGGCTCAGGAAGTCAGGCATGACCCAGCATCTCCAGGTAGGTGCGGCGCCGCTGGTCGCTCATGGCCAGGATCCCGTCTTCGCTCCAGCCGTAGCTGCGCGCCAGCAGGTGGACCTCTTCGAGCAGGCGGTGCGCGCGCTGGCGGCCGCGGTCGTCGAGAAAGGCGACGACGTCGAGCGGCTGCTTCCAGGCATGGTCACAGGCCGGACAGCGAAAGGCGATGCGGACTTCGACCGCCGGGTCGACACGCGCCATCGAGGTCGCCAGCTGTTCGATGTCCTGCTCGCGCAGTTGCCCCAGCGGCACTGGCTCGTCGCGTCGGTACGCCTCCAGGACGCAGCGTTCGGACAGCAGGCGGCGCGCCTCGACGGCATCACCGCACGCCTCCGCGGCCAGCAAGTCGCCGCTGTTGGGCATACGGAAGACCAACCGTAGATCCTGATGCGCGTGCTCGTGACGCCCTTGCTCGTGACGACCGTACTCGTTCTGGCCGTGACCATCGTCGCCCTCCTCCGCTCGTTCGCTCGTCGATATCGTCTTGCTCGCCTGCACTGTGTTGTTCGCCGGTGCTAGGCCGGATAGCAACTCAGTCGCCGACAAGTCCGCTTCCAGCTCTTCGCCACACTCGGGACAGTCGGCCTGGCACTCCAGGGAATCGCCGAAGGTGTCTCGGTAAAGACGGAGCAAGCGGCGGTCGCGAACCCCGAGGGGCACCGCCGCCAGCTCGTCCCAGGTGCTGTGCGGCCAGCCGGCCGCCAACCAGAGCAATGCCAGCCGAGTCGTCCCCAGGCCGGCACTCCCCGGGTTGGTACTCCCCAGGGGGACACCGTGTTCCCACACCTGCAGCAGCTCACGATTGGAGAGCACCGGCACGGCTTATTCCTCCGGCGCGGTGAACTCCGGCTCGGTCGGCTCCTTGACGCTCTCGTCGCGCTCCCAGCCCTCGTTCTCGAGCTTCAGCGTCTCGATCGCCACCGCGTTGGCGCTGGCGTCCAGCTCAGGCATCGTCTGATACTCCGAGACCCAGCAGCGGAAGACCTTGAACGCCTTCACCTTCTGACCGGCTTCGTTGTACATCTCGATCAACAGATCTTTGCGGAAGTTCTTGAGCGAGATCTGCTGTTCACCCGGACTCGACGAGTTCGGCGGATACCAAACCTTGTTCGCCCACTGCTCGAAGGCGACGTCGTGGGTCAGGCCGCGTTCCAGGGTGATGGCCTCGAACTTGGTCTGACCCGGCGACTTGCGCTCGGTGCTGGGATCACCTCCGGCGCGGTAGGTCACCGCTTCGGTGGTGCGCCGCAGCGCGCTCACTTTGCTGATACCGGCGACATAGCGTCCGTCCCACTTCACCTTGAACTTGAAGTTCTTGTACGGGTCGCGGCGGTCGGCATTGGCGGAGAATTCCATCGACGTACCTCCCTAGCTCAGCTCTGGGCCTGACCGGCCAGCTGTTGGATTTGCAGGATGACGAACTCCGCCGGCTTCAGCGGTGCGAAGCCGACCAGGATGTTGACGACGCCGCGGTCGATGTCGTCTTGCGTCGTCGTCTCGGCGTCGCACTTGACCAGGTACGCCTCGTTGGGCGAACCACCCTGGAAGGCACCCTGCAGGAACAAGCGCTGCATGAAGGCACCAACATTGAGGCGGATCTGCGACCACAGCGGCTCGTCGTTGGGCTCGAACACCACCCACTGGCTGCCGCGGTAAAGGCTCTCTTCGATGAACAGCGCGGTGCGCCGCACCGGCACGTACTTCCACTCCGAGGCCAGCACGTCGGCGCCGCGCAGCGTGCGCGAGCCCCAAACCACCGTACCGGTCACCGGGAAGCTGCGCAGACAGTTGACGCCCAGCGGATTGAGAATGCCATTCTCGGGATCGGTGAGCGGGTGTGCCAGCCCGAGGGCGCCGCGCAGCGACGCCTCGGTGCCGGCCGGCGCCTTCCACACACCGCGCGTAGCGTCGGTGCGGGCGAAGATGCCGGCTACCGTGCCCGAGGGCGCACTGCGTCGTGGCCGACCGCCGCGCAAGGCGTCGGCGACGTCGAGCCAGGGGTAGTAGACGGCCGCGTGGTCCGAGCGTGGCAGCGCGGTACCGGAGATCGTGGTCTCCATCTGCGCCGGCGTTACCGAAGTGCGGGGCGCGTCGACGATGAAGAAGGCCCGCCGCTCCTGGCAGTAGGCGTCGGCATCGGCCAGGATGGCCGCGCTGTCGACGCCGGGCAGCACCAGCAGGTTGAACAGATCGATGTCCTCGAGGGCGTAGAGCCCGCGTCGGTTGACCCGGTCGCCAACGAACAGCTGCACGGCCACCGGTTGGTCGAGTTGGAACGGCTGTTCGTTGCCACCCTCCAGGGTCACCGCGGCACCCGCCGTGGAGACGGCTCCGTCCGCCGGCAGCAGGTTGAGCGCAGCGGCGATACCGTCCCCGGCCACCGCCTCGACCACCACCGACGAACCTGCACCCGTGCTACCCGAGACCAACCGCAAGCGATTGCCCCCCTGCACCAGGCACTCAAAGTCGCGGTAGCCTGGCTGCAAGGGCCGGGCCGCACGCACCGCGTCGCGCAGGCGTGAAGCCAGATTGTCTAAGCGCTCGGCCAGGTTGGCGCCGGCGGCAATACCCACGCCGAGGTCGACCTGGTCGGGGCCTGCGCCGTCGATACTGACGCGCAGCAGGTGGTTGTTGGCGTCCGGCAGCGTCGCCGGCGCACCTCCGAGATCGGCATTGGCCAGCACATTGCTGGTCAGCGTCCCCGGCACCGGCACCGGCGCCGGTCGCCAGCCAGCCATGGCGTCGACCTCGACGCCGCCGTTGCCGGTTCCCAGGCCGAGACGCACGCTGGCGTCGCTGGCCAGGCCGGGCAAAACGCGGATCGACGACCGCTCATCGTTGACCAGCTGCGAAGTCATGACGACGGCGTTGTTGCCACCGCTCGGTGCGCAATCGGCACCGACCAGTTGGGCATCGATCTGCTGGCACAGATTGCCCAGCTGCTGCACCGCATTGCCAGCCGCCGCGACCGCCGCCGCGTCGACCTGGATGTCTTGGGGGTCACCGAAGTCGACCACCACTCGGATGCGATTGTGCGTCGCGTCGACTAGGTTGCCGGCGTCGTCGGTCAGCGTCGCCGAGGTGCTCGTGCCCGCCGGCAACGCGCCGGGAGGTGCCACCCGAGTGGCCGACACCAGCTGCGAGACGCCGTTGAGCATGTCTTCGACGTAGCGTGGATGGTGACGGCTCATCGACAGATTGCGGAACGTCTCGAGCCGGTCTTCCGCCTCGCCCTGTGGTGAGTCGAAGCGCACCGTCAGGTTGAAGTGGCTGGCGGGGTTGTCGGTGTCGTGGTCGACCGCCAGGTGGATCGAGTTACCGCTGGCGCCCTGGTCGAGGGCCGTGACCTGCAGCACGTCCACGGGTGTCTGGTTCTGCAACGCTCGCGCCGCCGCCACCGCGTCGCGCGCCACGCGCACAATGAAGGCCTCGGTTCCACCGTTGAGGAAGAAGGCCCGCACGGCGTAGGTCATCTCCGACTCCGGGTCCAGCCCGCCGAAGCGGCGCTCGAAGTCGGCATAATTCTGGATACGAACCGCGCGGTTCAGCGGGCCGCGGCGGGCCTGCCCAACGAACGCCGTCACCGAAGTGCTGACCCCGGTAATCGTCCGCACACCGCTTGGAATCTCCTGGACGTAGACGCCAGGGTACGTGGGGGTGACCGCCATGTGACTCCTCCCTTCTCCGCACGCCATCGAACCCTAGGGGTCACAGCATCGGAGCTTGCTCATCGATGTTCCCGCATCCTCCCGAAACCTGATGTTCGACGACGCGAGAAGAGCCAGTGCGTCTCGACGTCAGCTCGGGCGGGAACGGCTTCAGGGAGGGGTTCGCGACGGTTTTGAGGTTTCTGACAGAAGGTTGGCCCCTATCTGCGCGATTCCGTGTTTTCCTAGGAGATGAGGTCACTCATTTCCGGACTGACACCTGGCTCCTCACGGCACCGCCCGCGGGTGAGTCTCTGCCACGCTCACAAACTCAGGAGGACATCATGACCACGCTTCGTTTCGGACTGTATTCGGGTACCTTGGGCCTCAACGCTGGGACGCCGTCCGAGAACGGCGACCAGAACGGCAACCCCGCCTCGACCTCGGCCGACATCGACACGATCATCGACAGCGTCATCCAGCAGCTCGAGGGAGCCTCAGGAAAGTACGAGTTCACCGACATCTTCCTCTGGCTCTTCCACTTCCCTGACACCAACTCCCCCTTCTACACCAGCAATCCGGACACGCTGACCTGGAACGGCGTGCCGATCACCCCACTGACCACAACTTCTGGTGATGTGTGGGAACTCTCGCAGAAGCTCCCAGCCAAGTTCGCCCAGCTGCGTGCCGCCGGCATGAACCTGCTGGTGTCCATCGGTGGCTGGGAGGGTTCTGACGTCTTCAAGACAATCCAGACCATGGGGGTCAGCAAGTTCGTCGACCAGCTCGAGAACGATTTCTTCAAGGCCTACAACGCCAACGGCATCAATATCGACCTGGAACCCGGACAGCAGGGCGAGAGCTGGTCCAGCGTCTACCAGACCTACGGGCAGTTGATCGTTGATCTGTCGAACGAAGTCGCCAGCCGCGGCTACGTCGTCTCGCACACGCCCGCCAACGGCCTCAGCACGTCGTTCTATGTCAGCAGCTGTCCTGGCCTGCCCAACGACCAGCCGATCCTGGAAGCAACCTACAACGGCTCGACGCAGAGCGTCGACTATCTGAACGTGCAGTACTACGCGGGGGGAGACCCGCAGAGCACGCCGGGTGCAGAGTCGGCTTACAACAACCTAGTCAGCTCGCTACAGAGCATCTCGGGCCAGACCGGCATCTCCGACGCCGCCGCCTTCCTGATGGCCGGCTTCTCACCTGAGATTCAGGATCCCAACTATCCGGCCGGATCCCAGCCCTTGACTGGTGGCAGCCCCAGCTCGCAGGTCGTCATCGTCCCTGTGTTGCAGGCGCTGGCCGCCAAGTATCCCGGCTGCTTCGGCGGTTCGTTCGCCTGGATCGAGGGGTACTACAACCCCAGCCAACCAGGGTTCTCGAGTCAGCTCGACGGCTGGGCCCAGATGGCGCAAGCTTCCGGACAGTAACCACTGGCCAGTACCGCCTCCGCCACCTGGCCTGGCTCCAGGGTTGGCTCCGGGCATGGTTCCTGGCGTAGTTCCCGAGCAAGCACTCAAACACCGCCGACGAGATCGCGCGCCGCCTCGATCTCGTCGGCGGTGATCTCGTCGGCGGCGATCGCGTGGCCCATGCAGGGGCGCGTGACGGGCGGCAGAAGGGTCTCGATCCGCTCGCGCTGGCCTTCGAGCCACGGCGGCAGCATCAAGCCGGAGCCCAGATCATGGTAGCTCTCGTCCAGCTCGAAGCCTGGCGGATCGGTAGCCAGCTCGAACAGCACGCCGCCCGGTTCGCGGAAGTAGACGGAGTGAAAGTACTGCCGATCGAGTACTTCCGTGATGTGGTGCCCCAGGCCTTGCAAGCGTTCGCGCCAGGCGACTTCCCGGGCATCGTCGGCGACGCGCCAGGCGATATGGTGCACACTGCCGGCGGCGACCCTTCCCTGGGACTCACGCGTCGCAACCAGGTCGATCCTGGCGGTGTCGGCACCTCTGCCGATCTCGAAGCGCAGATCGTTCCGCCCCCTATCGCTGGAAGCTTCGACAGCACGGAAGCCCATGTGTTCGACCAAGACCTCGGCCGTCACCTGCGGATCCGCCTCCAGAAACTCGACCCCGTGGAAGCCACGAATGGCCTTGTCTCGCGGTACAGGTCCTGTCGACCAAGCCGGACGCTCGGCAGCGACCGCATCCGCGACCAGCTCCAGACCCATGCCATCGGGGTCGCGAAAGCGCAGCGTCTCGCCATCGCTCGTCTCGCCTCGATCACCGGCACCGATGCCGTGCTCGCGCAGACGCTGCTGCCAGAAGTCCAGCGAGCCGGCCGGCACGGCGAAGCGGACGACGCGCGTCTGGCCGGCGCCGAGGGCGCCACGGCGGGCGTTGGGCCACGGAAAGAAGGTGAGGATCGTGCCGGGCCGGCCGGCGTCGTCACCATAATAGAAGTGGTACGTACCGGGATCGTCGAAATTGACGGTCTTCTTGACCAGACGCAGGCCGAGCAGACCGGCGTAGAAGTCCAGGTTGGCCTGCGGATCGCTGGCCAGCGCGGTGATGTGGTGAATACCCAAGATCCCGTCGCGCGCGTCGGTGGTGGGTTCGCTCATGGTCTCGATCTCCTCGTGATGATGGTGGCACAGGATTCGTGACTACAAACTATGTCAGGACTGACAACTCGGAGCCCTCCAGCTGCGCGACACGGCGGTGTAGCATCGGGTCATGGAAATCCGCGACTTCGCCCGCCGCGTGCTGGACACCGAAGACCTCGACGCCAAGCTGACGCCGGCACGCGAAGAGTTGAGCGACGAGACCCCCGGCCCAGCTATCTTCGCGGCTGGCCCGGGACGCCCGGAAGCGCTGCGCATCCGGCCCAACGACGAGGTCAAGGTGCCGCCGGTCAGCGGCATGGTCGACCCGGCGCAGCGTCCGCGCATTCTGCACGGCCTGGCCAACCACGAGCTGCAGGCCGCCGAACTCTTCGCCTGGGCGCTGCTCGCCTTCCCCGAAGCTCCCGCTGACTTCCGTCGCGGCCTGCTCAAGATCCTGCAGGACGAGCAGCGCCACACGCGCATGTACATCGCCCGCGTCGAGGCCACCGGCCACCGCTTCGGCGACTTCCCGGTCACCGGCTACTTCTGGAGCAAGGCCGAGCAGCTGACGACGCCGCTGCGCTTCGTCTGCGCCATGTCCCTGACCTTCGAGAACGCCAACCTCGACCACACCGTCGAGTACGCCGAGGCCGCGCGGACGGCCGGTGACATCAAGACGGCGGCGGTGATCGAGCAAGTGCACCGCGACGAGGCCGAGCACGTGCGCTTCGGCTGGACCTGGCTGCAGCGCTTCAAGGCTCCCGAAGAAAGCGCCTGGGACGCCTATCGCGCCAACCTCACGTGGCCGTTGCGCCCGCTCAAGGCCAAGGGTCGCACCTTCCACCACCAGGGACGCGAACTCGCCGGCCTCGACCCCGACTTCATCCGCCGTCTCGAAGCCGTCGACGCCTGAGCTGGCACGAGCGCCGAGGAAGATCCCCTTGCTGCACGTGATCGCCAACCTCGAGGTCGAGGCCCGGCTGGCTGGCGTCACGCTACCGCGCAAGGCGCTGCAGGCCATCGCCGACGCCGGCACGCTGCTGCGCGCCCTCTTGCCCGCGGACGCGACCGAAGCGAACGCAACACTGTGGCTGCCAGCAGCGGTCGACCCGGCGCGCCTGGTCGACGTGCCAGGGCCGACCCAGCCGGTGCTGGCACGACCACGCTTGGCGGTCGGGATGCCGGAGCACGTCGCGGAGGGCGATACGGTGGTGACCTGGGCCGTGGAAGACAAGAACCTGCACCACCGACGCCTCGCCCACGACCTCGCCCGCCGGCTCGGCCACGCCTTTCCCAGCGCGCGCTTCCTCCACTCGATCGAGCAGCTACGTTCTCATCTCGACACCACCGGCGTCACATCCTGGGTGGTCAAGGCTCCCTACTCCGCTGCCGGCCGCGACCGTCACATCGAAGCTCATGACAGCGAGCCTCCAAGAGCCCGCCGAGTCTCTGAACAGGCCGAGACACGAGTGCGACGCCTACTACAACAGCACCGCGAGCTGCTCTTCGAGCCCTGGGTCGATCGTGACCTGGGTCCAGACAGCCTCGACTTCGGCCTGCTCGGCACCGTCCACCCGGACGGCAAGGTCGAGTTGCAGCGACCCCACCGCGTCCTTGTCGACACGCGGGGTCGCTTCACCGGCATCGAACTGGGCCCTCTGCCCTGGCGACTCGATGAACAAGCCGCCGCCACGGCTGCCGCCACCGCGGCCGGCGAAGCCCTCGCGGCGATCGGCTACCACGGCCCATTCGGCGTTGACGGCTACCGCTACCGGGGAAGCGACGGCACCGCCCTGCAACCCCTGAGTGAAATCAACGCCCGCCTGACCTTCGGCTTCGTGGCGTACGCAGTGGCGCAGGCAGTGGCGCACGCAGGAGCCCTACCCCACACCAGCGCCGGTAGCTTGAAACTGTGCTTCGGCCGGGACGTACCAGAGGCATCCGACGACCGGCCGGTCGTCCCCTTGCTCCGTGCGGGTCCCAGTGGACGCGCAGCCTGGGTGGAGCTGATTCCTGGGGTGGAGCTCACGACCGGGGCGACGCGGCAAGAGCCCAGCATAGAATAGGCACCAGCCATGTTTGCCCGCCTTCTACTTCTCCTCGTTTGCGCCTGCGCGATCTCACCTGCCGCACCTGTGGCAGCAGCGGTCGGTGAATCCTCGGACCTGGACGGAGCCTGGCGAGGACCCAATCCCGATCCGCACTTCGACCACCTGGGGCGCGACGACGGCCTATCCCAGATTTCGGTCAACGACCTGCTGCAGGATCGCCACGGCTGGATCTGGATCGCCACACAGGACGGCATCCAGCGTTTCGACGGCTACGAGTTCGAAGTCTTCCAGCACGATCCGGACGATCCTGGCTCACCCGCCACCAGCCTGGTGCAGGATCTCTTCCTCGACAGCCGTGGCCGGATCTGGGCCATGCCCAGCCAGGGTGGCGTGCTGCAGTACTTCGACCCGCGAGCCCAACGTTTCTTCAGCTTCCACCACAATCCCGCGGATCCCGCGTCCCCCCGCCCGACCGCGGTCGCCCGACGGGCCGTCTACGAAGACGCGCTGGGGCGGCTGTGGCTGGGAACGCCGCTCGGCCTCCAGATCGTCGACCCCGAGAGTCGCCGCGTCTGGCGCATCGCGGCCCCCCATCCCGCGGCAGCGGCGGTGTTGACCTTGCTCGAGGATCGCGACGGCGTGCTGTGGTTGGGGACCGCCACCGGTCTGCTGCGACTGCAGCAGCCAGCCGAGCAGATTCGCTTCGGAGCGGACTTGGCAGTCGACGTCGTCCTGCCGAACCGTCGCATCACCAGCCTGCTGCAGAGTCGCAGCGGCAATCTGTGGGTGGCCACCGGTACCGCTGGCCTCTATCGCTATGATCCCCGCAGCCGGCAAGTCTTGCGCCACTCGGTACCCACCGAACTGGCAGCCACTGGCCCCTGGAACAACATCGGCGGCGGCACCCTGGAACATCCACTGGCCGAAGACCGCCTGGGACGGCTGTGGATCTGTACCAATGCCGGCCTGCTGCGCTACGAACCGCTGACCGACCAGTTCCGTGCCTGGCCTGCTGACCCTCCCGGTTCCCAGGCTGCCCTCGACAGGCGCTCTCCGAGCAACAGCCTCCTCGCCGACCTTCTGGAAGACCACCTGGGAAGGTTCTGGGTCGCGACGACCGGCGGCCTGTATCTGCACCAGCCCGAGAGCGACGACTTCCAACGCTATGCCCATCATCCGGCCGAGCCACGCGGCTTGGGCAACAACCTGCTGTCCGTTCTCTACGAAGATCACAGCGGCAACCTGTGGATCGGCACCCAGGGCGCCGGCATCAGCCGACTCAGCCCCTACAAGAACCAGTTCCGGCTGCTCCACCACCGTCCGTCGCACCCCGAAGGGCTACAGGACAGCAAGGTGTTCAGCGTGCTCGTGGATGCGGCCGGCACCCTCTGGGTGGGAACTTCGGAAGCCGGCTTGTACCGCTTCGACGCCACCCGGCGCCACGTGATCGAGCACTACGGCACCCGGCCTGGAACCGGCCGCAATCTGTTGAGCAACTTCGTACGCGCGCTGCTCGAAGACCGGGATGGAAGGCTGTGGGTGGGGACTGTCGGCAGTGGCATCTCGGTGATCGACCGCGGCGCCGGACAGGTCGTGCGGCGCTACTTCGCGAGCCCAGGTGGCCTGGTCAGCAACAACATCTTCAGCCTGACCCAGAGCCAGGACGGCGCCATCTGGATCGGCACCAACGGCGGCGTGCAACGATGGGATCCCGAAACGGAGACGTTTCTGACCTGGACCAACAACCCCGCGGACGGCAACAGCCTGCCGGCCAATTTCGTCCGCTTCACCTTCGAGGACAGCCACCAGCGCCTGTGGTTCGGCACTGCCGCGGGCTTGGCGCGCTACCATCCGGCGTCGGCCGGCACGAACTCCGACGGTGGACCGAACATGGCGGCCGGCAGCTTCAGCCGCTACCAGCACCGGGTCGGAGATCCATCGAGCTTGAGCCACGACATTCTGATGGCCATGCACGAGGATCGAGAGGGTCGCCTGTGGGTTGTGACGCACGGCGGAGGTCTCGACCTCTTCGACCCGGACTCGGGCATCTTCCGCCCCTACCGCAAGCGCGACGGCCTACCCACCGACACCCTCTACGCCATCCTGGAAGACGATGACGGACACCTCTGGCTGTCGACCAACGCCGGCCTCAGCCGTTTCGAGCCCGATACCGGCAAGTTCACCAACTACGGCAGCCAGCACGGCCTCGGCGGCGAAGAGTTCAACGGCCGCGCGGCTTGGCGCACGCCCGCTGGCGAGCTACTGTTCGGCGGTATCCACGGCCTCAACTACTTCCACCCACGTCACCTGCGCAGCAACCCACACCCACCACCGGTGCGGCTGACCAACTTCTACAGGCTCGACCAACGGCAGCGCTTGAGTACCGACCCAGCACAGCTGAGCGATCTGGAGGTCGGCTACCGCGAGAACTTCTTCGCCTTCGAGTTCACCGCCCTGGACTTCACCAGCCCACAGCACAACCGCTACGCCTACCAGTTGATCGGCTTCGATCACGACTGGATCGACGCCGGAACTCGACGCTACGCCAGCTACACCAATCTGGATGGCGGTGACTACGTCTTCCGCGTCCAAGCGAGCAACAGTGATGGTGTGTGGAGCCCGCAAGCTGCCAGCATTCGCGTGCGCGTCATTCCGCCGCCCTGGCGCACCTGGTGGGCCTATGCGGGCTATCTGTTGCTCTCTGGTACCGGCGTCTTGGGGTACGTGCGCCACCGCGTCGCCAGCCAGGAAGCCGCCCTGCGCGACCGTCAGCACGAATTGGAACGCCGCGCCTTGGCCGCCGAGCACCAACGCCAGGCCGAAGAACTGGAGCGCGCCCGCGACCTGCAACTATCCATGCTGCCCCCGGCGCCGCCGCGGCTGCCCGGCCTCGAGATCGCCACCTTCATGCGGACCGCCACCGAGGTCGGCGGCGACTACTACGACTTCTTTCCACAGGAAGACGGTAGCCTGTTCGCCGTCACCGGCGACGCCACCGGTCACGGCCTGTCCGCCGGCATGATGGTGTCGATGACCAAGGCGGCCCTCAAGGCCCTGGCCGTGCGCTCACCGAGCGCCCTGCTGCGCGAACTCAACGGCGTGCTACGCACGATGGAACTCAAGCGTCTGCGCATGGCTCTGAACGTGCTGCATCTCGAGGGCCACCGGGTCACCCTGTCATCCGCCGGCATGCCGCCGGTCCTGCACTGCCGGCCGGCAGGCAGCGACCCAGTGCCAATCGAGGAGCCAGCCACCGAGGAGCCAGCCACCGAGGAGCCAGCCACCGAGGAGTCAACGGTCGAGGAATTGCTACTCCCAGGCCTGCCCTTGGGTAGCCGGCTGGACGAGAACTACCGCGAGAGCACCTTCCAGCTGCAGCCCCGAGACGTGCTCGTCCTGTATTCCGATGGCCTGCCGGAGTGGATCGAAGAGCGCACGGGTGAGCCGGGTTACGAGGCCGTGGTGCGCTGCCTGCAAGGCATCGCCGATGGTGGCGCCCAGCAGGTCCTCGACGCTCTGCTGCGAGCCGGCGGAATCGCCCCCGGCGAGCGGGCACCACGCGACGACATCACGCTGGTGGTGATCTGCGCCACGAAGCCTGCTCTCGGGGCGTGAGGCCGAAGTCCACCGGACCCAGCTTGTCCGGATTCTTGCGTAGCGCCTTGGCCAGCTTGCGCCCCAGCTGCTGCTGCACGCGCTCCGGCTCGGCCTGCTGCGTCGCCGTCAGCTGGACCCAGCCACCGGCCAGCATGCCGTGGCCACCACCGCGGCCGCGACGCCCGACCAGCCGGCGGGCGATATCGCCAGCGGCAGCTCGTGGGTTGGTGGTACGGATCGACAGGTAGACACGGTCGCCATAGACGCCGGTGCACAACGACCAGGTCATGCCCTCCATGCGCAGCAGCAGGTCGGCGATCTCGGGCACGATATCCGGCTGCTCGACGGTCCCCAAGTGACTGACCACCAACGTGTGGACACCCTGTAGATTCTCCAGCGCCTGGTGCAGCATGCCGTAGTACGCCAGCGGCAGCGGTGCGTGCTGGATGCGGCCGAGCAGGCGCTTGTTGGCGCGCGGCAAGAAGGCGTCGTAGACCTGCTTGTCGAGGTCGCTGCCCTCGCGCCCAAAGTCCTGGGTTTCCGAGCGGATGGCGTAGACCAGGGCGGTAGCGACGTTGCGCGACAGCGACACGCCAGCGACCTGCAGGTACTCGGCGACGATGGTCGCGGTGGCGCCATACTCCGGCCGGATGTCGGCCAGCGGCACCGAAGCGCTGGGCCGACGCGCCGGATGGTGGTCGATCACCAGGTCTGGCGTGATGTCGGCCGGCAGCGAGTTGTTGCCCGTGCGCGGCTGCGTGTCGACCAGCGCGAAGTGCTTGTAGCGCTTCAAGTTCAGGTGCCGGAGCAGACTGAAGTGCAGCTTCAGGCTACGCACCATCTCGCGGTTCTCGGCGCGGCCGATCAAGCCACTGTAGGCCAGGGTGACACGCTGTCCCAGGCCCTGCTGCAGCAGACGGCCGAGCATCACTGCAGCTGCCAGCGCGTCGGGATCCGGGTTGTCGTGGGTCAGCACCAGCCAGCGGCCGGGATCGCTGTGTTCCTGGAGGTAACGACTGAGCGTGTCGAAGCGCGTGCGGGTGAAATCCGAGATCACGCCGTGGCGTCTCCGGCGGCGTCGGCGAAGATCTTGCCCGGGTTGAGGATGCCCAGCGGATCGAAAGCGTGCTTCAAGCGTTGCATGAGGGCGATCTGTGCTGGTTCCAAGGCCAGCCCGAGGTACCGGCGCTGCGTCCAGCCGATGCCGTGTTCTCCAGCGATCTTGCCGCCCAAAGCCACGACGGCCGCGAAGAGTTCCGCCTCGGCTGCGTCCCGGCGTGCGTGCCACTCGGCATCGGCGAGATCGCCGCGCAGCATCGTTACATGCAGATTACCGTCCCCGACGTGCCCGAAGCAGTAGGCGGTCAAACCGTGGCGGGCCGCGACGTCGCGCGCGGCGGTGACCAATTCCACCAGCCTGTGGCGCGGCGCGACGGTGTCCGCCTCCTTGAACACCGAGCGGGCGGCGATCGCCTCGCCCACTTTGGCGCGCACCTGCCACAGTCGACGCTGGTCGGCGGCGTCCTCAGCGGCCAGGATCTCGCCGGCGCCGAAGCCCTCGACCAGCTCCCCCAACGCCGCGGCCTGCTGCAGCAGCGCATCCGCGTCGTCGCCGTCCAGTTCGAGCAGCAGCACGGCTTCCTGGCCGACCAGGGAGTCGGGCAGTTGCATAACGTCGCCGACCGAACTCAGCGCTCCTGACTCCAGCAGCTCACACGTCGCCGGGTCGAAGCCCTGGCGGAAAATCGCCTCGACCGCTGCCGCTGCCTCGGCCAGGTCGCCGAAGGGCACGACCAGCAGCAAGCGCGCCTTGGGCAGCGCCAGCAGACGCAGCGTGGCGGCGGTCAGCACCGCCAGCGTGCCCTCGGACCCGACCAGCAACTGCGTCAGATTGTAGCCGGTGGTGTCCTTACGGTTGGCACCACCGGTGTGGATGATGCTGCCATCGGCGAGCACGGCTTCCAGGCCGAGCACGAAGCGGCGTGTGGTGCCGTACTTGCAGCTGTGCGGCCCCGCGGCATCCTCTCCCAGGTTGCCCCCCAGCTGGCAGGTCTCACGGCTCCCCGGATCCGGTGGATAGTACAGACCTTGTGCCTCGACCTGACGCTGGAACTCGGCCGTGATGACGCCCGTCTCAACCTCGGCGGTGAGGTTGCGGTGGTCGATGTGGCGGATACGGTTCATGCGCTCGAGGCCCAGCGCCAGGCCACCGTGCACCGGCAGCGCACCACCCGACAGACCGGTGCCGGCGCCGCGTGGCGTGATCGCCAAACGCTGTTCGCTCGCATAGCGCAGCACTTCGGCCACCTGCTCGGTACTCGACGGCAGCACCACCGCGGCCGGCGGAAAGCAGAAGGCCTCGGTCGCATCACGACCGTGCTGATCGAGAGCAGCAGCATCGGTGCGCACGGTGTCGTCACCGAGACGGCGACGCAACTCGCTCACATGCTCTGCCGTGACACGCTGCAAGGTTTGTGCGGTGGCTGGAACCTGCCCCAGGGCAAGGGCTTTGTCAGTGCTCATGGCCTTCGTGCTCGTCGGGCAGCGGCTGCGGTGACGGCAGCTGGGCGAAAGCGGCGTGGTTCGTATCTCCCTCGGCGAGAATCAGCGACAGCAGCAGCGGCGGATAGAACAGCGCCTGCCTGTTGTTCACCAGCACGATCGGCGTGCCGTGCGGACGCACCTGCCAGGCGGTCTCGATGTCCTGCGCCAGGCTGGCGGCGGTGCTGTCGGCACCGATGCAGGCATCGAGCAGCATGCGTTCGAGCGGCGGCACGACAAAGCTGTAGAGATTGTTCGAGTCGAGCACCCGCTGGTTGGCGTAGAGGCGGGTCTCGACCTCCCACCGGTGCTCGGAACTCTCGGCACAGATGCGCACCAGCGCGGACGTGCAGCGCACGCCCGGAGGTTCCCCCTGCCCACCCAGATGCGGGTTGCAGCCGGGATCGAGGGGATACTGGCGCGAGTCGATATTGAAGCGATTGGGCGCCATCATCATCAGCTGCTCGAGCGTCTGGTGCAGCGTCGCGCAGTGGCTGCACAGGGTATCGGTGAAGACGGTCACGCGCACTGGCGCGGCCACCTCCCCCACCAGATCGCGGGGCGGCGGCAGCTGGACGGCGGGAGCCTGGCGATACGCCTCCAAGGTGTCACTGATGCTCTGCAGAGCTTGCGGTGGCATCGAGTCGAGGAAGGAGCGCAGCTGCTCCTCAGCGGTCAGAGGTTGGCCCGGGGTGGAAGACCCGCTGCCGGAGGCAGCTGAAGTGCCAGCCGTCGCCGACGACGGAGCCCGGGCCCCAGCCAGAGAATCGCCGGTCTTCGGTGGCGTCTGCGGCCCCAACACCAGCAACAGGAGTGCGGCACCTACGCTGGCCACCGCCGCGACGCCGAACCCCTGCCCCAGCCCGGCTCCTCCCGGCGACGGCAGGCCGAAGAAACAGACGGCGGCGAAGGCCAGCACAGTCACGTAGGTGACAGCACAGCTGGAGCAGAACAGTCCGGCGGCCGCGGAGGCCCCGGCGAGCACCAGAATCGACAGCGCACCGATCGCCGCCACCACGTGCACGGCGCCGTTCCACACTGCGTGCAGCGGCAGTGCCTCTGGCTCACGGCTCTCCGGCTGGCTGCGGGCGCGCAAGCGCGCCAGCAGCAGCGCCAGCGAGGTCAAGAAGGCTGCGAGCCCCCAGGCGACACCCCAGCCGGCCACGGGCAGACCGGTCGCGCCATGTACCCAAGTCGCGAAGTCAGCGTCCCAGAGCGCACCACAGGCGGTGTCTCCGAAGGCACACACCGGAGCGGTACCCGTGCGCCGGGCATCGTTGAGTTCATTCCACAGGAACAGTGCCCAAACGGTGCTCAGCGCCGCCAGGACGAGCAAGACGAGCGCCGCCCGGTGAGTGCGTAAGGCCGCGACGCGACGCTGTTCCGCGTCGCGGTCGACACCCTTGCCGCGGCTCACCGGGTCTTGCGTCGACGAGTCAGGTACATCGGGAGCGTCGGATCGAGTTTCATCGGGTCGTTTCATGGCCCGAATTGTAGCGAACTAACCCCCGACGCGCTCGATATTCTCCGCCTGCAACTTGCCACCATCCTCGCGCTCCGAGGTCGCCAGATCGAACTCGAACAGGATGTGACGGCTGGGCAGCTGCGACGGATGCACCTCGTGCGGCAACTGTGAGTCGTGAAAGAACACGGTTTCGTACGGCGAGCCGCTCTGCCGCGTGTCTGTGATCCACAAGCCAGAAGAGATCCGCCGCATGAAGCGGAAAAAGCCGTAGCCCTCTTCCTTGTGCATGTAGCAGAAGCCGCGCACCCTCGATCCGACCTCGCCCCAGGCCGGTGCCGGCGGCGATGGCTGCGACCGGCGGCCACCGGTGGTGGGCAGCAGGTTGGGGACCAGGTAGCCGTAGACGAAGAGGTCGACCTCCTCGCGCAGGTCGCGCGAAATGTTCTCGAAGGCCACCACCTCGACACGGCAGCCGCGGTTCTGCAGCGCCCGCACCACCTGTACGAAATCTCCGTCACCGGTCGCCAGCAGCACGCGGTCCAGATTGCTCGACTGCAGCAGGGCATCGACCGCCAGGTCGAGATCGGCATCGGCCTTGCCGAAACGGTTGCCTTGATCGTCCCGGTACCACTTGACCGCCTTGACGATTACCTTGTAACCGAAATCGCGCAGGCGAGAGAAATAACCAAATTGAGCATGCTTATAACCGGGGTCTTCTTGAGCCCTTTCTTCATCGAAAGTCAGATATACATTGAGCCGGATCGGCTCGGCGTTGTCACGGCACGCGAACTCCCGCAATACGTCGTAGCGCATGCCGAAGCCGCCGTTGCGCATGATGTTGGCTCCGTCGACATAGATGCCGACGCGCGCGATGGATCGTTGCATGGTCGGGTCTCCTTACACACTCTGATCGAAGAGAAATCAAATGGATCGAAACAAAGGAAATCGCATATTGCAATCCCTGAATTTCTAAGATTCCAACGCCCTGTTGGAAGGCGTTGTTTCTGCCGCGTCGAAGCCTATCATCTCTGCATACTGATCCTTGCGGATCACCGGTATCAAAACGAGCCGCCAGGAGAATCGATACCCGAACAATCGCGCTCGAGAGCCAGGGCCTGCAGCGCGATGACCGTCTTGGCGTCACTGATGTCACCTTGGCGCAGCAGCGCGAGGGCTCGTGCGACCGGCAGCACCACCACTTCGATGTCCTCCCCTTCTCCTGCCACCCCACCGCCCGGGGCAATACGATCGGACATCTCCACCTGAGCGTAGAAGATCGTCACGCGTTCCGAGCAGGCGCCAGGACTGGGGAAAACATCGTGCCATCGGCGCAGTTCGCCCCGCAGCTGGTAGCCAACTTCCTCCAAGACCTCGCGGCGTGCCAGTTCCTCGATATCTTCGTCTCCGGCCTCGAGAATCCCGGCGGGAATCTCGAGCAACCAGGCTCCCTCGCCAGCCACGAGCTCCGGTGTCGACTCTGGGATCGATGGGCCACTGTGGCCAGTCAAGGCCGCGTAGGCGGGATAGCGAAACTGGCGCACCAGTACCACCTCGTCACGCCGCGGATCGTGCAGCAGCACAGCCGCCGCGGCACCGCGCTCGAAATCGACACGCAGTTGCGGTGCTCCCAAGCTACCGTCGCGCAGACCATGACGCAGTCGCACCTCGACGACCCGGAACAGCGAGTGGAAACGGTACTGTTCCCGTCGCTCCAGGATCTCGACCTGGTAGCGCGGGTCTGCTTGGCGGTGTGGCATGGTTGGCAGTATAGTCCGAGATCCGATGTGCGCCCAGCCTACCGATCCCGACTCCGCTGCGCCCCAGCCCCAGCCCCGGCCCCAGCCGGACATCGACGAGATGATTCGACGCGCTCGGGCAGCACGTCAACATGCCTACGCGCCCTATTCCAGCTTCGCCGTCGGTGCTTGCCTGCGCAGTACAGACGGCAGCATTCATGCTGGCTGCAACGTCGAGAATGCCTCGTTCCCGCTCGGCCATTGCGCCGAGACGAGCGCTCTCGGTGCTCTGATCAGTAGTGGCGCGACACCTCGGATCACCGACATCGTGGTCGTCACCAGCAACGCCAGCGCACCGTGCGGTGGCTGCCGGCAGAAGCTCTCGGAGCACGCCCTGCCCGAAGCGAGCGTCTACCTGTGCGATGGCGACGGGGTACGGCAGACCTTGCGCTTCCGCGAGCTGCTGCCATTGGCCTTCGATGGCAACACGCTGCGCCGCCCCGGCTCGCCAGCCTGAGCCAGCGGCCTTCTTTGACCGTCGTCCCTGGCTCCACCGTCCAGAGAAGGCTGAGCACCGCGGCCACATGATAGGCTCCACCACGCGCTTATGAGCAAAATCGCCCGTGTCGCCAACCCTGAAGCCGCCGCTCGTGATCGACGCCTGATGCAATTGATCGTCGAGCGCGAATCCGTGGCCCTCGCCGAACTCTACGACCGGCACTCGACGCTGTTGCTCGCCTTGGCCCGCCGCGTCTTGAGCAACGCGGCCGACGCCGAAGAGATCCTGCAGGAGGTCTTCTTGCAGGTGTGGAATCAGGCCCACCGCTACGAGCACAGCCGGTCGTCGGTCGCCACCTGGCTGGTCATGTTGACACGCAGCCGCGCCATCGACCGCTTGCGCAGCCGTCAATCGAAGGAGCGCACTGCCGCCGCCTTCGAACAAGAGACGACCCGCACCCATACATCCGCCAAAGCCACCAGCAACGTATTGCAAGTGGAGCGGCAGGAACGCCTGCAAGAGCATTTGGCCGAGTTGCCCGCCGAGCAACGCCATGTCCTCGAGCTGGCCTTCTACCGCGGCCTGAGTCAGAGCGAAATTGCCGCCCAGACCGGCACCCCGCTCGGCACCGTCAAGACACGGACCCTGTTGGCCATGAAGAAGCTGCGTGCGGCGCTGCACCAGGAAGTACGGGAACTGCTATGAGTCACGAAGAAGCGATCAGTGCGCTCGAAGAGCAAGCTATTCTGGCGGCGCTCGACACACGTCTGGATCCGTCTGTCGCCTCCGAAGGGAGCGTCGATCCGGAGTTGCTGCGCGAGTATCGCGAGGTGCTGGCAGAGCTGCCTCTGGCTTTGGAACTCGAAGCTCCACCCGAGCACCTCCGCACGCGCCTGTTGGCAGCACTCGATCCGCAGGCGAGCCAGGGAGAGTCTACCCAGCCCGCACCCGAACCGATGCCAGCTCCTCTGCTGCCCTTCCAGCGGCCCCTCGCAGCCGCCACAGAACGCTCCGCTTCATCCCGCAGCTTCGGCTGGCCTCAAGCCCTGGCTGCCGCTCTCGCCCTGGCGGTCGTGGGCCTCGGCTGGTTCGCGCTACAACTCAATGCTCGCCTGGCTGATCAACAGGTCACGCTGACGCAGTTGCGGCACGAACTCGACGAGCAACACCAAGCCAGCAACCAGCTGCGTCTCGCGCAAGAACAGAAATACGTGATGACGCAAACCGCGGCTCGCCTGTACCAGCTACAAGCCCCACGTCACCCAGACCCTGCCAACTCTGAGCCCTCCGCCCCCGGGCAGACGGCCCCAGGCGCCCATGGCGCGCTCTATATCTGCGGCAAGACGCACAAGTGGTACGTCGGCCTATCCGGCCTGCAGCCGACCTCCGAGAGCAGTCGCTACCAGATCTGGTTCGTCACAGACCGCGGCGAAGTGCCGAGCACCAGCTTCCAGGTTTCCAACCCGAGTTTCATCGAAGTCGACGGCGATCAGCTTCCCGAAGGCATCGAGATTCCGGATGTCCTCGGCGTCCTGGTGACCTTCCTCCCGGACGGTGCGGCTGAGCTGCCCGGTGGCGATCTACCAGGCGACAGGATCGGCACTGCAGGCTCTACCACGCATGCCGTCACCGGACAGGCCGTGCTCCGCTCTCAGCGCTCTTTCGAGCTGTGAAGACGAACTAGCCCTCCTCAGGACGAAACATCTCCGGCTCGGCAGCGAGGGGTTCGTCCAGCGCCTGGGGCTCCAATTCGACCTTCCCCTGCTCGATCACCTGCACGCCGATGGTGATGTCGCCTCTGCGACCGGGCACTGTCACCTGCGAGGGGAGCAGATCCGCCAGCGAGAGTTCCGATCGCGGCCGCTTGTGGTCGACGTAGACCACCAGGTCGTAGTGCCCCTTGCGGCCGTCCCGCGCCGCACCCGCTCCCAAGCCGACCACATGGGCCTTGCTCTCTAGTTCGGGACCCAGGTGATCCATCGCCCGTCGAACTTGGTCGGCACTCGCCATCCTCAGGAAGCCATTTCAGCAGGCCATCTCAGAAGGCCTGCGTGACCAGTTCCAGGTCGAGGGCGTCGAAGACGAAACGAATCGGCGTGAAGATGCTCGCCGACGCCGAGCCCGCGAAGTGCAGGCCGACCAGCTGATCGTTGTTGTTGAGCACAGCCGAACCGCTGTCGCCGCCCGCCGTGTAGCGCGTGCACAGCACCTGGTCACGAAAACCGGCCCGACCCAACAAGCCGCTGGTGCGCCGATACGACAGAGGCACGCGGTAGTAGATGTCCTTGATCTCGCCAAAGGTCAGGTCGGTCGTCCGCCCTACCTTGCGCACTTGCATGCCCTTGCGCACCGTGTCGCTGGTACCGCCGGGCACCAGGTTGAGCTGGCGGAAGATCGAACTCACATTGGCGCGCTCGACCTGGGCAATGGCAGCATCGACCAAGTTGGGATAGCCAGTGTCCGTGAACTCGAAGTCGACCCACTCGCTGAGGGTGCCGATCACGTCGTCCGGTGCCTCGCCGTCGTCGCGGACCGCCGGTTGCAGAATCTCGTCCCCGACCTGCGCCACCCCCGAATTGGCCAGGATGTGCGAGTTGCTGAGGATGAAGAACGGTTCCTCGGTGCCGCGCTTGCGCACCAGACAACCGAAGGTGCCGACCGTGACCAGCGGGTGCCCGACGCCGGTCCCCGGCATCGCCGGACGACTGCGTGTCGTGTCCATCTCCAACTCGACGACGCCGATCTCCTCGACGTCCGTCAACACCTCGGACTCGACCCCCGGCACCTGCAGCTTCGGCGGTACCATGTTCTGGCACTTGGCCTTCGGCAACTTGCGATCAACGTAGACCTTGAGCACCATCTCGTCGAGTTCCTGGCCGGCAGAGATCTTCGGTCCCAAGCCCAGGCCCTGGATATTCTCACCCTGCGCCCAGGGCCGCGACTCTGCGTGCATCGCCTCAGCTTCGGCCACGAAAGCCAGTGGCACCGCTCTCGGTACTTCCTCCGTCAGGATGTCCAAGGCCCGTAACAGGTGACGCCTTCTTGCCATCTCTCGCCCCTTTCGAACACTCGACCCGGCAGCTATTGCGAACTCTTAGCAAGAAGTATAGGAGAGCTCCCAGAGGCTGTCCAGACACAGGCCCGCGGCCCAGATCCAGCCGACAGGTTCTAGCTGTCCGATGACTCCCGCTTCCCCGACAGGCGCACCCAGACTTCGGCCCACACGTTGCGGTAGGCCTCCGCGGCCGGGCTGGCGGCGTCGAAGACAAAGACCGGCTGCCGGTGGATGCCCATCTGCTCGACCGCGCTGGCGTAGGGTACCTCGCTGCGCAGGAAGGGCAAGGACAGGGCATCGAACAGCCTCTCGGGCTCCCGGTGCAGCTTCTTGCGCCGATCCACCATGCAGAAGAAGGGCCAGATCGGCAGCTTCTTGGGGCCCTTGTGGTGAACGAACTCCTGCAGCTGCAACAGTGTACGCTGCGAGAGATGGGTCGGGATGGTCGGCACCAAGAGAGCATCGGCAGCCTCGAAGACAGCTTCGGCGAGCAGCGTCAGGCCGGGCGGGGCGTCCAGGATCACGATGTCGTAGTCGTCGGCCAAGGGCTTGAGCCGCCGTCGCAGTTGCCGCTCGGGCTTCTTGGTGTCGTCCAGCGCCAGGTCGAACTTGCGGTAGGAGAGGTCGGCGGGCAGCAGATCCAGCCCTTCGTAGTCGCTGCCGCGGATGCTCGCTTCCAGGTCGGATCGGCCCTGGATCAGCTTCTTGCCCCCGCCTTTGACCTTCGGCTCGACACGCAAGTAGTAGGTTGCCGCGGCCTGCGAGTCGAGATCCCAGAGCAGCGTCCTCCAGCCCTCGCGGGCTGCCAACCAGGCGAGGTTGACCGACGTCGCCGTCTTGCCGACCCCACCCTTGATGTTGTAAATGGCCAGGATCTTCACGCGCCACCTCCCTCAGTCGAGCGCTCTCCAGCGAACAACTCCTGGACCCGACGCCTTCGCGCTGGCCGCGCGAAGCGCTCCAACGCCTTGAAGCAGCCCGCACGGACGCCATCGTGACGGCGGTCGAGGCGGGCCATCAGGAAACCGATCAGCAGCAGCTCGTCAGTACTCTCTTCGACGCTACGAACCTCCGCCTGCCGGCGCTCCCGGGAGGCCTCCATCTTGGCGCGCCGCGCCACGGACGCACATTGCCCCCGTTGCACCTGCTGCGCATAGCGACGCAGATCCTCTTGTTGCACGCTCAAATCTTGGAACTCACCCAGCTGGTCTTGCAGTTGTTTCAAAGCCTTGATCAAGCGAGCCAACTCTTCGGCTGGGAACAGCGAGCGGAAGAACTCCATCAGATAGCGGATCTTCTTGCACTCGATACGCAAGCGATGGAAGTCCTCGTCCGGCGAGGCGTCGCCGATTGCGTCGATGCGCTTGAACACCTTGCGAAACGCCCGTCCGAGCGCCACCGACGCCACGACCGTCACTGGCTTGCCTGCATCCGCGCTCTCATCATCCGCTGTCTCAGCTACCGAAGAAGAAGCTAGAAACGCCCCCCAGTCCGCGAGTAGCTCCGCGTAGCGGGCCGAGTCGAGAGCCTTGACCAGCTTGCGCTGTTCGCGTGGCAAATGCTTGCACATCCGCTCACGTAGCCGCCGTAAATCGGGCAACAGACGCTCCGGCACCTCACCACGGTACTCCCCGTCCAGGTGCTCGACGAAGACATCGAGGTCACGCTTGGGCCCCGTCACTTGGCCGAGCCAGCGAAACTCGCTCCTGAACGAAGCCAACAACTCGGCTGGCACCAGGCTCTTGAGCTGGCCCAGCGCGGTGCGCGTGCGGCGGACCGCGACACGGAAGTCGTGGAGAAACTCGACATCCAGATCCCGCCGCAGCCCTGGCTCGTTGCGCTGCAACGTCGTCAGTAGCTCCTGGCCGATAGCACGGAAGGCCTCGCCGCCGGTCAGGGTCGGGTCGAGTTCGCGTTGGTACTTGGAGCTGTAGTCCCCAGGCGTGCAGCCAACGGTCTCCAGCGCCTCGGTCAACTCGTCGTATTCCTGGCGCTGTAATCCCAAGTCTGTCTCCAGGAACAAGCACAGCGGCGCCACCTCGCCCTCGTACCCGCGCACCGCCGTCACACTGAGCCGTGGCGGCAGATCGGGCAGTGCCGCCGGCACCTGCAAGCCGAGCACCGGAGCCGTCCGCGAATCGAAGTCGACCCGCCGCTGCTCCAAGCACATCCGCACCACCGTCTTCTCGTTGAGATCAAGGACTGGCAGCTGCCGTACCTGCCGCCGCAGGGTCACCAGCGGCAACAGGCAGCGAATGCCGGCGATCGGCAGCAGAACGGCCCGCAACGGTCCCTCTGGCAGCCTCGCCGCGAAGTCAGGAACCCGAGCTAGCTGGAGCTGGATCTCTTCCCCATCTTGCCGTCGACAGCACAGCAAATTTCCCGTACGTCCTGCACCGCGGCCTTTCGCTGCCTGCAGCCAGAGCCGCAGGCCAGCGTCGTGCAGACGCCAGTCAAAGGTGTCGAAGAAGGTGCGCTGCTCGCGGTGCTGGCTTTCCGGGCCGAGTTGGAAGCGCTCTTGCAGCGGAGCGAGGCCGGTTGTGGGATCGGAATCAGTGGGATCTTGGGGGAGCTGGTAGAGGATCGCGGTAGTCATAGGAGGCTAAGAAAATAGCCCCGGAGCCGCGAGGTGTCAACGGAGAGCAGGTGACAACTAACGCACGGCCTGCTAACGCACCTGAAGCAGCTGGCCGTGCATCAGTAGTTACTCAGTAGAGGGGTGGCAGGAGGCAGCTCACATAGATGTCGGAAGTACAATTTATGCAAGTCCCTGTGGAGGCAGCACTTGCTCCCCTCGCCGCCTTTGCCTCCTGGTCCCTGAGTATCGCAAGAGTCTCACGTTGCAATTGTAGCTTCGGGGGCTTGCGCTGAGTCTTCTTCATGGTTCATTCCTCACAAATTGAGATGAAGTTGGCTCCGAAAACACAGGTAGCAACCATCGCATCGCACAGAGGCGATCCGCTCGATGACCTGTACAGGTTCGAAGGCGACGGCCTTCTGCTCAAAGGGAGTGAAACGTAGAAACAGCGCGATCCCAGAGAAAGCATCTGCCTAAGTCAACGCCTTCATCGGTAAGACATATTTTAAAGACCGTATACAAGACTCCATAATGAAAAACCGCCACGGCTCTCAGAGCACGCGGCGGTTTGCCACACGGGCCTGAAAGCCCGCGACGTCAGTCACAGATACAGATGCTGATGTTGCACCGTGTTCCCGTCTGCCAGAGGTCATCACCACAGAGAAGTGCATTCGTAGCGCCCGCGACCAGTTGCACGTCCTGCCGTTGCAACGTCACCAGGGTTTCGCGATGCAATGCCAACTTCAGGGTTTTCTTCTTCATGAGCTTTCTCCTCGTGAAACGTCAAGGTCCGATGTCTATCCTCAGCCAGCTGAGAAGCACGTCGTAACAGGCGCCAGGTCGGTGAACCGGTTTCCGCCAGCCACGTCCTGCAACGAGTTCTCTTGCAACAGGGTCAGCGTTTCTCGCTCGAGCTGCAGTTTCGGGGACTTCTGCCGTGACTTCTTCATGATTCCTCCTCCAGTTGAGAACGCCGGGATGCAACCCAGGAACTCCGTTATAGATGGCATACTAATAACACAGCTTTCTCATCGTTCACGACTTACTCCAACCACGTAGTAGCATCGCACCATGCCCTCCTCTGTCTCCCCCCGTCCCCTCCTGCTTCTCGGCCACGCCCCCTTCGACGACTCCGCCAGCCGGCGCTACGCCGCGCAGCTGCGCACCCTGCAGCTGCTGCAGGCCCTGCGCGCGGCGGATCTCGAGGTCGACGTGCTCGGCGGCCGCATTCCGGGCACGTCTGCACCGGCGCAAGAGAAGCTGCGCCAAGAAGCGCCGGCCTTGGGCTCGACGGTGACGTCCGTGCCGTTAGCCTGGCTGGAACGGCCCGGGGTCCTGCGCCGCCAGCTGCAACAGCGCGACTACGCGGCGATCGTGGGGGCCGGCAGCTTTGCCTCGGCGTGCGCTTGCCGCATCTCGACGCGCCTGCCCATCTGGGCCGACCTGCACGGCGAACCGCTCGCCGAGGGCCAGGCCAAGGCCGCGACCTACGGTGACGATTCCTACATCGCTGCCTTCTCCTGGCGCACCTGGGCTTGCCTGCGACGCGCTGATGCCTTCTCCACCGTCTCCGAACGCCAGCGCTTCGCGACGCTCGGCCAGCTGGGACTGGCCGGCCGGCTCAATCAGGCGACCTTCGACGCCAAGCTGGTGCACGTGATCGGCAGCGTGCCGGAGCCTCTGCCGCCGGCCGCTGGCCCTTCTCTGCGCGGCGACATCCTGCCGCTGGACGCCGTCGCGGTCTTGTGGCTGGGGGGCTGGAATACCTGGGCCGATCCGGGGACCTGCTTCGATGCCCTCGAGCAGGCCATGGCCGCGCGTCCCGAACTGCACTTCGTGGCCACCGGCGGTAGCATTCCCGGACAGGACGATCGTACCTTCCGCGCCTTCCAGGCACGTGTCGAGACCAGTCCGCATCGGCAACGCTTCCATCTCCTCGGCTGGCTCGAACAGCCGCGCGTCCACCAAGTGCTACTCGACTGCGACATCGCCCTCGTGATCGATGTCGCCTGCGCTGAGACGGAACTCGGCTGCCGCACGCGCGCGGCCACCGCGCTGGCGGCGGGACTGCCGGTCCTGGCGACGCGCGGCGTGGAATTTCTCGAACTCGCGGCGGCGGCGGATGCAGCCGTGCTGATCGACAGTGATCCCGACCGCCGTACGCAACTGCTGACGGCGGCGCTTCAGCGGCTAGCAAGCGACGCGCACGAGCGCTCCCGGCGAGCCGATGCGGCTCTGACCTTTGCCGCCGGCCGTACAGCGGAAACGACGGCAGCCGCTCTCGCCGCCTGGGCCCGAGAGCCCCGGCGCGCCCAGGACGCGGCCGCCGTGGATCACGGGCACCTGCTGTCGCCGGCCCAGCTGCTGCGCCGTGGCCCGGAGCCAGCCGGTCGTCGACTGCTGCGCGCCGTGCGCCACGAGGGTCCACGCTCGGTGCTGCGCCGCCTGCGCGATCGCGTGCGTGGCTCCGCTCGCTCCGCAGACGCGTGAGCATGCCCCATCGGCACCTGCGGGACGCTCCCGAACTGCGTCAGGCCCGCCAGCTCGTGCTCGACCACGGCTGGAACGCCACCTGCTACCAGATCCTCAATCCCGGCATCGAACGCTGGTTCAGCCAGCAAGGTGACGCCGTGGTCGGCTATGTTCGACACGCCGGCTACCGCGTGGTGGCAGGCGACCCGATCTGTGCTCCCGCGCGGCTGCCCGACGTGGTCGAAGAGTTCGAGCAGGACACCCACCAGCGTGGCCTTTGGTCGTGCTACTTCGCCGCCGACGAGCGCCTGGCACAGTTGCTGGCGGCACGGGGTCCCCTCGATCGGATCCTACTCGGCGCCCAGCCGGTGTGGCGTCCCGACGATTGGACCGAGATTCTCGAGGGCAAGGCGTCGCTACGAGCCCAATTGAACCGAGCCAGCAACAAGGAGGTGCGGGTTCGCCGCTATTCGGCCGCCATCGACGCACCGCACCCAGCCGACCTCCAGCGATGCCTCGACCACTGGTTGTCGACCCGCGGCCTACCTCCGCTCCATTTCCTGGTCGAACCCGACACGCTCGACCGCCTCGACGATCGACGCGTGTTCATCGCAGAACAGAACACGACCCCCCTCGGCTTCCTCGTCGCATCCCCGATCCCGCAGCGTCGGGGTTGGCTGATCGAGCAGAACATCCGGGGTGCCGGGGCTCCCAACGGCACAACGGAGCTGCTGCTCGACACCGCCATACGCGCGGTCGCCAAGGAGGGAGCCGCGTATGTGACGCTCGGTCTCTGTCCCCTCTCCAGGCGCGCCGACGTCGAAGCACCAGAGCAACGCTGGTGGCTGCGCGCTCTGCTCGCCTGGGTGCGCGCCCATGGTCGCCGCTTCTACGACTTCGACGGACTCGACGCCTACAAGGCCAAGTTCCTGCCGCAGAGTTGGGAACCGATCTACGCCATCACGTCCGAGCGCACGATCGGCCCGCGCACCTTGTGGGCCATCGCTGGCGCCTTCGGCTCGACGTCCCCGCCACTGTTGGTAGCCCGTGCGCTCGGTCGCGCGATCGTCCAAGAGGTGCGCTGGTTGCGGGAACGACCGCGGTAGGATGCGCGGATGACCCCGCCTCAGAAATCGGCTGGCACCTCGGATCTGGCAGCGCTGCTACGACGCCTGGTGCGCAATCTCAGCTGGCTGATGGCCGGCGAGTTGGTGCTCAAAGCGAGCTTGCTGCTGTGTTCACTGCTGGTCGCCCGCGGCCTCGGCGTCGAGGCGCTGGGAACGTACACCTTGGCCTTCAACGCCGCCATGATCCTGATTGTGATTCTGATGTGCGGCCAGGTCGAGGTGCTGATCCGCGAGACCGCCCGCCATCCGCGCGCCGCCCGCACTCTGCTGCGCCGTGCGGAGATGCTACAGCGCCGGGTCATGGCCTGGCTCGGCCCACTCGCTCTGGTCGTGGCCGTGCTCACCCCAGAACCGACGCTGCGCGCCGCCCTGCTCGCGTTCCTCCCCTTCTCCCTCGTGCGCGCTCCCATGCTCACCTGGTGCGCCGCTTTCCGCGGCCTCGAACGCATGGACATGGAGATCAAGACGCGCGGCATCGCCATGGCTATCACTCTGCCCCTGCTCGGCTTCGCCGTCTACCTCGACGCCCCCGTCTGGACCACCGCCGCAGCCTTCTCCTTCGGCGCTGGTATCGGCTTGCTCTGGCTACTACGCCAGGAGACCGAGTTCGACGCCCCTCGTAAGGACGCCTTCACACCGACCGTGCGCGAGCTACCGTCGGCCGCCTGGCTTTACCGTCAAGGCTGGCCATTCCTGGCGCTCGGCCTGGGGACGCAGCTGTTGCTGCGCCTCGACGGCTTTCTCGTCGAGCTGGTGGCCAGCCGTCTCGAAGTCGGCCTTTACGGCGCCGCCACCCTGGTCACCTGGGGCCTCTTGACCGCGCCCATCGTCATCGGCGGCGCCCTCTACCCTAGCCTGTCGCGGGCTGCGGAGCGGCAGCATCAACGCTTGAAGTCCCTGTTCGTCTGTACAGCCGCTGGCACCGCCACCGGTTTGGTCCTCGCCGTACTCGTCGTCCTCCTGCGCCAGCCGATCGCCCAGCTCCTGTTCGAGGATCCCGAGGTCCAGCAACCCGCGGCAGCCCTGCTTACCATCTTCGCCTGGTCCCTCCCCGGTGCCTCCGCCACCGCCCTGCACGGCACTTTGCTAGCCGCTTGGGGATTGCAGGATCGCGCGTTCGCGCTGCAAGTCATGGCTGTGCTCATCTCGATCGCGCTCAACCTGTGGTGGCTGCCGACGCTGGGCGTCGAAGGCACCGCCGTCGCAGCGATCTGGACGCACAGCCTGTTGGCGCTGGCGCAGCTGGGGGTGTTGCTGCGGCGCGTGCGGTTGGGCTGAGAACAGAACAGCCGGCGCGAACGCCGGCTACTCTTCAAGGCACTTCCGACGCACGTAGCGCGACGCTAGCTCAGGCGTCGGCCTCGTCGTCGTCGTCCATCTGCGCTTCCTCGCCTTCGAGGATCTCCAGGTGGCCCTTGCCTTCCATGGTTGCAACATCGATGTCGGCGACCAGGCGGACGGGAACGTAGTCGAGGATCAGGCGGCCGACGAAGTGGCAGTTGCCGGTGCCCTTCTCGAAGTCGGCACCGCTGGTGTCGCTGCCGTCTTCCAGGCGGATGCCCAGCACGGTGCCGCCCTGGGTCTCGGTGAACTTGATCAGCACATAGCCGCGGTCCACACTCGCCTTGAGCTCTTCCAGAACTTCACCGTGGTTGGTCTCGAAGACCACCCGGGAATCTCCCTTCGCCAGTTTCTGCACCAACTCACTCATTGTATTTCTCCTTACCTCGACTCGATGGGTCTAGTCGTCAATTCCAGTTTGGTCTTTGACCGCCCGGGATCATAGCAGAGCCCTACCTACTTATTGCAGGATCTGGACATCCACATAGTCCGGGAACGGTTGGATATTCTCCAGCGGATGCTCGAAGATGATGAAGTCGTCTTTCTTCTCGGCTTCTTTGAAGCCACCGAACTTGTAGCTCACCAACATCAGGCGGTTGCGGCCGGTGTTCATGAACTCGGCCTGAAAGCGGGCACCTGCAGCCTTGGCCTGGTTCAGGATATGGCTGATGAGGATCGTGCCAACGCCACGCGACATGACGCGGCAGGACATCAAGAGAAGCTTGAGAGTCCACACTTCCTTACCGGTCTCGATCATCGCCAGGCCGATCTTGCCGTAGGTTCCGTACTTGTCGACCAGGCTGGCGACCAGCAACAGATGGTCGTCACTGTGGCGGAAGGCGTCCAGCTCTTCGTAGCTGTAGGTGTAGCCCGTACTGTTGAGCTGGTTGGTGCGAACGGTCAGTTCCTCGGCACGCTTGAGGTCTTCCTCCTGTGCCGGACCGATGGTGAATTGCATCTCCAGCGACGCCAGGAAGTCTTCCTGCGGACCGACGAATTCTTCTTCCACCGTCTGGCGCGCAATGTCGGCCTGATACATCTTGCGGCGAATGGCGCTCTCGTCGGTGATGAAGCGCGGCATCAGCTCCGGATACTCCGTCAGCTTGGCGATATCTGCGGCATCGATGGTCATGACGTCCGGCAGCACGTGATGAACTTCCTCGCGCTCGAAAGGCTGGTCGTCGATGAAGGCAACGGCGTCGATGCCGATGTTGATTGCCTTGGCGATCTGCTCCAGGCCCGAGGACTTGGCATTCCAGTTGATCTGCGGATAGATGAAGTAATCGGCAACGCCCAGCTCTTCGAGCTTGGCCATGGCAGCAGCGTGATCGTTCTTGCTCGCCACGGACTGCAGGATGCCGCGCGCGTCGAGTTCCTCGAGAGCCTCGGCGACGCCTGGGCGTAGCTGCACATCGTCACCTTCGAGCAGAGTGCCGTTCCACAGGGTGTTGTCGAGGTCCCAGACCAGAACCTTGATCACTTTCTTGCTGGGCCCAGACTGAGCCTGATCTGACTCAGCCTGACTGGCCGCCTCGCCGGTGGCGGTGGGGTTACTCATGATGCGGGATCCTCATGGCAGGGGTCCTTCGAGCTCTCAGAGCTCAGGGAGCGGAGAGCGTGGGATGATGATCTGCTGGATCTGGCTGCTACCTTCGATGATCTCACCCACCAGGGCGTCGCGCTGATAGCGCTCGACCGGACTGGCCTCGTTGAGTCCGCGGGCCCCGTGCAATTGGACTGCATCGGCAGCCGCGGAAGACGCGACGCGCGAAGCGTAGTACTTGGCCACCATCGCTTCGACGGCCGCCGACGGGTCTCCGACACGGCGCTGGAAGCCAGCACGGTAACAAAGCAAGCGAGCCGCCCGGGTGTTGACGATCATCTCGGTGAGCTTGCGCCGCACCAGTTGGTGCTTGTTCAGCGGGACACCGAACTGATGCCGGCTAGCAGTGTAGTCCAGGGTGGCGTCGAGACAGGCCTGGGCCAGCCCCACGGAACCCCAAGCGACGCTGTAGCGCCCCTGATCCAGAGCGGTGGACCCCACATGCGAGAAGCCGAAACCGACCCGGCCAACCAGGTGGTCTTTGGGCACCTTGCAGTCGCGAAGGTCGAGGTGGGCGATGCGCGAGGCGCGCAAGCCAGTCATGCCTGGAATCGGTTGACGCTCGAGGCCCGGAGTGTCCGCGGGCACCAGGAAGGCGGCGAGCTTGCGGTCGCCGTCCTGAATCACCGCGGCGAAGACCAGGATGACGTCGGCCATCATGCCGTAGGTGGTCCAGTGCTTGGATCCATTGAGCACCCAGCCGTCCTCGACTTCGTGCGCCTCGGCTTCGACGGCGGCCGCATCACTGCCGACGTTCTCTTCGGACAGCGCCATAGCCGCGATCAGCTCGCCCGTGGCGATCCGTGGCATGAAGGTCTCCCGCAGCTTGGCGTTGCCCCAGCGGTTGATCGCGACCGCGGCCATGTCGTGCACGGTGAGCAGGGTGCGCACCGAAGAGCAGCCAACGCTCAGTTCTTCGGTCAGCAGGCCGTAGGTCACCGGATCCATACCGCCACCGCCGCAATCGGTGGGCAGGATGGCCCCCAGGTAACCGCGCTCGCGCATCTTCTGGACCAGGTCCATCGGGATGGCTCGCTCGCGGTCCCAGTCAGCGGCGAAGGGCGTGACGTGCTCGCGAGTGAAAGCGCGGAATTCCAGGCGGGCCTGCTGTTGCCCCTCGGACAACTCCACATGCATGCCCGTCTCTACAGCCGCTCCCGCTTCAGCAATGGTCATGAGCTCAGGCTCCTGCCTTGCGCTCGACCAGCGCATCGATGCTGTTGATCGAGCGGAAGTTGTCGAGGTCGAGATCATCGTCTCCGATACTGACTGAGAATTCCTTCTCGACGAATTGCACCAGCTGCATGGCAAGCAGCGAGTTGACGAAGCCGAGGGCGAAGATGTCTTCGTCGTCCTTCAGCTCGTGATTGCGGAAAAACCGCGCCAGAAAGGCTTTGATCTTTTGCTTACGCTCTTCCATTGTCGAATCCCTCTTGCTGCCTCAGTTGGAGGCGCTTCAGATCGAAGCGCCGTAATCGTAGAAACCCTTGCCACTCTTGCGACCATGCAGGCCGGCATAGACCATCTTCTTGAGCAATGGGCAGGGGCGGAATTTGTCGTCGTTGTAGGCCTCGTAGAGCATGTCCAACGAGTAGAGAATGGTGTCGAGCCCGATCAGGTCGCCGGTCTCCAACGGACCCATCTTGTGACCAAAGCAGGTCTTGAAGATGCGGTCCACGTCTTCGGCCGGGGCAACACCGTCCTGGACCAGGAAGATGGCCTCGTTGACGGTCAGCATCAGGACGCGGTTGGAGACGAAGCCGGGCATGTCGTTGACCACGATGGCTTCTTTGCCGAAACCGGCGAGAAATGCCTTGGCAGTCTCGATGGTCTCTTCGGTGGTGTGGTAGCCACGAATAGTCTCGACCACCGGCTTGAGCGGCACCGGGTTCATGAAGTGCATGCCGAGGATGCGGTCCGCGCGCTGCGTCCAGGAGCCCACGCGGGTGATCGAAATGCACGAGGTATTGACCGCGAAGACGCAGCGATCCGGGCAGATGCCGTCAATGATGCGGTAGACCTTCTCCTTGATCGCCAGATTCTCGGTGACGTTCTCGACCAGGAAGTCGGAGTCTTTCAAGTCGCCGTAGTCGGTGGTGAACAGAATACGGCCGAGCACCGTGTCGATGTCGTCCTTCGGCTTCTCCTTGGTGAAGAAGGCCTGCATGCGGATGTTCCTGCGGATCTCGTCTCGAGCACGATCCAATTGCTCCTGGCCGATATCGACCAGCACCACCTTGTGATCGGTCTGCGCCAGGTTCTGGGCCAAGCCGGCACCCATGACGCCAGCTCCTACCACTCCCACAGTCTCGAATTTCATGCTATCCTCCAAAGGCATACGCGGTACTTAGTCCACAGCGCCATGGCGCCGACGTGTTGCTGACCGAAGCGCTACTGGTCAGGCGTTCAGCACGTGCTGAACCCGCCCGTCCGGCACACGCCTTCCGCGCAATCTACCGAGTCTTGCTTGTTTGCTTGGGCGCTCTGCTGGGTTTACTCCCCTTCGGCGGGCTCCTCCTCAGCTGGCGCAATTTCAAGACCGTCAATGAGGAATTGACGGAAAGAGTTAAGTCAGATCCGTGTTCGTTCTGTGGAGCGATACCATGCTACACACGAAGCCGAACGCGGATCACTCAGGTCCGAGAGTATAGCTCAAGCTGACGTGAATCCGAACCCCTTGCAAAGGCAGGCCGCAAGATCGCGCCCAGGCATCATTCTTCGCGCGCCGTGACTTTGATGCCGTCGGCAACTCGATCACCAGGATGTATCACGACCTCCTGACCCGCCGTCAGGCCGGAACGCACCTCGGCTTCGCGGCCATTGTGCTGCCCCAACTCGAGGCGTACCTTGCGGGCCTGGCCAGCTTGTACCGTCAGCACGGCCCAGGCATCACCATCCCGGAACAGGCTCGACGTCGGCACTTTGAGGGCGTCGTCCGCTTGCCACACCAGCACCCGCACCTCGACGCGGTAACCATCGCCCAGAGCCTGCCAGCGCTCGGCCGGCTCGACCAGGTCGAGGATCACATTGACCCGCTGCTCCTCGACACCGAGCGCCGACACCTTCATGAAGCCCGAGGGCTCGACGCGCCGCACGCGGCCCGCCAGGCTGCCTTCCCCGCCCCACTGCTCAACATAGACCGCCTGCCCGGGCCGGATCTTGACCGCGTCGGTGGACAGGAAATCGGCGATGATCTCCAGCTGCCGCGGGTCTCCCACCTCTAGTAGCGGTTCCCCCGCCGCCACGATCGCCTCGCTCTCGCGCAGCCGCTTGAGCACTGCACCGTCGACCGGCGAGCGCAGCTCGAGCGTACGACCTGCCGTACCCGGTCCATCTTCGATCAGTGCCGCGCGTGCCACTTCCAGTTCGTAGCGCGTGTTGCGCAGCGCAGACTCGGCCGCCTTCAGCGACTCCTCGGCGGTGCGCGCACCGATCTGCGCGGCGTCGAGGGCTTCGCCCGACACGACTCCCTCGGCAGCCAGGCGCTGGAACCGCCGGAGTTCGGCCTGACGGTACTCTAGCTCAGCGGCGGCACCGTCTCGCTCGGCCTGGGCACGGCTGACGGCGGCACGCATCGCCTGTACGCGCGCGGCGGCCTCGGCCCGGCTGCGAGCGTCCAGCAGCACGGGCTCGGCAGGCTGGAAGATCGCCAGTATCGTCTCCTCGGCAACCACCGGATCGCCTGGTTCGAGTTCGATACGCAGCACGCGCCCGGCTAGCGGTGCCGACACCACATAGCGCTCACGCACCCGCGTCTCGCCCTCCTCGTCGACCGTCACCTCCAGCGGCCCGCGCTGCGCCGACGCCAGGTCGACCGGTACCGGCTGCGGCCGCATGGCCAGCGCGATCAGGACGACCCCGACGGCCGAGGCCAAGAGCCATACCAGGCGCCGAAGCCAGCGCCGATGCACATGATTCTGCTTTACTTGTCCCTGTTTCGCCATTGCTTCACTCCCGAGTTTTCAAGACTTCTACCAGATCGAGGCGATCGAGACGCCGGCGCACTGCTAAGCCGGAGAGCAAGGCCGCGACGGCCACCACACCGGCAGCCTGCAGCAGCGAGTCGGCACGCAGGACGATCGGAAAGCGGTACAACTCCGTGGCCAGGGCCTCGACCGCCAGCACCGACAGGCCGGTACCGATCAGCAGGCCCACTGGCAATGCCAGTAGCGTCACGACCCCCAGCTCACCGAGCAAAATGCCGGAGATCTCGGCACGCGTGAACCCGAGCACGCGCAAACTGGCCAGCTCACGGCTGCGTTCGGAGAGCGAGATGCGCGCCGCGTTGTACACCACGCCGAAGGCGATAATGCCGGCGAAGAGTATGTTGAAGAAGATCATGGTGTTCATGTTCTGGCCCAGGGTCTCTTGGAAGTTGTTCAGCGCCGCGCGCTTGAGGCCGACGCCGGCCACACCGGGTGTTTCTTTGAGCCTCTGGTACAAGTCCAACTCGAGCGTCTCGTCAACCCGCATCCGGGCCCCGGAGAGCAGCGCGTCTTCCCGCAGCAGACGGTGCAGAGAGCCAAGTTCCATGTAGGCAGACAGCCCCATGAAGTCGTCGACCACTGCGGTCACCGGCAGCTCGTAGACCGGGCGCCGACCTTCCAAGACCTCCACCGTCACGAGTTCGCCCGGCTGCAGGCGCAGGACCTGGGCGAGTTGCTCAGACAGCACTAGACCCGCGACTGGCAGCTGGCGGCTCCGGAAATCGGCCCCCACGATACGCTGCAGCTCGGCTCCCTGGGGAATGCCGGTGAGGGCCAGCTGACGCGAGCGATAGCCGTGTCGCAAGCGCGCCGGCACTATGCGTAGCGGCTCCAGCTGCAGCACCCCAGGCAGGCGGGCCAGCTCGTGGCGAGCCCGCGGCGAGGTCGGCTCGTAGAAGGTGATGGTGACGTCTTCGCGCTGCACGACATTGAACTGTAAATCGAGCAGCACGTCCATCGAGTCGACGAAGAACAGGCCAACAACCAGCAGCGCACAGGCGAAACCGACCCCCAACACCGACAGCGCGGCGCGCAGCGGCCGCCGCTCCAAATTGCGCAGCACCATGCGCGCCGGCGGGCTGAGCAAGGCAGCCAGGCCCAGTCGCTCGAGAAGCGTGCGCTTGTAGTTGGCCGGCGGCTCCGGGCGCATCGCCTCGGCAGGCGGCAAGCGCACGGCCTTGCGGACGGTGCTCAGCACGCCCAGAACTGCCGCGCCGAGGCTAATGGCGAAGGCATTCACCAACACCTGCGGCGGCAGCTCGTAGTAGAGGATCGGGAAACGGAAGAAGGTCGCGTAGAGGTGCGCCAGGGCATTGCCCAGCCACAGCCCACCAGCCACGCCGAGCAACGCTCCCAGGAAGGCGATCGCCATGCCCAACTTGACGTAGTGCACGCCGATATTCCGATTGCTGTAGCCGAGCGCCTTGAGTGCCGCGATCTGCTCGCGCTGCACCGAGATCACGCGTGCCATCACCACATTGAGCAAGAAGGCGGCCACGGACAGAAAGATCGCCGGAATGATCACTCCCATCGAACTCAGCTGCGCCAGCTCGTTGCTCATCGTCCAATGCGAGAGCTGCAACTCACGTGGGATGGCCCCGAGCCCTCCGTAGGGCTCGAGCAACACATCCAACCGCGCGATCACCTCCGGCTTCGACGCCCCCGGCACCAACTTCAGGGCGACGGTGTTGAAACCACCCTCCATGTCGAAGGCGCTGGCCAGAGCTCTTCGCTCCATCCAGAAGATGCCGAAACGGGTGTCGTCCGGGAACAGATCACCGGGACGGATCGTGTAGACATACTCGGGCGACAGCGCAACACCGACGATCTCCAAGCGTCGGCGTGTCCCGTTGACGATCGCCGCCACCGTATCGCCCGGCATGAACCCGTGGGCGTCGGCGAAGCCTTCGCTGATCAGGATTTCGTCGCTACGCCCGGGCTCGAGGTACCGCCCTCGGCGCAGGTAGAGGTCGTTGAGATGATCGCGGTCGACCTCGGGAATCGACACCAGCCGCCCGACCGCCGGCTCGGTCATGCCCTCGACGTCGACATTGACGTCCATCACCACCTGCGTGTGGACCTGCGCCACGCCGGGAATCTCGGCAATGCGGTCGGCCAGTCGCTGCGGCGCTCGCTTCATTGATGCGAAGACATCGGCGAAGCGCTGGCGCTCGTAGTAGGTGTCGAGGGTCAGATCGAGCGAATGGAAGTTGCTCAGGTAGGCGACGTAAAGCGCAATGCCCGCTCCGATCACCAGCGCGATCGCCAGCGCCTGGGCCTTCATCTCCCAGAGTTCCCGAAGCAGCTTGCGGTCCAGCGCGCGCATGGTGCCCTCCCCGCTACCAGCTCAGCTCGCGCACCGCCGAGCGATGCTCATTGACGCGCTGGCTGGCGATGCGGCCATCGGCCAGCGTAATGACGCGATGCGCCATGTCCGCGATCGAAGCGTTGTGCGTGATCACGGCCACCGTCGTCTCGAGTTCCCGGTTGACCCGGTCGATCGCCTCCAGCACCACCATGCCGGTGGTGATGTCGAGCGCGCCGGTCGGCTCGTCGCACAACAGCACGTCGGGACGCTTGGCGATGGCACGCGCGATCGCCACCCGTTGCTGTTCGCCGCCCGAGAGCTGCGCCGGGAAATGATCGAGACGGCCGCTCAGCTCGACCAACTCCAGCGCCTCTTCCGGCGTCATCGGGTCGTCGGCAATCTCGGTCACCAGCGCCACGTTCTCCCGCGCCGTCAAGCTCGGGATCAGGTTGTAGAACTGGAAAACGAAGCCAACGTGATGCCGGCGGTAGCGCGTCAGCTCGCTTTCACCGGCGGCGGTAATGTCCTGCTGGCGGTAGTGCACGACGCCATCGGTCGGCACGTCCAGCCCCCCCAGGATGTTGAGCAAGGTCGATTTGCCGCTGCCCGACGGCCCCAGCAACACGACCAGCTCACCTTCAGGCAGGGCCAGATCGATGCCGCGCAGGGCATGCACATCGACCTCCCCCATGTGGTAGACCTTCGTCACACCCTGCATGCGGAACACGGTCGGCGCCGAGCTGCCTGGTTTTGCCATAGCTACTACCTACGGGGCGCCGAGCTGCCGGTTCTAGCTGCTCTTCACTCCCGGGCCAGCCGCAGGTTCACTGGCGACTCGTCCGACCGGCGCCTCTGCCTTCAGAGTATCAGCCTTCCGCGCTTTTGGCCGACGCGCCTGCGCGACCTAGGTGTGCTCGGTAGGCGGCTCTGCCGGCGATGCCTCGGCGCCCTCCTGCTCACCGGCTTGCTCTCCGGCTGGCGGCCCCATGCTGGGTAGAACCATGCCCGGCGGCAGATCGTCCAAGGCGTCGGGCAACTCGATGTCGACCCGCCGCAGGTGCGCGTGGGACAGCCCCACGGCGACGACCACCACCGTGATCGCACCGAGCACGATGAACAGCAGCGCGATACCGCGTCCCGGACCGATCCCCATGATCTCACCGACAACCGTCTCGGCGAAGAATCCGCCCTCGCGCATCCAAGGCTCGAAGACATAGTCCGCAAGCGGTCCACCCAGCAGCTGCGCCAGCGGCAACGTCGACCAGGCGACGATTTTGCGAATGGCGAACACCCGTCCTTGCAGGTCGGGCTCGACCTTCACCTGCCAGATCGCCTGACTGCACCCTCCGACCACCATCGACGCGGCCATGAACACCAGCACCAAGACGCTGATGCCGATCGTCGTCGGCTCGAGTACTGCCAGGAAGAGCATCAAGCCCTGCAACAGGACACCACCCAGCACACCGAAGATCTTGCGCTCCGGCCCACCCCAAGCGGCCATCAGCGTGCTGCCGATCAGGAAGCCGGCGCCTCCCGCTCCCATGACGATACCCAGCTGTTCCGGTCCGCCGATGGTCAGCACCAACGGCGTGAACAGCACGTAGGCCATGCCACTGCAGAAGTTGGACATCGCGAACAACAACATCAGGGCGAACAGCCCCTTGCGCTCACGCGTGTAGGTCCAGCCGAACAGCGCCTGCTCCTTGAACGAGCCACGGTCGACTTCCGCTCCCAGCGCCGACTTGGGCGGCTTCGGGAAGCGCACCATGAACAGCGTCACGACCGCCACGAGGAAGGTCGCGAGGTCGATCATGAGGATGCCGTGCAGGTAGATCTGGGAGTACAGGAAGCCACCGAGCACCGGCGTCACGATCTGCGGTGCCGAAAACACCATCTGCGAGATCCCCGCGGCACGGCCGAGCTGATCCTTGGGAATGAGCAGCGGCACCGTGGCACTGAACGCCGGCTGCTGCAGCGAACCAAAGAGACCACCGACAGCGATCAAGACGTAGAGATGCCACATCTGCAGACCGTTGTCCCACACCAGCGCCAGCAGAATCACCGTCGAGATGGCGGCCACCGTGTCGCCCAGCAGCATGCAGAAGCGGCGGTCCCAGCGGTCCACCAGCACGCCGGTCAACGGCGTCGCCAAGATGGCCGGCAGCGAGGTGATGAAGATCAGGAAGCTGAACGCGGTCGCCGAGCGAGACTGGTCGAACACCCAGACGCCGAGCGCGAAACCACTGATGCCCGAACCGAAGACCGAGACGAACTGGCCGAACCAGATCGTGACCAGCGTACGCCAGCCGTCTGACAGCTTGCCTCGCGGGCTCGAAGCCCTGGGCGCCATGCCGGGTTCGGCAGGGTCGACCGCAGCGGTCGCAGTGGGCGGGGAACTCGGTTCCAGACTCATGGCGCGCGCGACCCTACCACAGCCTCCGCTCCGTACCACGCCGTACGCGGACAATTCCTCACGCTATACTCCGCCTCCCATGACGCACACTTCTCCACCGGCCGCCTGGTCTTCAGCTGCGCCCACAGCCTCCCCCGACGCCGTCCCCAGCCGCCGCATCCCACGGGATCTGGTGATCGCCGGCCTGGCTTACGAGTTGCCGCAACACGTCGTTCCGTCCAGTGAGCTGGAAGCGCAGCTCGCCGACACCGTTGCGCGCCTGCGCCTGCCGCGCAACCAGATCGTCGGCCTCACCGGCGTGGCCGAGCGCCGCTTCTGGGGCGATGGCGTCTCCCCCTCCGACGCCGCCACCCGTGCCGCCCGCAAGTTGCTCGAGACGACCGGCACCGCCGCCGCCGACATTGGCTTGATCGTCAGCACCTCGGTGTCGAAGGACTACGTCGAGCCTTCCGTCGCCTGCCTGGTGCACGGCAACCTCGGCTTGCCCGCCCACTGCATGAACTTCGACGTCGGCAACGCTTGCCTCGGCTTTCTCGATGGCATGCTGCAGGCCGCCTTGATCCTCGACGCCGGCTGGGCTCGGCACGCGCTGGTGGTCGCCGGCGAGAGTTCGCGCGAAGTCGTCGAAGCCACGATCCAGCGTCTGCGCCAGTCGCACGTGACGATCCAGGAGTTCCACCGGCACTTCGCGACCCTGACGTTGGGCTCCGGCGCCGTCGCGATGCTCTTGGGACGTGCTGAGGACCACCCCGACGGCCATCACATCACGGGTGCCGTCACCCTGGCGGACACGTCGCAGAACCGTCTGTGTCTAGGCCAACGGGACCAGATGCTGGTCGACCCCGCAGCCCTGCTGCAAGCGGGCGTGGCACTGGCACAGCGCACCTGGCAAGTCGCCGAGCGGGACATTCCCAACTGGCGAGACGAACAGATCGACGTCTACGTGCCACACCAGGTGTCGACCAAGCACGTCCAGTCGGTGGGCAAGGCCTTGGGAATGACGCCCGAGAAGGTGCAGCTGAACGTCGAGACTTTGGGAAACATCGGCCCGGCGGCCCTGCCGATCACCCTGGCGCAGGCGGCAGAAGCGGGACGCCTGAAGGCTGGGGATGCGGCGGGGTTGATGGGGATCGGCAGTGGTTTGAACTGCACGATGATGGGTGTGCGCTGGTAGGAGATCAGTCTTGTGGAGAGTCGCCGGCCTGTTGCATCTGGGCAAAGAAACCTGCGAGCCGAACTGTGTATAGATGCTGTGGACCGAGAGCTTGGTGGTAGACCTGCAGCGCATGCGTTAGCAACTCTATGGCTCGCTGGGGCTCGCCGAGTTGCAGCAAGAGAAACCCAAGCTGCTCTTCGGTCATTGCCGATGAGTAGTGATCGCGGGTGCCATATAGCAACATTTCGATATCCAAAACACGCTCCAGATACGCGCGGGCACCTACTAGATCGCCCTGAGCCTGAAGCACGCCG